>JBBSBV010000013.1:0-100414 GCA_038250905.1 Acidimicrobiia bacterium
CCTACTTGGCGTCCAAAACCCGCCAATTGGGGGGTTTGGCGACGCAAAGTCGTCAGGCGAGGATCGAGTCGACCAGGTCCTCGAGGTATTCGGGGGTCACGGGCGCGCCGGTCACGAGCACCCGGAGCATGATCGGGCCGGTGAGCAGGTCGCTGATCAGCTCGGGATCGGAATCGGCGGGCAGCTCGTCCCGCTCGACGGCGCGCCGGATGATGCCGATCGTGACCGCCCGCCGGGACGCGACGAACGCGTCGTGCGCCCGGGCCAACTCCGGGTTCTGGGTCTTCGCGACGATCATCATCGGGATCGCCCGGCCGACGTCGGTCGTGGTGAGCATCCGCAGGTAGGCCTGCGCGATGGCGAGCAGGTCGGCGCGGATGTCGCCCTGTTCCTGGATCGCCTTCACCCCGGCGCCCATGTGCTCCGACGCCGCGATCACCAGATCGAGCTTCGTCTGGTACCGCCGGTAGATGGTGGTCTTGCCCACCCCGGCTCGCGCCGCCACGCCTTCCATGGACAGGGCGTCGTAGCCGACCTCGCAGAACAGGTCGGCGGCGGCGCCGAGGATCGCGGCGTCGCATTCGGGGCTCCGCGGCCGGCCGGCGCGAGTGGCCTCGGCGATCATGCGACGACGCCCTCGGACTCGACCTCGAGTGCGGCCGCGGTGTCCGGCACCTCGGTGACGTTCATGGCATCGAGTTCGTCGGCCGCGTCGGCGCGGGCCGGGAGCCAGAGCAGCACGATGATCACACCGAGCACCAGCACCACGGCACCCACGCGCGAGCCCCACCGGAACGCCTCGACGAACGCGTGGTTCGCGGTGTCGACCAGTGCAGCCGAGATGCCCTTGGCGTTCGGGATCGGCGTCTTGGCGATCTGCTTCGACACCGCGAACGCGCCGCCGAGGGAGTTCTTCGCCGCGTCGAGCGCGGCCTTGGGGGCGGGCTTGCCGACGAAGAAGTCCCCGATCTTGCTGCCGTAGACCGACGACACCACGCTGCCGATGATGGCGACGCCGAGCGCGCCACCCACCTGGCGGGTCGTGTCGTTCACGGCCGAGCCGACGCCCGCCTTCGCCCGAGGCAACGAGCCCATGACGGAGTCGGTGGCCGGCGCCATCACGAGCCCCATGCCGGCGGCGAGGATCACGAACCGCCACGCGATGTCGGGATACGAGGTGTCCACCGTGAGACCGGTCATCAGCACCAGGGCCAGTGCCGCCAGACTGAGACCGAGGGCCACGGTGAACTTCGAGCCGAACCGTTCGACGACCCGGGAGCTCGTGGGCGCCACGATCATCATCGTCACCGCGTAGGGCAGCATGCGCACGCCCGAACCGAGGGGCGAATAGCCCTTGGTGAACTGCAGGTACTGGGTGAGCAGGAAGATCGAACCGAACATCGCGAAGAACGTGAGCGTGATCGCCGCGTTGGCCGCGCTGAAGCGCGGGTTCTTGAAGAACTGGACGTCGAGCATCGGGTGATCCGACCGCCGTTCCCACCACACGAAGATGCCGAGCAGTACGAATCCACCGGCGAGCAGCCCGAGCGTGAGCGGCGCGGTCCAGCCGCGGCTCGGCGCCTCGATGAGCGCGTAGACGATCGTCATCAGCGCCGCGATGGAGAGCACGGCACCGAACGGGTCGAGCTTCGGCGCGCTCGGGTCCTTGCTGGTGGGAATGAGGAGGAACCCGGCGACGAGTCCGAAGACCACGATGGGCAGGTTCACGAGGAAGATGGAGCCCCAGTAGAAGTGCTGGAGGAGAAAGCCGCCGGTGAGCGGCCCGAGCGCGACACCGATGCCTGCCGTGCCTGCCCACACGCCGATCGCCCGGCCGCGCTCGTGCGGCGGGAAGACGTTGGTGATGATGGAGAGCGTCGCCGGCATGATGAGCGCGCCGCCGATACCCATGAAGGCCCGGGTCGCGATGAGCTGGTCGGCGGTGCTGGCGAATGCGGAGGCGAGCGAGCCGAGACCGAAGAGCAGGTAGCCCATCTGCAGCGCGCCCCGCCGGCCGTACCGGTCCCCCATCGCACCCATGGTGAGGAGCAGTCCGGCGAACACCAGGGTGTAGGAGTCGACCATCCACTGCACCTGGCTGTTGCTGGCGTTCAACTCGCGGATGAGCGTCGGGATCGCGACGTTCAGGATCGAGTTGTCGAGCACAATGATCAGCAGGCTCACGCAGAGCACGACGAGGATCGCCCAGCGGCGCTGGAACGCCTTCTCCTGGATGCGGTCGTGCATGGTCTCGCTCATTGCGCTCCTCGGGGGGACGGGGTGGCACATCCTGTACCCGCGCCCTACGAAACGCAACCGTTTCGTATCAGATGTGCCCGACGACACGCGGCGGCGGGATTGCTCGGCCGGACCCAACCGGGACGGTGGCTCGGGCGACTGACGGGCATCAACGAGACTGCTGCGACCGTGGAGGACTTCGACGATTTCGTCCGTGAAACGCGGGCGCGCCTCGTCGGTCTCGCCTATTCGCTCTCGGGTGACCGGGCGAGCGCCGAGGACATCGTGCAGGAGGCACTCCTCGCCACGCACCGGGCGTGGGTGGAGGTCGAGCAACCCGCCGCGTACGCGCGGCGGACCGTCGTCAACCTCGCCGCGACCCGGGTGCGCAATCTCGGCCGTGAGCGACGGGCGTTCGGCCGCTGGTTCGGAGCGCGGGAGACCTTCGCCGAACTCGAACCGGTCGACGCCGAGTTCTGGCGGGCGGTGGGTGCGCTCCCCCCGCGCCAGCGCGAGGTGGTGGCGCTGTTCTACGTGGACGACCTACCCATCGCCGACATCGCTATCGCCCTGACCATCTCGCCCGGCACCGTGAAGTCGACCCTGCACGACGCGCGTCGCGCCCTCGCGACCGCGCTCCGTCTCGATGACGGTGAGGAGCAAGCATGACCGACCCCGACCACGAGAAGCTCGAGGCCCGCGCCCGCGCCGCCGCGCGCGCCGTTCACGACGCGATGGACCGACCCGCATCGACCGAAGTCGTGGCACGACGTTCACGCGGTCCGGTACGCGCGCTCGCAGTGGCCGCCGTGGTGATCGTCATTGCGATCGTCGGCACCACCGTTGTCGTGACGAATCGCGCCGACGGTCCGGCGTCTGACGTCACCACCTTCTGCGCGGAGATCCAGGCCGAGATCGCCCGTCCCGTCGACACCACCGCGAACGAGTCGACCGGCGAGACGACGTCGAATCGCCCTCCACGCGCGCAGGACTATCTGCTCGATGCGCCCGCCGAGATCCGCGAGGTCGCCCTGCGGCTCCACGATGCACTGGCCGGCCGGAAGGCACCTGCCCGTGCCGATTCGACGAAGTTGCTGAACTGGTTCCAGCTCCGCTGCTATCCCGACGCCGCGCGGCCCGGCGCCCCCGCCGACCAACAACGCTTCGCACCGCAGCCGGCGCTGGCCGGACTGACCATCTGCAGTGCCACCAATCAGCTCTCCACCAAGAACGGGGCGAACGATCACAGCGACTACGGCGAGATCGCCATCTTCGGCGACACTGCGCTCCCCGACCCGTACGTCGCACCGATGATCGGGATCGCCTCCTCGCGTACGCAACGTTTCCGCGACGACAACACCGAAACCCCGGTCGCGATCCCGGGCCATCCCGACGCGGCGATCAGCGCCATGAGTGCTGCATTTTCCAACCGCATCGACGGCAGCCAGGTGATCACCTGGGTGGAGGGCGGACGCAACGTCGCCGTGTTCGGTCGCTCGTTCGGAGCCGATCGCACGAACGAACTCGTATCCATCGCGAGCACGGTGGCCTTGGACGGCACCCGTCCGACCGTCGCCGTCGACGCACTGCCCGTCGACTTCCATCAGCTGTACCGCGGCTCGCTGCTCGACGTCTCGCCCGAGATCGTCGCCGCGAATCCGTCCTCCACCTTTTCGCTGACCGGCAATGGAGGGGACCTCCAGATCGGTGCGTCGGTGATGTGGGAGGGCGGCGATGGGCGATACGACGCGATCCGATTCCTCGCGCCGGCCATCACGCCGACGACCGTCTCCGGGAGGGCCGTGCTGATGGGACCGGTCGTCGGTGCGGGCCCGAACGACCCCCGTGCAATACAACTCGCGCGCTGGAGCCCTGGTCCGGGCGTCGTGCTGACCGCATTGAGCCTGCCGGGAGCGACCCAATCACCAGTCGACCTCCGCGCGCTCATCACCGCGACCCGCAAGCTCGACCGTGCCGAATGGGAAGCCCTCATCGACCAGGGCGACGGCTGTTACAGCGTGCACGGGCCGAACGGTGAGCGCGCAACCGCGTCCGGGGCGGCATCATCGTCGGCGACGAGCAGCCCGAGTCCGACGAGCACGACCGTGGCCGGCGGACCTCCCGGGCCGTGAACGCCGTCTAACGGACAGCGGCGATCGCGGCGAGGGCGGTGTCGACCGCAGCTTGGGATGCGTTGGTCAGCGGCATCCGCACGTCGGGGGTCGGGATGCGACCCTGCGCGTGGAGCACACCCTTGAAGACCGCGGGGTTCGGTTCCGCGAAGCAGGCGTTCACCACCGGGAGCAGCGCTTCGGCGTGGGCCCGACCTTCCTCCACCTTGCCCGCCATGGCGCACTCGATCATCGAGACGAACTGCTCGGTACACACGTGGGCCGACGCGCAGATCGCGCCCGCGCCACCCATGAGCACCACCGGGAAGAGGAACGGGTCCTCGCCACCGAGCACCGCGAAGTCGTCGGGCGCACCACGGAGCAACTCCAGCGTGTCGAGATCGAGACCGGCCGCCGCCTGCTTGATCCCCACGATGTTCGGATGGGTCGCCGCCTCGAGGACCCCGGCCGCCGAGAGGTTCCGGCCGGTCCGGAAGGCGACGTTGTAGAGCACGACCGGTACCGGCGACGCGTCGGCCACGGCGCGGAAGTGGGCCACGATGCCGGCCTCGGACGGGCGCACGTAATACGGGACGACGATGAGCACGCCGGAGAGGCCGGGCACGTCGGCGAACGACTGCACCGATTCGATCGTCGTTGCGGTGGAGTTGGTCCCGGCCCCGACGATCAGTTGCGCGTCGCGCGCGACGCACACGGCCGAGCACGCGTCGACCACGGCGCGTTTCTCGGCGGCGGTCAGGGCGGAACTCTCCCCGGTGGTCCCGAGCGGGACGATGCCCGTCGCGCCGGCATCGAGATACTCGTTGCACAGCGAGGTGACGGCGTCGACGGCCACCGATCCATCGGCGGCGAATGGCGTGATCAGCGGGAGGTAGACACCGCGTAGGGCCAACGGAGGCGTTCCGGCTTGCGACATGGACGCCAGGGTACCGGGCCGGCCTTCGGTAGTGTCGCCCCAATGTCGGACCCGGTCGTCGTCGTCCTGGTCCTCGTCGCCGGGTTCTTCACCGGGATGCTCTCGGGAGTGTTCGGGGTCGGCGGCGCCGTCATCTCCACCCCGGCGATCCTCGCCCTCGGCGCGACGCCCCTCCAGGCCGTCGGCAGCACCCTCCCCTCCATCATCCCGTCCTCGATCGCGGGCTCGTTGCGGTACTCGCGCGAAGGCCTCATCCGCCGGCGCGTCGTGCTGGCGACGGGGCTGGCGGGCGCGCTGTTCGCCGCCGCCGGCGCCATCGCCTCGGACCGGTTCCCGGGCCGGGGCCACGTGCAGATGGTGATGACGGCCGGGCTCATGGCGTTCACCGCCTACCGCACCGGCACCGGTGGACGCGCGCCGGTCGTCACCGACGCCGACGGCGCGCGCACCTACGACCTGCGGCTCCCGCTCCTCGCCGGGATCGGCATCCTTGCGGGCCTGCTCTCCGGCTTCCTCGGCGTCGGCGGCGGCATCCTCATGGTCCCGGCGTTCACCGGTCTCGTCGGCCTCGACCTCAAGGAGGCGATCGGTACCTCGCTCGCGTGCGTCGGCATCATCGCGATCCCCGGCACGATCACCCACCACCTGCTCGGCAACGTCAACTGGTTCTACGCGGTCCCGCTCATGGTGAGTGCGATCCCGGGCGCGCGGGTCGGTGCGCATCTGGCGATCAAGGCCTCGGACCGGCACCTCCGGCTCGTGGTGGCGTCGGTGCTCGGTGTCATCGCGATCGGGTACGGCACCGCGGAACTGATCGCACTGCTCGGCTGAGCTACTCCGCCACCAACTCCCGGGCGCGCCCGAACACCGCGTCGATCATCGGTTCGGTGAGCTTGCCGGTGAACGTGTTCTGCTGGCTCGGGTGGAAGCAACCGACGATCGTCGCCCGCTCGGTCACCACCTCCACCCCGTGGGTGAACTTGGGTCGTGGACGCGGCAGCGCGACGCCGTCGGCGCGCAGCACGTTCCACAGGGCCTCGTACGCGAAGGCACCCAACGTCACGATCACCTGCACCCGGGCCAGCAGCTCGAGTTCCCGCACGAAGAACGGCAGGCAGGTGTCGCGCTCGGTCCGGGTCGGCTTGTTCCCCGGGGGCGCGCAGCGCACCGCCGCCGACACGTAGGCATCGCGCAGTTCCAGGCCGTCGCCGAGGGCAACCGACGTGGGCTGGTTGGCAAACCCGGTGCGGTACATCGAGGCGTAGAGCCAGTCGCCCGATCGATCACCGGTGAAGACCCGGCCGGTGCGGTTCGCGCCGTGCGCCGCCGGCGCCAAGCCGAGCACGAGCACCCGGGCCGCGGGATCCCCGAACCCCGGGACCGGCCGACCCCAGTACGTCTCGTCCCGAAAGGCCGCCCGCTTCTCCACGGCGACCAGTTCGCGCCAGGCCACGAGCCGCGGACACGCGCGGCACTCCGAGATCTCCACTGCCAATCCCGCCAACGCATCCGACCCCACCGCGACAGCTTGGCGCGCTCCGGGCCGGGCTCCGCAAACCCAGTCGCAACCCACGGAGGTTCCCGAACCCCGACCGGTAGCCTCGACCGTCGTGCGGGTGCTCCTCATCGTCAACGCCACTGCCTCTTCGGTCACCGCGCGCAAACGCGTCGTGATCCAGAAGGCGCTCGGGGCCGACCACGACCTCGAGGTGGCCGAGACCTCGCGGCGCGGCCACGCGGCGCGGCTCGCCCGCGGCGCCGCAGCCGAAGGCGTCGACGTCGTCGCGGTCCTCGCCGGTGACGGCACCCTCAACGAAGCCGCCGACGGCCTGGTCGGCACCGAGACGGCGCTCGCACCCCTGCCGGGCGGCTCCACCAACGTGTACGCGCGCACCCTGGGCCTGGCCGAGGATCCGGTGGAGGCCACCTCCGAACTCCTCGACTCCCTGGAGCGCAGGTCGTTCCAGCGCATCGGCCTGGGCCGGATCGGCGACCGGCACTTCCTCTTCCACTGTGGGGTCGGGTTCGACGCGGCGGTGGTGGAGGCGGTGGAGCGCCGCGCCGCGTTCAAGCGCTACGCCGCCCATCCGCTCTTCGTGATGGCCGCGTTCGACACCTGGTTGCGGACCTACGACCACTCCCGCGGTCGGTTCGTGATCACGTTCGCCGACGGCGAGCGAGTGGAAGGCGCAACGTTCCTCATCATCTCCAAGACGAGTCCGTACACGTACCTCGGCCACAAGGCGGTGACGGTCGCGCCGGCCGCCGGTCTCGCGAGCCCACTCAGCTTCACCGTCATCAAAGCCCGTCACACGCCGAGCATCCTCAGCATCGCGGCGCGCGCCTTCATCTCCCCGAAGCTGTTGCACCGCCAGCGGGACGTCGTCCAGCGCGACAACGTCACCGAAGCCACTGTCACCAGCGACGAACCGTTCCCGTACCAGGTCGACGGCGACTACCTGGGCAACGTCCGCCGGCTCGACATCGCGTACGTCCCCGACGCCCTCACGATGGTGGTCCCGTGACCGCCACCCTCCCCGACGGACCTGACACGCGGCCTGACACGCGGCCGGACACGCCGCCGCGGCACGCCATCCGGCGCGGCATCAACGTCCTGGCGCGCTTCGTGCGCCTCAACCCGCTGCCGTTCTCGATCGCGATCGCCGGGGCGGTCGTCTACGCGGGCGCGTCGGTCCTCGGCACGCTGGTGCTCGGGAAGGTCACCGACAAGGTGCTGACGCCCGGGTTCTCCAAGACGGGCGTGAAGAGCGGCACCACCTGGACCTGGGTGTCGCTCATCATGGTCGTGGCCACGATGCGCGCCATCGGCACCGTCACCCGCCGCTACTTCGCGGGCAAGACCACCTGGCTCGGCCAGGCGTGGCTGCGGCGGTCCGTCGCCGATCACTTCCTCGCGGTACCCCTCGAGTTCCACCGCAGTGCGTCCACCGGCACGATGCTCGCCCACGCCGACTCCGACGTCCTCGCCGCGACCGAAGTCGTGAACCCGCTGCCGTTCTCGACCGGGTTGCTGATCCTCATCGTCTTCTCGGTGATCGCACTGGTGGCGGTCGATCCGATCCTGGCCCTGGTCGGCGTGGTGCTGTTCCCGACGATGGCCCTGCTGAACCGGTACTACACCCGGCGCGTCGAACGCCCCGCGGCGGCGGTCCAGGCCCACGTGGGCGAGGTGTCGAGCATCGCCCACGAGAGCTTCGACGGCGCGCTCGCGGTGAAGTCACTCGGGCTCGAGGACCACGAGATCCGGCGGTTGTCCGTCGCCGCCGACGAACTGCGCCTCGAGCGGATCGAGGTGGGCCGGCTCCGCGCCTTCTTCGAACCCGCCCTCGACGCGCTTCCCAACCTCGGCATCGTCGCGATCCTCGCGGTCGGCAGCTGGCGGATCTCCGATGGCGTGATCTCGCCCGGAGACGTCGTCCAGGCCATGGCGCTGTTCACCCTGCTCGCGTTCCCGATGCGCGTCGTCGGGTTCCTGCTCGAGGAGATGCCCCGAGCCGTCGTGGCCACCGAACGACTCGATCGACTCCTCGCCGCGCCCCATGCCGAACCGCCCCACGACCACGCGTCGCCGCCGGACACGCCCGCCGAGGTCGTCGCACGCGGGGTCCGCTTCGCGTATCCCACCGGCGAACTCGTCCTCGACGGCATCGACCTCGAGATCGCGCCCGGCGAGATCGTCGCGCTCGTCGGCCCGACCGGCTGCGGCAAGAGCACCCTGTGCGAGCTGCTCGTGGGCCTCGACGCCCCCACAGAAGGCACGATCCGGGTCCACGGCCTCGCGCCCGACCGCCTCCAACGCGAAGCGCGGCGCGACCTGCTCGCGCTCGTGTTCCAGGAATCTTTCGTCTTCGCCGACACGGTCACCGAGAACGTGCTCGTCGGCACCGAGCACGGAACCGACCGACTCGAGTCGGCGCTCGCGGTGGCCCAGGCCTCCCGGTTCGTCGCGTCGTTGCCCGACGGGGTCGACACGATCCTCGGCGAGCGCGGGGTCACGCTCTCGGGCGGGCAGCGCCAACGGCTCGCCCTCGCGCGTGCGCTGGCCCGCCGGCCGCAGTTCCTCGTCCTCGACGATGCGACCTCGGCCATCGACCCGCGTGTGGAGGCCCGTATCCTCGGCGCGCTGCGCAGCGAGTTGCAGATGACCACGCTCATGGTGGCGCACCGGCGCTCCACGGTGGAACTCGCCGACCGGATCCTCCGGATGGACGCCGGTCGCATCGTGGCGGCCGGTACCCACGCGGAGCTCCTCGTGTCCGATCCCGACTACGTCGCGATGCTCACGGCCTACGACACCCCGGATACCGGCCTACTCGACGTCGACGACGACGACCTCGATGCATCGGGCGTCGCGCCATGACCACCAGCCACGACGCCGCCCTCGACACGCTCGCCGAAACCGCACACGACAGCGCGCTCGACGAGTTGGTCGACCGCAGCCACGCGCACCGCGACCCCGAACCGTCGTCCGTGGACGACACCGAGGAGCCCGACGAGTCCGAGACGACCGGCGCGTTCTCGGTACTCCGCCGCGGCATCGCGGTGATGCCCGAGGTCCGCGAGGGCGTGATGGTGTCGCTCGCGTTCGCGGTGGTCGTGGCGGCGGGCAAGCTCCTCATCCCCGTCGCGATTCAGCAGGTCCTCGACAAAGGGGTGCTCCACAAACACGGGTTCCAGGCCGGGTTCGTGCTCACCGCGTGCGCGGTCACTGCCGTGGGCGTGCTGGTGCTGATGGTGCTGTCCCGCATCACCTACCTCCGCCTGATCCGCGCCGCCGAGGGCGCGCTGTTCTCGCTCCGGGTGCGGGTCTTCGAGCACATCCACCGCCTCAGCGTGGCCGAGCAGAACGAGACCAAGCGCGGGATCCTCGTGGCGCGGGTCACGAGCGACATCGAGACGCTCGCCCGCTTCGTCAACTGGGGCGCGGTGAGCTGGGTGGTCAACACCGCGCTCGTCTTCGGGACCCTCGTGGTGATGGCGATCTACTCGTGGCAACTCACGCTGATCACGATCGTGGCGTTCCTGCCCGTGATCCCGATCCTGCGGTTCCTCCAGCGCCGCCAACTCATTGCCTACGACAAGGTGCGGGTCCGCACCGGCGACATGCTCGGTGAGTTCTCCGAGGCGATCACCGGCGCGGCCGCCGTCCGGGCCTACGGCCTCGAGGACCGGGCCCGGGCGCGCCTGCACGACCGCATCCAGCGGCTCTATCTCGCCCACCGCGAGGCCGGCCGCTACTTCGCGTTGATGTTCCCGGTCGGCGACATGTTCGGCTCGCTCGCCCTCGCGGCGGTCGTGGCCATCGCCGCCTTCTCCGGCGTGGAACTCGGGCTGAACCTCGGCACCGTCGTCGCCTTCGCATTCCTGATGAACCTGCTCCTGTTCCCCATCGCCGAGATCAGCGAGATCATCGACCAGACCCAGACCGCGATCGCGGGGTGGCGCAAGGTCCTGGACGTGCTCGACATCCCGATCGACGTGGCCGACGACCCCGACGGTGTCGGTCTGCCGAGCGGTCCCCTCACGATCCGCGCCGACCACGTGAACTTCAGCTATCGCACCGGTCCGCAGGTGCTCACCGACGTCTGCATCGAGATCCCCGCCGGGACCAACGTGGCGGTCGTGGGCGAGACCGGATCGGGGAAGACCACGTTCGCGTCGTTGCTGTGCCGGTTGGCCGACCCGACGGGCGGGGCCATCCAGATCGGCGGCGAGGATCTGCGCCGGGTGCGGGGTGACGTCCGCCGGCGCACCATCCGTCTCGTCCCCCAGGACGGCTTCCTCTTCGACGCCACCATCCGGGAGAACGTTCGGGTCGGACGCCTCGACGCGACCGACCGCGACATCGAGCACGTCTTCGTCCAACTCGGTCTCGACGACTGGCTCGCCCGCATGCCACTGGGTCTCGACACGGTGGTCGGCGAGCGCGGCGACGGCCTCTCGGTGGGCGAGCGTCAACTCGTCGCCCTCGCCCGGGCCCACATCGCCCAGCCCGGACTCCTCGTGCTCGACGAGGCCACCAGCGCGGTCGACCCCGAGACCGAGCGCGCCCTCACCACCGCGCTGTTGCGGGTGGCCGCGGGCGCGACCACGGTGAGCGTGGCGCACCGCCTCTCCACCGCGGAGGCGGCCGACCTGGTGCTCGTGTTCGATGCGGGGCGGATCGTGGAACACGGCCCGCACGCCGAACTGTTGGCGGCAGGAGGCGTGTACGCGTCGCTCTACGCGAGTTGGGTCGGCGCCACCCAGTCCCGCGCCTGACTGCGCCCGGATCGGACCAGCTCGGTCAGGACCGGCCGAGCGCCCGGCGGGCGTCGCCCGGACTGTCGGTGATGATCGCATCGACCCCGGCGGCCGCGAGGCGCGCGATCTCGTCGGGGTCGTTCACGGTCCAGGTGTTCACCGCGATCCCGGCCGCGTGGGCCGCCTCGACCACGGTGGTCGCGCCCTGGTCGGCCAGCACGCCGAAGAACGGGTGGATCGCGGTGTGCCCGCCCGCGACGGCCGCCACCAGGGCTTCGAGCGGCGGGGGGTGGAGTACCGCGAGGTACCCCGTCGGGATGGTCGGGTCCAGGGCCCGGACCCGTTCGATCGACGGGAGGTGGAACGACGAGACGATGACGTCGTCGCGCGCCGCTCGGGCGGCGAGCAGCGCCACCACCGCAGTCGCGGCACCCTCGTCGGGGTCGAAGTCCGCATCGGGTGGGGAGTTCTTGATCTCGATGTTCACCAGCATCCCGGCACACTCGTCCAGGACCGCGGTCAGCGTCGGCAGCCAAGGGAACGCCGCCTGGATCTCGGTCCACGGGTGCTCGGCCAGGATCCCGAACCCTTCGATCTCGGCGTCGTGGTACACGGCCAGTTCGCCGTCCACGCTCAGGTGCACGTCGAGTTCGACCCCGTCGGCGCCCTCGGTCCGCGCCGCCGCGAACGCGGCGAGGGTGTTCTCCCGTTGCGACCGGGGCGAACCCCGGTGTCCGACGATCAGCGGCCCCGGCGCGGTCATGTCAGCAGCGTATTCGCAGTCCGCATGCAAAAAGGCAGGTCAGACCCCTTGCAACGCGTTCTCGTTCGCTCGTAGGTTCTGGGGGCTTCGAGGCTCGGCCCGGGGACTCCTGGTCTGTGGCAACACGGACCCCGACGAAAGGCGCGTTGTGGCACTGACCTGGATTCGCACACACGACTGGGATGCCGACGACTGGCGGACGCGCTCGCTGTGTCGGGACTCGAACTCCGACCTGTTCTTTCCCATCGGGGCCACCGGTATCGCGCTCGACCAGATCGACGCGGCCAAGGAGATCTGCCAGGTGTGTCCGGTGCACGGTCAGTGCCTCGAGTTCGCGCTGGCCACCAACCAGGAAGCCGGCGTCTGGGGCGGTACCACCGAGGACGAGCGGCGCAAACTGCGCAAGACCTGGCTCGCCGGCCAGAAGGCCGCCGGCGCGTAACCGAGCCGCGTCACCCAGCCGGTCGCCGGGCGTCAGCTCGGCTCGACCACCCGCGTCGCGGACGCGGTCGCCAACGGGATCCGTACGTGGAACCGGGTGCCGGTGCCGTCCACGTCGGGACCGACCTCGAGGGTCCCGCCCAGTTCGCCCGTCACCAGCGCCTGCACGATCGAGAGCCCGAGCCCGGTTCCCCCGTCGAGGGTGAACCCTTCCGCGAGGCCGATCCCGGAGTCCGCGACGTCGACATCGACCTCGCCCGCATGGCGCCGTAACCGCACCTGCACCGTCCCCGAGACGGGTTCGTCGTCCTCGCCGTGGGGAAACGCGTGGTCGACCGCGTTCTGCATCAACTCGTTCAAGACCACCGCGAGCGGTGTGGCGAGTTCCCCGGGGATCTCACCGGCGTCGCCGACGACCTCGAAGCGCAGCCCACCGTCGCCGGTCGACACCGACTCCTCCACCAGGCGCACCAGTTGCTTCATGATCTGACCGAAGTCGACGACCTCGCGGGCCTCGCGCGACAACGTCTCGTGCACGATCGCGATCGACCGGATCCGTCGCTCGGACTCCTTCAGTGCGGTGCGCGCCTCGGGTGAATCGACCCGCCGGCCCTGGAGCCGCAGCAGCGACGCGATGGTCTGGAGGTTGTTCTTCACCCGGTGATGGATCTCGCGGATGGTCGCATCCTTCGACATCAGCATCCGGTCCCGGCGGCGGAGGTCGGTGACGTCACGCAAGAGGACCAGCGCACCGGCCGGCTTCCAACCGTCGAGCAACGGGATCACCCGCACCAGCACCGACGCGTCGTCGCGCTCGACCTCCTCGATCACCGGCAGCCGGCCCCGCACCGCGGTGTCGACCGCGGTCTCGTCGAAGCCGATCTCGCCCAGCCGAACTCCCGACGTGTACGCGTGGATGCCGATGCGGTGGAGCGAACTCACCGCGTTCGGGCTGGCGTACCGCATCCCGCCGTCGGCGTCGAGCACGATGACGCCGTCGCCGACCCGGGGAGCACCCTCGATCTCCACCTCTTCCCGGGCGAACGGGAACGTCCCGTCGGCCACCATCGAGACGAGACGGTCGTACACCTCGAGGTAGTACCGCTCGAGTTCGCCCGGCCGCCGCCCGGAGGTAGTGGGCGCCTCCCGGGTCAGGACCGCGATCTCGCGGCCGCGGTACCGGACCGGCACGCTCTGGAGCCGGACCCGCTCCTTGCCACCCAGCACGTTGGCGTCGCCCTCGAAGATCTCGCTGTGCCGCCACGAGCGGGCCAGCGCGGGCCGCTCCACCTCGTCGACGACGTGCCCGACCAGGTCGTGCACGTAGAGCGTCTGACCGGTGGTCGGGCGCACCTGGGCCAGGATCACGAACCGGTGGCCCTCCTCGTGCGCGATCGGGGCAAGGAGCAGGAGGTCGGAGAACGACAAGTCCGACAACAGGCGCCAGGACACCGCGAGTCGCTCGAGATGGGCCAACGCGTCACCGCTGAGCTCGGTGCGCAGAATTGCGAGCTCGGGGAACGCGGCCATGGGCGAAGGGTATTCGCAACATCATCCGTTGCCCGGGGACCGAGCCGTAGAGTCGGCCGCGATGAAGCCCCGGGCCGCCCTCTCGTCGGCGCGGGGTGGGAACTTCGCCCGGTTGTGGACCGCCGGAACGGTGTCCAACCTCGGCGACGGCGTCGTGTTGGGCGCGCTCCCGCTCGTCGCGTACTCGATCAGCCATTCCCCCACCACCGTCGCCCTCGTCACCGCCGCGGGCACGCTGCCCTGGCTGCTCTTCTCCCTGGTCGGCGGCGTGATCGCCGACCGCACGGACCGGCGCCGCACGATGGGCATCGTCGACACCTTCCGGTTCGTGGCGATGGCGCTCCTCGGCTTCGCGCTCGTCACCGACGTCGAGTCGATCCCGCTCCTGATGATCGTCGCCTTCTCGCTCGGGATGGCCGAGACCGTGTTCGACAATGCCTCGCAGGCGATCCTGCCCAGCATCGTCACCACCGACGCGCTCGAGACCGCCAACGGCCGCCTCGAGGGCGCGCAGATCATCGGCAACCAGTTCGTCGGTCCGCCGGTCGGCGCCTGGATGTTCGGCCTGGCGGCGTCGGCACCGTTCTTCTTCGACGCCGCGTCCTTCGGCGCCGCCGCCCTGCTCGTCCTCACCCTGCGCGGCAGCTTCCGACCCGAACGGAATGCGGAGGCGGGTCCCGCGTCGGTCCGCCACGACATCGGCGAAGGGCTGCGCTGGCTGTTCTCGCACCGCATCCTGCGTTCGCTCGCGATCGCGCTCGGCGTGATGAACCTGGTCGGCATGATCGCGATGACCACGCTCGTCCTCTACGCGAAAGAGGTGCTGCACCTCGCCGACTGGCAGTTCGGACTGCTCTTCACCGCCGAGGCTGCGGGCGCGCTGTTGGGTTCCACGATGGCGGCACGCATCTCCCGGCGCCTGGGGAACGGACGGACACTCGGACTCGCGATCGCGGTGTCTGGCGCCTCGATGCTCCTCCCCGGCCTGTGGGCGCAACCGGTCGCGGTCGCCGCATCACTCGCGGTGGGTGGGTTCGGCGGTCTGGTGTGGAACATCCTGACCGTCTCGCTCCGCCAGACCCTCGTGCCCGACGCGCTCCTCGGCCGGGTCAACAGCGCCTATCGCATGCTCGGGTGGGGCACGATGCCGATCGGCGCGATCGCGGGCGGGTTGATCGCGAGCGCCTTCGGACTGCGGGCACCGTTCCTCGTCGGCGGGGTGAGTGCCCTGGTCCTCGCGGTGTGGATCTCCACCCGGGTGACGAACCGCTCCATCCGACGGGCCCGCCAACGGGCCGCCACGATCGAGGTCGACGGCGTCGTCGACGATCAGGACGGCGGCATCAGGTAGCTCGCGATGCGGGCCAGGCCACTGAAGTCGGAGATCTCGTCGGCGAAGGTCGGGACGTCGACCACGACCTCCGGCCGCCGCAACAGTTCGTTGCGGAGCTCGGCTTCGCGTCGCGCCACCACCGCGTAGTTCTCGAACGACGTCCCGATGGTGGTGAGCACGCGTTCCACGGCTTCGGCGTGGTCGGGATCGACCGCGGCGGCGACCGTCGCGGCCTCGGTGCGCAACTGCTTGGCCGAACGGGCGCCGTCGCGGCTGAACAACGTGGTCGGCAGGGTCTTGTTGAGGATCAGGGCACCGAGGTGGAAGTCGCGTTTGATCAACTCGGCGCAGAAACGCTCGCCCTCGCGGAGCGGCGCGTCCTCGAGGGTCGTGACCACCACGAACGTGGTCCGCTTGTCGTGGAGCAACCGCTCGACGGCCCGGGACCGCTCCACGAATCCGTCGTACATCGACTGGAAGTTGAGGAAGAACTCGGCGATGTCCTGGAGGAACTGGCTGCCGAGGAGCCGGTCCGCCACTTGGTAGAACGGCCGGCTCGCGGCAGTGAGGAGTCGCGCGCCCCGCCGGCCGCCCACCCGATAGGGCGCGGTGAGCCAACGCAGGAGCCGCCCACCGAAGAACTCGGCCATGCGCGCGGGTGCGTCGAGGAAGTCGAGTGCGTTCCGGGTCGGCGGGGTGTCCACGATGATGAGGTCGTAGGTGCCGGTCTGGTGGATCTCGAACAGCCGCTCCATCGCCACGTAGTCGTGACTCTGCACGAAGCGCGCGGTGAGGTTGTCGTAGAGGCGGTTGTCGAGGATGCGGTACGCGGTGGCTTCGTCCGGCGCGTGACGAAGGACGAGCGCGTCCCAGCTCTGCTTCGTGTCGAGCATCGCCGCGTACAACTCGCCGCGCGCTTCCAACCCGGCGCGGGCGAACGCGTCTTCGGGGACCCGCCGCTCCACGTTGCCGATGCTCTCCACGCCGAGCGCGTCCGCGAGCCGCTTGGCCGGATCGACCGTGACGACGAGGACCTTGCCGCCGAGGCGGGCCGCGGCCGCGAGCCCGGCCGATGCCGCCACCGAGGTCTTGCCCACCCCGCCCGAACCGCAGAAGACCACGATCTCCTTGGTGGCGAGGAGCGACTCGAGGCTCGGCGCACTCATAGGCCCATCTCCCCGGCGAGGGCCGCGGCCACCATCGCGGTCTCGCGCCGGCCCTGGGACCGGGCGAACAGGTAGGGCAGGTACAGGGTGGGCAGGTCGACCTCGGCACGGAGCCGGTTGAGGTGCTCCACCCGGCTCCGTCGCATCGCGACCGCGAGCCGGGCCGCGTCCAGCACTGCCGTCGCCCCCGGACCGACCGCCTCCACGAGCCGCGCCCGCTGCGGTTCGGCCGCCAGTCCTTCGAAGGTCGCCTCGTCGTCGCGGGTGAACAGTTCCGGGAGGACGCGGTTGACGATGACCGCGCCGAGCGGGACGTTCAGTTCGGTGCGCGCCCGATTCACCAGGTCGATGGTCTCGGCGACCGGCATCTCCTCGGGCGTGGTCACCACGTTGAGCGCGGTGATCGCGGGATCGGCGAGCAGTTCGCTCATCCACTGGGTCTGGCCCCGCACCGGTCCGACCGCCACGAGTTCACCGATGGCGTCGGCCGCGCCGAGTTGCGCGATCACATGGCCGGTCGCGGCCGCGTCGACGATGACGATGTCCCAATCGGCCCGCCCCTCGATCGACTCGCGGACCTCCCAACACACCTTGCCGATGGTGAGGATCTCGCGGACACCGGGCGCCGCGGTGGCCACGAAGTCGAGCATGCGAGCGAGCGGCCCGAGCCGGCCGATGATCGGGATGCGCAGGTTCAGCCGCATGTACTCCGCGAGGCTCGCCTCGGTGTCCATCGCCATGAGCGACACCCCGGGCATGACCTCACGGGGCGTGAAATCGATCGGTCCGGACTCGAACCGATCGGCGATGGTTCCCTTGGCGTCGACGTCGACGACGAGCACCCGCTTGCCGTGTTCCGCGGCCACCAGCGCGAGCGCGGCGGCCACCGTGCTCTTGCCGACGCCACCCTTCCCGGTGACGACGAGCAGGCGACGCCCGAGGAGGTCGGGCTCCATGGCGACCGGACCGGCCTAACGGCCGAATCCCACCTTGCGGCTCGCGTCGTCGGTCTTGACCTCGATGTAGGCGACCTTGTCGGCGGGCACGCCGATCTTGCGGCCCTTGCCGTCCTCGAGCCACACGAAGGTGGCGCCCGCCGTGACCGCGGCTTCGATGCTCGCGATCACCGCGTCACCATCACCCTCGGTCTCGATCGTGAGTTCCTTGGGGGTGTGGACAACACCGATACGGACTTCCATGCCTGAATGGCCTCCGAAACTGGGGTTGGGCGGGCGCGGGCGGGGTCTGCGGCGCGCCAAGGTGAACGGCTCCCGATCGTAGGCGTTCGATTCCGCGACCTCCGCTTTCAGCGGCTGCCGGTGTTGGCGAGGTTCTGACCGAATCGGGGCCATTGGCGCAGACGGGTGGCGCTCGCGGTCGTGTGCCACACCATCAGCACACCGTCGCGCCGGACCACCGCCACCTCGGCCTTGCCGTCGCCGTCCCAGTCGCCGAGGCTCGGCGTGCCGACCAGCCAGCCGCCGGTGAGCTTGGGCCACCCGTCGGGGATGGTGCCGTCCTGGGTGACCGCGCTCAGGGTGTAGACGCCGTTGCCGGCGATCACCTCCTGACTGCCGTCGCCGTTGACGTCGGCGATCGCGGGCGAGACGAAGAACGCGAGGTCCGGCGTCTCCCGCGGGAAGGCCGGTCGCATGAACCCGGTGACCGGATCCCACGCCGCGAGTTGGTCGTCGGACGGGAGTTGGAGTTCGGGCGAGATGGTGTCAAACAGCCGGGTCAACCCCGAGGTGGGGGCCGCGACATCGAGGTGGTCCCGCGCGCCGATCTTGCCGACCGCGGGTCCGCCGAACGCGACGAGCATGAGCCCGACGTCCTCGGAGTTGCGGGCCGCGCCGGTGCCCGTCCCGTCGTTGGCGGTGAGGCCGCCGTACCAGTGCAACGGGACGTCCTTGCCGCCCACCTGCCCGAGCGCGGACTTCCCGTCGACGCCGAACACGTACATCGGCCCGACCGCGGCCGCGACGGCGATCTCCTTGCCGGGATGGCTGGGCACGAGGTCGCCGATCGCGGCCTGGGCCGAGACCCCGTTGCCGATGACCGGCAACACCTCGCGCTCGAACATGCCGACCTTCACCGGCCACCCGGGGAGATAGGCCTGCGCGTCCGGGTGCACCGGGTTCGGATTGGGGTTCGTGGCATTGCGGCCCAGGGGCGAGATCACGTACTCCCGCGAGTTGCCCGAAGTGCCGGGGAGCCCACCGAACTCGGGCGCGTTCAGCGGCTCGTCGTACTCCTCCTGAGCACCGACCACGATCTCGGGGTGCCCGTCACCGTCGAGGTCGGCGAGCGCGGGCGTGGTCACGAGATCGCCGCCGTCGCCCACGCCGGAGTCGGGTTTGAACGTGACGTGATGGGTCGTCGGATCGATCGCCGCGACCTTGGTCGGGTCGACGACGAGCACCGGGAATCCGGCGACCGGCGTGCCGTTGCCGTGCCATGCGTACACGTGGCGGTCGAGCGCAGCCCCGACGAGTTCGGGGATGTGGTCGCCGTCGAGGTCGGCGGCCGCGAGCGAACCGGCGAACCCGCGCTGGGTGCGGTTCACCGAATCCTGCGCGGTCACCGAATCGGTCGAGAACGCCGGGTTGGTGTGCACGTCCTCGAAACCGGGCAGCTCGTGGCCGAAGCGGTCCCAGGCATAGACCCGGCCCTCGAGGTCACCGACCGCGATGTCGAGTTGGCCGTTGCCGGTGAGATCCGCGATCACGGGCGCGCCCACCATCACCGCACCGCGTGTCGGGGCGATGCCGTCCGCGAGGGACGTCCAGCCCCGCACCCAGTAGTGCGTGACGTCGGTCTTGACCGGGAAGCCCGGGAGTTCGGTCATGTCGGAGCGGTACGCGTGGATGCGACCGTCGTCGGTAGCGAGCACCATCTCCTGGCCCCCACCCGGTTCGAGATCGGCGAACACCGGGCTCGAAGTGCCGCTCCCGGCGACCCGACGGGGCATCCCCGTGACCAGTTGCGGATCGTCGTGGACGAAGACCTGCTTCTGCGATTCGCCACGCAGCCCGTCGGTCGCACCGCCCTGCGCGGTGACGACGACCCGGAGGCGGACGCTGAACTTCTCCTCGCGGGATCGACCGTTGTGCAGGTCGACAGGCGGGCCTTGGGCTCCACCGATCGCCGCCGCGACGGACGCGAGGTCGAGGGTCCCGAGGGTGCCGTCCTTGGCCGTCGTGCGGTGGTTCTCACCGTCGACCGCGTGCCAGGTGTCGGTCCCCGGGTACGCCGGCGGCTGGAGCCCGGCGGCCCACTCCACGCGGTACGAGAACCCGGGCGCGCGCGGCGCGGCCACGTGGCCCTTGATCTTCACCGTGCCGGTGGCGGGCAGGACCGAGAACCACTTCGGGCTGGTGAGGTCGGCCTCCGGCGGGATCTGGGCGTCCCGCACCCGCTTGACCAGTTCGTACGCGTTGAGGCGGCCGTAGCCGTGGGTGGCGTCCCATCCCGGGGTGCTCGGGTAGCGGACGGTGGCGCCGCTCAGGAAGTCGTTGGCCGGGTCGACCGCGTTCGGGGTCGAGAAGTCGATGTCGTCGGCGGTCGAGCGCACGAGTTGCTGGATCTCGTTGGCCGACAACGTGAGGCCCTTGTCCCGTGCCTCGCTCACGAGCAGACCGGCCACGCCGCTCATGATGCCGGCGGCCTCCGACGAGCACGACGACGACGGGATCGACAGGAACGTGCGGCCGCCGTAGTTGGTACAACCGTTGAGCGCGAGGTAACTCGGCGGCGAGGCGGTGTCGCGGACGGAGTTCACGGTGATGGTGTGCTCGAGTGAACCCGGCAGGTTCGGATGCTTGGATGCTTCGTCGGCCATCGACGCGATGATCGGCACCCCTCGCTTGTACGCGGCGTCGATCGCCTGCTGCGCCTGGCGCGGATTGGTGATCGCGCCGAGCGCTTCCTGCACGACCGCGGCCTGCGAGTCGAGTCCGAACAGGACGCCCGCGGCGAATCGTCCCGCGTCGGCGATGAACGAGTCGCCGACCCGGACCGGGATGAACGTGCAGTGCGGGCACGTGCCGACGTTCCCCACACCGTTGTCGGCCGCGGTCGAGTCCTCGGCCTCACCCGTGCCGTGGCCGTAGTTCACGGTGTCGAGCGGGTCGTTGTCGCCGAAGAGGAAGTCCCAGCCCGAGATGTCGTCGACGTAACCGTTGTGGTCGTTGTCGACGCCGTTCGAGTAGGCGGGGTTGAGGATCAGGTCCTCGGGGTCGGCGAGGCCGTTGCCGTTCAGATCCGGGATCGGGCCGAAGTCGGCGATCGAGAACCGGCCGTCGTGGTTGCAGTCGCCGCTGGGGGTCCCGCACGGCGGGGTCACCTCACCGCGGTTGATGTACGCGCGGTCGGCGAGGTCGCGCATCGCGTTCGCGTCCCGCCACTTGATCCCGGAGTCGAGGACCGCGATCCGCACGTCGGGCCGGCCCTCGGTGACGCCCCACGCGAGGTCGACCGCCGCGCCCTTCTGACCGCACTGGTTGTGCGGTGAGTTCTGGAGCTGCGGGTCGCGGAGGCTGGTCCGCTTGTAGTTGGACCGGTCGAACTCGCTCGGCAGGCTCGCGGGTTCGTCGGCCGCCGTATAGCGCCAGTTGCTGCAGTCGAGTCCACCGCCGACCGCCGCCGCGCCGGGCGTGCTCGACGCCACCGCGGTGATCGGGACCAGCCCGAGCATCGCCACTCCCAGTAGCACGATTCCTCGCCGCATGAGCCCCCCGAACTGCGCGAAACGCCCCAGGATAGGCGCGGCGCCGCGAGGGCCGCGCCGGTCCGACCCGACCGGCGTCAGTTGATCTTGAGCTCGGAGCGGTAGATCCGGCGCGGGGTGATCGCATCGATCGCCTCGGCGATGCCGATGAAGACGCGCGCGGCCTCAGAATCCGGATCCGTCACCACGATGGGAGCACCGGTGTCGCCGCCCTCCCGCAGTGCGGAGACGAGCGGTACCCGGCCGAAGAGCGGGACCCCGAGCCGGTCGGCCAACTCCTGACCGCCACCGTGGCCGAAGATCTCGTACGCCACACCGTCGTCGCCGCGGAACCAACTCATGTTCTCGACCACACCGATCAGGTCGAGTTCCACCTTCTGGGCCATCGCGGCAGCACGCTGCGCGACCGCCTGCGCGGCGGGCTGGGGTGTCGTGACGATCACCACCTCCGCGCGCGGCAGGAACTGGCTCATCGACAGCGAGACGTCACCGGTGCCCGGCGGCATGTCGATGATGAGGTAATCGGGTTCGCCCCATTCGACGTCGGTGAGGAACTGCTCGAGCGCCTTGTGGAGCATCGGGCCCCGCCAGATCACGGCCTGATCCTCGGGCACGAAGAATCCCATCGAGAGGAGCCGCACGCCGTGGGCCGACGGCGGGATCATCTGGTTGGTCTCGCTCAGTTCGGGACCGTTCTCCACACCGAGCATGCGCGGCATCGAGAACCCCCAGACGTCGGCGTCGATCGCGGCGACGTCCTTGCCCATCCGGGCCAGGGCCACGGCCAGGTTGGTGGTCACCGACGACTTCCCCACACCGCCCTTGCCGGACGCCACCGCGATCACACGGGTGCGGGCGTGGGTGAAGGGGTTCTCTCCGGGCACGCAGGTCTCCTGGCGGGGGATGGGGGCGCTCGCGACGAGCGAAACCGGAGTGGAACGCTCGCCGGGAGCATTTCCACTATGGACATAGGTAGAATACCGGGAATGGCCGCCCCCCTCCCCCTCGACGCCGACGATTTCAGCGCGGCAGTCACCGCGGTCACCAGTGCGTTCGGTGATCCGACCCGCCGTGAGATCTACCTGGCGATCCGCGACTCGAAGTGCGGCATCACCGCCGGTGAGGTCGCAGAACAGTTCGACCTGCACCCCAATGTCGCGCGCCACCATCTCGAGAAGTTGACCGCCGGCGGTTATCTGGTCGTGGAGGTCGGTCGGGCCGACGGCGCCCGGGCCGCGGGTCGACCGTCGAAGCAGTACCGCGTCTCGGACCTCGACCACTCGTTGAACTTCCCACCCCGCCGCGACGACCTGCTCGGCACGCTGCTCGCCCGGGCGCTGCAGATGCTCCCCGCCGACCAGGCCGAGGCCCTCGCCGAGGAGGTCGGCTTCGACTACGGCCGCAGCCTGGCGACGCGCATGGCACCGTCGGAAGGCCAGAAATCGGTCAAGGCCGCGTTGGCGACGGTGGCCGACGCGCTCACCGCGCACGGGTTCGCGGCGCACGCCGAATCACGCGGCACGTCCCTCACCATCGTGAACGAACACTGCCCGTTCGGTGACGCGGCCCGCGAGTTCCCACACGTGGTGTGCGCGGTCGACCGCGGCATGATCCGCGGCCTGATGGCAGGCCTCTACGGCGAGACCCAACCGCACTTCGAGTCGAGTCGGCCCGACGGCGACGACCACTGCGTCGCGCGCGTCTGAACCAGCCCGACCCGATGGCTCGCGTCTATCTCGATCACGCGTCGTCGTCGCCGCTGCGGCCGGCCGCGTTCGACGCGATGGTGCCGTACCTCCGTGAGCACTTCGCCGACCCCGGGCGCGTGCACTCCGACGGCCGCGTCACCCGGGTCGCCGTCGAAACCGCACGGGAGCAGGTCGCAGCATTCGTCGGTGCCCGCCCGCGCGAAGTCGTCTTCACCTCGGGCGGTACCGAATCGGTGAACGCCGCCGTGTACGGCGCGGTCCGCAAGGACCCGGCCCGCTCCGGCGTGGTCACGACCGAAGTCGAACACTCGAGCGTCCTCGATGCCGGCCGGCGCGAACCGGGGCCTGTGGTCACCGTGGGGGTCGACGCCCATGGTCGCGTCGACCCGGCGACCGTGCTCGCCGCGGTCTCCGACGCGACCGCGTTGGTCAGCGTGCAACTCGCCAACCACGAAGTGGGGACCTTCCAGCCCGTGGCGGAGATCGTTGCGGGTGCCCGCGCGTCCGGCGCGCTCGTCCACGTCGACGCGTGCGCCGCGGTCGGGTACACCCCGATCGACTTCGCGGCCATCGACACCGACCTCCTCAGTGTCACCGCCGCCACCTGGGGTGGCCCGAGCGGCGTCGGCGCGCTCGTGATCCGGCGCGGCCTGCGCATCCCGCCGTTCATCGTGGGAGGTGCGCAGGAACGGGCCCGGCGCGCCGGCCTCGAGAACGTCCCGGCGATCGTCGGGTTCGGCGCCGCCGCCGAGGCCCACGACCCGGGCGAGCTTGCCGACGCGGCCGCGCACACCGACCGGATTCGGGCCGGACTCGCATCGTCGGTCACCGGCATCACGTTCTTCGGCCACCCGACCGACCGGCTCGGCAACCTCGTCTGCTTCGGCGTCGACGGGGTCGAGGCCGAACCGATCCTGCTCGGCCTCGACCAGCAAGGGATCGCGGTCCATTCCGGTTCCGCGTGTTCCTCCGAATCGCTCGAACCGTCGCCGGTCCTCGAGGCCATGGGCGCGGCCGCGGCCCAGTCCCTGCGCGTGAGCGTCGGCTGGAGCACCACCACCGCCGATGTCGACCGCTTGCTCGCCGTCCTGCCCGGAATCATCAACCGCATGAGAGGGTTACGCACCGCATGATCCCAGTTCAGCGTCTCAATCACGCCGTGCTCTACGTCCGCGACGCCGCCGTCTCGGCGGCCTGGTACCAGGAGCATCTGGGGTTCGAGGTCGTCGAGCAGATGACCGGCGCGGCGTTCCTGCGCTGCTTCGGCACGTCGAACCACCACGATCTCGGGCTCTTCTCGGTCGGTCCGAACGCGCCGGGGCCCGAGCGGGGCCGGGTCGGCCTCTACCACCTGGCCTGGGAAGTGCCCTCGATCCACGACCTCACCGTCGCTCGTGATCTCCTCCAGCGCATCGGCGCGTATACGGGCGAGAGTGACCACGGCGTGTCGAAGTCGATCTACGCCCACGACCCCGACGGCAACGAGTTCGAGATCCTGTGGTCGGTGCCCCGGGCCCAGTGGGGTGAGTACGCCGAGCACGCCGTGGTACAACCTCTCGACCTTGCCGCCGAACTGGAAAGACACGGATGACCAACGACTGGACCACGCTCGCCAACCGACTCGAGGGCGCGTTGTCGCTGGCGGCGGCGCCGATCGCGATCACGTTCTCGGCCGCCGCACCCGCCGGTGTGGCCGCGTTCGACCGGCCGATGCCCGAGCCCATGCCCGACGGCCGCACCGGTCGCGTCGCGGCCGGCTGTGTGTTCTGGACCCACGCCACCGAGAGCACCTTCTCGACGGTCAAGGCCGACCACGGCAACTGTTCGGTCGGCAGTCTCACCCACAGGTTCGTCACGCTCGACGAGGTCGCCGGCAACAGTGACGTCGCCGCGCTCCTCGAGACCGGCTGGGTCACGATGGACGTCGTCCCGCAGATCCCCGTCGTCACCGAGACGCCCGGCACGGTCACCTACGGTCCGCTCGCCGACACGCCGGTCGACCCCGACGTCGTGCTGGTACGCGTCAACGGCAAGCAGTTGATGGTGCTGTCCGACGCCATTCCCGGCCTGCGCATCGAGGGCAAGCCGCAGTGTCACATCGTGGCGATCGCCAAGGAACAGGGTGAGGTCGCGGCGAGCGTCGGCTGCGCGCTGTCACGCGTCCGGACCGGCATGCCGGCCACCGAGATGACCTGCGCGATCCCCGCCGGGAAGTTGGCCGGGGTCGTCGACTCGATCGAGCACAACGCGGTGGCCGACACCGCCGTCGCCCGGTACGCCGGCGACGACGCCCGACGCTTCGCCTGACCCCACTCCCCCGGGTTACTTCTTGGCGGCCTCGTAGTAGGGGTTGGTGCCGCTGGCGTGGTCGGTGACGTCGACCACTTCGGTGATCTCGGGGACCGAATCGATGATCGCGACCTCGATGCCCTGCGACATCGTCGTCGCGGCCATGCCACAGCCCTGGCAACCGCCGCCCATCCGCATGTAGGCGATCGAACCCTCGACCGCGACCAGTTCGGCGAAACCACCGTGGCTCGCGATCTGCGGGTTGATCTCCACGGCGAGGATCTCGATCACCTTGGCGATCACCGGGTCGTCGATGTCGAGGTCCGGCATCGGGCCCATGCCCGGAGGTATGGGCGAGTTCGGGTTCTGGAGCACCATCCCGCCACCGGAGAGGTCGAGGGTGCTGCCGCGGACCGAGTCGACGTGCTCACCCGGGACCACGACCGAGATGTCGTCACCGTGCTGGACCGTGTCCTCGGCACCGGCTTCGTCGGTCCGCCGGAAGTACATGTCGTAGGTGAACGCGGTCCCGGCAGTGCCGGTGACCTCCACCCAGAGGGCGAGCGTCTCGGGCTCGGGTTCCCCGGCTCGGACCTCCAAGACCCGAGCCCGAGCGGCGTCGGTGAGGCGGAGGAGCGGGACGGCAACATCGGTCATGTGCACCATGATACGACCCATGCCGCGGGTCCTCCTCCTCGTACCCACCGCCACGTACCGCGCGCCCGACTTCGTGCGGGCGGCCAAGGCGCTCGGGGTGGATCTCGTCATCGGCTCCGAGGAGGCACCCGTGTTCGGCGAGTCCGGACGATCCGTGCAGCTGCCGTTGGACGATCCGGACGCCGCGGTGGCCGCCATCGATGCCCTCGATCGCACGCGCGGTATCGACGCGGTGGTCGCGGTCGACGACCAGGGCATCGTGGCCGCGGCGGCCGCCGGGGCCCGGCTCGGCTTCCCACACAACCCGGCCGACGCCGTCGCCGCCACCCGCGAC
The DNA here is from genome assembly GCA_038250905.1 of Acidimicrobiia bacterium. Classification (GTDB taxonomy): domain Bacteria; phylum Actinomycetota; class Acidimicrobiia; order IMCC26256; family JAENVU01; genus JAENVU01. The sequence continues at coordinate 26,502 of JBBSBV010000013.1, forward strand.
AAGCTCACCCTCCGCGCCCGGCTCGATGCGGCCGAGGTCCCCCAACCCGCGTTCGGCACCACCCCCGACGCAGCCGGGTACCCGTGCGTCGTGAAGCCCGCCGGTCTCGCCGCGAGCCGGGGCGTGATCCGCTGCGACTCCCCGGCCGAGTACGACGCCGCGGTCACCCGTATCGAGGCGTTCTGGTCGGGCCCCCGCATCGTCGAGCAGTACGTGCCCGGTGCCGAGGTCGCGGTCGAGGCGCTGCTGCAAGACGGCGTGCTCACGGTCCTCGCCATCTTCGACAAGCCCGATCCCCTCACCGGACCGTTCTTCGAGGAGACCATCTACGTCACGCCATCGCGTCTCGCGCCGACGGTCCAGACCGCGATCAGCGGACTGGTGGAACGGGCGGCGGCCGCGATCGGTCTCACCGAGGGCCCGGTCCACGCGGAGGTCCGCGTCGATCTCGACGCGCCCGACGGCCCGGCGCTCCACGTGATCGAGGTCGCGGCCCGGACCATCGGCGGGTTGTGCGCGCGCACGCTGCGGTTCGGCGCCGGCATCTCGCTCGAGGAGGTGGTGCTCCGGCACGCGCTCGGCCTCGACCTGAGTGCGATCGGCAGCGGGCCGGGGGACGGTGCCGCCTCGGGAGTGATGATGTTGCCGATCCCGCGCGCCGGGACGCTCACCGCCGTCGACGGACGCGAGGCCGCGCTCGCGGTTCCGGGTGTGGTCGGACTCGACTTCACGATCCCGCTCGGTGCGCCGGTCGTTCCGCTCCCCGAGGGTGACCGCTACCTCGGATTCCTCTTCGCGCGCGGCGAGAGTCCGGCTGCGGTCGAGGCCGCACTGCGGGCCGGTGCCGCGGCCGTGGATATCGTCATCACGTGACCCGTCTCCCGAGATCGTCCCGGCACCGCGCGTGAAGGTGCTGTTGATCTCCACCTACGAACTCGGCCACCAGCCGCTCGGCGTGGCCGCGCCGGCCGCGGCCCTGCGCGCGCGTGGCCACGACGTGCGCGCCCTCGACCTCGCCGTCGACGACTGGTCACCCGACGCCGCCGCGTGGGCCGACCGGGTGGCGATCTCGGTGCCGATGCACACCGCCACCCGCCTCGCGCACGAGATCGCCGGCCGCGTCGACCGACCGCTCGCCTGCTTCGGCCTCTACGCGGGAATGTGCACCGACATCGGCGAGGCGCTCGTCGGTCGTGACCCGGTGTCGCAGGTGGTCCAATGGGTCGAGTCCGACCCGTCCGTCGTGGTCGACGCGCCGATCCCGGCCCGTGACCTCCTGCCACCGCCCGACCGGTACGCCCATCTCATGCGGGACGGCTTCCGCTACCCGATCGCGTACGTCGAGGCATCCCAGGGGTGCGCGCACCGGTGTCGGCATTGTCCGGTGCCGGTGGTCTACGACGGTCGCATCCGCATCACCCCCGTCGAGACCGTCCTCGCCGACGTTGCCGCGCAGGTCGACGCGGGCGCGCGGCATATCACGTTCGGCGATCCCGACTTCTTCAACGGCGTCCACCACGCCCAGCGTGTCGTCACCGCGGTGCACACGGCGTTCCCCGACCTCACCTTCGATGCCACGGTGAAGGTCGAGCACATCCTGCGCCACGCGGACCTCTGGCCGTTCATGGCGGGGGCGGGGTGTCTGTTCGTCATCAGTGCCTTCGAGTCGGTGAACGACACCACCCTCACCGAGCTCGACAAGGGCCACACCGCGGCCGACGGCGCGCGTGCTGTCGCGATCCTGCGCGCCGCGGGCATCGAGCCTCGCCCCACGTGGCTGCCCTTCACGCCGTGGACGACCGTCGACGACATCCGGGCCACCCTCGAGTTCGTCGCCACCCACGACCTGATCGGCAACGTCGATCCGGTGCAGTACTCGATCCGGCTCCTCGTCCCGCAGGGATCGTTGCTGCTCGGGCGGATCCCCGATCTCGGCCCATGGGACGCGGCCGCGCTCACCTATCCGTGGACGTCACCGCTCGACGGGCTGGCCCGCGAGTTCGCCGCGGTCGTGGAAAACGGTGTCGACGACCCGGCGGGCGAGGTGTTCAACCGGCTGCGCGCGTTGGTCGATCTGGCGCCGGTGGACGTCACCGCGGTGACCGACGCGCCGCGCCTGTCGGAGTCGTGGTTCTGCTGCGCGGAACCGACGAACGTCCAGCTCCGCACCATCTGAACGACCGGCGGCCGACGCCGGCCCGGATGGTCGGCTCGACCGCGGCGCTGCACCGCTCCACTCCTCGAGGATCTGCACCATCGGCAAGTCGACCCGGGCATCCAGGTGTGCGTTCACCACACCCAGCGGGTTAGTGGGCGACCGCCCAGCCATCACCGGAGTTGAGGCATGGCGTATCCGATCTCGGGCGCCCCATCGACGGGAACGGTTCGGCGTCGACCGTGATGCTGGACGTGGTGCCATGGGTGCGGTCGTACTCCCGGCAACTCTTCGCGACGAACGCCCACATCAGCGATCCGTCCGAAACGGTATCTATGTCCGGCACGTCGGCCGCTGGAACAAAGACGCCGTGCTCGGGCGCTTGCCACACGACAGTTTTCGCGGTCGCGGGCGCGGTCGTGCTCGGACTCGTGCCGGGCGTCGCGCCGCGGTCCGTCGTCGAGGTGCAGCCGGCGACTACTACGGACACGACGAGGACAGCGAGCGTGAATGAGCGCTCAACTGAAGCCCTGCGCCGTGAGTACACGCTTCGACTTCGACCAGGACCGGCAATGTCTTGATGACAAGACCCTCCTGGCCCCAACGACCGGTGCCACGCTCACGCGATCCCGATTCGGTTGCTCCCTGCGCGTTGAACGGAGACGTGGTCCCCGTTGCCGGAATTCGGCTTAGCTATACAGCTGTATACCGAAGCCGAATTCCCAAAACGCAACCACAGGCACCTTGGAAACCCGGGAGTGCAGCGGGTCGACGGTGCCCGACGAACCACCGAAGGCACGCACCTCGGGTTGGGCTGACCCAAGCGCACATCGGACCCACCACCCAGGGGCGCGGGAAGGTCACCAGAGGAACGGCGATCTGGTCGAGACAACCCGCTCGACATCATGAGCGACGCTAGGTGAGCGACGAGGACGCGCGGCCGCCTTCGAGCCATGCGTGGAGGCTCGGATCGAGCGTCGCCACGGCGCGGTCGTACAGCGCGAGATCGTCCTCGGTGAGCACGTCGAGCCATCGACCGTTGGTACCCTTGAACAGGAAGCGAGCCGCCCCTCCTTCGAAGATCTGTTCTTCGGGATCGTCGTCGTGCCGCGCAATAGCGTCGGCGCGCATCCGGTCGAGGCCGACGACAGATCTGATCGCGGGCCACCACCGCTCGGGGACGTCGATCTCGCAGAACTCAGCTATCCGCCGCATCTCACCCTCGATATCGGCGAGCATGTCGGCGTAGTGCACGAAGTGAACGTTCGGCAGGTCACGCCACTCCCACCAGGACGCAAGGTGGTGATGGTGTGACCAGAACGGCCAACCGTCGGGCTCCCACTCGAACCAACCCTCGGCAATCCAATGCGGCCACAGTTCGCGTGGCCCCTCGGGAGCACGGGGCAACTCCGGACCGGGCCGATCCGGATCATTCAGCAACGAGTACGCGAGTTCGGTGTAACCCGAGTAGTGGTTCCACAGCGACATGAAGACGTCCCGCGTGTCGCGCCCGACGACGACGTACTTCGCCTCCGGAAAGTAACGGAGCCCGTCGGCCGCAAGGTGGCTCTTCACGAACCGTCGATGCGCCTGCGCCTCGACGGACTCGATGATCGGCTCGATCGGTCCCGAGAACCGAGCGTCGATCCAGGGTGACAGTGCGACCAGGTCGGGGACCTCGGCGTCCGGCCCGAGGATCAAGGCGGCCAGGATCCGTTGCGTCCACGTCGTGCCCGCCTTGTACGCAGTGGTTACGACGATGTCGCCGTCCCGCACGCGAAATTGATCCCAACGGGTGCTGTCGAGATGGTGGTTCCGGTACTCGCGAGTCCGCTCCGGTGCGCTGCCGCCCATCGATACACCCCGACCTGTGCAGTATCCGCTCGTGAATCATTGCAGACCGGTGTCATCGCGATCCGGTGTCATCTCGTGGCGCGTGCGTTCATCGATCGACATCGTCAACCTCCACTCACTCGGTGATCCTCTGGGAAGTGGAGGAAGGCGTTGATGTTCGCGCCCGGGTGAGGCGTTCAGTGCGTGGTGCTGGACAGTTCCCCGGCCCCTGAAGCCACCGACTCGCGAGTCGCCGGGGCATCGGCGCCCGTCACCGCGAAACCCGCAGCCGCCCCAGCCGCGGGAGCCGGCGGTGCGCCTTCGAGGTCGAGGTGCGGGAGGATCCGGTCGAGCCACTTCGGCAGCCACCACGCCGCGTCGCCGAGGTAGCGCATCACGGCGGGCACCAGGAGCAGCCGCACCACGGTCGCGTCGATGAACACGGCGGCAGCCATGCCGACACCCATCATCTTCACCGTCGGGTTCGGGCTGATCACGAAGCCGAGGAACACCGAGATCATGATCCCCGCGGCCGCGGTGATCACCCGTGCCGTCTTGGCCACCCCGACGGCGACCGCTTCACGCGAGTCGCCGAGGCGGAGGTACTCCTCGCGGATACGGGACAGCAGGAAGACCTCGTAGTCCATCGAGAGTCCGAAGAGGATGGCGAACATCATCAGCGGAATGAAGGCGACGATCGGGATCGGTTGATGGACGCCGATCAGCTCGCGGCCCCAGCCCCACTGGAACACCGCCACGATCACGCCGTACGCGGCGCCGATCGACAGGAGGTTCATCACCGCGGCCTTGATCGGGACGAGGATCGACCGGAACACGATCATCAGCAGCAGGAATGCGCCGAGCACCACGATCCCGATGCACTCGAGCAGCCGGTTCGAGACGCGGTCGGTCACGTCGATGAGCGAGGCGGTCTGGCCGCCGACGAACACCTGACCCTGCAACACGGTCCCGGCCGTCGCCTGGGGAATCACGGTCGTGCGCAGGTTGCGCACGAGCGCCTGGGTCGACGCCGCGTTCGGAGCCTGGCGCGGCGTGACGAGCACGATCGCGGCGTTCTTGCCCGGGCTCGGGATCGGCGGCGTCACCGACGCGACGTCCGGTGTCTTGCCCAGCGCGGCCGCGAGCTTCTCGACTGCGGCGAGTTCCGTACTCGCGTCGGCGGCGGTCGGCGTCGGCACGCCGATCGCGACGAGGAGGGGTGAGTTCGCGCCTTCGCCGAAGCCCCGGGTGATGAGGTCGTACGCCTTGCGTTGGGTGGTCGCGGCCGGCGCGTCACCGTCGTCGGTGAAGCCGAGCTTGAGGTCGACCAGCGGCGCGGCGAGCACCGCGAGGATCAGTACGGAGATGACGACGAAGATCCCAGCGCGATTCGCCACCGCGTGCGCGAACTTGTACCAGATCCCTCCGACGTCCTCGGCGCTCTCCACGTTGCGGTGATGCGCGGCAATCCGCTGCCCGCCGAAGCCGAGCAGGGCCGGGAGAAGCGTCAGCGACGCGAGCACCATGATCACCACGAAGAGCCCGGCGGAGAAGCCGAGCACGGCGACGTAGGGGATGCCGGCGATCGCGAGCCCGCACAACGCCATCGCCACGCAACAGCCGGCGAAGAGCGATGCCGCGCCCGCGGTGGCGACCGCGTGGCCGATGCCGGAGACATGGTCCATGCCCTCGTCGCGGTTCTGGAGATACCGGCTGAGCACGAGCAGCGAATAGTCGATACCCACCCCGAGCCCGATCATGGAGCCGAGGATCGGCGCGACCGTGCCGATGGTCGTCTGGGTGGCCAGCAACATGAGGCTGACGGTGGCGGTGCTGACCCCGAACAACGCGACCCCGATCGGGAGGAACGCGGCGAGCACCGAACCGAACAGGAACAGCAGGATCATGACCGCGGCGATGATGCCGATGAGTTCGGAGGCGTCGTTGCCGCTCCCCGAGTTCTGGATGTCGACCACCGGGCCGCCGTACTGCACGTCGAGTCCGGCCTGCTGCGCGCCCTGGGCGGCCTGCTCCAGCGACTTGAACGCGTCCTTGGGCATGCTGGCCAAGGTCCCGCCATAGACAACGTTGGCAATCGCGATCTTCCCGTCGGTCGACACGCGCGGCAACGGGCCGAAGGGATCACTCACGGTCTGCACGCCCGGTTGGGCCTTGATCTTGGCCAGCAGCGCGTTGACGGCCGCTTCGTGGTCGGTGCTCGTGATCGAACCCGATGCCACGGAGACAACAACGGACGCGCTCGGCTGTTGCTGGGTCGGGAACCGTTGGTTGAGGAGGTCGGTGGCGGACTGCGAGTTGGTGCCCGGGACGCTGAACACGTCGCGGTAGACGTTCTGGAGACCGGACGCGGGCACGCCGAGCGCGAGCAACGCGACGACCCAGACGCCGAGGACCCACCACCGCTTGCGGGCCATGAACTGACCCATCCGCTCCAGCCCGCGTGGCTGGTCCGGTCGCGGTTGGTCCGGCCGCGAACCGGACCCGGGCGCGTCGGTTACCGCGCCTGTTGCGCCGCCAGCAGATTCAGTGCGGACCCGGCCTTGAACCACTCGATGTGCTCCTCCGACATGGTGTGGGTCGTCTCCACACCGTTCGAGGTGCCATCGGCGTGGTGGAACACCACCTTGACCGGACGTCCGGGCGCCAACTCGTCGAGACCGACGATGTCGACGGTGTCATCCGGGCGCACCAGTTCGTAGTCGGCGGGACTGGCGAAGGTGAGCGCGAGCACACCCTGCTTCTTGAGGTTGGCTTCGTGGATGCGGGCGAAAGACCGCACGATGACCGCTTTGCCCCCCATGTACCGCGGCTCCATCGCCGCGTGCTCACGCGACGATCCCTCGCCGTAGTTCTCCTCGCCGATCGCCACCCACGGGATCCCCGCGTCCTTGTACCGCTTCGCGAGGTCCGGCAACGGCACTTCACTGCCGTCCCGCGCGTCGAGACCGACGCCGGACTGGCCCGGAGTGAACGCATTGTTCGCGCCGATGAAGAGGTTGCCCGAGATGTTCGTGAGGTGACCGCGGTACTTCAGCCACTGACCGGCCGGTGAGATGTGGTCGGTGGTGCACTTGCCCGTGGCCTTCATCAGCACGCGCAGGCCGGTGTAGTCCCGTCCATCCCACGGAGCGAAGGGCTGGAGCAGTTCGAGCCGGTCACTGTCCGGGGCCACCACGATCTCGACGGAATCCGGGTCGGCCGACGGTGGCGTGAACCCGGACTCGCCCGGGTCGAACCCGCGGCTCGGCAACTCGTCGGCGACCGGCGCCTGGAGTTGCAGTTCGGTGCCGTCCTCGCCGATCACGGGCTGGCGGACGAAGTCGACGTCGAGTCGACCGGTGAGCGCCATCGCGGTCACCGTCTCGGGCGAACCGATGAACGAGAGGGTCGACGGGTTGCCGTCGTTGCGGGCCGGGAAGTTCCGGTTGAACGACGAGACGATGGTGTTGACGTCACCCTTCACGATGTCGTCCCGTTGCCACTGCCCGATGCAGGGGCCACACGCGTTGGCCAGCACCGTCGCGCCGATCGCCTCGAGGTCCGCGAGCAGGCCGTCACGCTCGATCGTGGCCCGTACCTGCTCGGAACCGGGGGTGATGAGCAGCGGCGTCTTCACCCGCAGTCCGACGGCCGACGCCTGACGCGCGACGTGCGCGGCGCGGCCGATGTCCTCGTAGGACGAGTTCGTGCACGAGCCGACGAGCGCGGCGGAGATCTCGGCCGGGTACCCCTCGGACTCCACCGCGGCCCGGACCTCCGAGATCGGACGGTCGAGGTCGGGCGTGTGCGGACCCACGAGGTGCGGTTCCAACTCCGACAGGTCGATCTCGATGACCCGGTCGTAGTACTCCTCGGGGTTCGCGTCGACCTCGGGGTCGTTGCGGAGGTGCTCGGCGTACTGGTCGGCCAGATCGGCGAACTCCTCGCGCCGGGTCGACTTGAGGTAGCTCGCGATCCGCGAGTCGTAGTGGAACAGCGAACAGGTGGCGCCGATCTCGGCACCCATGTTGCAGATCGTGGCCTTACCGGTCGCCGAGATCGACTCCGCGCCCGGACCGAAGTACTCGACGATGGCGCCGGTGCCACCCTTCACCGTGAGGATGCCCGCGACCTTGAGGATCACGTCCTTCGGTGCGGCCCACCCCGACAGCGTGCCCGTGAGCTTCACACCGATGAGCTTGGGGACACGGGTGTTGAACGGCCATCCCGCCATCACGTCCACCGCGTCGGCGCCACCGACCCCAATGGCGACCATGCCGAGACCACCGGCGTTGGGCGTGTGGCTGTCCGTGCCCACCATCATCCCGCCGGGGAATGCGTACTGCTCGAGTACGACCTGGTGGATGATCCCCGAGCCCGGCTTCCAGAAGCCGATGCCGTACTTGGCGCTCACGCTGCGCAGGAACTCGTAGACCTCGGAGTTCACGTCGAGCGCGTTGCGCATGTCGGCCGCGGCCCCGGTGCGGGCCTGGATCAGGTGGTCGCAGTGGACGGTCGTGGGGACGGCGACGGTCGGCAGCTTCGCGAGCGTGAACTGGAGCAACGCCATCTGCGCGGTGGCGTCCTGCATCGCGACGCGGTCGGGCCGGTAGTCGCCGTAATCGACCCCGCGGTCGAGGCCGACCGTCTCCGGGTCGTCGGCGTGGGCGATCAAGATCTTCTCGGCGAACGTGAGCCCGCGACCGAGGCGCCGACGGGCGATGTCGGTGCGCGTGGCGAACCGCTCGTAGGCGGCGCGGACCAACTCGATCGGTGTGTTGGGACCGACACTCTCGGACCGGGCGGTCTCAGACATGGGGAACTCCAGTGGTGAGGTGGGGCGGGAACTCGACTTCGAACGCGGTCGACTGGGCGGGATAACGGTGTTCGGACAGCATGACCGGCGCGCCGGCCCGATCGTAGGTGACCCTCCGGCACGCAAGCAGGGGTTCGCCGGTATGGATTCCGAGGCGCCGCGCCTGGGTGCGGTCGGCCGCGATCGCGGTGATCGACTGGACGACCCGACCCGTCTCCACGCCGTGCAGCGGCAACAGGTCGAAGAACGTGGCGCCCTCGACATCGGCCCGGCTCACGTGGGCACCGAGGCTCGGGGGCAGCCAGACGGTGACGAGCGCGAACGGCTCACCGTCGGCGAGGTTGAGCCGCAACACCCGGAGGACCTCGGCGTCGGCCGACAGTCCGAAGACCTTCGCGGTCTCGGTGGTCACCGGTTCGAATGCGAACTCGAGCACCCGGCGCTCGGGGCGCGCGCCCGCGGCCTCGAGGGCCGACTCGATCGTGGTCACCCGGCCGAGCGTCTGGCGTACCGGATCGTTGACGACGAACCAGCCGGCCCCGCGCCGACTCGAGATCAGGCCTTCGTTCCGCAGGAGTTCGAGCGCTCGGCGGACCGTGACCCGACTCACACCGTGCGATTCGCCCAGTTCTGCCTCGCTGGGGAGCGCGCCGGAGGTGCCGTCGGCGATGGTGCGCCGGAGTTCGTCGGCCAGGTCGAGGTACCGCATGACCTGTATGGTACTTGTATTACCTAGAGCAATGCAAGCCTTCGGGCCCGGTGGCCGCCCGGTGCCCTACCCGACGGTGATGGTGCCCTTCATCTGCGTCGGGTGGTAAGCGCAGTGGAACGGGTACGTCCCCGCCTTGGCCGTGAGCGACACCGTCTGGGTCGCACCCGGCGGCAGATCCTTGTTCACCTTCAGCCCCTCGATGGTGAGGTTGTGCTTCGCCGAGTCGGAGTTGGTGACCTTCAGGGTGTTGCCCCCCGCCGTCAGCTGGATCGCCGTGGGGGTGAACGCGAAGTCCTTGGCCGTGATCGTCGTGGTCGGACCCGACGCGGCCGGCGCCGAGGTCGTGGAGCCCGAACCCGAACCGGTCTGCGAGTAGGCGGACCCGCCCGACGCGTTCGAACCCGAACTCGAGCCGCACGCCGCGAGGGCTCCGACGGCAATCGCCAACGAGAAACCCAACGACACGACCCTCAACGATTTCGGCACGACGCATCTCCTGGTAGCGGAGTTTCGATCGTCGCACGCGCTCGCGGCCGCGACCATCGGACGATGGTCCTAGGACCATCGACGGCCCGCCCGCCGGCAGCCGAGCGGCGGGACCGGTGCCATGCTGCACTGGTGCAACCACCCCCCGGTGCGAAGAACCCCTCGGGCCGGCCGATCCTCTGGTTCATGCTCGCCGGGCTCGCCGCGGTGGTCGTCATCGGCATCATCGGACTCGGGATCGCGCGGCGCAGCTCCACCGATCAGGCCGTCCGCAACGCACGGGACCTCACCGAGGCCGACGCCCGCAACATCGCGCCTCTCCTGAACCGCGGTGTGCTCAGCGGCGATGCCACCGACCGCCACCGGTTGGTGGCCGCGATCCGCACCCGCGTCCTCTCGTCTCGCGTCGTGCGCGTCAAGGTGTGGACGGCCTCCGGTCGCATCGTGTCGTCGGACGACCCGACCCTCGTCGACCGGACCTTCGTCCTGCCTGCGGAGGAACACGCGGTCCTCGCGGCCCAGGGCGTCAACGCCGAGGTGTCCGATCTGGGCCGGCCCGAGAACCGCCACGAGCGCCGGTTCGGCAAGTTGCTCGAGGTCTACGTCGGGGTCCGCACCACCAACGGCACGCCCGCGCTCTTCGAGGCGTATCTCCGATTCGACAGCATCACCGAGAGCGGCAATCGCCTGCTGGTCTCCTTCGCGCCCGCCCTGCTCGGGGGACTGCTCCTGCTCTGGCTCGTGCAACTCCCACTCGCGGTGGCGTTGGTCCGGCGACTCCGGCGCAGCAGGGACCACGAGCACGCCCTCCTTGCCCGCGCCATCGAATCGTCCGAACGCGAGCGGCGTCGCATCGCCGCCGACCTGCACGACTCGGTGGTCCAGGATCTTGCCGGAGCCTCGATGAGCCTCGCCGCGATCGCCCGCCGTTCGGAACAGGCCGGCGATCACCAACTCGCCGAGGACCTGGAAGCCCGGGCGCGTGCCCTCAGGCAGAGCGTGCGCGAACTGCGCACGCTCGTCGTGGCGATCGCACCGCGCCGACTCCACGACGAGGGCCTGGCGATCGCCCTCGAGGACCTCGCGTCGTCGGCCCGGGCGCGCGGTCTCACCACCACCGTGGCCGTCGAATCGACCCGGGTGCTCGACCGCACCGTCGAGGGTCTGCTGTTCCGCGGCGCCCAGGAAGGGGTGCGGAACATCCTCACCCACGCCGACGCGTCGAGGATCGACATCGCGGTGACCGACCGCAACGGATCCGTACACCTCCAAGTGGACGACGACGGCATCGGGATCGGCGGGATCGGGAGCGGCGGCACAGGAACTCCGCAGTCCACGACCAACGGTCACGTCGGCCTCCGACTGCTGGGCGAACTCGCGGCCGACGCGGGCGGCACCCTCACCCTCACCCGCCGGCCCACCGGCGGGACCACCCTGACCCTGGAGGTACCGGCACCATGATCCGCGTCCTGGTCGTCGACGACCACCCACTCGTTCGCCGCGGGGTCGCGGACCTCCTCGAGTCCACCGACGACATCGTCGTCGTCGGCACCGCCGGCGACGGCGCCGACGCGATCGCGAGCCTGGAGGCCGAGCCGGCCGATGTCGTCCTCATGGACATCGAGATGCCCGGGATGGACGGCGTCGAGACCACCCGCCGGATCCTGGCGGACCTGCCGGCGACCGTCGTGGTGATCCTCACCACCTTCGCCGACCAGGACCGCATCACGCGCGCGCTCGACGCCGGCGCCGCCGGCTACCTCCTCAAGGACGCCGAACCCGACGAACTCATCCGCGGGATCCGCGCCGCGGCAGGTGGCGACGTGCCGATCTCGCCGCGCGCGGCCCGGGCGCTGGTGGCCACCCGGCGCCCGCCGCCCGACGTCGGCCTCACCGACCGTGAGCGCGAGGTCCTGCTCCTCCTCGTCGAGGGCTTGGCCAACAAGCAGATCGCGCGCCGGCTCGGCATCGGCGAGAAGACCGTGAAGAACCACCTCACCCGTGTGTTCGCGGCACTCGACGTGACCGACCGCACGCAGGCCGCGCTCTGGGCCGCACGCGAACTCGGCCCCACCGACCGCGCGTAGATCAGCTGTAGCGCTGCTCGCGGAACGGGTCGCCGTAGGCGTGGTAGCCGTTGCGCTCCCAGAACCCGAGTTCGTCGTGGTCGAGCAGGTCGATCCGCCGAAGCCACTTCGCCGACTTCCAGAAGTACAGGTGCGGGACGACGAGCCGGACCGGTCCACCGTGCACCGGTTCGATCGGGGCGCCGTCGAACTCGTACGCCACCAGCGCGTCGTCACCGAGAACGTCGGCCAGCGGCAGGTTCGTCGTGTACCCGTGCTCGGCCGTCTCGAGCACGTGGGTCGCACCCGCCTGCGGGCCGCCGCACGCGTCGAGCAGGTCACGAACTCGCGCGCCGCGCCAGCGCGTATCGAACTTCGACCACTTGGTCACGCAGTGGATATCGGTGAGGATCTCGGTGGCCGGCAAGGCGAGCAGATCGTCCCACCCGAAGGTCCTCGTCTCCCCCACCAACCCGCCGACGGTGAGCGACCAGTCGGACCGATCCGGGGCGTACTCGGCCGCGTCGCCCACGTGCAGGACCGGGAACCGTTCGGTGAAGTACTGACCGGGCGGCAGGCGGGCCGGGTCGATCCCCCGCTCCGCCAGCGACGATCGATTGCGCTCGAAGAATCCCATACGGCATTGGTCACGCCGCCTCCGGATTCGTTACGGACCACTGGTCCGACCCGCCTATTCCTATAATCTCGACTTGATTAGTCGGGTTAATTGCTTTACCGTCCCCCGCCATGTCCACATCACGTACCTTCCGAACGCTGAGCGTTCTCCTGCTCGGCGCCCTCCCGATCACCGCCGTCGCCTGCGGGAGCAGCAGCGGGTCATCGGCCACCAAGGCCAAGACTGCCGGCACGTCCTCCACCACCGTGTCGACCAAGCGGGTCACCCTGCGCCTCGGATACTTCCCCAACGTCACCCACGCCCCCGCCCTGATCGGCATCGAAGGCGGCATCTTCCAGCAGAAGCTCGCGAAGAACGTCACCCTCGAGACCATGTCGTTCAACGCCGGCCCCGACGTCGTGACCGGCCTCTTCGCCGACCAGCTCGACGCCTCGTTCATCGGCCCCGGCCCCTCGACGAGCGCGTTCCAGAAGTCGAACGGTCAGGCCATCCGCGTCGTCGCCGGTGCGGCATCCGGCGGCGCATTCCTGGTGGTCAAACCCTCGATCACCAAGCCGGCTGAGCTCAAGGGCAAGAAGATCGCCAGCCCGCAGCTCGGGAACACACAGGACATCGCGCTCCGCACCTGGCTGAAGGAGAAGGGCTTCACCACCGACACCTCGGGCGGCGGCGACGTCTCCGTGGTCCCGCAGGAAAACGCGCTCACCCTGACCGCGTTCCAGCAGGGCCAGATCGACGGCGCCTGGGTCCCCGAGCCGTGGGCGACCCGCCTGGTGAAGGAGGGCGGCGGCAAGATCCTCGTGAACGAGGCCGACCTCTGGCCCCGCGGCAAGTTCGTCACCACCGACCTCGTCGTCACCACCAAGTTCCTGAGTGCGCACCCCGACGTCGTCAAGCAACTGATCCAGGGTGAGCTCGCCGCCATCGACCTGGTGAAGACCAACCGGGCCAAGGCCGAGGGGTACGTGGCCACGGGGATCCAGAAGGCCACCGGTAAGCCGATCCCCGCCGATCTGGTGACCGCGTCGTTCGACTCGATCGACTTCACCATCGACCCCATCGCCTCCAGCCTGCAGAAGGACGCCAAGGATGCCGCCACACTCGGGCTCATCCCCTCGGCCGAGGTGAAGGGGATCTACGACCTGTCGATCCTCAACGAGCTGCTGAAGACCGCGGGCAGCGATCCCTACCAGGGCGTCTGAGTTGGCCAACTCCATGGAACAGATCGACAACGGCCTGAGGCTCAGCGTCACCGGTACCGCCGTCGAGGGAGGCGCACTCCCAGCCGTCTCCCTCGACGGCGTGTCGAAGGTCTTCGGCACGGCGGGCAACGCGACCGCGGCCCTCGACCACGTGTCACTCGCCGTGCGCCCGCGTGAGTTCGTGTGTCTGCTCGGCGCATCGGGTTGCGGCAAGAGCACGCTCCTCAATCTCGTCGCCGGCCTCGACCGGCCCACCGGCGGCTCCCTCACCGTCGCCAGCAACCGCCCCGGTCTGATGTTCCAGGAGGCGGCGCTCTTCCCCTGGCTCACGGTCCAGGGCAACGTGGACCTGGCCCTCAAGCTGGCGCACGTCCCCAAGGCCACGCGCAAGGCGCGCACCCAGGAACTCCTCGCGCTGGTCCACCTCGACGAGTTCGCGAAACGCCGGCCCCACGAGTTGTCCGGCGGCATGCGCCAGCGCGTCGCACTCGCCCGCGCGCTCGCCCAGCAGACCGACCTGCTCCTGATGGACGAACCGTTCGGTGCACTCGACGCGATGACCCGCGACCTCCTCCACGACGAGATCGAGGACCTCTGGTCCACCACCGACCTCACGGTCCTCTTCGTCACCCACAACGTGCGTGAGGCGGTCCGCCTCGGCGACCGGGTGATCCTCCTCTCGAGTCGGCCGGGACGGATCGCGCACGAGTACCCGATCACGATCCCCCGCCCGCGCCGGATCGACTCCCCCGAGGTCTCCGGTCTCGCGGCCGAGATCACCGACCGGTTGAGAGAAGAGGTGCGGAGTCATGGCGACGATCGAAGCTGAACTCGCGGGCCTCGACGCCCTGGACCTCGCGGTCGCCCCCGGGCCGACCCGCGCGCGTCGGGTCTGGTCCGCCACCTGGCCGAAGCTGGGGGCGATCGCCATCGCGTTGTTCGTCTGGCAGTGCGTCGTGTGGTCGGGGTGGAAGCCCGCGTACGTGTTGCCCGGGCCAACCAAGGTGATTCCGAACATCTTCGACAACTTCGGTACGTACGTCGACGCGGCCGGGATCACGTTGCGGCGCGCCATCACCGGGTACGCCATCGCGGTCGTGATCGGCACCCTCCTCGGCGCCCTGATCGCCGGGAACCGGATCCTGCGGACTGCGATCTCGGCCATGGTCACCAGCCTCATGACCATGCCGTCGATCGCATGGTTCCCGGCCGCCATCGTGCTGCTCGGGTTCTCCGAAGGTGCGATCCGGTTCGTGATCGTCATCGGGGCTGCGCCGTCGATCGCCAACGGGTTCATCGCCGGGGTCGACAACACTCCCCCGGTGCTCATGCGAGCGGCGCGGATTCTCGGTGCCAAGGGGTGGACCGCGTTCCGTCAGGTGGTACTGCCGGCCGCGCTCCCCACGTACGTGGCCGGGCTCAAGCAGGGCTGGGCCTTCGCCTGGCGCAGCCTCCTCGCCGGCGAGCTCCTCGTCCAGATCGCAGGGACGACCTCGCTCGGACGCCAACTCTCGGTCACCCAGACGAACGCCGATTACGTGGGGATGTACGCCACGATGATCGTCATCCTCATCATCGGCCTCGCGGCCGACTCGGTCTTCGGGATCGCAGAGCGGCGAATCCGCCGCCGTTACGGGCTGGTCGACGCCGCGACCACCTGACGCCACGTTCCCGCTACAGAGCGGGCGGATCAGGCCGATATCACCGGAATGACGTCCGACGCGCGGGAGACCGCCGGCATGACGATCTGCTTGATCGTTCGGTACGTCCGCCATCACGCGGGCGAGGACGGCGTCACGCGTCTCCTCGAGATCGCGGGCGAGACCCGCTCGCTCGAGGAACTCGAGGACGAGCACCGGTGGAGCACCTACGAGCAGAAGATCGCGCTGTTCGACGCGGCGTGCGTGGTGCTCGACGACCCCGACGCCTTGCTTCGGATCGGCGCGACCGCGCTCGATCATCAGGTCGGCTCAGGGATCCGCACGCTGCTGCGCACACTCGGGTCGCCGCGCACCGTGCTCGCCAACGTGGCCAAGGCCTGCCCCAAGTTCTCGACCGTCGCGAGCATGAACGTCGAGGAACTCGGTCGCGAGCACGCCACCGTCACCTACCGACTCCACGACGGCTATCGCCCCCACCGCGGCGACTGCCAACTCAACATCGGGCTGATGAGCACCATCGGTCCGATCTTCGGGATCCCGCCCCTCGTCGTGGAACACCCCGACTGCCAGGTGAAGGGCGCGCCCGAGTGCCGGTACGTGGTGACGTGGACGAAGCCGCGTCGGTTCCTCTCGCGCGGGACGCGACTCCGGGCGCTCGAGGACGAGACCGACGCGCTGCATGCGCAGATCGCACTCCTCCAGTCGACGACCGAGGATCTCGTGTCGTCCGACGACGTCGACACCGTCCTCGCCCGCATCGTGGGCCGCGCCGGGACGGCGGTCAGCGCACCCGCTCACGTCCTCGCGCTGTACGACCACGAACTGCTCGGCACCGCGGTCTACGCCGACGGCATCGGCGCCGACGCGATCGACGCCATTGCGACCGAGGTCCTCCAGGCCCCACTCGGTTCCCACGAGCACCGCATCGTGATCGAGGTCGCGTCGAGTCGCAGGAACTACGGCCGGCTGGCCGCGTTCTCGGACGGCCACACGTTCTTCGCCCACGAGGAGCGACTCCTCGCGGCCTATGCCCGCAGCGCGGCCGCCGCGCTCGACGCCGCGACCGCGTTGGAGAGTGCGCGCCGGCGCGGCGCCGCCACCGCCGCGCTGCTGGGTCTGGCCCGCTCCCTGGCCGAACCCGCCAACCCCCAGCGCATCGCCCGCCTGGTGGCCTCCGCCATGCCCGAGATCCTCGGGGTCGACGCCGCGGCCGTCGTCCTCTGGGATCCGGTCACCGAGTCACTGCGCGTCGCCGGCCGTTCGGGCTGGACCCGCGAGGTGGCCGATCTCCTCGAGGGCTTCGAGATCCGGGAACAGGACTCCAACGGCGTGCGCCGCCTGCGCGAGACCGCCGAACCGATGGTGCTCCGCCTCGATGCGCCCGACCGGGGCCCGGTCGCGGCGCGACTCGCCGTGCTCGGTGTCCCCGCACTCGCGATCGCCCCGATCCACGTTCATCGGGGCGAGTTCTTCGGTGCCGCGATCGCGCCGGTCGCCACGGCCCAGGAGCGGCGACTCGACGACATCACCGAGCGCCTCTCCGCAATCGCGGACCAGACCGCGACCGCGATCCAGAACGCGACCCTCATCGAGGAGATCCGCCACCAGGCCGTGCACGACACCCTGACCGGTCTGGCCAACCGCTCACTGGCCGATCAGGAGTTGGACAAGGCGATCGCCCACGCGGCGCGCCGACGCACTTCGTTGAGCCTGCTCTTCATCGACCTCGACGACTTCAAGGCCGTGAACGACCGGTTCGGCCACAGCGCCGGCGATCACGTTCTGCGCACCGTCGCCCTGCGCCTGGAGGAAGCGGGCCGCCGGGGCGACTCGATCGCGCGCCGGGGCGGCGACGAGTTCACCATGATGCTGCCGGACGCGGAACCGGCCGACGCCGCGGTGATCGCGTCACGACTTGCCGCGGTGATCTGTCGGCCCATCACCATCGGTGACGAACTCGTGCAGGTCCACGCCAGCATCGGGATCGCGAGCTACCCGCAGGACGGCACCGACGTGGAGACGCTGGTGCGCGCGTCCGATCGGGCGATGTACCGGACCAAGGAACTGGAGCGGGTGTTGTGCACGGTGCAGCCGCGAGCCCTAGGGCCCGCGCCTGCACCGACGCACGAGGTTGCCTAGCGGTCGACCTCTTCGACGACCACCGACTCCATCACGTCGCCCACCTCGGTGGCGAGCGCGACGTCCATACCCTCGGTGACGTACCCGAAGAGGCTGTAGTCCTTGGTCAGCTTGCGGGTGCAGTCCGCGATCGTGATGAAGAACTGCGAGCCGTTGGTGTTCGGGCCCGAGTTGGCCATGGCGACCGCGCCGAGCGTGTATTCGCCGACCACAGGCTCGTCCCGGAACTTGTAGCCCGGATCGCCCCGGCCGCTGCCTTCCGGGCATCCGCCCTGGATCACGAAGTCGGGCACGACTCGATGGAACGTGAGGCCGTCGTAGAAGCCCTGACGCGCGAGTCCGACGAAGTTGTTGACGGTGTTCGCCGCGAGTTGGGGGTCGAGGTCCATCACGATGGTGCCGCGATTGGTGGTGACAGTGGTGCGGTAGAGCTTCGAACCGTCGATCTGGTATTCGGGAACGTCGGGCACAGGATTCCTCTCAGGGGGATTGCGGGCTGGATGACGACGTGCTGGACGGCGTCGTGCTGGATGGGGACGGGCTGGATGGGGAAGGTGTGGTGGAACTGCGTTGCGCCTCGACCGCCTGCGCCAGGAGCGTGCGCACCTGGTTCGCGAGCGGCGAGTCGGGAGCCCGCACAAGGTATCGCTGGAACTGCGCGATCGCTCCCTCCGGGTCGTGCTTGTCGCGCAGGAGGATGATCCCCTTGAACGCCCGGGCGTCCGCGTACTGGTCGTCGAGGCCGATGGCCTTGTCGAGGAGGGTCAGCGCCTGGTCGGGGAAGCCCTGGAGCCGGACGAGCCACCCGCTGTACGTGAACGGCTCGGGGTTCTTGGGGTCGAGCCGCGCCGCCTCACCGAACTCGGCGAGGGCCCCGGCACCGTCCTGCTGGCCCATCAGCGCCCGGGCCAGGGCGAGGTGGGCGGCCGCGTTGTTCGGCGACGCCTTCACCGCGGCACGCAGGCGAGCGATCCCCGCCGCCGCGCCGGTCGATGCGCCGGCCGCGGACTGGCCACGACCGCCCTGGTTCCCGGTGATGGTCTGACCGGGGAGCCGGGCGCCGAGGCCGTAGGCGAGCGCGACCGACGCCACGACCGCGAACGCGACGATGCCGACACCGACCAGGACGCGGCGCTTCGCGGACCCCACCGTCGCGACCGGCTCCGCGTCGGCGGCGACCGCGTCGCCCTCCAGCCGGTGCAACACCCGCGCGGCACGGGCGGTGTAATCGTCCTTGAGGCGCTGGTAGTTCTCGTCGTCGATGTTGCCCTCGGCCCGCTCGGCATCGAGGTCGTCGAGCGACTGCAGGAGGAACGAGCGTTCGGATTCGAGCTGCTCGCGATCGGGGGCGTCGTTGGCATTCACCGGTCACCCCGATGTTCGGCGACGAACGCCGCGTCCTCGGCGGTCGGGGTGAGCCGGGGCTGGCGCCGCCACTTCCGCAGCGCCAGTGCGAGCCCGACGGCCGCGAGGAAGACCGCACCGATCGGCAGCCCCCACACGATGAGCCCGACGCCCCGCCCGGCCGGCTTCAACAGGATGTTCTCCCCGTAGGTCTGCACGTACCAGTTCCGGATCGTCTCGTCGGATTCCCCCCGCTGCACCCGCTCCGCGATGTCACGCCGTTGTCCCCGGGCCGCTGCGGTCCCGCTGTCGGCGACCGAGATGCCGATGCAGTCGACGCAGCGGAGTTCGGTGGCGAGCCGGTGCACGTGCGCGGGGACGGTCTCGTGGTTGGCGCGCGGCCAGGCGGCGACGACGAGCGCACCGACCACCACCACCGCGAGCCCGATCCAGGCGAGTCGCCGCATCAGATGCCCTGACCGACCCGCAGCATCTTGTCGAGGTCGCCCGTGGTCAGCGGTCCGATGATCGAGCCGACGATCTGACCGCTCGGGCTGATCACGAACGATTCGGGCTGCCCGCGCGTGCCGTACGCGAGATTGGCGTCCTCGGCGCCCCGGTCGTTCGCCACCGCCCACCCCATGCCGTCCTCGCGGGCTGCGGTTCGGATCGCACCCGACGAGTCGTCACGCGGGATGCCGACCATCACCACCGTGGGATCGGTCTTGTGGTCCGCGTACCACCGCTGCAACGTGGGCAGCTCCGCCCGGCACGGCTCGCACCACGAGTTCCAGAAGTTCACGATGACCGTCTTGCCCGCCACGTCGCTCAGACGCAGCTTGGTGCCGTCGAAGTTGGTGAGCGCGAAGTTCGGGGCGGCCTTGCCGAGAAGGGGGCTCGTATTCAACTCGGACTGGGGATCAGTGGAGACGTTGGCGGCCAGGATCGCGGCGAACACCGCGATGACCACGCCCGCACCGATGGCCACCCACCGGAACGGGTGCTTCACACCGACACCGGTTCGGCGGCGGAGGCCGGTGCGTCGTCGGGCTCGTCGGGTGGCGCACCCGCGGCGACATCGTCGTCATCCCGGGGTTCGGGACGGGTCACCCGCCGGCGCACGCGCGGCGCGAGCGCCACCATCGTGCCGACCGCCATGAGCGCACCACCGAGCCAGATCCAGATCGTCATGGATTGGATCTGCACGCCGACCGTGATGCGGTCACGCTTGGTGGGCGACGAGACCAGCGTGAGGTACACGTCCTCGAACAACCCGGTCCGGACCGACGGGGTCCCGATCCCCTCGTTGGCGTTGCGGAACGACGAGATCGCCGGCGCGTAGGTACCGAGGCTCTCGCCGTCGTGGGTGATCGCGAGGTCGGCCGACACCGAGTTCTTCTGGTCGGTCTTGGAGACGTGGCTGCGCACGTACCGCACCGTGTACCCGTCGACGGTGGCCGATTGGCCGACCCGGAGGCGTACCTCACGCTTCTCGCCGAACGACCCGGACGCGGCGAGCGCGACCGCGATGAGCACGACCCCTGAGTGGACCACGAGCCCGCCGTAGCGCCGGGGGTTGCCGCCCACCGTGCCGGTGAGCGCGCGACCCCAGCCGGACGCGTCGGCCCGCCGTCGGGCCCGCACCGCGACGAAGGTCTCACGCGCGATCGCCGCCAGGCTGAACGCGGCGAGTCCGAACCCGACCACGGTCGACCAGTCACGGGTCCACAGCACGAGCGTGAGGACCATGGTCAGCGCGCCCGCGTACGCCGGGCCCAGCAGCCGGTTCTGCAGCACCTCACCGCTCGTCGCCCGCCACGGGAGCGCCGGCGCGATCGCCATGAGGAAGAGCAGCATCAGCCCGAGCGGTGTGGTCATCCGTTCGAAGTACGGGGCGCCGACCGACAGCGTGCTGCCGCGGACCGCCTCGGCCAACAACGGGAACACGGTGCCGAGCAGGACCACGAACGCGAGCCCGGCGAACAACAGGTTGTTGGCGAGGAACGCGGCCTCGCGCGAGACCGGCGAGTCGATACGGCCCGGGGTGTGCAGCCGGTCGGCCCGCCACGCGATGAGCCCGACACCACTCGCCATCACGATGAAGAGGAAGGTGAGTAGCCACGGACCGATGCTCGACTGCGAGAACGCGTGGACCGACGTGATGACGCCGGACCGCGTGAGGAACGTACCGAGAATCGTCAGCGCGAACGTGGCGATCACCAGTGAGAGGTTCCACACGCGCAACATCGCGCGCCGTTCCTGGACCATGACGGAGTGGATGAACGCAGTGGCCGTCAGCCACGGCAACAACGACGCGTTCTCAACCGGGTCCCAACCCCAGTAGCCACCCCACCCGAGGACCTCGTAGCTCCACCAAGCTCCGAGCAGGATGCCGACGGTGAGGAAGCCCCAGGCGACGAGCGTCGTGCGGCGGGTGTCGGCCAGCCACCCTTCGCTGAAGCGGCCGGTGATGAGCGCGGCCATCGCGAACGAGAACGGGATCGTGAACCCGACGTAGCCCATGTAGAGCATCGGCGGGTGGAACGCCATCAACGGGTGGTTCTGGAGCAGCGGATTCGGACCCCGTCCGTCGAGGGGCACCACGCCCTTGATCAACGCGAACGGGTTGGCCGCGACCGCCATGAACAGGAAGAAGAACAGCGCCACCGTGAGTCCGATGGTGAGCGCCCATCCGACCATCGGGTCGTCCATGCGGGCCCGGAACCGGTGCGCGGTGAACGCGAGGTAGCCGCCCAGGATGAGGGCCCACAGCAGGATGGAACCCTCGAGCGCGGCCCAGAGGCCCGTGACGGTGAAGAGCGTGGGCGTGGCGCGCGCGTTGTTCTCGGCCACGTACTTGATCGAGAAGTCGTGGCTCAGCAGCGCCCACTCCATGGCCCCGACCGCAACGAGCGCGCCACCCAGGACGACGAAGACACACGCGCGACCCGAGCGCAGCGATCGCGCGTCGTGGGTCAGTACCCCGCGTAACAGGAAGAAGATCCCGACCGCGGAACCGCCGATGCCGATGGCGATCCCGAGGATGCCGAGCGTCGCCCTCACTGCATTCCCACTCTTGCGCCTGCGGCGCAGGCCGCTCGGGCCCCGCTCACGTCTTCACCTTCGGGGCGTTCTTGGTGTCGACCTTGGGCGGGGTGTACTTCGCGCCGTGGCGGATCAGGATCCGGTCGGAGTCGAACGTGAGCCCGCTCCCCCATCGACCCTCGCAGAGCACCGGTGCTCGCGGCTTGAACAGCTCGGGCGGGTCGCCGTGATGGATGACGTTCACCGTGTTCTTGCCGTCGGTCACCTGGAAATCGACGCCCGAGCCCGTCTCGTGCACCGTTCCCGGCACCACCGCGCCGGCGAGGCGGAAGCGGTCGTTCCCCTGGCTCTTGCGGTCGTGCACGGCTTCGGAGACCGTCCGGTAGAACACGACGTTCTGGGACAGCACCACGACGAGGGCGATCGCGATCACGACCGTCGCACCGCAGATCAGCGCCGCGACCAGATAACGCGGCTTCCGCTTGGTGTTTCCCGTCACCGCTCGGGCTCCGTCTCGGCCGCCGCGCGTTCGGCCCGGCGGAGCCGGCGCGCCAGCCGGAGGGTGTACCCACCCAGCACGACACCACCGATCGACCAGCCCGCGATCACGTACCCGACGTCGGTCACGCCACCACACTCCGGCCCGCGCCGACGCGCTCGGCGATGGCGTGCTCCAACTCGCGCTCCGCATGGCCTTCCTCGAGCACGGCAAGCCGGTAGCGGCGGTCGAGCAGGTACACGTAGAGGAGCGTGAACGCGATGGTGCCGATCCAGAGGGTGAGGGCCATCACCCCGTGGATCTGCGGGTTGAGTTCGGGGCTGAACACGGTGGCCTTCTGGTGCAACGTGCGCCACCACTCCACCGAGAAGTGCACGATCGGCACGTCGACGAACGCGATGAGCGCCGCGATCGCGTTGCGCTTGGCCGCGCCGACCGGGTCGGCCGCGGGCACCCGCCGCAGCGCGCAATAGCCGAGGAAGAGGAAGAAGAGGAGGGCGGTACTCACGAGGCGGGCGTCCCACGCCCACCAGAAGCCCCACACCGGCCGACCCCAGATCGAACCCAACACCAGAGCCAGGGCGGTGAACATCACACCGAGTTCGGCCGAGGCGCCGGCGAGCCGGTCCCAGACCTCGGCCCGGGTCCGCTTCCACAGGAACAATGCGGACGACGCCGCGGTGACGAAGAACGCGAGGTAGGCCAGCCACGCCGACGGCACGTGGAGGTACATGACGCGCTGCGCATCGCCCTGCACCGCGTCGGGCGGCGCGCCCCAGAGTCCGAAGAGCGCGAGGGCAACGAGTGAGATCGCCGCGGTCACGCCGACGACCTTCCGCACCACGGGCGCGAGGAGTTCGTCCCGAACCGTGGTCTGGTCGTTCCCGTCGCTCATGCTGCCTCCTCCCAGAGGGCACCGAAGGCCATCACTCCGATGGTCGTGTAGATCACCGCAAAGACTCCGAGCATCCCGACCCACGGCCACGCGTCGCCGGGAACACCGTCGAGGCCGTCCTCGAACGCCCTCGTCGCCCCCAGCATGACCGGCGCGATCACCGGCAACAGCAACAGGGGCAGCAACGTCTCTCGCATCCGCAATCCGGCAGCCAGAACGCCGTAGAGGGTACCGGTGGCGGCCAGTCCGATGGTCGCGGCCGCGGCGGTCAGGAGCACCACGCCGATCCCGTGCACGTCGACGCCGTAGAGCACGATCACTCCCATGCCGAGCACGATCTCGAGCAGGGCGAGTTGCACCGCGATCGCGGCCGCCTTGCCCAGGAAGATGGCGCCACCATCGAGGCCGGTCATGCGGAGGCCGTCTCGGGCCCCGTGGTGAGTCTCGATCGCGAACGCCCGGCCCACGGCGAGCAGCATGGCCAGGAGCACCGCCACCCAGAACAGGCCCGGCGCGACCCGCGCGAGCACACCGCGGTCGGGGTCGAGGGCGAACGCGAAGAGCAGAATGACGATCAGCCCGAACGGCAGGATCTGCCCGACGGCAACCCGCGCCCGGGCCTCGATCCGCAGGTCCTTGCCGGCTACCAGCGCGGCCTCCCGCCAGATATTGGCCGTGCGCTCCGGGTGCTCACTCATGAGTGAGGCACCGACTCGGTGACCGGGTGGATCAGACCACCGACGACGCGGATCTCGCGGGTGGCGAGCGGCCGGGCGATCTCCAACTCGTGCGAGACCATCACGACCGTCCGTCCGGCGGCCGGTGCGTCGCGGATGACCCCGGCGAGCACGTCCCGGCCGGTGGCGTCGAGACCGGCGTGCGGTTCGTCGAGCAGCAACAGGTCCGGACTCCGCACCAGCGCGACCGCGAGGGCCAGGCGCCGCCGCTGCCCGGCCGAGAGCCCGCGGTGCACCACGTCGGCCGCCTCGGCCAGCGCGACGGTGTCGAGCACCCGATCCACGTCGTCGGCCGCGCGCCCGGCGGCCCGGGCGAAGAACTGAATGTTCTCGCGGGCCGTGAGGTCGTCGTAACAGTGCGTCTCGTGGCCGACCAGCGCGATCCGGCGGCGGGCCGAGATCCGGTCCTCGGCGAGATCGACGCCCAGGACCTCGACCGCGCCCGAGTAGGGCGGGAGGAGGCCGGCGAGCAGACGGAGCAGGGTGGTCTTGCCGGCACCGTTCGGACCGGCCACGAGGACGATCTCGCCCGCTTCCACGTCGAGATCGGCACCGGCCAGGGCCGGGAAGCGGCCGAGGAGACAGACCACAGACCGAAGTCGTACGACGAGCGACACACCGAGCCTCCGGCCCCGGGATTGGGGCGCCAACAAGCGTCGAAAGTGTAGGAAGCCCCCGGGAAAGCGGTCGAACCGAGCGCCCGCGCGCCCGCGGTGGTCCCGGCGCGGTCCCGCGCCGGTGGTCGGGGACGTCGTTGGTCAACCACTACCGTCGCCCGGGTGCGCCAGGCCATCAACGCGATCGGACGGTTCCTGCTGACGTCCGGCCTGCTGTTGCTGCTCTTCGTCGGCTACCAGTTGTGGGGCACCGGGATCTACGAGACCCGGGCGCAGTCCGACCTCAACTCGAAGTTCCAGCAGGACCTGAAGGGGACCCGCCAGGCCCAACAGCCGGTCTCGGGAACGACGACCACCACCACGCCGCTCCCGCCACCGCCCGAGGGCGACCCGGTCGGCATCATCCGGATCCCGAAGATCGGCCTCGACCGCACGATCGTCCAGGGCGTGACGGTGCCCGACCTGCGCAAGGGCCCGGGTCACTACCCCGACTCCCCCATGCCCGGCCAGATCGGCAACGCGGCGATCGCGGGGCACCGCACCACCTACGGCCAGCCGTTCAACCAGATCGACGAGTTGGCACCCGGCGACGAGATCACGATCATCACCTTGAACGGGACCTACCACTACAAGGTCACCCAGCAACTCGTCGTGTCGCCGCGTGAGGTCCAGGTCCTCGACCCCACGCCCGACGCCACACTCACCCTGACCACCTGCCACCCGAAGTTCTCCGCGAGTCAGCGCCTCATCGTGAAGGCGACGCTCGACGTCCAGAGCAGCCCGCCGCCCGCGAAACCGAAGTCCAACGCCGTGAAGCACCGACGCCTCGCGGTCGACGACCTCGCCGGTAAGCGTGAATCGCGGGTCCCGGTCTGGTGGTCGGGTCTGGCCGTGGCACTCGTCGGTGGTCTCTGGTGGTTCTGGTTCCACAAGCGTCCGAGCTGGTATGTGTGGGTCGCCGGCGCGATCCCGTTCCTCGCGGTCTACGCCGTCTTCTGCTTCTACATGGAGCGCGTCCTGCCCCCCGGCTTCTAGGGCTGGACCAACCCGACGGTTTCGTGCATCCCCGCGGTGAAATCCACCTGGGCGGAGAAGCCGAGGACCTCGCGGGCGCGGTCGGGGCTCGCGAACACGTGGCGGACGTCGCCGGGCCGCCAGACTCCGACCACCTGGGGTCGTGGCGCCGACGACCCGAACGCATCCGCCAGTGCATCGGCCATGTCGAGCAACCGGCGCGGTTGCCCGCTCGCCACGTTGAATGCGCCGGGCGCGTCGGCGCGTAACGCGAGCAGATTCGCGCGCGCGACGTCGCGCACGTGGACGAAGTCGCGCCACTGGCCGCCGTCCTCGAAGACCCGCGGCGCCCGGCCGGCGGCGAGTGCGTCGGTGAAGATGGCCGAAACCCCCGCATAGGGCGTGTCGCGCGGCATCCCCGGTCCGTAGACGTTGTGGTAGCGCAGAGCGGTCACGCACACATCGGGATGTTCCCGCGCGAATGCGAACGCGAGATGCTCCTGGGCCAACTTGGTGGCCGCGTACACGTTGCGCGGATCGGTCGGCGCGGACTCGGGCACCGACTGCGGCCGGAGCGGCGCCCCGCACTCCGGGCACGGCGGCTCGAAGTTGCCGGCATCCAGATCCGATGCGATACGCGGGGCCGCGGGCACGATGCCGTGACGATCACAGCAGTAGCGCCCTTCCCCGTAGACCACCATGCTCGATGCCATCACGAACGGACCGCGGAACCTCGCGTCGTGCATCGCGGTGAGGAGCACCGCGGTGCCGAGGTCGTTGTCGGTCACGTATCCGACCGCGTCGCCGAAATCGACCCCCAGCCCGACCTTCGCCGCCTGGTGACACACCGCGTCGACGCCGACCAACGCGGCCGCGACCAACTCACGATCGGTGACGTCGCCGACCCGCGCCTGTGGATCGTCGACCACCGGATCCCGATCGAGGATCAGAACATCGTCGCCGGCGGCGCGCAGTGCCGCCGCGACGTGGGTCCCGACGAAGCCGGCACCGCCGGTGAGGAGCACCCTCATACGACGGTGTCGCGCGGGAACCGGATCGTGAACCGGGCACCGCCGTTCTCGTTGCACGCGGTGATCCGGCCGCGATGGGCCTCGACGAACCCGCGCGCGATGGCCAGCCCGAGGCCCGCACCACCGGCGGTGCGGGCCGGGTCCGACTGGTACGCGACATCGAAGATGCGATCGAGATCCGCCTCGGGCACGCCGCCCCCGGTATCGACCACGGAGACGTACACGTGGTCGTGGTCCTCCGCTCCCGCCTCGACCATGACCGAACCGTCGCTCGGCGTGTGGCGGATCGCGTTCTCCAACACATTGCGAAGTGCGCGCAGCACCTCGGGGGTGGAGACGTTCACCTCCGGCGCGGGCCCCTCCATCCGCCCGACGAGTCGCACTCCTTTGGCATCGGCGACGGGCGCGACCCCCGCAATCGCATCGGAGACGAGATCACCCAGCGAGACCTTCTCGAGTTGGAGCCGTAGCGCGCCCGCCTGGGTCCGACTGAGTTCGAAGAGGTCGTCGACGAGCGCACTCAACCGCTCGGTCTCCACCCGCATCATCGAGTGGTAGCGGGCGACCGTGACCGGGTCGGCCACCACGCCGTCCTCGAGGGCCTCGACCATGGCGCGGATCGCGGCGAGCGGGGTCCGCAGGTCGTGGGACACCCACGCCACCAACTCGCGCCGCGATTCCTCCACCGCGCGCTCGCGCCGGCGCGCGTCGTCGAGTCGCTGTTCCATCAGTTCCAGCTCGGCTGCGAGCTGGGCCAGTTCGGACGGGCCCGAGACCGGACCCACTGCGGCGGGATCGGACGAGCCGATGCGCCGGGTCGCGGCGACCAGCGTCGAACTCGAGGCGGCCAACCGACCTCCGAGCACCACCGCGGCGGTCACACCGACCGTCGCCACGGCCATCAGCACGACCTCGATCACCGCGAGGTCGTGCTGCGCGATGAACATCTGCCGCGCCGCGGCGAAGACGCCGAGCGCGATGCTCGCCACGATCACGAGGGCGAGGACCGAGACCTGGACGGCGAAGCTGCGGCGGCGGAGGGCCGCCAGCAGCGGTAGCCCGAGCAACACCGCGATGGCCGCGGCACCGGCGGCAATGCCGACCAACTCGAAGGCATCGCGCGCGGGCATGGCGGTGATCCCAGCCACGAGCACGGTGGCGGCGAACCCGACGACTGCCACGCCTATCGCAGTGCGGACGGTCCGGGTCATGGATCCCACCGGTACCCCACCCCCCAGACCGTCACCAGGTGCACAGGCGAGGAGGGCGTGACCTCGATCTTCTCCCGCAGCCGCCGCACGTGCACGGTGACGGTCGCGGTGTCGCCGAAGCTGTACCCCCACACGCGTTCGAGAAGTTCTTCGCGCGTGAACGCGCGGCGCGGACTCCGCGCCAGGTGCACCAGGAGGTCGAACTCGCGGGCGGTGAGCGGCACCACGTCGGCGCCCATGGTCACCTGCCGGGCCGGGAGATCGATCCGCAGGTTCCCGGTCTCGAAGACCTCCACGCCGAGCCCATCGGGCACTCCGGACGCCACCGCGCGGCGCAGGACCGCGCGCACCCGCGCCGTCAGCTCGCGGGGCGAGAACGGTTTCACCACGTAGTCGTCCGCGCCGAGTTCGAGCCCGAGCACGCGATCTTCCTCGTCGCCGCGGGCGGTGAGCATGATCACCGGCACCGGCCCCCGAGCCCGCAACCGCCGGCACACCTCGAGTCCGTCGATGCCCGGCAGCATCAGGTCGAGCACCACGAGGTCGGGCCAGTCCCGCGCCGCGGCATCCAGCGCGTCCCGCCCGTCGGCGACTGACTCGACGGTGAGCCCCTCCCGTTCGAGGTAGCGCACGACGACTTCCGAGATCGTCGGGTCATCCTCGACCACGAGCACTCGTGGCGCCTGCTGCATCACCAGGGCGACCGTATCGCCACTGCGAGCACGAGCGCGCCCACTGCCTGGACCGAGAGCCACGCCACCGCCGTGCGATACCGGGTGGCGAGCAGCGCCCCGGCCACCATCACCCACGGGACGAACGGCAACCAGATGCGCTCGACCTCGGCCTTCGACATGCCACTCACGTCGGCCAGGAGCACCACCACGATGGCTGCGCCGACCAACAGCGCTACCGATCCGCGCCGCAACTTGGTGAACGCGACCACCGTGGCGGGACCGATGACGACGGCGAACGCCGCCAGATTCGCGAGGAGGAAGTAGTCGTACGGGCGCCGACTCGCCACGCCGTGGAAATAGCGAGCCCGGGTGGCGGTCAGCCCGTCCCACCACGCGAATCCGGTTCCGGCCCAGACCACGAGCACGACTCCGACGACGACCAACGCCGCGACGATCAGCACGCGCGTCTGCCGACGCCACACCGCCACGACCGCGGGGACAACCGCCAGGAGGACGAGGCCGTACGAGAGGAATGCGGTGGCCGCGAACAGCAGACCACCGACGACCGCGAGCGCGTCGGAACGGCGGCCGGGCTGTGATGTCGCGAGCACCAGCGCGGTGATCGCCCAGGCACTGACCCCGGCGAAGAACGGATCGCCCGAGGTCCAGGACACAGCCGCGGGCGCGAGGACCAGGAACGGCAGAGCACGCCGGGCCATGTGCTCGCCCGCGATGTCCCGGGTTGCGACCAGGACCGCGACGACGGCCGCCGCACCGCCGCTGAACACGAGGGCGGCGTTCCACCTGACACCACCGAGTCCGATGCGGTCCATGACCCACAGCACCATGACCATGCCCGGCGGATGGCCCTGGGTGTGGATGTTGTAGTCGGCGATCCGATGCGTGAAGGTGCGCAGGAAGACGTCGACGTTGCCGACCCGCGCGACGCTGTGGAGGTACTGGTCCGAGAGCAACGGATCGGTCAGGGCCGCGGTGCCGTCGACGAGCGCGAGGGTGATCGCCCATGCGAGAGTTCCCACCACCGCTACACCGAGCAGGGTGGTCCACCGCAACCGCATGCTGAGCCACGGCAAGGCGACGACCAGCACCACAGCACACACCACCGCGGGCAACGCGGTGCGGCCCGGGCGCCAGTCGAGCACGCCGGTGAGCGGTGGCGTCTCGATCTGCAGATGGATCTTCTGCGCGAGCAACGACTCGCCCCACCGCGAGGCCACGACGAGCAGGAGCGCGTAGAGCGACAACGCGAATCCGGAGACGACGAAGTCGGGAGGCGCGAACCGCGGCCCGGCGTCGGCGGTGCTGACGTCGGCACCGCGCGGTGATGAAACCCAGGTCCCGACCATCGTTCGAGGGTATCGGCGGTCGCTCGACCGCAGAAACGTCGTGCGACCGAGTTTCGACTTTCGTAAGCCGCCCAGCGTTTGCACCGCGGGCGGCCATGGATACGTTCGGGAGCGTGATCGACGTGATCCTTCCCGTGCTCGACGAATCGGCGGTGCTCGCGCGCGTCGTGCACTCGTTGCCCCCCGACTACCGCGCCATCGTCGTCGACAACGGATCGACCGACGACTCCGCGGTCGTCGCGGCGCGCGCGGGCGCGACGGTGGTCTCGGAACCGAGACGGGGGTTCGGCAGTGCGTGCTGGGCGGGTCTCCAGGCCGCCACGTCCGACGTCGTCTGCTTCATGGACTGCGACGGTTCGCTCGACGGGCGTGATCTGCCACTCGTGGTCGACCCGGTCGTCACCGGGGACTCCGAACTGGTCCTCGGTGCGCGAGTGGCCGGGCGCGCGGCATGGCCCGCGCACGCCCGACTCGCGAACCGCGTCCTCGCGGGTCAGATTCGCCGGCGGACCGGGCTCGTCCTGCGTGACCTGGGACCGATGCGCGCCGCGTCGCGAACCGGGCTCCTGGAACTCGGCATCGCCGACCGTCGGTTCGGCTGGCCGCTCGAGATGGTGGTCCTCGCCCACCGGGCCGGCTGGCACATCACCGAGGTCGAAGTCCCGTACGCAGCACGGGTCGGCAAGAGCAAGGTCACCGGGACTGTACGGGGCACGGCCCGCACCGTGCGCGACATGAGCGCGGTGCTCCGATGAGCGGTGCCACCGTCATCCTGCTCGCCAAGGCGCCCGTGGCCGGACGGGTCAAGACCCGACTCTGCCCTCCGTGCACACCCGACCAGGCCGCGGAGATCGCGACAGCGGCGATGCTCGACTCGCTCGCGGCCATCATCGCGACTCCTGGCATCCGGCCGCTCGTGGCACTCGACGGCGCGCCCGGCCGGTGGCTGCCCCGGGGCGTCGACGTCGTCCCCCAGGTGGCCGGCGGGCTCGCCGACCGGCTGACCGGCGCGTTCGCGGCGGCGGCGGGGCCCGCGATCCTCATCGGCATGGACACCCCGCAGGTGACCCCGTCACGGTTGCGCCACGCGGTCGACGCGCTCCTCGAACCGGGCGTCGACGCCGTGCTCGGGCCCACGGTCGACGGCGGCTACTGGATCATCGGGCTGCGCGCCCCCGACGCGCGCGTCTTCACCGGGATCGCCATGAGCACCGACACCACCGGTGCGGCGCAGCGCCACCGACTCGACGCCCTGGGGTTCGTCACGCGCGAACTCGCGACCGACATCGACGTCGACACCTTCGCCGACGCCCGCACCGTCGCCGCCGCGGTACCCCACACCCACTTCGCCACGGTCGTCGCCCGCATCGAGCGCGACCTCCTCGTCCCGACCGGAGACCCGACGTGACCGCCACCCTCATGCCCGAGTCCGCGGTCCTCCGCGACGAGTCCGGGCGCGCCTTGTACGCACCGGCCGACCGTTGGTTCGCCGCCGTCGAACCCGCCGACACGCGGGCCCTGTCCGAGGTGCGCGGCCCGGCCATCGACATCGGGTGTGGCCCGGGCCGGCACGTGCTCGCCCTCACCGAGCGCGGGATCCCGACCCTCGGCATCGACATCACCGAACGCGCCCTGTTCCACGCCCGGGCACGCAATGTGCCGGTCCTCTCCCGGTGCGTCTTCGACCCGCTCCCGGGCCTGGGCCGGTGGCGCAGCGCGCTGCTCCTCGACGGCAACCTGGGCATCGGGGGCAATCCGCTCCTGCTGCTCCAGCGGGTCCACGAGATCCTGGCGCCCGGCGGTGAAGTGCTCGTCGAACTCGACGCTCCGGGCCAGGGTGTCGCGCGCCGCCGGGTGAGATTCGAGATCGATGAGACCGCCGGACCCTGGTTCGACTGGGCCAGTGTGGACATCGACGGTCTTCCCGAACTCGCCGGCGCCTCGGACCTGCGGACCCGTCGCGTCTGGTGTGACGAAGGCCGCTGGTTCGCGTGGCTCGGTCGATGAACGAACGGCGCACATGAAGGTCTTCGAACGCGTCCGCCCGCCGCAGGTCGGTCCGTTCCGCGACGGTGCGTTCACCAGCCCGGCCCGATCGGAGCGCACCGCCGCGATCCTCGGGATCGCACTCGGCGTGAGCTTCTTCACGTGCTTCGCGACCGGCATCTACTCGCACCTCGCGCAGCACCCACCGTCGTGGTTCCACCTCTCGGCCCGACCCGCCGGCCTCTACCGCGTGACCCAGGGCCTCCACGTCGCCACCGGCATCGCGTCGATCCCGCTGCTGCTCGCCAAACTCTGGACCGTCTTCCCGAAGCTGTTCGCCTGGCCGCCGTTCCACGGGGTCGCGTCGGCGCTCGAACGGCTGAGCCTGCTCCCGCTCGTCGGTGGCGCCGTGTTCCAACTCTTCACCGGCGTCGCCAACATCAACCTCTGGTACCCGTGGCCGTTCAACTTCCCGATCGCGCACTACTGGGTGGCCTGGATCACGATGGGTGCGTTGGTCGTACACATCGGGGCCAAGATCTCGGTGACCCGCGCCGCGCTCCGCCGCCAGCACGTCGAGGCGCCCATCTCCGACGAGCACCCCGCGGGGATGAGCCGCCGGCAGCTGCTCGCCACCGCGTTCGGGGCGAGCGGACTCGTGACCCTCGCGACCATCGGCCAGACGTATTCACCGCTGCGCAAGCTGGCCCTCCTCGCCCCTCGGCGGCCCGACACCGGGCCTCAAGGGTTCCCCGTGAACCGCACCGCACGCGCCGCGGGTGTGACCGGGACGGCACAGGCCGGCGACTACCGGCTCGAGATCCGCGGACACGGCATCCCACAGCCCGTGACGCTCGACCTCACACAACTCCGCGCGTTGCCCCAACACCGAGCGACGCTGCCAATCGCGTGCGTCGAGGGTTGGAGCGCGAGTCGCGAATGGGAGGGCATCCGACTCCGCGACCTCCTGACCCATGCGGGCGTGCCCGACACGCGCCCGGTCCGCATCGAGTCGCTGCAACAACATCGGTCGTACCGCACGAGCACCATCGACGCCGATCAGGTCGGTGACCCTGACACGCTGCTCGCGATGAAGGTGAACGGCGAGACACTCGCGCTCGACCACGGATACCCGCTCCGACTCATCGCACCGAACCGACCCGGCGTCATGCAGACGAAATGGGTGGCGCGGGTGGTGGTCCTGTGACCGCCGCCGCGGACCGCGCCGCGCCGACGCCGCCGACGGAACGAGCCGGCGTGACCTTCTGGATCGCGTTCGTCATCGGCGCCGGCGTCATGGCGTACGGCATCCGGGGCTTGGTCACGGACCTCGAGGATTCGTCGGTCGAGGTCGCCAAGTGGGTCATCGGTGCCGACCTCCTCCACGACCTCGTCCTCGCACCGATCGCGGTCGCCGTCGGGTGGACGATCAACCGGATCGTGCCCAGCCGCTGGCGGGCGCCGCTCCAAGCGGGGCTCGCGGCCACCGGCGTCACCCTGCTGCTCGGTTGGCCGGGCTGGCGTGGCTACGGACGCCACCTGGTGCCGGACAACCCCTCGGTCCAACCCCTCGACTACACGACCGCGATCCTCACGGTCCTCGCGGTCATCTGGACGGCGGCCCTGATCTGGCTCGGGCTCCGGCTCGCAGGTGATCGGCGCGCCGCGAAGGCGGCTCGCTCGTCCGCCCGATGACGCCCGAGATCAGCGGCCCTGGAACTCCGGGGGCCGCTTCTCGGCGAACGCGGCCAGACCTTCCTGCAGGTCGTCGCTGAGAAACGCACGCTGCTCGAGCAGCCGGATCTCGTCGGCCGCGGCATCGTCGAGCATCCCGGCGGCGTCCACCAGGTTCACCGCGCGCTTGTGGCCCTGCACCGTGATCGGTGCGAGCGCCGCGATCTCCGACGCGAAGGCCAACGCCTCGGTGCGCGTGTCCTCGACACACCGCGTCACCAGGCCCAGACGGCGCGCTTCGTCGCGGTCCACGTACCGGCTCGTGACGAGCAGGTCGCGGGCATTGCTGTGACCGACCAACTGGACCAGGCGGGTGACGTTGGCCGGACTCAGCACGATGCCGAGCTTCGAAGCGGGAATCCCGAACACCGCCTGCGGACCGGCGACCCGGAAGTCGCACGCGACCACGAACTGCGTCCCGGCACCGATGGCCGGACCGTGCACGGCCGCGATGACCGGGGCCGGGTACTGCTCGATCGCGTTGCACAACAACTCGAACGACGGTCGGAACGAATCTTCCTTCCCGTGCGCGAGCCCACTGTGGTCGGCGGTACGACGCACGATGTCGGCGCCGGCACAGAATGCGCTGCCCTCGGCCGCGATCACCACCGCGCGTAGATCGGGCGACGACTCGAGGTAGCCGCGCAGATCGTCACACAACTCCGCGTTGAGCGCGTTGCGGCGGTCCGGTCGGTCCAGGATCGCGAGACCGACGTAGGGGGCGGGTTCCTCCCAGTGGATCACGATTCGTCGATGATCGCGATGAGGTCGCCTTCCTGGACAACCTGATCGGGCACCACGTGCAACTCGCGTACGACGCCCGGGGTCTCGGTGATCACCGGGATCTCCATCTTCATGGACTCGAGGATGCAGATCTCGTCGCCTTCGGCGATCAACTGACCCTCGTCGACCACGACTTGCCACACGTTCGCGGTGATCTCCGCGCGAATCTCAGCCATGGCGCGCACCCTAATCGCTTGCCCCACGACGCCCGCGACCCCGAAACTCCTGGGGACGAAGGCCCGCCACGCGCAGTGGCTCGCGTGATACTCGGGCCCCGCCCGACCGGAGGTCTCACGTGAACGAAGCTCAGATCGAACGGTGGAACGGCACCGAGTCCGACCACTGGTTCCGGAACTCGGACCGGTACGACGCCCAACTCGCGCCGTTCCTCGA
Source organism: Acidimicrobiia bacterium (assembly GCA_038250905.1). Lineage (GTDB taxonomy): Bacteria > Actinomycetota > Acidimicrobiia > IMCC26256 > JAENVU01 > JAENVU01. Next base: position 61,539 of record JBBSBV010000013.1, read on the forward strand.
CGCCATCCTCGAGACCGCCCGCATCGACGATGACGTCGTGCTCGACGTCGGCTGTGGGTGTGGCGCACTCGCACTCGGGGCCGCACCGGCCGCGGCGCGGGTCACCGGACTCGACATCTCCGCGCCGCTCCTGTCCGTTGCCCGCGATCGGTTGGCGAAGCGTGGCGTCGGCAACATCGAGTTCGTGCAGGGCGATGCACAGGTCTGGCCGACCGGAGCCGACCCCGACGCCGCCCGCGGACAGTTCGACATCATGGTGAGCCGGTTCGGACTGATGTTCTTCGACGACCCGGTCCGCGCGTTCACCAACCTACGGTCGAACCTCCGGCCGGGCGGGCGGGCCGTCTTCGCGTGTTGGCAGGAACTCGGCAAGCAGCAGTGGCTCCTCGAACCCGCGGTGGCCGCGGCGCCGTACCTGCCCCCGGCACCGACGTCGCCTCCCCCGGGTCCGGGGATGTTCGCCCTGGCCGACCCGGCGGCGGTCGAGTCCTTGCTCACGCAGTGCGGATTCGCGTCGGTCGACCTCGCCGACTGCTCCACCTCGCTCTCGCCCGGTGGTCCCGGGACCGTGGCCGATGCGGTCGAGTTCTTCGCATCGACCGGGATCGCCCGCTCGATGCTCGATCCCGCGCCACCGGAAGCGCGCGCCGCGGCCATCGACGCGGTCACCGAGCGCTTCACCGAGCAGCACGACGGCACCGGGGTCCACATGGACTCGGCCGCCTGGATCGTCAGCGCGACCGCAGTCTGACGATCGGCGCGCTCGCCGCGGTCAGACCGGGAGCACGCCGTGCTTGCGCCACGGCCGGGCCACCTGCTTCTCGCGTGACACGTGCAGGCCGCGCCAGATCGCGTGGCGCGTCTCGGCCGGATCGATGACGTCGTCGAGCTGCGCATGGCCGGCCGCGATGTACGGATCGATGTTGGCGCGGATCTCCTCGGCCAGTTCGAGCCGTTTGGCGGCGCGCTCCTCCTCCGGGACCGCCTCGATCGTCTTGCGGTGGATGATGTTGACCGCACCGTCGGGTCCCATCACCGCGATCTCCGCGGTGGGCCACGACACGATGTAGTCGGCTTCGTACGCGAGCCCGTTCATCACGAAGTACCCGGCGCCGTAGCTCTTGCGCAGGATCACGCTGATCTTCGGGACGGTGGCCTCGCTCACCGCGAACAGCATCTTGGCGCCGTGGCGGATGATCCCCTGCTTCTCCACCGCCGAGCCCACGATGAAGCCGGGGACGTCGTGCAGGAAGACCAGCGGGATGCCGAACGCGTCGCACAACCACACGAACCGTGCCGCCTTGTCGGCCGCGTTCACGTCGAGCGCCCCACCGAGCACCATCGGCTGGTTGGCCACGATGCCGATCGGCTCGCCACCGATCCGCGCCAAGCCGGTCACGATGTTCTTCGCCCAGTCCGGTTTCATCGGAAAGAAGTCGCCGTCGTCGACGATCTCGGTGATCACCTTCCGCACGTCGTAGGCGCGACGCGGCGCGGTCGGCACGATGTCGTAGATCTCCTCGCACCGACGGTCCACCGGATCCGCGGACTCACGCGTCGGCGGCCGTTCCTGGTTGTGCTGCGGGAAGAAGGAGAGGTACTCGCGCACGATACGCAGGCACTCGGCATCGTCGGCCACCTCGAGGTCGGCCACTCCGCTGATCTTGGTATGGACGGCGGAGCCGCCCATCTCCTCCTCGGTGACGTCCTCCCCGACCGCCGCCTTCACGAGGTGGCGGCCGCCGAGCGCCATCGACGACGTGCCCTTGACCATGGGGACGAAGTCGGCCAGCGCCGGGATGTACGCGGTGCCCGCCGCGCAGTGGCCCATCATTGCGGCGACCATCGGCACGACCCCGCTCATCGCCACCTGCTCCCGGAAGAGGTCACCCGCACCGGCGAACGTCGAGCCGCTCGTGCTCTGGATTCGCGCGCCGGCCGAGTCGAGCAGCCAGACCATCGGCATCCGTTGCGCGATCGCGTGATGGCGCATCCGGCGGATCTTGTTCTCGCCCACCGCGCCCATCGAACCGGCCATCACACTGAAGTCGTAGGCCGCGATCGCCACCGGTCGGCCGTCGATCTCGCCGACCCCGGTGACGGCGCCGTCGGCCGCCAGGAAGCGGTCGCCGAGGCCCGGGTCCATGTGGTCGGCGAGCATCCCGTACTCCACCCAGGTGCCCGGATCCACGAGCAACTCGAGCCGGTCCCGGACCGTGAGCTTGCCCAGGGACTTCTGGCGTTCGACGAACTGCTCGCCACCCATCCCGAGCGCCCGCTCGCGCCGGGCCGCGAGGTCCTCGACCAACGGACCCCACTCGTGCACATTGCCGCCACCGACCGACTTGGGAACGTTGCTCAACTGGGCTCCTCGAACGCGATGTCGTCCGGCAGGGACGCGAAGCGCCGAGGTTACGCTCGCCGTCGTGGGGCATGGGTTGGACGGACGGGTCGCGGTGATCACCGGCGTCAGCCGCACCGCCGGGATCGGCTTCGCGCTCGCCACCCGCCTGCTCGCCGAGGGCGCGTCCGTTTTCGTGCAGTCGTGGTCGCCCCACGACGCGGCGCAGCCGTGGGGCGCGGATCCCGACGGCATCGAAGGCGTGATCGCCGCGCTCGGAGCACCGGATCGAGTCGGCCACCTCGCGGTCGACCTCGCCGATCCCGAAGCGCCCGGCGCGGTCATGAAGGCCGCGCGGGACCGCTTCGGACCGGTCGACGTTCTCGTCGCCAACCACGCCCGCAGTTCGCAGCAGGACCTCGAATCGCTGACCGCGGCCGAACTCGATCTCAGTTGGGCCGTCAACGCGCGGTCCACCCTGCTGCTCACACAGGCATTTGCCGCGCAGCACGACGACGCCCGGACCGGTGGGCGCATCGTGCTCTTCACCTCGGGTCAGCATCTGGCGCCGATGGGTTCCGAGTTGGCGTACGCGGTCACCAAGGGTGCCGTCCACCAGATGACGCGCAGCCTTGCCGACCATCTCGCCGAGCGGTCCATCACCGTGAACGCGATCAACCCGGGGCCGACCGATACCGGTTGGGCCACCGCGGACCTCGACGCCGAGGTCGCCGGGTCGATGCCGTTCGGACGGTGGGGCTCCCCCACCGACGCGGCCAACCTGGTCGCCTTCCTCGCGTCCGACGAAGGTGCGTGGATCACCGGCCAGGTCATCGACTCCGAAGGTGGCTTCCGCCGCGGGTGAATCCCGGTACCGTCGGCGAGCGAACCGCGCCGTGCCGTCAGGCCGTCACGGCCAGGACCTGCCAGTCACCCGGCACACCCTTGAGCTCGTGCCGACCGCGGTCGGCGAACTCGAGGCCCGAGCCCAGCGTGAGGTCCCGAACGGTCGACGACACCAGCACCTCACCCGGGCCGGCGAGCGCGCCGATGCGCGCTCCGAGGTGCACGGCGATGCCCGCGACGTCGTCGCCGCGCAGCTCGCACTCACCGGTGTGCAGGCCGGCGCGGATCTCGAGGCCGATGCCCTGGACCGCCTCACCCATCGCCTGGGCGCAGCGGACTGCACGCGCCGGTCCGTCGAACACCGCGAGAAATCCGTCGCCGGTCGACTTCACCGCCCGCCCGCGCGCGGCGGTGATCTCACGCCGGGCGATGTCGTCGTGCCGGTCGAGCAGCGTGCGCCATTGCGCGTCGCCGAGCGCCGACGCCTGTCGGGTCGAGCTCACGATGTCGGTGAACAGCACGGTCGCGAGCACGCGATCGGGTTCGACCTCCCGGCGCTCGCCGGTCAGGAACTCGGCGGTGATCGGGGAAAAGGCGGCGCTCTCCGGGCCGACGTGCACGGCGCCGGGCAGCTCGACCAATCGCGCGCCGGCGATGTGCTCGGCGAGGTACCGGGCCCGGCCGACCGGCACGACCGGATCACCGGTGTGATGGAGCACGAGCGTGGGGACGTCGATCACCGGGAGCACCTCGCGCACGTCGATGGCCATGTTGTGGCGCATCAACTGCGCGGCCATGCGCGGGGTGCACGAGCTGCGCTCGTAGCGGGCGAGGGTGGCCGGTTCGACACTCCCGGGCTCGCTCTGGAGGAACGTGCTGATCACCTCGCCGGTCCCCCATCGAGCCTCGATCGAGTCCACGTACCCGTCGACGAACTCCGGAGGGAGACCCCTGTAGTCGGCGTCGGCCAGGATCCGGGCGAAGGTCCCCTGCAACGCGAGCGCGGTCACCCGCTCGGGATACGTGGCCGCGAACATGATCGCCATCGGCCCGCCCTCCGAGACCCCGTGCAGCGCGGCGCGCTCCAGCCCCGCGGCGTCCATGACCGCGCGGATGTCGTCCATGCGGTCCTCGACGCTGCCGAGTCCCATGCTGCGATCCGAAAGCCCGGTGCCGCGCTTGTCGAACATCACCACGCGGGAGTACTTGCCCCGTTCCTCGAACTGCTTCGCGATGGGCAGGTCCCACATCAGGTCGAGGTGGGTGACGAAGCCGGGCACGACCACGACGTCGATCGGGCCGGTACCGAAACGGCAGTAGGCGATCGACAGGTCGCCGCTCTCGGCGTACCTGACCTCGGGACGCTCCATCTAGCGGCCCTTCCAGACGGGGGTGCGCTTCTCCGCGAAGGCGGCAACACCTTCGGCGGCATCCTCCGACTGCGTGTGGATCGTGAGCATGGCCTGGAGGTAGTCGAGCGCGGCGTCGGCATCCATCTCGGCCACCCGGTAGAACGCGTCGCGTCCCCACCGCAGCACGAGCGGCGACTTCGACGCAAACCCCTCGGCCGCGTCGTCGACCGCGGCATCGAGTTCCCCGACGGGAACGACCCGGCTCACGAACCCGATGCGTTGCGCTTCCTCGGCACCGACGCGTCGGCCCGACATCTGGAGTTCGAGCACCGTCTTCGGCGGCATCGAACGCAACATGGGCACGGTGATCATGTACGGCCACAGACCCACGTTCACCTCTGGCGTACCGAACTGGGCGTCGTCGGATGCGATGACCACGTCGCACGCAAGCGCGAGTCCGAACCCACCCGCCAGTGCGAAGCCCCGCACGCGGGCGATCGTCGGCTTGCCGAGGGCCCACAACTCGCGGAAGAGATCGGCGAGCAGACCGCGTCCGTCGTGAGCGGCCGCGGCACCCGCGTTGTCGGCGATGCCGCCGAGATCGGCGCCGGCACAGAACGCCTTCTCCCCCGCGCCGGTGAGGACGACCACGCGTACTGCGTCGTCCGCCTTGGCCGCCGCGACCGCGTCCCGCAGACCCTGCATCACGCCGTACGACATCGAGTTGCGTCGCTCCGGACGATTGATCGTGACCCGCGCGATCGCGCCGTCGACTGTGTAGAGAACCTCGGATTCAGCCATCGGCCGCGCAGCCTACGGCGTTGAGTACCGTGCCACCCATGCTCGCCTACGTGATCGCGATCGCCCTCGCGGTGGCCGTGGTCCCGATCACCGACGGCAGTTTCCGCCGGCTGGCCGACATCGAGTTCTCCCGACCGTGGTTGCTCGGCGTCGGGCTGGCCCTCCAGGTCGGGCTCTCCGTGATCGACATTCCGAAGGCCCGCCTCGAAGACCTCGGGGTCGGGCTCCTGCTCCTGTCCTACGTCGCCGTCCTCGCGTTCGTCACGTCGAACGTGGGGACCCGGGGCTTCATCCTCATCGGCGCCGGGATCGCACTCAACGCCGGTGTCATCGCACTCAACCTGGGGATGCCGTACCGGGTCGTCGACGGCATCCCGCGCGAGACCACGATCAAGCACCGGCCCGAACGTCCGACCGACGTGCTGCCGATCCTCTCGGACCGGATGGCGTTCGGGTCACCGCTCAACGCGGCCCTCTCGATCGGCGACCTCCTGCTGTTCGCAGGCTTCGTCGAGTTCGCCTACGCCAACAGTCGTCGGCCGCGACGACGGGGTGGCTCGAAGCATTTCGTCGACCTGCCCGCACTCGAACACGAGACCGAGATCGACCTCCGCGAGCCTCAGCCCGCCGGCACCAAGGACGCCGCCACCAACGACGAGGTCACGACGCGCTCGAGCGCCTCGAGTACCCGCGGGTCGTAGACGAAACCGGGTCCGGAGTACAACGCGTCGATCGCGGCCTCGACCGAGTTTCCCCGCGCCATCAGATCGTCGTACGCGCTCACCACGCGCAGGATCTGGGAGCCCACGTGGGCGTCGTCGGTGGCCAACAGGTCGCCGGCGTTCGCCAGGTCGGTCTGCCGCAGGATCTCGGCACCCTTGTCCGAGACCTCGAACGGTTCCACCGGACGGTCCCGCACCTCCTCGGCGTCGAGACAGAGATGGCCGAGGTGGTGCAACAGCGCTGCGGCCCGAAGGTCCTCGAGGTCACGGCGACGCATCCCGAGCGACTCGCCGACCGTCACCGAGAGGGCCGCGACGCGCGACGCGTGCCCAGGCGTGGCGAGACCCGCCATCTCCGGCACGAGCGACAGCGCCTCGATCGTCTGTTCCGACGTGCGGCTGATGATCGCCAACCGCTCGAACGAGTACCAGGCCGCGGACAGCGGGATCGAGAAGAGGACCACACTCCACAGCCCCACGCTCTGGTGCGCTTCGACCCCGCGGAAGCCGATCGCCATGAGCATCCCGGACGCGACGAGCGCGAGGTCGGCACCGCCGAGCGGCGGGATCCGGCGCACCCGGGCGAACGCGAAACACTCGTGGACGAGGATCGTGGTGATGCCGGCCAGCCCGAGTGCGGTGAGCACGCGCGGGGTCGGCGAGAGTCCGTCGACTCCCAACACCGCGTGATACACGACCAGTGCGGCGATGCCACTGAGTGAATGCTCGCCGCTGCGGATCGCGCGCTCGGTCCACGGACCGGATCGCAGCGGCAGCACGATCAACTCGGCGACCAGGATCGCAAGGAGCGCGTCGGCCGGCGACGCCGCGCGAATCAGTACGAGCATGAACGCGTACGCGAGCGGGAGTGGTTCGCGATGCGGCGGACGCATGACGACCAACTCGCCCAGGGCAACCGCGCCGGCCATTAACACGATCGCGGTCGCGCCGGTCCCGGGGTTGGCAGCCTCGGTCACCGCGGCACCGATGCCGCCGAGTGCGACGAGGAGCAGCACGGCCTTCACGATCGCACCGTCGGTTCCTCGGCATCCGCGCCGAGCAGGTCGCCGAGACCGGCCGAACCGGTCTGACCGCGCGGCGCACTCACGTGGTGGACGTACAACTCGTGGCCCGCGCCGTGCACCGCGCCGCGACGCCGCAAGGACGAGATCAGCGCGTCGACCACCCTGGGGTGGAACTGCCGTCCGGAGTTCTTCCGCAACTCGGCGAACGCGATCTCCTGGCTCAACGCCCGCCGGTAGGAGCGGGTCGAGGTCATGGCGTCGTAGGCATCGGCCACCGCGACGATGTGCGGCTCGACGGGCTGACCGCGGTCGTCGGCGATCGGCGAGAACTGCGCCGCCTCGCTCGTCGCGCTCGGCGCCACCGGGGCGAGGAAGTCGATCCGGGTCAGGATCTCCACCGAGACGTCCTCGTGCTTGCGGACGATGTCGAACTCCTCGGCGGTGAGCTTGCCCGGCTTGTTGAGCAGGTGGTTCGGCACCACCAGCTTGCCGACGTCGTGCATCAGCGCGGCGAGCCGGAGCCGTTCGAGGCGGCTCGCCGGGATCCCGAGTTCGAGTCCGATGTACTGCGCGTACTCCGCCACCCGCTCGGCGTGGCCGGCGGTATAGGGGTCCTTGGCCTCGAGGGCACCGACGAGGATGCGTACGGTCGCCTCGTGCGAACGCTTGAGCGCGAGGTACGAGGAGAACGCCTGGCGCGCCACGATGATCGGGACCAGGAACAGCGGTACCAACGCGACGTCGTAGTCGAGGTACAGCAGGCCGAGGAACACGCCGAGCAGTGCGAACGGGTAGTACACGAGGTACTCGCGCCCACCCACGAGGATCAGCTCACGGATCGGTTGCCCGGTGGAGAGCGCCACCACCGCCGAGACGAGCACCACGTTGACGATCGAGTACACCAGCGCGGTCGGCAGCGCGGCGAGGAGCAACCGGCCCGGCGACGCGTGCCCCGACCCGGTGATCGCCCAGAACACGGCGGCGCCCGAGACCGCGGCGATCGAGAAGTTGGCGCAGTTGAACAGGATCTTGCGCCACTCCCAATGCAGGAGGTGCGGCAGGTAGAGCCCGCCCGCCGCCCCGACGAGCAGGACCCCGAGCAGGCTCTCGTCGGCTCGGAACACGACCATCGCCGCGGTACACAACATCACACCGGCACTCGAACCGAAGTCGGCGGTGAGATCGGTGATCTGGTTCTCGGCGAAGACGTGGAGCATCGCGAGCGCGAGGAGCGGCGCGACGGCGGGGAGTGGTCCCCGCAGCCCCAAGGCAGCTCCGAGCGCGGCCGCGCCGGCTGCGAGCACGACGCAGTACGCCGTGACCCTCGTCTCCCGTTGTGTGGTCATCAGAGTTCCCGTGGCACCGGATGAAGGCGGCAAGGCCTCAGCACGTTTTACGCCGTGATTACTTCCACTTGAGTGCACCGCCGGCAAGCAGCAGTGCGGCCGCGCTGGACATAAGCAGGGCGGTACGGACGTAGATCTTCCTCATGAGAGATCACCTTCTTCGATGAGTCCTCTCTGGATGTCCGCTGTAGTGCTTCCAGAGGGCAACGCTTCGCTCAGTGGGACTCTTCAGTCCCGAATGCACCGAGGCCTTGCCGTCTTCCGCCGTTGCGCTGGGATCCCTCCTCGTCTGGTCGATGTTCCCTTGTGGATTCGGCATTCCGCAATGGCATCTGTAGCCACCGAGGGCCACATCGCGCCCCCTGACCGGTCGAACCGAACAAATGCACCATTGGCCACAGGAGTCTCACAGACAACAGACGGCGGCGCAATGATCGGGCGGCGGAAAACCACCAACTGCGGCCGGTTGGGCCCTAGTCTCGATCGGACGATGGAGCACACCGTGGACGAAACCCTCGAAACCCCCCCGAGCCCAGAGGACGAGGTCCTCGAGCTCGAACGCGAGCTGTGTCGGCTCCCGGAGGTCTCGGCCGCCCGGGTCGTGACCGACGACATCGGCCGCCCGACCGAGGTGCACATCCTCGCCAGCGGGGCCAAGCACGCCAAGCAGGTCGTCCGCGACGTCCAATCGGTCGCCCTCGCGAGCTTCGGCATCGAGCTCGACCGGCGGATCGTGTCGGTCGTCCAGCTGAACGGCGACGGTGCCCACCTCCTGGAGCCCGCCGCGCCCGTCGAGCTCAACCGCGTGGTCCTGGTGAACGTCACCGCCGAGACGAGCGGGCTGCGCAGTCTCGTCCGGGTCACGCTCGCCCGGGGCGACGAGGAATCGGTCGGGTTCGCCGAGGGGTCGGTGGCCTCCACCTCCCGCAACCGGCTGATCGCGGTCGCCACCATCGACGCACTCCGTCAGCTCCAGAAGGCCGCGGAGTGTCTGGACATCGACAGCGCCCAGATCGAACGCGTGGGTATCCACGACGTCGCGATCGTGACCGTCGTGTTCGTGATGCCGCCGGCGGAGCAGATGGTGTCGGGCTCCGCGATCGTGCGCGACCACCAGGACGCCGAGGCGATCGTCCGCGCCGTCCTCGACGCGACGAACCGCCGCCTCACCCTCCGCTAGCTGCAGGGCCGACCGGCGCCTACGGACACAAACCATGGCCCGCAAGCGCCGACCGCCCTGCCCTGCGCCAGGCTGGCGCCGGTCGGCACTCGCACCGTTCACCCACGGCCCGGCGCTGGGGATGCCGTACCGGAGGTCTGGGGCGAGCCGTAACCCTGCCCCGAGCCCGACTCCGGCGCAGTGTCGCGCTCGCCGTCGGCCCCGGGATAGACACCAACACGTCCTTCGTATTGGCACCGATGTATCAACCAGGGGCGCACGGCGTCGCTCGACGCTCCGTACGATTCACCGATGCAGCCGACCACCGTTCTCGTCGTCGACGATCACCGGATGGTGGCGGACGGCTTGGCCACGGTGCTCGGAGCCAACTCGGGCATCGAGGTCGTCGGCCAGGCCGCCACGGGTGCCGCGGCACTGAGGCTGTCCGAGACCCACCAGCCTGATGTCGCAGTCGTCGACCTTCGGATGCCGGACATCGACGGCGTCGAACTGGCCCGCCGACTCCTCGCCCAACCGTGGCGGGTACGGATCGTCTTGATGTCGGCGGCGTTCAGCGCCGATGCGCTCCGCGATGCGCTCGCAACCGGTGTGACCGCGTTCGCGTCGAAGCTGGCACCCGCCGAGGAGCTGGTCGCAGTCGTGCTCGCGGCGGCAGCAGGTCATGCCTACATGAGTTCTGACGTCGTCCCGATCCTCGCCGAACCGCGTGGACCGGACGGAGGTCCACTCGCTCTCAGCGACCGGGAGCGGGACGTGGTCCAGGCGCTCGCCGACGGGAAGTCCGTGGCCGAGACCGCCGCCGCGCTGCATCTGAGCCCCCATACGGTGCGAAACCACATTCGGCGGGCGATGGCGAGCCTCGGGGTGCACCGCCGACTCGATGCGGTGGTCGTCGCAGCCCAGGCCGGTCTGGTTCGGCTCCCGCAATGACACCACCCGACGGCGACGCGTTGAGCGTTGGATTCGACGCACTCGTCGGCTCGGGACAGGTCCCACACCTCCTGATCGAGATCGCTCGCGACAAGACGCGAATCATCGCGGCGAACCACGCGGCGGAACGGCTCCTGGCTCGCGATGACCTCGTCGGCAAAGACCTGATGGACCTGCAGGTGGCGACCGAGTTCCAGCCGGACGACCAGGCCTGGGCGGCGGTGTTCGCCGGAGAGCTCGACGTCGTCGGCCGTCGCCGCCGCTACCGATGCGGCGACGGCCGATCCGTGACTGCCGACGCACTTGCCTTCACGCTCAGTGCGAGCGCGGCCTGCGTCGTGATGCTGGTGGTCCTCGCGGAGCTCCCGAGGACCAACTGGATGTGGCAGCGGATGCGCCTCGACGTCCAGGCGACGAACGCGCTGAGCGAGCTCCGAGCCACGCTGCTCGCCGGCGCGAGCCAAGCGGAGATCACGGGACGGATCTGCGAATCGACCGCAGCCCTGGTCCACGCAACGAACGTCGGCCTGCTCGCGCTCGACGGCCCTGACCACGTTCGCTTGGTCGCGATTCTCGATCAGACTCTGAACCCGATCGGAGCCCGCTGGCCGATCGTCGCTGACGAGTTCGGGCGGGCATTGCGGGAATCGCGGGTCTGCCGCTTCTCCGTCCCTGCATCGACCCGTGCGACCTTCCGGGTGGGGTCGGAACGACCGATGCAGGTGGCAATGGCTCCACTGACCGCCGGGACGAAGCGCCTCGGCTCGTTGATGGCTCGCCGCGACGACGATCCCTTCACCGATGAGGAGCTCTCGCTCCTCGGCACCTACGCGGATGGCGCGAGCGATGCGTTGCGGCTCGCAGAGTCCCTCACCGAGTTCGTGCGACTCCGGGCACGCGAGCAGATCGGCCGCGATCTCCACGACGAGGTGATCCAAGATCTCGTCGCGGTGCGGCTCGGTCTGGCTGTACTTTCGCTCAAGGTCACGGATGCCGGTCTCAGGCCCAAGGTCGGCGAACTCCTCGACGAGGTCGACCGGGTCACCAAGCAGCTCCGGGATGTCGTGCGTGGCCTCGACGAAGTCGCGACCACCGACGGCTTCCAGACCGCGTTGGAGTCGCTGACCACCCGGCGCGCAGAACGCGTCGGGATGGGCTGGTCGGTCGTCATCGACGACGCCGTCGCGAACGCCTTGACGGCCGACGAACGGCGGGAGTTCATGAGCGTCGTGAACGAGGCAGTGTCGAACGCGTTACGTCACTCGGACGGGACCCAGATCGACGTGCTCCTCGGTTCGACCGAGGGGCGTGCGGAACTCACCGTCTGCGACGACGGCGTCGGTCCAGGACCGGCGAGCCGCCCAGGCGGCCGCGGGCTCAACAACATCCACGCCCGGGCCGTCGATCTCGGTGGCGGCTGTGTCGTCGAGGAGCGCGAACACGGCGGCACGAAGCTCACCTGGTGGATCCCACTCGATCCTGCGGATTGATCAACCCAGCCGCCGTCCGAGCATCGTCACGAGGTCGCAGGCGGCCTCCACGTCGTGGACGCGCAGCACGTCGGCGCCGTATTCGATCGACAACGTGAGATACGCCAGCATCCGATGGGTGACGGCCTTGCGCGGCACCGGGATCAGCACCGGCTCGCCCGCGGCGCGCAGCGCCTCCATCGCCCGGATCGTCGCCAGCTGCAACCGCCCGTACTCCTCGTAGTCGCTCCGGTAGTTGATCGACAGCCCGGGGTCGACGAGCAGTGGCCCCGTCACGCCGGCCGCGCGCAGTTCGACGACCCGGGCCCGCAGGCCTTCGGCCACCAGTTCGGGCCGCCCATCCTCCAACGCGCGGTACCCCACCTCCAGTGGGTTCGCGCCCTCGATGTGCATGGCCACCGCGCCGGCACCGGAGGAACGCACGAGTTCGACCATCGCCGGATCCTGCAGACCGCCGGTGTCGTTCACGATCGCGGCGCCCGCGGCGACCGCGGCGACCGCCACCTCGGGCTTCCACGTGTCGACGGACACGACGAACCCGTCCGCAACCATCGGGACCAGGGCCGGCAGGAGCCGGTCGATCTCCTCGGCCGGGCTGAGCGGCGCGTTCTCGAAGTGGCTCGACTGCGCGCCGAGGTCGATGATCGAGGCACCGAGGTCCCGGTACTCGCGGGCCCGGGCCAGCGCATCGGCCGGCGACGTCACGACCGAGTGGCGCACCCGGGACTCCGGCGAGAGGTTCACCACTGCCATCACGTGGGTGATGTCCGGGCCGAACTCGAGCAGGGGCACGGCGCGCATCCTACGTAGAGTCCGTCCCATGGAATCCGATCCGGTGCTGGTGCGGCGGGCCCGCATCGCCGCCCAGGTGAAGCTGGCGAAACGCGTCGGGTACCTCGGCCTGCTCGTCGCCATCGTCGCGTTCGGCATCGGCATCGCCACCTCGTTCTCCGGCGCGGTCGTGACGGTGGCCGTGGTCGGCATGGTCGTCGCCTTCGTCGTGCTGCCCATCCCGATCGTGTTGGGCTACGGCGTCCGCGCCGCCGACCGCCATGACCGCGGCGGCGGCTCCTTCCATTAGTCCGCCCTTGCGACTTCGCCGCAGGCCGCTCGGGGCCCGCTCGGCGCGCCCGCGAAACGACCGAGCGCGCTGGCGCCTCGCTTCGGTTCCCCTTTTGCCGGGCCTGCGTGGCAAACGGTTAGATTCCGGTCACCCGTTCTTCCTCCAAGGAGTTCCCATGCCCAAGGCCGCGATTGCCACTGCCGTCGGTTCCCCGCTCGAGATCGTCGACATCGACGTCGCGGACCCCAAGGCCGGCGAGATCCGCATCCGGATGGGCGCATCCGGCGTCTGCCACTCCGACCTCTCGGTCGTCAGGGGCGTGCTCCCGATCGCGCTCCCGGCCGTACTCGGGCACGAGGGTGCGGGCACCATCACCCAACTCGGTGAGGGCGTCGACCACCTGAGCATCGGCGATCACGTCGTCGTGTCGTGGGTCCCCCAATGCGGCGCCTGTTACTTCTGCGAGCACGACCAGGGCGAGCTGTGCGAGGTCGGCAGCATGGCCTCGATGAGCGGCGGCCTGCTCGACATGACGTCACGGGTCTCCCGGAACGGCACCCCGATCTCGGTCATGGCCGCCTCGGGCACCTTCGCCGAGGAGGCGATCATCCCGGCCATTGGCGCGGTCAAGATCGACCCGTCGATTCCGCTCACCGCCGGTGCGCTCATCGGCTGTGGCGTGCTCACCGGTTTCGGTGCCGCGACCAACACCGCGAGCATCCGCAAGGGTGACAGCGTCGTCGTCATCGGCTGTGGTGGTGTGGGCCTCAACGTGATCCAGGGCGCGAAGCACGCCGGTGCGGAGCGCATCATCGCGGTCGACATGGTGGACGGGAAGCTCCAGACCGCCACCAAGTTCGGCGCCACGCACACCGTGAACCCCTCGGCGGGCGACGCGCTGGGCCAGGTCATGGAACTCACCAACGGTCGCGGCGCCGACGTCGCGTTCGAGGTCATCGGCCTCGGCGCCACCATCGAGCAGGCAATCCAGATGACGCGCCGCGGCGGCCAGGCCGTCATCGTCGGGGTCCCGAGCTTCGACACGATGCTCACCATCAACCCGGCCATGGACCTCCTCGTGCAGGAGAAGCAGATCCGCGGTTGCTGGTACGGATCGTCGAACGTGCACCGCGACGTTCCGAAGCTGGCCGGCCTCTACCAGAGCGGCGAGCTCATGCTCGACGAGCTGATGTCGGCTCAGATCACCCTCGACCAGGTCAACGAAGCGATGGACAACATGGGCTCGGGCGAGATCGCCCGCTCGGTCATCGTGTACTGATGCGGTACCGCAAGCTCGGTCAGACCGACATCGAGGTTTCCGAGGTCGGCTTCGGAACGTGGACCCTCGCCAGCGACTGGTGGGGCGAAGTGGCCGACAAGGCCGGCATGCTCCATGCCGCCCTCGACGCCGGCATCAACTTCATCGACACCGCGCCGGTCTACGGCGAGAACGGATTCGGGGAGACCCTGCTCGCCGACGTGCTGGCCGCGAACCGCTCCGACATCGTCGTCACGACCAAGTGCGGCTACGACATCGCGGCGGAGCGGCGCAACGGGACCCAGCGGGAGCGGCCCCACGACTGGCGGCCGGAGTCGATCCGGGCCCAGTTGGACGCGTCGTTGCGACGCCTGGGTACCGACTACATCGACCTGTACCAACTCCACAACGTGCGCATCGACCCGGTGCTCGACGACGTGCTGTGGGAGACGCTCGCCGAGTTGGTCGCCGAGGGCAAGGTGCTCGCGCTCGGCGTCGCCCTCGGCCCCGCGATCGGCTGGATCGAGGAAGGCGTCGAGTCGGTCCGGCGGCGGGACATCTGCTCGCTGCAGACGGTGTTCAACATCCTGGAACAGGAGCCCGGACTCACCTTCGCCCGGGAGCCGAAGGTGGCCGACGGCTCGGTGAGCCTGATCTCACGGGTTCCTCACGCGTCGGACACACTCTCGGGGAAGGCGACACCCGACACCGTGTTCCCGGCCGGCGACCACCGCGCTCACCGCAACAAGCAGAACATGCTCGACAACTTCGAGAAGGCCGACACGCTCTCGTTCCTCTGGGAAGGCACCGGCCGGACCCGCGGTCAGGCCGCCATCGCGGGGATCCTCGCGAACCCGTTGTTCGCCACCGTGCTGCCCACGTGTGTCGATGTCGACGAAGTCCGTGAGTACGCGGCGGCGTCCGACCTTCCGCTCACCGCCGACGAAGCGGACCACCTCGCCGATCGCTTCGCCCGCAACTTCGACCACGACGACCGCTACGAGATGCCGTTGAAGTCGAGCCGCTAGAGGACCGCCGATCCAGCACGATTTGCAGCCAGAGCCACCACGTCACGGGCGGTTCGTGGCCCAACGGCCCGGCGCCGCAGGTGCCAAGAGTGGAGAACACGTGCGGTTGCCCGCCGAACAGCGCAAGTCCCAACTCCTCGACGTCGCGGTCGAGTTGTTCGCAGCGCGGGGGTTCCACGCCACCTCGATGGAGGACATCGCGGAGGCGGCCGGCGTCACCAAGCCGGTCGTGTACCAACACTTCCCGTCGAAGCGTGCGCTCTACCGGGAGTTGCTCGACGCGGTCGACACCTCGCTGACCGGTCGGCTCGTGGCCGCGACGGCGAGTGCGGCCACCGGACGCGAGCGGGTGCAGGAGGGGTTCGCGGCGTACTTCCACTTCGTCGCCGCCCACCGCGCAGCCTTCCGGGTGCTCTTCGGTGCGTCGGTCCGGAACGACCCCGAGTTCGCGATCGTCGCCGACGCGACCATCGAGCGCATCGCCGATCTCATCGCGGACCTCATCGCCATCGACGGACCACCCGAGCAACGCCGGACCCTGGCCCACGCCGTGGTCGGGATGGCCGAGGCCACCAGTCGTCGGGTCGCGAGCGACGAAGGCGAGGACGATCCGGATCGTCTCGCGCGTTGGCTCGCCGAGATGGCATGGTTCGGGCTCCGCGGTGTGCGCGCCGACGAACCGGTCGTCGAACGGAGCTGAACGATGCCGACCATTGGACCGCTGACCAGTGCCGATGAGTCGTTCCATCACCAGATCACCGACACCTTCGCGACCGTCGCGCAGTCGGACCGTTCGTGGACCGAGAAGGTCTGCGCCATGGCCTGCGCGCCCGACGGGTCGCAGCAACTCGCGTTCGGCATCGGCAAATACCCGAACCGCGGCGTCATGGATGCGTACGCTGGCATCTCCCGCGGGGTCGAGCAGTGGACGGTGCGCGCGAGCCGGGAACTCGGTTCGGATCCGCACGCGACCGTGGCCGGTCCGATCACCTACGAGGTTCTCGAACCGCTCCGGGTGATCCGCTTCGCCCTGGCCGCCAACGACACGCTGCCCATCAGCTTCGAGTGGACCTTCACCGCGTCCGTACCGCCGGTGATGGAGAACCGCGAGCATCACCGGTCGCGCGACGGTGCCCGACTCGATGCCGACATCGTCCGCTACCACCACACCGGTACCGCCGCCGGCTGGCTCGACATCGACGGCACGCGTACCGAGTTCGACGACTGGATCAGCACGCGTGACCACTCGTGGGGCGTGCGCTACCAGGTGGGCACGCCGCCCCCGGACATCGCGCCGGCACCGGTCCCCGAGGGTGTCGCGATGCTCGTCAACTGGTGTCCGGTCCTCTGCACCCGGCCCGACGGGTCCCGCTACGCGTTGCACTGGTACTACCAGCGCCACGCGATGGCAGCATGGTCACGCATCGAGATGCAGGGCGGCGTCGAGCATCCCGACGGTCGGCGGGAGCAGTTCATCGCGATGGTCCCGGATCTCACGTTCCAGGACGACAATCGTCGGTTCACGGGCGGAACCGTGACCATGACCATGGGCGACGGCAGCCTCCGCCCACTCACGCTCACGCCCGCCTCGGACACCGGCTTCCACCTCGGCACCGGCCTCTACCACGGCTTCGACGGGCAGTCGCACGGCCAGTGGCACGGGAGGTTGCACTCCGAAGGCGAGTACTTCGCCGACTGTTCCGACCCGGCCACCGCGCGTCGCGTCCACCAGCACCGCGACTGCGTGATCCGGGTCGACGACCCGATCGGCGGCGGCGTGGGCATCGGCAACCTACAGTCGATCGTGCTCGGTGCCGACCCGGCGATGGACCTGACCGCCGAGGCCTCGTTCCTCTGATCGTCAGATCACGCGGTCCAGTGCGACCGCGGTGGGATTGTTGGAGACGAGCCATGAGTCGTCGAAGCCCTGCGCGGCGAGGATGCGCGCCATCCGCACCATGATCGAACCGCTCCGCAGCAACGCGAACGCCTCGAACCAGCGCAGGTCCCCGACCGTCCGGCCCGTGGCGGTCTCGTACCAGTCGAGGATCTCGGCGCGGGCCGGCAAGCCGGGGAGCGACGCCCCGTGCTGCTCGACCGTCATCTCGTGCAGCGCGAGGAACCAGCCGAGATCGAGTTCGGCCGGTCCCTGCCCCGTCATCTCCCAGTCGAGCAGCGCCGCGACGGCTCCGGTGTCGGTGAACACCGCGTTGGTCAGTTGCACGTCACCCCACAACTCGACCGCCGGGCCCGGGCCGACCGGCAGGTTGGATCCACACCACTCTCGTGCGGCGGTCATGAAGGCGGGCGGCTCCTCATCTCCGGTCGCCCAGTCGAGATACTCGGACCAGGTCGCGAACCGCGCGGCCAGTGCCGCGTCCGTCGCGGGCGGGTCGACGGGAAGGCGGTGGAGTGATGCGACGGAGCGCACGAATCCGAGCATCAGCCCGTGGCGGAACTCGGGGGAGGCCTCGGCAATCAACCCCTTCCGCAACCACGACCGCGACAACACCGAACCGCGCACGCGCGGCATGACCATGAACGGTGCACCGAGCCACGAGGGGTCGGGCTCGTACCGCACCGGCGCCGCGATCGGTATCCCTCGCTCCGCGAGCGAGTTCTGCCGATCGACCTGACCGAGGAGGTCGTACTCCGGGAACAGTCCGTCGCCCACCGGGGGGAGCCGCACGACGTAGTCGTCCCGCTCGCCCGTTGGGGTCACCACCCCCACGAACGCCGTGTCGCTCGACAGGCCGGCGGCCGGTCGGCTGATCGGCTCGACGGTCGCGTCCGCGGGCACCAGGCCGCGAGCGCGCAGCCAGCGTTCGATGCCCGACCGCAGCTCCCCGTCGTCCCGCGCGCCCGATGCGATCCCCACACCCACTCCTTTCGTCCCTCGGGTACGGCCTCGCCTCGTAGCATGCCGCACTTCGCTTCGCGGGAGGGACCCACGCATGGACGTCAATGGAACCGTCGCCCTGATCACGGGAGGGGCATCCGGGCTCGGCCTGGCCACTGCCCAACGGCTGAGCGCAGCCGGCGCGCTCGTCACCATCTTCGACCGCGACGCGGCCAAGGCCGCCGAGGTCGCAGCATCGCTGGGCCACGGTGCCCGCGCTGCGGTCGGCGACGTCACGAGTGAGGAGGACACCCTCGCCGCGCTCGCGACCGCCACGGAAGCCGGACCGCTCGGCATCGTGGTCGCGTGCGCGGGTGGCGCACGCGGCGGCGGTCGGACCGTCGACCGTAAGGGTGTCCCCCACGATCTCGCGCTCTTCCAGGACACCGTCGACCTCAACCTGGTCGGGACGTTCAACACGGTGCGGCTCGCGGCCGCGGTCATGGCGAGCCAGGAGCCGGGGCCGGACGCCGAGCGCGGCGCGATCGTCACCACCGCATCGATCGCCGGGTACGAAGGTCAGATCGGACAGGTCGCGTATGGCGCGGCCAAGGCCGGAATCATCGGGATGACCATCATCCTCGCTCGCGACCTGGCCGCGGTCGGGGTCCGGGTGAACTGCATCGCGCCGGGAACGATGGGCACGACCGCATGGGAGTTGGCCCCCGCCGAGATGCGCGAGGCGCTCGAAGCGAAGGTGCCGTTTCCGAGCCGGTTCGGCGAGCCGGACGAGTTCGCGGCGCTGGCGGAACACCTGGTGACGAACCGTTACCTCAACGGACAGGTGATCCGGCTCGACGGCGCCATCCGTTTCGATCCCAAGTAGCACCGAGGACCTCAGCGGTTCCGGTACGGCGAGGGCTGGGGGACCCCGCCGGTACCGGAACCGCGTCAGTCTCGAGCCGAGTCGCCTACCCCCGACGAAGAGGGCGACTTCCCTGCTCTCGTTGTCGACCCGCCCCACGGCGTGACGGACCCCTGCCGTGCGCACGCGAGCTCATCGAGCACGGTGCGCGTCCGCCCGCCGAGTTGACGGATCAACGCCATCGCCAGGCTGGGAACCGTGGCGACGATCTCGGAAAAGTCCTTCGCGGTCATGACCCGTACCACCATCGGGGTGTGTGCGGTCACCGTCATCGGTTGGAGGGAGTGGTCGAGCGCCTCGGATCCGCCGATAACCGCGCCCGGCCCCAGCACGATCGCAGTGTGGTCGTGGACCGCGGCACCGGCGTACCCGTCGAGCACGATCGTGACCGGATCCGCGAGTGCACCCGCGCGGACGATGGTCTCCCCCACCGCGGCCCGCCGTTCCACGCTGCCGGCGGCGATCCGGTTCAGCTCGGATTCGGAACAGTCGCCGAACAGCACGACCGAACGCAGCTGGCGTCTCGTCAGTTCGTCGGCCAGGTCTCCGACTGTCCTTGCGCTCCGGGGCGGGCTCACGGGATCATGAGACACCATCCGAATTAACTGGCCGCTAACTCCGGCACCTCCGGGCAGAAAAGGGCAGGAACTGTTGGATTTTCGAGTCCTCGGGGCGTTGACCGTCACCGACGAGCAGGGTGTGGTCACGATCCGGCGCCGCAAGTGCCAGGCCCTGCTGGCGCTGCTCCTCAGCCACCATCCCCACGCACTCTCGATCGACGCGGTGGCCGAGGCCCTGTGGCCGGACGCTGATCCGGGTAAGGCGCTGAACTCGGTCCGGGTCCACGCCACCTACCTCCGCCGGGCACTCGGTGCCCACGCCGACCTGCTTCCCCGCACGGCCGGGGGGTACCGACTCGCCGTCGACCGCGCCGATATCGATGCCACGCGATTCGAGGATCGGATCGCGATGGCCCGGGACGCGGCGGCGGCCGGCGACGCCCACCGCGCCACCGACGAGTTCGCCCTCGCGCTCGGCACCTGGGGCGGCGATCCGTATCGGGAGTTCCCCGAGGTCGACGCGTTGCGAGACGAGCGCAGCCGACTCGTCCGCGTGTGGCTCGACGCACTGGAGGGCTACGCGACGGTGCTCCTCGACGACGACCGCGCCGACGAGGCGTGCCGCGTGCTCATGCCGGTGGTCGACGACCACCTCCATCACGAAACCCTCGTCGCCCGACTGATGCTCGGATTGCACCGCACCGGTCGGCAGCACGAGGCCCTGAACCTCTTCTCCCGGGTGAAGGACGAACTGGATCCGCGGGGCATGGTGCCGACACCGCAGCTGCAGGAGTTGGCCAACGCGATCCTCCTGCACGACACCACGCTCGACGCGGCGCGGGCCGCGCCGGCCCAGAGCCGCCGGGTGATACCACCACGACGACGGGCGGAGTTCATCGGACGCGGCGACGAGTTGCGCTCGCTGACCGAACTCTGGACGGCCGCGACGCACGGAACCCCACAGCTCGCCCACATCTACGGAGAAGCGGGACTGGGCAAGACGACACTGCTCCGGCGGCTCGCCGACCAGATCGTCGACGATGGGGGCATCGTCGTGCTCGGCGGGTGCGAACCCGACCCCGTCGAGAACTTCCAACCCTTCCCCCACCTGGTGCGGCGCGTGTTGCGCGATGACCCGCCCGCCGACTCACTCCCGAGCATGCTGAGCGAGTTGGCCCGCCTGGCGCCGGACCTGCGCGACCAACTCCCGGACCTGCGCGAGCCGCCCGAGCCCGGCGCCGGACGGCAACGGCTCTTCACCGCAGTCGGTGAGCTCGTCGCCGCGCCGACGCGACCGCGCCTGCTGGTGGTGGAAGACCTCCACTGGGCGCGTCCGGACACGATGATGCTGCTCCATCACGTCGTCCGGCAGGCTCGCGGCCAGCTGATGATCGTCCTGACGTACCGCCGCCAGGAGCATGACGCTCCCCACACCTACGGCACCGCAGCGATGAGCGGTCGGCTCACAAAACCCGATCTCGGGATCGGGCTGCGACCGATGGACAACCATGAGGTCCGCGCGCTCATCGACGCACTCGCGCCCAACGAACGACGGGAGGAGTGGATCAGCCAGCTGCGCGAATTGGTGTCCGTCAGCGCGGGGAACCCGATGCGGGTGCGGGAGGTACTCCGGCAGCTCGAACTCGAACCGGACGTGCCGGTCTCCGAGATCGTGCCGGAAGACGTGCGCGGACTCGTGACGCGCCGGCTGCGTAGTTTGGCACCCGAAGCGCGCGTCGTCATCCAGACGGCATCCGTGTTGGGTCGGGTCTTCACACTCGGCGAGATCGTCGCTGCGTCCGACCTCGGCGAAGCCACCGTCCTCGACTCCCTCGAAGATTCGATGGGACAGGGCCTGGTCATCGAAGGTTCCCGCACCGACGACTTCGCGTTCGCCCATCCCACGTTCCGCAACGGCGTCTACTACTCGCTCGCTCGGAGCCGCCGGGCCCGGATCCACCTTCGGTGTGGCGAAGCGATCGGTGCCGACGCAACCGACGCGCCCGGCGACCGGCGACGATCCGAGGCAGCACGCCATTTCGTCGCGGCCCGACCGGTCTCCGACGCCCGCCGCACCGCGCTCCTCGCGCGCCGCGCGGGTGACGACGCCACCCGCCGGTACGCCCACGACGATGCCGTCGACTGGTACCGGCATGCGGTCAAGGCCGCCGTCGACGGCGCCATGCCCCTCGTGGACCTCGCCCGCCTCCGGCTCGCACTCGGTACCGAGCTCGAACTCTCGGGCGATCTGGCAACGGCTCGGGTCGAGTACTTCGCGGTGGCCGACATCGCCCGCGCCATCCCCGACCTCACCCTCCTCGCCGATGCCGCCGTCGCGGCCACCCCGCGCGAGAGCATCCTCGATCGCGACTTCGCATTGCGCTTGAACGCGCTGGTCGACGAAGTACTCGCTGCACTCCCACCCGACGACGAAACTCGCATCCGCCTGCTCCACAGTGCAGCGTTGGGCCGCGTGTACGCCGACGCCGACGCGGTGGGCCCCATCGCCGCAGAATCGGAACGGCTGGCCCGGTCCAGCACCGACCCCCAGAGCCAACACTGGAACCTCGTCACGCGATATCTGGCCACCGATCCGGAGGACAACCCGGCCCGGCTCGCGGTGAGCCGCGACATCCGCGAGCACACCATCCGTCACCAGCTCGAAGGCGAGATGGGCGGCGCGTCCCGACGGTTCCTCGTGGAGCTCCTCGTGCGCGGCGCCCTCGAGGAGTTCGATGCCGAACTCGCGACGATGACCCAGATGGCGCGCACGACCTCGATCCCCGACGACCGCTATTGGGCCGCGGCGTTCCTCGCCACGCGGAGCCTCATGCAGGACGCCGGGAGCACGACGGAGGAGTTGATCAAGGGCGCCGCGCTGATCGGCATTCAACAGCAGGTCGGGTCGGGGGCGGGGATGCAGATGCTCCAGACGTTCGCCCTGCGTTACCAGCAACAGCGACTCCATGAGGTCGCCTCCGGGCTCGTTGCACCCCCGTCGAGCAGTCCGCAGATCCAAGCCGGCACGTCGTTGCTCGCGATCGCGCTCGCCGAGATCGGGGCCGCCGACGACGCCCGGTCCATCCTCGACCGGGTAGTGGTGCGCGGCGAGATCATGTTGCCGCATGACAACTTTCGCACGGCCGCGATTGCCCTCTTCGCCGGTGCCGCGGCGGGTTGCGGTACGCCGAAGCAACGCAAGGCGTTTCGCAATGCACTCGAACCGCGGGCGGATCAGTTCTGCGTGTTCGGCGCGGGGGGTGCGGTGTTCGGCACGAACCACCACTGGCTCGCGCGACTCGCCGCCGCCGACGGTGACGACGAGGCCGCCCTGGGCCACCTCAGCCGCGCGGCCGAGCTGTGTCGGGCTGCCGTCGCCACCCACTGGGCCACGGTCGCGGAGGAGGAACAGCTCCAGCTCACGGCGACGTTCGACGGGGTGGAACGACGCTGACCCGCGGCGCGTCTGGAATTACACAGCGCCCTGATCTACGTTCCTCCGACAGCCGGGGCCGGCAGGGCTGACGGGCCAGCGGCATGCAGGGGGTGCACGCACATGGAGAACGTGACCACGCCTCGGCGCGTCGTGATCGACACGGCCGAGATCGAGGCCATCTGCCAGTTACACGACGACCTCTACCGCAACCAGCTGATCACCTACGCGTACGACTGCATCTCGCGGCGCCTGGCGGCGGCCACGGGCGGCCACGCGAACTGGTTCACCTTCGCCCGGTGGTCGTCCTTCACCGTGGGTGAGAACCTCCGGACCGACAAGCCCAGCGACGCATTCCTGAACCTGGTCAACCGCAAACGCTTACTCCGTTCTCTCCGCACGCCGTTGACCCAGCTCAACCGCAAGACGCGGACGTGGAGCGACGCGGCGATGCCGCGTACCCTCGCGCTCGGCAACCGACTCGTCTTCCACGAGATCGCTCACGCCGTGGTCAGCTTCCTCGAATGGTGCGAAGCGACCGGTGAGGAACGGTCGCCGGACGAATGGCAGGACTACCGATCTTCCATCGTCGCCGCGCCGGCCACCGAGTTGTTCCCGGCTTGCGACATCGAGTGGCTGCGCAACGGGATCGAGTCGTACTTCCTGGCGATGTCCGAGCGAGACCCCGTCCGCCAGTCGCGTCTGGTGCTCCGGGGCAACGTGATGCTCGCCGCATACGAACAGTGGCGGCTGCAACCCATCGTCGCGCTGGCCCTGGATCCGATCGCCAAGACTCTCGTGCGTTTCGCCGACACCGATATGCACAGCGACAACGAGGGGCCGCGGGCGATTCTCCGGCGCGCGGGAACGCCATGGGCGTTCCGTCACCGGTCCGCCGCCGGCCAGTTCGCGATGGAGCGTTACCAGCACTTCATGACCCGCCACGTCATGGCCTGGCAGGGCCCGTTGAACTCGATCGGTGCGTTGTCCTTCGGTCAGGGGATCCCGTATCCGTCCGACGGCGACGGACACGTCGGTCTCGATGACGACCCGAACGATCCGACCACGTTGATCCTCAGGGTCTTCGATCGGTCCGGCGGTCAGGTCGAGGGCCGCACCGCCCAGAACTGGGCTCGGTTCAGCGACCGGATGAACTTCATTGTGCACCTGTTCCGCGCCGGCCACGACGAATCGGACCTGTTCGACGCGATGTCCGAGCGTGAACTCCGGATCGTCGGTCTCGACCTCAGTGACGGGAACCTCGATCGGCTCCGCGCTCGCGGGGACCGCCCGGCCGACGATCTCCTCGCAGAGCTGATCCACAACGACGGCGGCGATCCACGGGCGCTCGTCCATCGACTCATCCGCGACAACATGCCCAAGGATCGGAACTGGTACGGCCCGGGCGAAGTCCCAGAATGGGTGGACGCGTCCCAGGACCGTCTGCGCAAGGGTCGATCCTTCTTGTGCGAGTACGGCGCCGAGATCGGCGCGGCATTGTTCTTCGCATCCTTGCCCTACAGCTACACCGCGGCCCACGGCGCGCATGTCCTCACCCGGACGGCCGAGCTGACGACGGGACGGACCTCGCGTCGACTCGCCGAAACCGGTCAGCTGCTCCTGGACCTCATGGCGTCGGACCCGAACGGGATCCCGCTCGGTCCGGGCACGCTCGGGCGCGAGAGCGTCGAGGGCGTACGCCTCTTCCACGCGGCGGTCCGCCGCATGATCGACACCGACCCCAGCGTCATCTGGGACGCGGCCGAACTTGGTGTACCCATCAATCAGGAGGATCTGCTGGGCACGCTGGTGGTGTTCACCGTCGTGGTCGTCGGAGCGCTCGAAAAGCTCGGCATCGATTTCGGCGAACCGGCCATGCGGGACGCCCGTGACGCATACGTCGAGTACTGGGTCGCGGTCGGAGCTCTCCTCGGGATCGACTTCGACCGGCTGCGCCGTACCGATTTGGACCGGGCGAAGCCGCCGCTCAACTTCGATGAACTCGTCCTCATCGGCGCGGCGATTTTTCGCCGTCAAGGCGAGCCGAGCCTCGACGGCCAGACCCTCACGGCGTCATTACTCGAAGCGACGCAACGGGCGATGCCCTATGGCATGAAGCACTATCCCGCGGCGGCGGTGCGCGGCCTGCTCGGGAATGAGACAGCTGACGCGTTGGGCGTACCGCCGGCCGGAACGGGGCGATTCGTCTTCTCCGGAGTTCGGGCCGGGACGCGCCTGTTCTGGTCGATCGGCGCACAGCAGCGTCGCGAGTTGGCGAGCGAGACCACCCGGTTCCTCTACCAGTACTGGATCGACATGAACGAGGGTCACTTCCCGGCCTGGCGCACGGCGGCGGTACCGGAATGGGGCCTGCGACCGAGGTCCGACCTAGCCGCGCCCGTCGACATCGATCTCACCGCAGCCGAGCAGAAGGAACGCGGCCCCGCGGGGTCGGGCAATCGCCCGGGCTGACTCGAGCAGGTCTGCGACCTCGTCCGCCGGGGCACCCGACGCCACGAGAAGGCGAGCGTGTTCCACGTGGGTCTCGGCGAGGAGGAGCGGCGCGCAGGCGCGCTCGTGCGCGCGGGTCGCGTTCCGGAAGTGCCGAGCCGCCAACGGGTGGTCACCGATGGTGGTGGCGAGCATTCCGAGAAAGTGCTCACCCACCGGCTTGGCCACCGTCGTACTGGTGAATGCGCCCGCGTGGGGCGTCAAGGCGTCGTAGGTGACCCGGGCGTGGGTGACGTCGCCGAATCGGGTCGCGAGGTACGCCAGGTTGTAGAGCGTGGTCAGGGCGAGCATGTCGCGCCGCGGTGGCAGCGGGAGCGGCACCATCTGCTCGGTGTACACCCGTCGGGCGACGTCGATTTCGCCGGCGTCGTAGGCGTAACGGGTGAGCGAATACCCGAAGTCGACGGACTCGTTCCCGGCGAGGGAGCCGACGATGTCGAGGAGTTCGCCCAGGCGGGCCTGCCACCGACGGATCTCCAGGATCTGCTCGTTGTAGAAGATGAACGCCTCACCGTGTAGGCCCGCACGCTGACCCAGCGCCAAGGTCTCGTCCGCGGTCTGCTCGGCGAGATCGAGGTCTCCTTCGTACAAGCGACGGGCCGCGCGCATGAAGCTGGCCTGCCACTCCAGCCGCGGTTGGCGAAGTTCGGCAGCCAAGGAGGTGGCGAGTTCCTCCATCTCGTTCATCCCGGCCACGTCACCGGTTTCCCACGCCGGCCCGCTGTAGGCGAACGCACTGTCGAACGTGCTCGCCGGGTCACCCAATGACTCGGAGAGCGTGCGCAGTTCCCGGAGCAGTGCCGAACGCTCGTCGCGCGTATCCGGCGCCTGGATGGTCATGCAGCGCAGTAGCAGCACCCGCGCCAGCGTCCGCGGATCCCCGACGCGTCTCGCGGTCTCCAGCGCGAGATCGCTGAGTTCGAAGCGGCGGTCGTCTGGCGACCACACCAGCTCCGACGCCAGGGTCGCCAGGAGTTCGGCTCGCTCGCGGGTGGCGCCCGGCCCCTGCGCCGCGAGCGCGTGTTCGAGCGCGGCGACCAGCGCATCGTCGATGCGACCGATCCGGGAGAAGAACCCGCGGTTCACCGCCAGCACACTGGCCGACTCGCGTGAGACGTCGCCACGCGACCGCGCCAACTCGGCGGCCCGCAGGAGCGTCTCCCGCCCTGCAGGCAGACCGGCCCGCAGTTCCGCCCGGCCGAGCGTGAGGAGGAGGTCACACTCCTCGACCGGGTCGACCGGATCCTGACCCTTCGTGTCACGGTTGCGCTCGACGGCGGCCATGCCGCGCGAGCAGATGCTGACGGCATCCTCGAACGCGAGCCGATCGAGCGCGCCGGATGCCGCGTCGATCGCATACCGGACGGCCCGAGGGGAGTTCGCCTCCGCACAATGGAACGCGAGCTCGGAAAGGTGCTCGTCCCGGTCGGTCTCGTAGACCTGTTCCAGCGCGTCCGCAACGCGCCCGTGCAACCGCAGCCGTCGACTCACGCTGAGCCGGTCGTAGAGCGCGCTCCGCGCGATCGCATGGGTGAACGCGAACCGGTCGGAACCCACTTCGTCGACCACCCGCGCGCCGGAAGCCTCCTCCAACGCTCCGAGCAGGGCATCCAGATCCACATCGACGATCTGCCCCAGCACCGCGAGGTCGAACTCCGCGCCCGCGACGGCCGCGATCGTGAGGACGTGTTGGGCGTCCTCGCTCAGCCGCGCGACGCGACGCACGACGACATCGCGCGCCGCGGGCGGGATGTGGAGGTCGGTCGGCCAGCGCAACCCCGGCGTCGTGCCATCGGCCGGGCTCGTCGTGACGTCGCCCTGCTCCATCACGTTGTGCACGATCTCGCCGACGAAGTACGGGTTCCCACCCGTCTCGCGGTGCACGGTCTGCGCGAACCGGCGGCCGGCCTCTCCGAGCGTACGTCCGGACGCGGTCTGCACGAACGACTCGACCGCCGGCGCGTCGAGCCCCGCCAACTCGAGCCGCTCCATCTGGGGCGCCGGCGCGCTCATGTGCACATCCGCGAGCATCTCCGCCAACGGGTGCGCCGCTTCGAGTTCCGACTGGCGGTAGGTCCCCATGATCAGCGCGCGGTCGAACCGTCCGGAACGGATCACGTGCCGGAGCAGCAGGACCGTCGGTGGTGCCGCCCAGTGGAGGTCGTCGAGGACGATGGCGCACGGGCACCGCTCGGCGGCCGCACCCAACCACTCGACCACCGCCTCGAAGAGCCGGTATTGCTCCGTCGCCGGATCGGATTGCAGGGGCGGGTCGAGATGGCCCATCCGGGTCACGAGTTCCGGAACCAACCGCACCAGCTCGCCCGGAAAGCGACCGAGTGCGTGTTCGAGGTCGGCGTCGGTACAGCTCTCGAGATACGAACGCAGCGTCTCCACGAAGGGTTGGTACGGAACGCCGAGCCCTTCGTCGCATCGGCCGTAGAGCACGCGTGCGCCCTCGCCGCGGGCGATCACACAGGTCTCGGCCGCGAGTCGCGTCTTGCCGATTCCCGGCTCTCCCCCGATCATCAGGACCTGGCGCTCGCCCGCGCAGGCCCGGCGCCACAGTTCGGCGAGTGTGGACAGCTCGGCTTCCCGGCCGACGAACGCCGGGCCTCCGGTGGCCCAGCCGACCAGGCGCGCCGATGACGAGTCCGGCGCCGACCGCGGCAGAACGCCAAACGCGCTGCCGGGTACCGACGCCACCTCGAGGTGGGGATCGCTGCGGAGGATCGCGCCTTCGAGTTCGCGCAACGCCGCGCTCGGCTCGATCCCGAGGTCCTCGACCAGGGCCCGGCGCGCTCGCTGATAGGCGCGCAGTGCCTCGGCCTGCCGTCGGGACCGGTAAAGGGCGAGCATCAACGAATGCCAGAGTCGCTCCCGCAACGGTTGCCGGACCAGGAGTGCCTCGAGTTCGCCCACGACCGCGGCGTGCCGACCGAGCGCGAGTTGGGCCTCCATGCGATCCTCGATCGCATTCAACCGGAGTTCGTCCAAGCGCACCGCCTCCGCCGCGACGATTTCCGACCCGTCACGACAGTTCGACAGCGCGTCTCCCCGCCAGAGGCCGAGCCCAGCCTCCAGTTCCCGATCCGCCGCATCGGACTCCCCCCGCTCGAGCGCGAGCCGGCCCGCCTGCGCGTGGCGTTCGAAACGCACCCGGTCGAGGCACTCCGGATCGACCCGGAGGAGGTATCCCGGTTCCTTGGTGACGAGGACGTCGCCGAGCCCGGCCGACTCGAGCGCACGGCGGACCCGGGCCACGTTGCCGTGCATCGTCTTGAGCGCCGTGACCGGAGGATCGTCGCCCCACAGCCCCTCGATCAGCTGCGCGGTCGACACCACCTCGTTGGCCCGGAGCGCAAGGAGCGCAAGCAGGGTGCGCTCCTTGGGGCCGCCGAGCGTGACGCTGCCATCGGTGCCGTCCACCTCGAAAGGACCCAAGAACGACACCTGCACGGGGTGAGAGTAGATCCACGCCGAGGGCGACGAGTCGCTACCACCCGTTTACCACCATCCTGCAATCGGGAACCCCGATCATGCCCCTACCCCAGCAACTGACCCGTTCTGGCTGGCACCAGGGTGAAGGACAGGGAGTCTGCGGCATTCGGATGGAGGACGCGGTGGCCGAGAGGACCACCACCGCGACCGACACCGAACTCGTGGATTGCGCCCTCGTACCGGCCAGAACGGGTCCGTGCCACGGTCGACGGGAGCACAGCCGATGGGCAGCTACATGCAACTACCGCAGGACGCCGCGCGGGTCTGGGGCGACGCGTCGGCCCGCGAGCGCATCCTCCGGATGCACGCCGACAACCTCCCGCTCCTCGACATGGTCGACGCGGTCGGACTCACCGGAGCACTCGACGCCGATGGCCTGCGCGCCGCGATCGAGAACCTGACCGCCGACGAGGTTGCGGCCATCCGCGCCGCGTTCGTCGCGGAGGCGGAGAAGGCCGGTGCCGGTGGAGCCAACTTCCCGGTCGACTGCCGGGTCGACACGCCGACCGACACGGTGCGCGTGACCACAGTCCCCGCCGGGAGCGACGCGGTGACCCCGGTGGTCCGCATCGACGCGAACTAGCCCCGGACCCGCCCGCCCGGGTCAACCGTGCGCGTGGGCGCCGTGGTCCATGAGCTGGGCGTCGAACCACTGGTGGAGTGCGTCGACCAGGTGCGGATCGGATGTCCGATACGTGATCTGAGCCCCGCGGGCGATCGAGGTGTAGGTCACGTCGACGTGGTCGAAGCCCGCGCGGAGAACATCGATCCCGGGCATCGTCATACCGTGGATCGCCATCGGATCGCTGAAGTCGCCAGCTGCGAACCGGCGGGCCTCCTTCCGAAGGTGACTCCGGACCAGTGCGACCTGATGCGTGGCATCGCCCGACTTGGCAACCACCTGCTGCGTGCCGCCGGTGGGCGTCGACCGGAACACGTGGGTCGTCCGGTTGATGTCGAACGGCATCACGGTCGCGCCGCGCTGTTCCACCTGTGCCTGCCGGCCGACCGCCTTCGGGGGCGCGCTACTCCCGCACGCGACCAGTGTGATCGTGGCGAGTGCGGCGGCCACACCGAGTGCCGAGCGGCGCGGGCGCGTCACGCTTCGACCGTGAACTCGGTGTGCATCCCGGCGGCGAAGTGCACATGCTCCATACCGTCCATCATGCCGCTCCCCATCCCCATCCCGCCGACGAGGTTGCAGAAGGCCACGTAGCGCCCGGGTGTGAGGGCGAAGGTCTTGTGGCGCGTGGCCCCGGCCGCGATGTCACCGATCTCACCGATCTTCACCCGAGCCAGTCGGTCCTCGTTCACGGACCCGTCGGCCTTGGTCGGCAGCGACGCGGCGTCGGCGGCCTTGACGATCACGATCTCGTGCGTGTGGTGCCCGAGGTTCGTGGCGGTGATCGTCCGGCGGCCGGCCTTCATCACCGGTTGATCGGCGGTGATCGACCACTCGTCGAGGCGGAACTGCCCGGGCTTGGTCGCCACGGTCGTCGATGACTCCATCGGTCCGCAGGCCACCAGTCCGAGCGCGGCCACCGCCGCGATCACGACCAGTTTCCGCGCCGCCCGAGCCCGACCGACCCGTCTGGTCGTCGTGTCTGCGACGGTGATCTGGGCCACGGTGACTCCGTTCTTCGCCCCCCGCGGATCGGCGGGCTGCTGAGTCGAACTATACCCCCCTGGGTATTATTCCAAACCGCCGGAACCCCGGGTATCACGTGACCCCGGGCGGACGAGGCGGCTCAGGCGAGCTTGAGGAACAGCTTCTGGACGTCGCTGACGTCGTAGCCGGCAGCCGCCGACCGCTCGGGGTCGTCGATGCACCACGTGAGGCCGGCCGACACGAGCAGGAAACCGACCTGCTCCAGCGCCTTGTTCGCCGCGGCGATCTGGGTGACGATCTCACGGCAGTCTCGGGTGTCGCTGATCATCTGCTGGACACCGCGGACCTGACCTTCGATGCGCCGCAGGCGGCGCTGGAGGTCGGCGGCGGCCTCGGCGTCGAGTTCGAATCCGGCATCTGAGGGGGTGGTCTTCGTCATGGACTCATGGTATCAGATACCCCTAGGGGTATAGAGCCGTGCCGGCGAGCGTCAGAGTGCGCTGACCAGCAGCGCGAGACCGAGGAGCGCAAGCCCGGCGCCGTACGCACGCTCGAGGTGGACCGGGTTGGTGCGGATCGCGCATCGAGCCCCGACGAACGACAACGGGATCGAGGTCACACCGAAGATGGCGACGACTTCCCAGTCGATGTGTCCGAGTGCGGCGTGGATCACCGTCCCGGGAATGGCGAGCACTGCCGCGACGGCGAGCGACGTGGCGAACGACTGCTTGAGCGACAGGCGCAGCACGACGACGAACAGCGGGGCCAACAGAAAACCCCCGCCGTTCGCCAGGAGTCCGGAGAGCAGTCCGACCACCACCGCAATCATCGCCAGTCGTGTTCGCGGGGCTGCGGGTGGTGCCGATTGCTCGTGAGGGTCGCCCGGACGCAGCAGGAAGCGGAGGCCGAGCGCCGTGATCACCACCTCGGTGGCCACGACCAAGGGCTCGCCACCGATCCACCGGGTCGCGTACGCGCCGAGCGCGGTGGCCGGTACGCCGAGCGCGACGCTCCACCAGAAGACGCGCCAGTCGACCAGCCGTTCGCGCCAGTAGACGTAGCTCGCGGCGAGGGTCGAGGGGATCGTCGCCGGGAGTGGGGAAGCCAGGGCGACGATCGGCGGGATGCCGATGGCCGCCAGCAGCGGGGTCGCGATCGCTGACCCACCCTTGCCGAACATCCCGCCGACGAATCCCACGAACGCGCCGATCACGGCGACCGCAACGACCATGGGGGTGCTCATCTCGTGCGACCACGCGAACCGGAAGGCATCCACCTATTGAACGACAACCCATTCGATAGGTCCAACTGGATATTCCTATATAACTGATAGGCTATGCCAATGGAACTCCGGCAAGTCGAGTACGTCGTCGGCGTCGAGGACCACGGCGGGTTCACGAACGCAGCGCGTGCGCTCCACGTGACCCAGCCCGCCTTGTCGGAGGGCATTGCCCGGCTCGAGGCCGAACTCGGTGTCCTGCTCTTCCATCGGGTCGGACGCCGGGCCGTCCTCTCCGCGGCCGGGGCGGCATTTCTCGAACCCGCCCGCCACCTCCTGCGCGACCGCCAGGTGCTCACCGCATCAGTGGCCGCAGTCGGAGGCCTCGAAGCCGGGGTCCTCGACATCGTCGCCCTCCCCACGCTTGCCGTCGACCCGCTCGCGGCGCTCGTCGGCGCGTTCCGACGCGCCCACCCCCGGGTGGCGGTGCGGATCGCCCAACCCGAGGACGCGACGGGGGTCACCGATCGGGTGCGCTCGGGTGAATCGGAGATCGGCCTGGCCGAACTCCCCGTTGCCGACGCGGGCCTGGTGAGCGAGCCGCTCGTCGAGCAGGTGCTCCTGGTCGTGGTCGCTTCGGAGTCGCCGTTCGCCCGGCGCCGCCGACTCACCATCCGGGACCTGGCGTCGGTCCCCCTGATCACGACGCCGCCCGGAACCTCGATGCGCAACCTGCTCGACGCGGCCTTCCTTACTGCCGGTGTCACGCCCGAGATCGCGGTGGAGACCGAGCAACGGGAAGCCATCGTCCCCCTGGTGCAGGCGGGGGCCGGCGCGAGCGTCCTGCCGCGGCCGGTCGCCGAGTCGGCCCGCGCATCGGGCGTCGTCGGCATCCCGCTCTCGCCGGTCCTGCGCCGATCGATCGGACTGGTCCGCCGATCGGGACCCGTCTCCCCCGCCGCTCAGGCGTTCATCGCCATCAGCCGCGGCGGAGTCGACCGGGGCTGAGCGCCCGATGCTGCGTGCAGATCCTCGGTACAGACGATCAACGGCTCGGGCCATGAATTGCGAGTGAATACCGGCACGAAACTGTTCGTCCGCAGGACCGTCCGGGCACTGAACAGCGACGCCACGACCAGAGGTAGCCTCGATGACCGACCCTGACGCTCCCGATGAGGAGACCATCGTGAACTCCACCGTCGCGGAGCTGGATTATCGACTGCCCGCGACCCGGCGTTCGCGAACCGAGAACTTCGAGCCCGACGGCCAACCGCGCCGGTGACCCCGGAGCCGGTCGCACCGGGTCGGGGTCCCGACGACCGATCGTCGCTTCCGGGGACTCGTCGGGTAGGAATCGAACGCGAACGCAAGCTGCTAGCGGATTCCGCGGTGTCCCTCCCTCCGATCGACCAGCTGCTCCGCGGCTGCGGAACCTGGACCACGGAGACCATCACACAGGACGCCGTCTACTTCGATACGGCCGATCTGCGGCTGACCCGAGCCGGCGTCAGCCTCCGGTTCCGCTCCGACGACGGTTGGACGGTCAAGGTCCCCGCGACCGACAAGGGGCCCGATCTCGTACGCGTCGAGCACTCGTTCGGCCACGAGGTCGGGGCGCCCCCTCGTGCCGCGCTCGAGTTGATCCTGCCCTGGGCTCGGTCGCACCTGGTCGGAGAGGTGGCACGGATCAGTACCCGTCGCCAACGGACACTGGTCCTCTCTCCGGCGGGCAAGCCCGCCTGCGAGATCGACATCGATGTCGTCGAAGGTGCCGCGCTCGGCCGGCCGCCGACACACTTTCGTGAGGTCGAGGTCGAAACCCCGGAGCGCGGCAACCCGCGAGTCTCGAAGCGCGTCGTCGAGCGGCTCCGGCGAGCCGGCGCGAGTGCCGGACCACCGCGATCGAAGATCGCACGCGTGCTCGGGTCGGCGGCGGACGAGCCGGGCGATCTGGCCTCGACAGTCGGACTCGACCGCACCGCGACCAATCGCGACCTCGTACGCGCGTCGATCACCAAGGCCGTCCGCTCGCTCGTCGACCACGACGCAGCGGTTCGGGCCGGTGCCGATCCCGAGGCCGTGCACCAGGCGCGCGTCGCCACCCGCCGCCTGCGCTCCCACCTCCACACGTTCAGACCCATCGTGGACGAGGGCTGGAGCGAGTCGCTCCGTACCGAGTTGCAGTGGCTCGGCAACGAACTGGGCGCGGTTCGCGACGCCGATGTACTCCTCGACCAACTCGAGGCCCGCAGCCGACGACTCTGGGGCGACCTCGGACCGGCCACCCAGCCCATCACCGGCCAACTTCGCGAGGCCCGGGAACGTCACCATCTGGATCTCCTCGACGCCATGCGTTCATCCCGCTACGTCGCCCTGCTCGACGATCTCGTCGAGGCGGCCCGATCGCCTCGGATGCGGTCGTCGGTCGGCGACGATCGGGCGGTCGACTCCGTGGGACCGCTGACCCACCATCCATGGAAGCGGTTGCGTGACCGCGTCAGGGCGGTCTCCGATCCGCCGGGGAGCGCCGAACTGCACGAGGTCCGCAAGCGGGCAAAGCAGACGCGGTACGCCTACGAAGCGATGACTCCGATCGTCGGCAAGCCCGCTCGCCGCCTCGCCCGCCGGCTCACCGACCTGCAGGACCTCCTCGGCGACCATCACGACGCCACCGTCGCCATCGACTGGCTCCGAGCGGCCGCCGCCGATGCCCCTGACCACGAGGTCTCGTTTGCTGCCGGTGCACTCGCCGCCACGTTCGCCGATGACGAGCGACGAAGCGCTGCGCAATGGCGCCACACCTGGCACCGCGCGAAGCGCGCCCACTGACGCACGGGCGCCGCGGGCCGCGAAGTCGCCGTGATTCGACACGTCGCTCCCCCCATCGAGATCCGGCGCCGCGCTCGCCGGTGTATGGTGCGCGCAACCCGTTGAAAGAACCCGTAGCGGTGTTGGATCCTTGCTTCGTATGGAGCCAGGTTTCCGGGAGCGTTGCTCCAGACCCGGTAGCGCATGTACGTGCAGATCCATGAGACGCCTGGTTCGGGCTGGACGACCGCTCGCGGAACGTCGCCCTGTGCGGGCTCCGCGCCTCCTCGCCTCCGGAGGAACCACCGTGGCAACGTCCCCGACAGTCGCCGACACGTTGCAGCTGGCCAATGGCGTCGCACCCGCAGAGTTGGATCGGGTGGTCGACGCGCTCGGACGGCTCGACGACCGGCTCCGCTCCTTTCCGGCGGGGACGGTGGAGTTGGCGTTGAGCGTGAAGGAACGCGGCACACCGAGTCAACACACGACGCTCGAGGCCTGGATCGCGGGTCAACCGCGCCTCGTCGCGACCTCGAGTCGAACGGACTTCGACGCGGCACTCGTCGAGGTTCGCGACGACCTCATCCGCCAGATCACCGACGCGAAGAATCGCGGCGAACCCCGTCACAACCGTGCCCATCGGGACACGCTCTGAGCCGCCGGGCCCGAAAGCAGGATCAACCGGCGAGCCCTCGTTGACGACGGTCCCGGCATCGTCGTCACCGCGTGACGCCATATGCTCGCTCGAGCAGATCGACCCGACCTCATTGCGATCGATGGATCCTGAGCGGGTTGCCGGCTGGATTTCACCTCATGTGAACGGAGTGCGCGAATGACAAAAGTGATCGTCGTGGGTGCCGATGGGTCGGACGGAAGCCGAAGGGCCCAGGAGTGGAGCGCCGGGCTGGCCAAGGACCTCGGCGCCGAGATCCGAGCGGTGCACGTGGAGTCACGTGCTGCACTCTGGGAGTTCTCCGCGATCCAGATCAACATCGACCCCTACCTCGCCGAGATCCAAGGGCTCCTCGATGGTCTCTGGACCAAACCGTTGCGTGATGCAGGCGTCGAATATCACACCCAGCTCGTTCGGGGTGATCCCGCGACCGAGCTGCTCCGTGTCGCCACCGAACTCGACGCGTACCTCGTCGTCGCCGGTGCACGGAAACACGCGGCACTCCACGACCTCATCGTCGGCGGCACCGCACACAAGCTCGTCAACCGCGCCGACCGACCGGTCGTGCTCGTACCACCGATGACGTAGGGGCGCCCCGGGGCCGCGCTGGACCCACTCGGGCTTCTGCAGCGGCCATCACAGATCGCGAGTTTGCAATCGTGTGACAAACGCCGAAGCCACGGTAGCGTCGGGACGTGTTCAGTCGCTTCGCTCGCTCAGGTGCTCTCGTCCCACTCGTCGTACTGGCCGCGTGTGGCTCCAGCGGATCGTCGAACGCGAGCCGGGCCCACAGCAACGATGCCGTCAACAAGACCTCCAGCACGACGATCCCTCGGCCGCTCGCCCCGCTCGACAGCAGCGGATCACTCACGAACGGTGGGTTCGAAGACGCGCTCACCGGATGGTCACGGATACCGCAGACGAACCCGGCACAACCAGATCCGCTCGCCCATTCGGGCGCGGGGAGCGCACTCGCACGGTTGGCCTTCGACACCACACTCGAGGGTGGCACGTCAACGGTGCTCGCCCAAGACATCGGCACTCGCCAGGTGCCCAAAACGCTGTCCGGTTGGTATCGCGTCGACGGCTGGAAGCGCGGGAGCAACGTCCAGTATGTCGGACTCGTCCTCGCCGCGGTAGGTGGGAAACACTCCCCGCTGCCAACGAGCACCAACGTCCAGATCCACTACATGCTGGGCGGGATCGGCGCGCAGCCATTCGGAATCGGGAACGCGAAGTTCGTCTTCGTCGACAAGGCCGATCCGAAGAGCAACACCTGGACCCGTTTCGAAGTCCATCCGAGCGCAGACTTTCGCCGCACGTGGAAATCGGTTCCTTCGGCCTTGAAATACCTTCGTCTGATCCTCGTCACGCGGGTCATGAACCACCACACAGGTGATGCACCGGGCGCGGCCGACGTGCGATGGGACGACATCGCCCTCTCATACTGAGCGATCCGCTTCACCGACGACCAAGGAGAATCGAATGACGCCGGCCCGTCGGTTGGTACCGTCGATCTTGGTGCTCGGCGTAGTCGGCGCGGCATGTAGCTCAGGCTCCGGCCGCGCCCCCGCCACTGGCACGGCCGTAACTCCGCGGTCCCTCGCGGCGGCGACGGCGGCCGCGGGACCGAGTCGAATGCGGGGAACCGTCGGTGGTGGCGGGGCCAGCGGACCGGTCAGTGGCACCTTCTCCGCTGGTGCCAACCGCGCCGAACTCCGCTTCTCTGTCGCCGTCGGCAACGGTACGGTGCGGCCAACCATCCGACACATCGAAGGCACCGTCTACATCCACCGTGCCATCCGTTCCAAGACTGCCGCGGGCGCCGGCGCCCTGGTGACCTACGCGGGGACCGGACCGGCATGGATAGCGGTCCCTCCCATGGGGGCGGTCGAGCTGCTCGGGCCGATCGATCCGGTCGCCGCGATGCGACTCCTGGACAAGGTGACGCTGATACGAGTCGGGTCCGCCGAGATCAACGGGAAGGCAACCACTCGCTATCGAATGAGACCGGCGAAGGGGACCAAGACATTCGAAGTCCGCGGCGTATCACCGTTCGCGGTGCCCGCGGGAGGCCAGCTGGAGCTCTCGGTCGACGCGGAGCTGCGGTTGCGCCGCTGGAAGTTGGCGAGTCCCGGCAAGAAGGTCCAGATCGACTTCGAATACGGCGCAGGACCGAATATCGCCCCGCCACCAGAGCGGGATACGGTCGGTCGCAGCAAGGAAACGCTTCCCGCGCCGAGCGGCGACTGGGTGCCGTTTGCGGCGGGAACCGCCAACGGCATCAGCTGGGACATCGAACGCGGCCCCGGTACCCGCGCGACAACCTGCCTTCGGTTGACGACGGCACCGGCGGTGGCGGCGGCAAATCCGGTGGTCGACGGCGCGGTGTGCGGCGATCCCCCCGCTGCCGACGAGGACACCCCGGAGTACTACTTCGACCTGATCTTCACCTCGGCGGCGGGTGACGTGGAGGCCGTGGCGGCGCTGATCCCGAAGGGGTCGGCTGATTCGGCCGAGGTGGTGTTCGCCGGTGGTGGGACGGCTCCCGCCGCGATCGATCCCACTGGCGCGGTGGTGTACGTCGGCCCACGCGACAAGACCGTCGCACTGATCTCCTTACGCAAGGGTCCAGATACCTACGACTGCGGGCCGGGCTCGATCATCGAAGTGCCCGATGCGATCCGCGCACCGGTCGCCAGCATTCACAAGTTCCGCGCTGCTACGGCCTGGGCCTGCACTCCTCGATACGAGGAGTAACGCTCGGCGCCCTAGCCCTTGCAGTCCTCGATGGACGCCCGTCCCTTGACGATGGGCGCAAGTGTTTCTGCGGTCTTCCGCTGGTCCGGCGTCAGGAGGACACGGCCCGCGGTGACGTATGCGTACGGGGGGAGCCCCTTCTGCAGACAGAGGCGGGCCGCCCGCAGCGAGACGCGGCGCGCGACGGTCGCCGCGTCCCGATAGACCTCGATCTGCAGATCCTCCGCGCCTCCGACGTGACAGGAACCGGCGTATTGAGGAATCGGCCAGCCCAGCTTCACGAAGGTCAGGAGGAACTGCGACTTCTGGAACTGGGCGAGGTCCGAGCACCCGTGACCGGCCCCGGCGACTTGTTGCGCGACCTGGTCGGCCCGGGTCGTCGCGGTGGCCATCCATTCGTTGCCCAGCGCCGCCAGTTCTCGGGAAAGCTGGCGATCCGAGATGACTCGCGGCTTCGCTCCGGGAGCGGAACCCGGAGACGAACTCCCACAGCCCACCAAGCCGATGAGGACAACGGCAAGGACGACGACGGTCGAGGTATTTCGAAGTTGGCGCACGGGCGGACCCTCGGAGAGCGGGAAAGGGGGGCGGGGGTGGGGGCCCCCCCCACGGGGGGGGGCGGGCGCAAAAAGGACGAACGAGCCGGCAGGGACAGG
>JBBSBV010000014.1:0-100306 GCA_038250905.1 Acidimicrobiia bacterium
CCCCCCCGGCGTCGGGTGGCGGGTCGATCGTGATCCACTCGGTGGTGCCGGCGTCCCGGGACGCCCGTGGGGGCGTCACGGGACACGGCCGACCTGGTTACCGGTGGTCGCGGTGACCGTTCTCGCGGCGGTCAGGGCCGTTCGTCCCTCACCCGACTGGTCTCGAATCGCGGCGTGTCGGAACCGTTGCGGCCACCAGAGCCGGATCGACCTTGCCGTCGACGCCCGCGCGTGCGACGGTGGCGGGATGACGACGAGTACAACGTCCCGCTGGTCCCTGTGGTCCGAGGACTCGATGCTGTCGATCGGCTCGAAAGGCTCGGTGCTGTCGATCGGCTCGGTCGGGTCGTTCCTCTCCGTCGGATCGGCCGGATCGTTCCTCTCGGTGCTCTCGATCGGGTCGTTCGCGTCGATCGGCTCCGCGCTGTCGTCGCTTTCCCGGTGGTCGCTGATGTCGCATCAGGGCCGACTCGGGGTCATGACCGGTCAGGACCGGACCCACCAAGGAAAGGGAATCGCATGACTGACGAACAGCCGAACCCGGACGCACCGCTCCGCGTGATCATCGCCACCGACGGATCCGAGGCGTCGTCGACCGCGGCGCGTGAAGCGACGCAGCTGTTGCCCTCCGACGCCGACCTGTCGCTCGTGATCGTGATCGACTCGCTCGAAGACCCGATGGCCGACGCCGGTGGCTTCGAAGGCCCGGTCTTCACCGAGGAGGAGGCCGAGAACGAGCACCGCGAGGAGGTGGTCGACGCGGAAGGCGCGCTCGCGGCATCGGCGCGCGCGTTCGGCAACCGACCGATTCGCCAGCAGATCGTCGAACGCGGTGAGCAGTCCGTCGGCGCCCGGCTCTGCTCGTACGCAGCCGAGCAAGGTGCGGGGCTCATCGTCGTCGGCTCGCACGGTCACGGTGCGCTGGCCGACGTGCTGCTCGGCTCGGTGAGTAACCACGTGATGCATCACAGCCCGTGTCCGGTGCTGGTCGTTCGCCACCAGTAGGGCGCAGCGGGCGAAACGTCTACCCGAGCAGGGTGCGAATCTTCGGAAGATCGACGGCCCCGGAGAAGGCCACCTCGCCGTCCCGCAGCCCGACACAGCGATCGGCGTGTTGGAGGAACTCGAGTTGGTGGGTGGCCACGATGACGCAGGCGCCGCCGCGCGCGCGGTCGACCATGAGCGCAGTGAGCGCGGCCTGGCCGGCGGGGTCCAGCCCGACGAACGGTTCGTCGATCGCGAGCACGGAGAACGGCCGCACGAGTCCGAGGACCAGCGAGGTTTTCTGGCGCAGGCCGCGACTGAATCGAGCGGGGAGGTCGTCGGCCCGCTCGGTCAGGCCGAGTGCCTCCACCAACTCGTCGCCGAGTTCGGGCCAGTCGTCGACGCCGTGGAGCCGACCGATGTACTCGATGTGCTCGTTCACGCTCAGGTCGTCGTAGAGCACCGGGTCGTCGGGGATGAACGACAGTTCGGCGCGCGCTTCGATCGATCCGGCGTCGGCTCCGCAGATGCGGATCTCGCCCTGGGTCGGTTCGAGGAGTCCGGCCGCGAGCCGGAGGAAGGTCGACTTGCCCGAGCCGTTGTGGCCGACGAGCGCGATGAGTTGACCCGGCTTGCAGGTGATCGAGAAGTCGTGGAGCGCGGCGACCTCGTCGTACCACTTGCCGAGTCCGACGGCGATGAGCGGGGTGGTCATTCGGTATCGGCCCTTCGGCTGCGCAGGAACGTGGCGATCCCGAACGCGACGACGAGCGCCGGCGTGGCCGCGGCGAACGCGGCGCTCACGGGATCGGTGGGGGGATCGACTTCGCGAGCGACGATCAGCGGGATGAACGCGAGGGCCACGATGATCAACGGTGCGACCTGCTGTGCGGCCACGACCCCGGGGTGGAGCATGGCCACGGCCAGGTCGCGGTCCGGGCGACCGAGGTAGATCGAGATGCCGGCGGCTGCCGGGACGGCCACGACGAGGGCGACGAGTACTGCGATCGCGACCACCGGCGACACCGCGTGCACATCGTGGGGTCGGGTCATGAGCGCGGCGACGAGGATCCCGACGCCGCCCCCGACGAGAGCGAGGACACCGGTGACCGCGGCGGGCGCGGCGAGGTGCGACATGTAGAGGTCGCCGGACCGCATCGGGACCGCAGTGCCGCGATCGGGATGGTCGACCTCCTGGGCCAGTCCCTCGGCGACGTCGAGCGCGATCACGTAGGCACAGAGCGCGGCCACCGCGAACAGCGGGGTGATCCCGCGGACCGCGGCTCCGCAGCTCGCGCCGGCCGCGATCGTCAGCGAGACCACCCGGATGACCCGCGCACTGGGCCAGCGGGCGATGCCGTGCCAGTCGCGGCGCCAGCCGGCGCGGCCGAACGCCCGCCCACGCGGAACCCGGAACCACGGTCGCGCCCGCGCGAGCTCGTGCGTGAGCTGCCGGCGGAGGGTGATGACGGCCCGGAGGTCCTGGACCGTCGCCGCGAACCGCAACGCGCTCACCAGTTGGGCCCGGCGCAGCACCGGTTCGAGCGACTGGCGGTGCGCGCCCCGCAACCCGAGGGTGACGATGACCCCGACCACCGCGACGCCGGCGATCGCCAGGAGCGACCCGGTGAGCGGCCACATGCCGACCTCACCGATCCACGTTGCCGGTGACGTGGTGACCGAGCCGAGCCAGTCGGCGACCGACCACGCGACCAACACCACACCGACGATCAGCGCGAGCAGTTGACTCATCCGCAACGCCGCCGCGACCAGCGCACTCCCCCACGCGGCCAGTGCCGCCACGACGCCGAAGGCGATGCCGGCGATGACCCACTGCGCGGCGCCGTGATCGGCGCCGGGGAACCGGGGCGCCGCGATCACGCCGAGTAATGCGCCCGTGAGGACGCCGGCACTCAGGACGCCGCGGAGTTGACGGATCGCGCCGGA
Source organism: Acidimicrobiia bacterium (assembly GCA_038250905.1). Classification (GTDB taxonomy): domain Bacteria; phylum Actinomycetota; class Acidimicrobiia; order IMCC26256; family JAENVU01; genus JAENVU01. The sequence goes on from JBBSBV010000014.1 coordinate 2,932, forward strand.
GCGGATCACCAGGCCGCGGTCGACGGGGGCCAGCAGCACGTGTTGCACGTCGGCCGCTTCGAACGCGAGTGGGCCACCGTGGGCACCCGACCGCATGCCCAACGCGACCAGCAGTGCGACCACGAGCCCGGCGATGGCGGCGCCGTGGTCGGTGGCCGCGCGGACGCCGCTCGCGCCCACCGGTGTGTCGCCGACGACTGCGGCGATGGTGACGAGGGCCGCAATCACCGAGATGCCGACCACGTAGGCGCGGTAGATCGCGTCGACCCAGTCGATGTGACTCAATCGCTGGGCCCGCCGGCGTCCTCGCAGGGTGCGCAGGGCGTCGCGCATCTCGGCGCGGGTGAAGGCTGCGGTCACGACCGGCGACGCTAGTGGTCGCCTCCCCGCGATTTCGGTGCGGGAGGCCGGCGCGGCGGCCCGGTCAGGCGCTCGGCGTCGGTCCGGCCACGTGGGTCGAAACCGGTGTCCGCATCGGTGGGATCCCGATCTGGTTGTTCGACTGCGTCACGTCGGTGTTGCCGCCGCGGTCCCGAATGACGAAGTGGCCGCCGCGGAACACGTTGCCGGTCACGCTCACGTGCGAACTCCCGCGGATCCCGACCCCGGCGAGCGGATGGCTCGGCTGGAGCGGGATGGTGTTGTCCCGCACGTCGATGCCGCTGACGTGCCACAGGACCATCGTCGACCCGAAGCCGCTCGTACCCCCGTCGGAGGTGTTGCCGACGATGTGGTAGTTCGTCCGCACGCCCTTCGGCGGCGCGACGAAGACCTGGAACGCCTTCTTGTGGAGCCGGTTCCCGATGATGTTGATGTTGTCCATCGGCGCGGCGGCTCCGACGCTCGAGAAGAAGAACAGTCGCCCCGGGCCGACGTCGTTGTCGCGGATGTAGATGTTCTTCGAGACCCACGACGGGGCCGATGGTTCCATGTCGATCGTGGCGCGGCGGGTGTCGGAGATCGAGTTGTGCTGGAACACGATGTTGGTGCCGTTGATCGTCCAGCCCTGGCGTCCGTTGCGGGCGAACGTCGAGTTCTGAACGGTCAGGTCCTCGGTCCCCGGCCCCACGAAGACGAAGTCGCCGTACGTGTCGTAGGCCGCGACGTGGTCCATGAGCATGCCCTTGACGCCCTGGATGAGGTAGGCGTGCTGCGCTTCGAACTTCGCCTTGTACGCGAGGTCGCCGCGGCCCGCATGGGGGTTGGCGCCGATGGTGGTGAGGTTGCGCACGACGAGGTTGGTGCTCAGGCCGAAGGTCCACACGTTGCGCGTCCGCACGAACTTCGGGTTGACGATCTCGGATCCGTCGGTCACCTGCCGGAACGTCGCGTTGTTGCCGTCGAACGTCAGCCCGTTCCGTTGCGTCACCACGATCGTTCCGTCGACCCGGTAGCAGCCGTTCGCCGCGAAGCTCAACGTGGAGTCGTCCGGGACCGACGCGATCCAGGCCATGAGTTCGGCGGTGACGTCGTGGGAGCAGTCGACCGCGATCGAGGCCGGTGCCTCGTTGACCACCGCCGCCGCGCCGCTCGTCGACGCGCCGAGGGCGGTCACCCCCAGGACGAGGGCAGACACCAGGACACCGGCAACCCGGCAACGACTCCGCATATGCGGGGTATCGGCGTTTTCGCCGCGAATGCTGAAGGCGCGGGCCCGAAAATTGGGTTCGACCGAACTCGGAGGCTCCGGAATCGGCGTGCCGGTCCCGCCGCCTACCATCGCCGGCACGATGAAGCGGCCGGATCCCACGCGGTGGTTTGGTTGGACGCGGTTTGGCTGGACGATCGCCGCGGTGGCGCTCGGCGCCTTCGTGATCCGGCTGATCTACATCCTCGGATTCCGCCAGCACCACGTCTTCGGCGGCGACGCGTTCTTCTACCACGCCGGCGCGAACCTCCTCGCCGACGGCAAGGGCTTCATCTCACCGTTCCAACCGCACAGGGCGATCCAGGCGGGCGAACATCCGCCGCTCTACCTCATCTACCTCGCGATCCCGTCGGTCCTCGGGTTCACGAGCGTGCTCAGCCATCTCGTCTGGTCGGCGGTGCTCGGGACCGCGACGGTGGTGGTGATCGGCCTGACCGGCCGCGAGGTCGTCGGACCGCGCGCGGGGGTGATCGCCGCGGTCATCGCGGCGGTGGCGCCGAACCTCTGGGTGCCCGACGGGTCGCTGATGGCGGAGTCGATGGCGATGTTCGCGACCGCGTTGGCCGTCTATTGCGCCTACCGCTACTGGCGGGATCCGCGCTGGTGGCGCCTCGCACTGGTCGGTCTCGCCAGCGGGGCCGGCGCGCTCAGCCGGTCCGAACTGATCCTGATCATCCCCTTCATGGTGATTCCGCTGGCCCTCCTCGCCCGGGACGTCACCCGTCGGGACCGTTGGCGGGGGGTCGGCGCCGCGGTGTGCGCGGCCCTGGTGGTGATGGCGCCCTGGCTGGTGTTCAACCTCACCCGGTTCGAGAAGCCCGAACTCCTGAGCACCCAGTTCGGGCCGCTCCTGTCCTCCGCCGACTGCGACGCGGTGTGGAAGGGCGCGACCAAGAGCTATTTCAACGTCGGGTGCTCCATCGCGATCCGGGACCGCGAGATCCACGGTGATCTCGATGAGTCCGAAACCGATGCGATCTACCGAAAAGCCGCATTTACCTACATCAGCCACCACAAACACCTGATTCCGGGGGTGGTGGCGGCCCGACTCGGGGCGATCGTCGGGCTCTACCAACCGAACGTCCAGGTCAACCTGGACAGTGCCATCGAGGGCCGGGAGATCTGGCTGGCCCGGTTCGGCCTGTATTCGTTCTGGGCGTTCGGGCTCGCGTCGGTCGTCGGGGCGGTGTTGATCCGGCGGCGGCGAACGGTCCCGGTGTTCCCCCTCCTCGTGCCGCCGGTCATGGTGGCCGTCACCGTGGTCCTCACGTACGCGAGCACCCGGTTCCGGGCGTCGGCCGAGGTCGTCCTCTGTGTCCTGGCCGCCGTGGCCCTGGACGCGCTGGTGGCCAGGGTGCGCAGAAGCCCCGGAAACCCTGACTCGACCGTGGACACTGAACCCTTGCCCGCCTAACCTTCCCGCCCACGTGTTTTGTGCCGTCCTTGGGGGGCTGGGCTGTGGGTGCTGGGGTGCGGAGTTTGCGTCGTTTGACGACGCCGGTGGCCGTCGTCGTGGTCGGTCTCGGGGCTTTGGTGCCGATGGTGACGGGTGGGACGGCAGGCGCGCTGAACGTTCCGACCGAGCCGCGGTCGGTGACCGCCGTGGGTGGCCCGACGGCAGGCAACATGACGGTCAAGTGGCTGTCGCCGGCCAACGCCAACGGCAGCACCGTGATCCGCTACCTCCTCGCGACCGCGGTGGACGGCGGCGCGTTCGGCGCCCCGGTGGATGTCGCCAAGGCCCACAAGGTCATCGGTCCCTGCGCGGGGGTCACGACTTGTAGCTTCCGCGTCTACGCCACCAACTCGGCCGGAACGTCGCAGCCGAGCACCGTCGCGACCGGCACGTGGCTGGTGCCGGGCAAGCCCACCATCGGCGCCGTGACCGGCGGTCCGGCCGTCGGCAAGATGTCGATGACCGTGCGCGCGCCGGCGACGAACGGCGGCAAGGCGATCACCGGGTACCTCTACGACGTGCAGGTCAACAGCGCCGGTCCGATCCTCGGGCCCTTCGCGCTGCCGACCGGTTCCCCGCGTCAGGTCCCCTGTTCCTCGACGAACCCCGCCGGCGGTTGCAAGTTCCGCGTCTACGCCGTGAACGACGTCGGTACCAGCGTGGCCAGCGCCGCGCTCGCCGGCGTGTGGAATCTCCCCAGCACGGCCAACATCTCCTCGCTGGTCCCGGGCCGTCCCGTCGCATCGGCGACCATCGGCTGGAACGGGCCCGCGAACACCGGTGGTCTGCCCGTCACGTACACCTACGAGGTGTCGGCCGATGGTGGAGCCTTCACCAACGGCGCCTCCTCGCTGCCGACCTCGCCGCGCTCGGCGATCGTCGAGTGCACCGGCACCAACAACTGTTCGTACCGCATCACCGCGCACAACTCGAAGGGGGCGGCGCCCGCGTCGGCCGCGGTGTCGACTGCGTTCAACCCACCTGGTCGCGTCTCGAACCTCGTGGCATCGGTGGCGTCGGTCGCCAACCTCAACCTCGGCACCGGTTCGCCGACGGCCACCGCCACCTGGGGCCCGCCCGGCGCCTTCGGTGGCTTGCCCGTCACCAGCTACGACGGACGCGTGTGTCTCGGCAACTGTGACGAGTCGGACCCGGCGTGGGCCAGCGCCACCGTCGTCCCGCTGGGCAACACGAACTCGTGGCTGTCTCCCTGTCCCGCCGACCAGATCACCTGCTCCTTCCAGATCCGCGCCAACAACTCGATCGGTGCGGGACCGTGGGGCGTGTCGGCCCGGATGACCCCGTTCGCCGTCACCAACGTGGCCGCGGTGACCGCCGCGCCCGCGGGCAACGTGACCGTCACGTGGGCCGGCCCCGCCGAGGTGGGTGCGGGGATCGACCACATCGCGCTCTACCGCTGCCTCACCACCTCCGGCTGCTCCAACAGCGCCAACTGGTCCGACACCGGACTCACGATCGTCGGCAACCCCCAGACCGTGACCCACAACTGCGGTCAGGGCGTGTCCTGCACCTACCGCGTGGTGGCCATCGGGAGCGGCGGTGCGGGCGCGAGCGCGAGCTCGTCGGCCACCGCGGCCAGCGGTTCCACGCTCCCCGACGCGCCCTCGGCACTCACCGCGGCCACGCACCCGACCACGATCGGCGCGGTCGACCTCGCGTGGACCGCGCCGTCGACGAGCGGCTCGTTCCCCGTGACCGATTACGTCTTCCAACGTTCGGTGAACAGCGGCGCGTTCTCCGCTCCGATCTCGATGGGGACGACCGGGACCACGTACACCGACCCCGCGTGTGGCGCGAGCAACGCGTGCACCTACAAGGTCGCGGCGGTCACGGCCGCGGGCACCGGCTCGTACTCCAACACCGCCACTGCCGAAGGCGCGAACGTCCCGTCGGCACCGCCGAACCTCACCGCGACCCCGGGCACCGCGCTCGGCGCGGTCGACGTCGCCTGGCAGGCGCCGGTCGACAACGGTGGTCGCGCGGTGATCGGCTACCAGCTCGAGCGTTCGCTCGACGGTGGGAGCACGTGGCCCACCAGCTTCACGTTGGGCACGTCCTTGTCGTACGCCGACGGTGCATGCGGCCAGGGCGTCGCCTGCACCTACCGCGTCTCGGCGATCAACTCCGTCGGGACCGGCCCGGTCTCGAACAACGCGACGGCAACCGGTACCAACCTCGGCGCACCCCAGTCGTTGACGGCGACGACGTCGGTGGCCGACGGCACGACCAACTTGGGCGGGGTGGACCTCTCGTGGGCACCGCCGGCCATGAGCACGTTCCCGATCGCCTCGTACGAGTTCCGGTACCAGTCCGACACCGGCAGCGGCTTCGGCGCGTTCACGGCATGGACGTCGACCGGAACCGGCACCGGCACCTCCTTCACCCACATCTGCGCGCTCGGCAACGTGAACACCACGTGCCGGTACGAGGTGCGGGCGATCGACACGCAGAACAGCACCAGCGTCCCGAGCAACCAGGCGACGGCGGCCGGGCTGACCGACCACGTGGCGCCGGCCGTCACGGTGACCACCCCGGTGAACAATTCGGCGGCCCCGAGCGCGACCCCGACCTTCGCCGGGACGGCGGGCAACGGGGTGGGTGACAGCGCGACGGTCAACGTCACCGTCAAGCAGGGCGCCTCGACGATCCGCACGTTCACGGTGACGCGCAGTGGAACCGCGTGGCTGGTCGGCCCGACCGACTGGGCCGCGAGTTCACCGGCGTCACTCGGCGACGGCACCTACACGGTGAGCGCGAACCAGTCCGACTGGGCCGGGAACACCGGGACGAGCACCGCCCGCACCTTCACGGTCGACAGCAACGCCCCGACCATCACGATCACGGCCCCGGCCGCGGTGGGAGACACCTTCGCGAGCTCCGGTCAGGTCTTCAACTCGGGTCCGATCCTCGTGTGGGGCGGCAACCTGACCGGGACCAGCGCCGACGCGGGGTCCGGGGTTGCGTCCGTGACGGTCAGCGTTCGGCAGCTTTCGAGCGGCCTCTACTGGAACGGCTCGTCGTTCTCGAGCAGCAGCGAGTCGACCATGAACCCGGGGGGCACCGCGAGCTGGAGTCAGGTCTTCGCGATCGGCAACTTCCCGCAGGGCGGGAGCTACACGGTGAAGGTCACCGCGACGGACAACGCCGGGAACGTATCGACGCTGAGCCGCCTCATGAACATCGACTACGACCCGGACCACACGTTGTTCGTGGGTGGGACGGGTGCCTCCGACGCCAACAACGGGCTGTGCCCGGTGTCCACGGCGTCCGGCTGCACCGGCCGGGGTACCGGAACCGGATCTTCCGGTCCCAAGGCGACCATCGGTGCCGCCGCCGGTCTGGCGACGGCCACGCTGAACAACGTCGTGATCTCGGGCGGTTCGTACACCGGCACACTGACGCTCACGAACGCCAGCGCCCTGACGCTGACCGGCGGCTTCAGCCAGTCGAGCATCCTGCGGGCGACGCCGGGCGCGGTGAGCGGGCCCGGCACGACCAACGTCGTCACGATCACCGGTAACACCACTCCGGACGCAACCGGCGTGATCATCGATGCGAGCGCCGCCAACCGGACCGTCACGTTGAACCAGGTGGCCATCAACAGCGGGACCCCGGGAACGGGCGGAAGCGCCTACGGCGTGCGAGCGCTCGGGAGTAGCGGCGCGCCGACGGCGACGGTCACCCTCAACCGGGACGCGATCACCGCACAGGCCGGCGGTGCCGGAACCTCGGCGAGCAACAACGGCACGACCGCAACGGGTGGAACGAACGGCACCAACGGAACTGGCGGTTGTGACCATTGCGGGAGCACCGGCGGTAGTCCCGGGACCTCCGTCGTCTCCGGCGGAGCCGGGGGGAGCAACCCCGGTCGCTCGGGCGGGAACAACGGCGCAGCCGGAACCTCCGCCCCGTCTGGTGGTGCCGGAGGCGCCGCGTGGAGCGGCGGCTGCGTGGGTTACTACGGAGGCTGCAAGGGCACGAAGGGCTTCGGCGGTGGTGCCGGGGTGGCCGGTGCCTCGGGTGCTTCCGGGCCGGCCATCGACAGCGCGTACTCGACCGGCTTCACGCCGACCACCGGGAACGGTGGTGGCGGTGGTGCCGGCACGAACGGTGGCGGTGGCGGTGGCGGTGGTGCCGGAGGCGGTGGCTGCGACGGGACCTTCTGTGTCGGTGACTGGCTGAGCGGTGGTGCCGGTGGTGGTGCCGGCGGCGGGGGTGCCGGTGGCATCGGCGGCAACGCCGGGACCGGTGCGGGTGGTTCCTTCGGCATCTACGCCTACCGTTCGACCGTCGTCACCGACGGGTTCACCACCATCACGACGGCCAACGGCGGCACCGGCGGCAACGGCGGCAACGGCCAGACGGGTGGCACCGGCGGAAGCAGTGGCAACGGCGGCGTCGGGAACTGCACCGGCGGTTGCGCCAACGGCAGCAAGGCCGGTGGATCGGGTGTCGGCGGTGGCGCGGCAGGGGCCGCAGGTGCGAACGGGAACGACGGCACCGACGGGTCCGGTTGTTGCAACGGCAACGGCGGCGGTGGCGGCAGCGGCGGTGGCGGTGGCGGTGGTGGTACCGGCGGTCGCGGTGGCGGTGGCGCGGGAGGCCCGAGTGTGGGCACGATCGTCAAGGGCGGCGGTACCTTCACGATCACGGTCCCCAGTGCGACCCAGATCACCATCGGTGCCGGCGGTAGCGGCGGATCCGGTGGCAACAACGGGGCGACCGGGGTTGCCACCAAACAGAAGGCGGTGGCCTGAGCCTCCGGGCTCGAGCCCACGGACTTCGATCGAAGCGTGACCCGCGCCCGGGTCGGAGCACCAGTTCCTGCACTCGCGTGTGGTCGTCGGTTCCGGCTCGGAGCTGATCCGACCGAACCGCGGCGGGAGCCGCGCCGCGCGCCGCGGTGCACTCGGCCGGTGGGGGCTGGAGGACGGCGGCCCTGGCGTCCGGCTTGGCGATGACGGTTCGTCGTCGCCGAAGGCGGGTCGGGTCCGCGCGTCCGTTCACGACGATGGGCACGTCCGGCCCACCGCGGCTGCGTCGGGATTCGGCACCGAGGGGAGGACGCCGCCGACCGCCCGGGGCCGACCGCGTGCGATGGACCCCTCGGGTCGCGCGGCCTCGGCGTCGGGACACCCGAGCCCGATCGTGAATCGGCACGGATGCGGCAGGAAAACCGGAGGCCCGCCATCCGGAAGGACGGCGGGCCTCGAGTCGCGATGCGTGCCGTACGACTACGGGGTGCAGGTGGTGCCGTCGTACTTCGTGCAGACGAGTCCGACGTTGCCCGGCGCGCCGTTCCCACCGGACGGTCCGGCACCACCGGCGCTGCCGGGGGCGATGCTCCCGCAGATCAGGGTGCAGATGGTGCCGCTCCCCCCGTCGGTGCCACCGTTCCCACCGGAGCCTCCGTTACCGCCCAGGCCCCCGACGCCCGGCAGCGCCGCAGAGTTGCTGACGCTCGTGGAGCTGGAGGTGACGGTCACGCTGCCCGCCCCCAGCCGCATGATCCCGATCGACGGTCCGCCGGAGGCGCCGCCGCCACCGCCGCCGCCTGCGCCGCCACCGCCGCCGCCACCACCGGCACCGTTGCCGCCGAGGGTCTGGGAGAACGCGTTGCCGCCGCTGCCGGCGCCGCTGCCGTTCCCACCGGCGGCGCCGTCACCGCCGCGTCCGCCGGCACCGGCGGTCAGGACCGTGTTGGTCACCGAGACGGATGCGTTGAACGCGTAGACCGCGAATGAGCCCCCACCGGGGGTCCCGGTACCGCCGCCACCACCGGAAGAACCACCGGCACCGCCGCCACCGCCACGCCCGCCGTTGACGCCGAAGCCGGTACCGCCGCCGCCGCCACCGCCGCCACCGCCACCACCGGCGGTGCCGTTACCACCGGCAACACCGCCGCGGCCGAGCCAGGTGGATCCCGCGAGCCCGGGGTCGTTCGCGCCGCCATTACCGGCGGCACCCGAGGTTCCGGAACCGCCGCCCGTACCTCCGCCACCGGCAGTCCCGGACGTGAACGAACCGCTACCACCGGCACCACCGGCTGCGCCGCCGCCGCCGTTGCCACCGTTCTTGCCGCCGTCGGCCGAGAACGCGTACCCCTGGCCGCCCCCGCCCCCGTAGCCGGCTGCGGCCAGGCCCGTCCCGCCACAGCTCGAGCCGTTCGGGATCATGCCGTTGCCGTCACCGGTGAACCAGGCGGTTCCATCGGCGCCCCGACACCCGTCCACCGTGGCGCTCGCACCCGGACTCGCCGAGGCGACCCCGTTCATGGCATCGGTGGCCGTCGCCTTGGAGTTGTTGATCGTCACGGTGGCGAGACTCGATCCGCTCGCGCCGATCGCTCGCACGCCGTACACGCTGGCCCCGGCGCCGAGGCCCGTGTTCAGGCCGGTCATGCTCAGCGCGTCGAGGGTGACGGTCACACCGCCGCTGACCGTGATCGCCTGGGGTACCCCGGTGATCTGGGTCTGGGTGCGGTCGGGTGTCCCGGTGAGCCCGGCGCTACCGAGGCGGCTCCACCCGGAGAACTGGTCGAAGCCGCCGAGCACGCTCACGTCGCTCGCGATCGTGAAGCCACTTCCCGATGCATAGGAACCCGTCGCCACCGCGATCTGGGGCCGGCTCTGCGCGCCCGCGGTCGTGGCCGCGGCGGTGACGGTGAGCTTCGGCGATGCCGGAGTCCCGGGGTTCGCGTCGCTGCCGAACGGTGACACGAAGACGGCGTTGCGCACCTCGAACGTGACCGGCGGGCTCGTGGAGGTGTTGCCGGCCCAGTCGGTCTGGGAACTCTGCACGGTGTACACCCCCGGCGCGAGCGTCGGGCTCAGCGACCAGGATCCGCCCGACGGCGTGACCGACGCGGTCAGTGTGGGTGCCATGTTCGTGCACGAACACGGGTAGATGTTCACCGGCACGGCCGCGACGTCACCGGCGGCGAACCCGGCGTTGCCGTCGATCTGGGTGCCGCCGTTGGTGCCGGCGTTCCCGTGGTTCGAGGGTGTCTCCACCGACAAGACGGGCGCGGTCGTGTCCGTCGGCGCGAACGCGGTGGCGATGGTGCTCGCGTCGCTCGTGCCCTTCGCGTTGCGGGCTCGCACCTGGTAGGTGCAGGTCGAGCCGGCGCCGCACGAGTCGACGTGGAAGGTGGTGGTGCCGCCGGTCGTGGCCCACGGCCCGTAGGTGGTGCCGCCGTCGGTCGACGAGTGGATCTCGTAACCCGTCAGAGGCCAGTCGGCCAAGGGGGTGGTCGACGGACTCCACGTGAGCTCGACGCCGCCGAGGCGCTGCATGGAGGCGGTCGCGGCCAGTGCGCCGGGCGTGGTCGGCAGCGGGTTGTCGTTGTCGAGGATCGTCACGGTCCCGTTGACCCGACCGGCCGCGACGTTGGTGAGGTTCGTCAGGGCCAGCCCGAATGATTCGTCCCCCTCGGCGATGACGTCGTTCTTGATCGTGATGACGATCTTCTTGAAGTAGGTGCCGGTCAGGAACGTGAGCTTCTTGTTGGTGATCGGGAGGTAGTCGGCGGTCGTCGCCGAGCCCGCGATCGTCGAGAGATTCGCGCTCAGCGGTGCCGTGGCCTTGACGTTCAACGACACGGTGGCGGTGATCTTGGTGGTGAGCGTGTCGCCTTCGGTCACGGTGACGTCACCGACGGAGATCTTGGGTGAGACGCCGACCGGGTCGTCGTCGATGATCGTGCCGATGGCCACCGGGGTCCCGAGCGCAGCCGCGAAGGGGCTGGTCAGGGTGACGGTGAAGCTCTCGTTCCCCTCCCCGACGGTGTCGCCGAAGATCGGGACCACGATGTTCTTCGACGTCTTGCCGGCCTCGATCACCACCTGCTTGTTGATCTGCGAGGTGTAGTCGACGCCGGGCGTCGCGTTCACCGGCGCGGTCGTGTAGCGCGCGGTCACCGGCGTCGATGCGACGCGATCGAGTGCAACCGTGAAGGTGAGCGCCTTCGAACCGGTGTCACCTTCGACGACGCTCGCGCTGCCGATGGAGATCACGGGTGGGTGGGTCTCGTTGTCGATGATCGTGCCGGGCGCGTTCGCGGACTGCGCGTTGATCGTGTTGGTGGCGGTGAAGGTGAAGGTCTCGGCGTCCGCCTCGAAGACGATGTCATCGAGGACCGGCACGTTCACCGTCGCGGATGTCGAGCCGGTGGGGATCGTCGTGGTCCCGCTGGTCGGCGTGTAGTCGGCACCGGCAGTCGCGTGGTTGGGCCCGGCGGTGTCGGACGTGGCGTAGTTGACCGGGACCGGTCCGGGTGCGGGGCCGGCGAGGGAGATGGTCACCGGCACCGAGGCGCCGGGGCCTTCCGTGGCGGACCCGGCCTCGACCCGGAGCGCAGGCTGGTCGTCGTCCTTGATCCGCCCGGCGGTCAACGGACTCGCGATGACCGCATGGGTGACCCCGGACAACGCCAGGTTGAAGGACTCTGCCGGCTCGTAGGTGCTGTCATTGCGAAGCCCCACGTTCACGGTCTGGACCTGGGATCCGCCCGGGAGGAACGTGAGAGTTCCTCCGGCCGGGAAGTAGTCCGTGGTGGAGTTGGCGGAGTCGTCCTGCGTGGCGTAGTTGACGGTGACCGCCTGGGACGTGGGCCGCGACAGCGACACCTTGAACGGGACCTGGCCGGAGGCGCCCTCGGTGCCCCAGCCGCCCTTGACCGAGATCGACGGGTCGTCGGCGACGGTATAGGTGGTGGACGCGCTGGTCGCCGGGTTGTGGGCCACGTCGGTGGCGCTGACCATGAAGGTGTGGACACCGACGGTGGAGGTGTCGATGGCCGCGCCGACCGGCACCGAACCGCTACAGGTCGCCACGCCACTACCGAAGGGACCGTCGTTGCAGGAGTATGCGGCGGGCACGGTGGCGTTCTGTGCGTAGGTGGCGCCATCGGGCGGCGTCGTGATGGTGATGGCCGGCCCGGTGGTGTCGGGCGGGACGATGGTGGTGGTGGCGAGCGCCGGCGACGAACTCGGGTAGCAGTTCGTCGGCAGGGAGGCGCTTCCGAGCGGGGAGGGGAGGGTCGCGTTGGCGACGAACTCCAGCCCGGGGCTGGAGTACGAGGTGCCGCCGAGGCGGACCTGGATGGCGGACAGCGTCGCGCCGGTGGCGCGCAGATTCAGGTTGATCGCCGGGAACTGGAAGGCGTTGCCGGGCGAAATCGGCCCGTGCACCTGCATGATGATCTCGCTGCCGGACTGGAGCACCGGCGGCGACCCGAGGGTCCCGTACCCGAATCCGCCGGAGATCGAGAACCCGAGCAGCGTCGCGTTGGCGGGGATCGGCACATGGATCCGGAAGTCCTGGACCGAGTTGAGCGTTGCCCCGCTGCCCGCGTCCGAGGAGAGGTTGTCCGGTGCGGGTTGCACGCTCATCGTGAGGGTGTTGCCTTGCGCCACCGCGGCCGGTGCCGTGCCGATCGTCTGTTGTACCCGGGTCGAGACCGAGGTCCCGACGACCGGGATGTTCGTGGTCTGGCACGAGAGGGGCACGCCGACGGTGTCGGCGCCGGCCGGTGTGGCCACCACCGCCCCGACCGCCAAGAACGCCGTTGAGCTCATGGCGACAGTCGCCAGAATCGCGCCGAACTTGGTACGCATGTGGTCCCCCCAGGAAACGCCCAGACTGGGGCGGGATCCTAGGGCCCGGGCATCAGTCTGGCCAGTGAATCCGGAGGTTCGTCGGGCACCGCGGAGGGGGTTTCAGGGCCCCGATCCGTCGACCAGGATCTGGAAGGACGGCGGGAGCAGTTCCGGTCGCCCGTCACCGCCGAAGAGCCAGACGTCGTACGCCCCGGAACCGGGTTCGAACCGCCGCCAGCGGTCGTATTTCGAGGCCGCGCCCCGGTAGTGGATGCTCTTGTGGGCCCGCAGGGCGGTCACGCAGTCCGCGAATGTGGAGCAATCCGTCGATCCGGTCAGGTTTGCCGCGAAATGATCACTGATCGCGGCCGGATCGTCGGACCGGGCCGCGACCGCGGCCAGGCCGACCAGGATCGTGCAGTCGTAGGTGCTGGCCGAGAAGAACGGTTCGACGCCGATCGCGAAGAGTTGGGCATTGAAGGGGTGGTCGATGCCTGCCGGGGAGCCGGCGGGGGTCGTGCCCTTCATGGCGGCGAGCGCCGCCGGGTTGGCCGGATCCACCAGCGCCGCGAGGTCGCCGCTCTGCAGGCCGTCGGACCCGTACGTCGGCAGCTGGCCCGGACCCTTCCCGGCATCGATGAGGGCGCGCAGGATGGGGGCGCTCGCGGCCGGGAACCCCAGCACCACCACCGAATCCGGATTCCGTTGCAGCGCCCGCCGGACGACGGCAGTGGGGTTGGCGCCCGCCGCGAACGTGACCACCGCTCCGGCCTGGACCCCGCGGGCGTGCAGCGCGCTCACGGTCGCGGTCGCGAGCGGCGCGGTGTATTCGTCCCGCGGCGCCGCGATCACGACCGGGCGGTGGTGCCCGTCGCCGACGACGAGTGACGCGAGCGCGCCCGACTGCAGGACGTCGGGCGGCGCGGTCCGGAAATACCGGCCACTGCGCGCGGCCGCTCGGGTGAGCGGCCCGTACGTGTTCGACCCGGAGCACATCACCACGGGCGCGCGGCGGGCGTCGTCCATGAGTGCGAGGGCGAGTTCCGAGGTCGACGGACCCACCACCGCGTCGACGTGGTGGACATCGACCAGGTCGCGGAGCGCCGCGGTGCCCGCCGCGGTCGCGGAGCCGTCATCGGCGACGGTCAGCGCGATCGGATGGCCGTTGACGCCGCCGGAGAAGTTCATCTCGTCGACCGCGAGCTTCACCGGGGCGGTGAACGAGTCGGCGATCGTGGCGATGGGTCCGGTGAGCGCGGCGAGCTGGCCGATCGCGAGCGCGCCGTCGGCGCCCGCCCGGGCCGTGGTCGTCGAGGTGGTGGTCGACCGCGCCGCTTTGGGTCCGGCGCCGCTCGAACACCCGGTGATCGCCACGATGCCGAGTGCGGCACCGATGAGTACCGGTCGGTACGGACGCGCCACGAGACCTCCAACTGCGAATGATTCGACGCGCACCCTACCGAGCGTCGATCGTCGCGTCCGGCCGCTCGCCGGCAACTTTCCGGGCCCCGGTTTCAGATCTCGACCCCGGTCTGCCGACAACTCCTCCGAGCGCCGAGTGCGCCCGATAAGGAGGATTTGTCACGCTTCGCCGTCGTCGCATGTTTCAGAGCGTTCTCGTCGTGGTCGTCACCATGACGGGACTCGTCGGCGCGAGCAGCGCGGGTGCCTGGCCCGGCGACCCGGACGGTTCCTACAGCGCCTGTGGGGTGAAGGCGATCGACGCGCTCGCCGACATGCCGAGCGCGGTGCGGGCGATGGCGGCGACCGCGGACGGCAAGGTTCTGGGTGCGGGATACGCCGGCAATCGGGGACTCGTGCTGCGCTTCCGTGCCGGGAGTCCCGACGCCACCTTCGGGAACGGCGGGAAGGTGATGCCCTCCTACACCGGCACCGCGCGGTTCTACGCCGTGGCCGTGACCCCTTCGGGCGGTGCGGTGGCCGCGGGTCGGCGGACGACCGGCGCGGCGGCTGACACGGCCATCGTGCGACTCCGGGCCAACGGAACGCCGGATCCGACCTTCAGTGGTGACGGCCGCTTGAACCTCGACGTCGGCGGCACCGATGACGCCCGTGCCGTCGCGGTGTTCGACGACAACAGCATGGTCGTGGCCGGCAATGCGAGCAGTGGCGGCTACGTGGAACGCCTGACGCCGAACGGGACGCCTGACTCGGCCTTCGACGGCGACGGCCGGCGAACCGCGCTCCCCCTGAGGGTGCGCGCGGTCGCGACCCGGGCCGACGGTTCGGTCTACGTCGGTGGTTCGACCGCGGCGGACCCGGCCGACTGGCGGATCATCCGGCTCGCGGCGGACGGGAGTGTCGACACCGGATTCGGCGGGGCGAACGGTCTCACGGTGGATCTCGGTGGTCATGACGTCGTGACTGCGCTCGCGATGACTCCGGACGGGAAGTTGATCGTCGCCGGGTTCGGCAAGGGTGCGAGCGGCCACGGTCAGACGGTGGTCCGCCGGTACAACGCCGACGGCACGCGGGATACCGCGTTCGCCTCGTACCGCGATGCCTTCGGGGTCAACGACGTCCCGGCCGGACTCACGCGCCGCGCGGACGGCAGTGTCGTCGTCGCGGTGAACTCCAAGGTCGGGTCGGACAACGACATCGTCCTCGTCCGCCTCGGCGACGACGGCACGCCGGACGATGGCTTCGGGGTCGGTGGCGTGTCGATCTCCGACGCCGGTCGGCGGAGCACGGTCGCCGGGGTCGTGGTCCCGACCGACGGTCGGCCGTTCGCGCTCGGGTCGGTGCGGCGCGGTACGCGCGACGTCGTGGGCGCGTTCCGGTTCCAGGACGACGCCTCCACCCTCGGGGTGCCGACGCGTGGTGTGGTCCTCGACGGGTTCGGCGGTCTCCACGGGTGGAGCGCCGGGTGCAATTCCCAGCCTTCAGGGTTCGTCGGCGCCCCGTACTGGAGTGGCCAGGACCTGACGCGCGGCGTGGCGATCCTGCCGGGGAGCGCCGGTGTGGTCGTCGACGCCTACGGCGGGTTGCACGGGTTCACGTTCGCGGACGGCCCGGCCGCTCCGCCGAAGTTCACCGGGGGCCCTTACTGGCTCGGGTGGGACATCGCGCGCGGGGTCGCCGTGGTCCCGGAGGGGACCGGTGGGTTCGTACTGGACGGCTTCGGCGGTCTCCACCCGTTCTCGGTCGGCGGCGCGCCCGCACCGGCGGTCCCGGCCGGGGTGGTCTCCTTCGGCGGTCTCGACCTGGCCCGAGGGATCGCCCTCATGCCGGACCGCGGTGGGTACGTGGTCGACGCCACCGGAGGGATCCATCCGTTCGGTGGTGCTCCCGCCGTCACCCCGGGTGGGCCGAGTTGGCCGGGCCAGGACGTGGCCCGCGGCATCGCCCTCGCGGCCGATGGCAACGGCGGTTGGATCCTCGACAAGTTCGGCGGGCTCCACCCGTTCGGCACCGCCGGTGACGACCCGCCGGCCGCCGCGGTCGGCGGCGCCTACTGGCCCGGGTTCGCCATTGCACGAGGGGTCGGCGCGCTCCCGTAGTTTGCGGACGTGGCCAACGTCCTCTTCATCACGGTCGACCAATGGCGGGGCGAATGCCTCGGCGCGGCCGGGCACCCGATCGTGCAGACGCCGAACCTCGATCGCCTCGCGGCCGAGGGCGTCCTGTTCCGTCGCCACTACGCGCAAGCCGCGCCCTGCGGACCGTCGCGTGCGTCGATCCACACGGGCCAGTACCTGATGAACCACCGGTCCGCGTTGAACGGCACGCCGCTCGACGCGCGGTTCACCAACGTCGCACTCGAGGTACGCGCCGCGGGGTACGACCCGGTGCTCTTCGGTTACACGGACGCGTCTCCGGACCCTCGCCAACTCGCGCCCGACGACCCGCGCCTGCGCAGTTACGAAGGGGTCCTGCCGGGCTACCGCGCGGTCGTGGACCTGCCCGAGCACGCGCGGGCCTGGGGCGCGTGGCTCCGCGAGCAGGGTTACGACGTTCCCGAAGACGTCACCGCCATGTACCGGCCCGTTTCCGACGCGCCCGGCGCGCCGGTTGCGTTCCACGCCGAGCACACCGAGGCCGCGTTCCTCACCGGTGAGATGCTCGCCTACCTCGACGAGCACGGTGACGAGCCGTGGTTCGCCCACGTGGCTTACATCCGGCCCCACCCACCGTTCGTCGCGCCGGAGCCCTACGCATCTATGTACGACCCGGCCGTGATGCCGGCTCCGATCCGCGCCGAGACCTACGAGGCGGAGGGTGCCGTGCATCCACTGCTCGCCGGCGCGGTCGCGATCCCCGGGATCCGGCTGGGTGACGATCTCGCCGAGGTGGCACAGACCCGTGCCACCTACTTCGGGATGATGACCGAGGTCGACGCGCAGGTCGGACGCCTCCTCGACGGCATCCGGGCGCGCGGTGCGTGGGACGACACGCTGGTCATCCTCACTTCGGACCACGGTGAGCAACTCGGCGACCACTGGCTGACGGAGAAACTCGGGTGGTTCGACCAGAGCTACCACATCCCGTTCATCGTGCATGACCCGCGCGCGCCCGCCGCGTTCGGCAGCGTGATCGACGATCGGTTCACCGAGAACGTCGACATCATGCCGACGATCCTCGACTGGTTGGATCTGCCGGTCCCGGTCCAGTGCAACGGGACATCGGTGTTGCCGCTCGTGCGCGGCGAGACTCCGACGCAGTGGCGCGACGCCGCGTTCTGGGAATGGGACTTCCGTGATCCGATCGGTGGATTCGCGGAGTCGGCCCTCGGACTGACGATGGATCAATGCGCGTTGTCGTGTCTGCGCGACGAGCACGGGAAGTACGTGCACTTCACCGGTCTCGCCCCGCTCTTCTACGACCTCGACGACGACCCCGAGGAGTTGGTCGATCGCGCCGCCGACCCGGCCTACGCGGCGACCGTCCTCGGGTACGCCCAGCGCATGCTGTCGCGGCGGATGGAGTACGCCGATCAGACGCTCACCGGCCAGATCGTCACCGCCGCGGGCCTGCTCGACGGCCGCGCGGCCCGGTCACCTTCCCGCGCCTGAACCGTGTCAAACCGCCCAAATCCGATCCTTGTGAAGCGTGTCACAAGATTTCCCCGTGACGCGTTCCCGGCCCACTCCCAGGGGTCCGACCGCGCTCGGGGCGCTCCGCCTAGCTGGTAGATCCTGGAAGAAAACTGGGCCACGGTCGCACCCCGGCGGTAGATTGAGAGTCCCGAAAGCCCCGCCCCATCCTTTGTGCGGCTTTCGCCCCCTCCCATCCCATCCCTGCGTCGACGCGCGCGCGTTTGGGTCCCGAGGGGGGTTTGGCGGAGTGAAAGGAGTACCTCATGAACGGTCGCGCCCTTGCGATCGCCTCAGGGCTGCTCGTCACCGCGACGAGCACCGCGCTGGTGGGTTCCGCGACTGCGGCAGCCACCGGTGGAACCGATCCCGCCCGTCCGGCGGGTGGCCAACGCCACCTCGCCCAACGCCACCTCGCCCAACCGAACCGGACGACACCGTCCGGAGCCCGATCCGGCGTGGACCCCGCCCTCGTGGCCCACAACGACACGGTGGCCCGTGCCCGGTTCACCGCCGCGGTCAACACCCTCAACGCGCAGGTGATGATCGACGCGGCGGCGGCTGCTCAGCGCGCACGCGCGAGGACGCGACCGCGCACGTCGTCCGGGTACTCCGGCGACGTCCTCGAATGCATCAAGCACCGCGAGAGCCGCGGGCAGTACGACGTCGTGAACTCGTCGTCCGGCGCGGCCGGCGCGTACCAGTTCATGCCCGGCACGTGGGACAACACCGCGCGCTCCGCCGGCCGCACCGATCTCGTCGGCGTGAATCCGGCGAATGCGAGTCCGGCCGATCAGGACGCGATGGCACATCAGCTCATGAACACGCAGGGACTCGGACCGTGGGGTGGCAGCTGTGGGTGACCAACAGAAATCGAAGCGCAAACCTCGTCACCGGTCGCTCTTCACCGGTGTCGGACTCGCGGTGACGAGCATCGCGGTTGCGGGCGGTGTGTTCATGCTCGATCCCACCGCCGGTGGCGCGTCGAGTCACCGACGCGCCGCGACCGCGCCGGAAGCGGCCCACGTACCGATCGAGGCAGCACTTGTCTCGCGTGCGCGCGCCGAGGCCGAGCAGAAGGTCGTTCTCGCGATGGTGGCGCAACAGCAACAGCAACTCGCGGCGTTCTACGCCGCAGCTGCCGCGCAGTTGAAGCAGAAGACGAGTGTGAACTGGGACGGCATCGCGCAGTGCGAGACCGCGGGCAACTGGCACATGCAAGGCAGCTCGTTCTCCGGTGGGCTCGGGTTCTACAACGGCACCTGGAGCGGATTCGGCGGCCGTGAGTTCGCGCCGAACGCGGGTCAGGCGACCCGCGAGCAGCAGATCGTCGTCGCGGAGCGGGTCTATGCCCGGTTCGGACTCTCCGGTTGGGGCTGCCGCGCGTACGGATAGTTCCACCCGCCGCAGCTACGGTCCGACGATCAACGATTCACCTCCCGATCTCGCGCTCGGTGCGTTCAGCGACACGCCGCCCTGGATCGTCGACTTCGACGATCTGCCGTGGCGGCGCGGGCTCGCCGGTGTCCGTGCCCGTACCCGGGCCGGCCTCGGCCGGCTGACCACGCCACCCCGATTTCCCCCCGTCCGACGGGGGTTTCGCGTGGTCGCGTCGGTGGGGTGGGCGCTCGGGGTCTGGTACGTCAAGGAGCGGGGGACACCCCAGTCGCGAGCGGGTATCTCCGCTCGCCTGCGCCGCAGTTTCGAAGGCCTCGGCTCCACGTACATCAAGCTCGGCCAGATCGTCTCGGGCGGCGACGGGCTGTTTCCCGAGGAACTCGTCGGAGAGTTCAAGAAGCTGCGCGATCAGGTCCCCGCCGAGTCGTTCGCCGCGGTGCGGACGATCGTGGAGACCGATCTCGGCCGGCCGCTCGAAGCCGTCTTCTCCAGTTTCTCGCCGACGCCCCTCGCCGCGGCATCGATCGCGCAGGTGCACGCCGCGACGTTGGTGACCGGTGAGTCGGTCGTGGTCAAGGTGCAACGTCCGCTCGTCGCGCAGCGCGTCCGCGAAGACCTCCGCGCGCTCGCGTGGCTCGGCCCGCGCATGGTCGGTCGGATCCCGGTCGCGGCACTCGCCAATCCGCCGGCGCTGGTCGAACTGTTCGCGGAGACGATCGTCGAGGAACTCGACTTCCGGCTCGAGGCCGAGAACATGCTCGACGTTGCCGTCGCGCTGTCGAAGATCGGTATCCGCGAGACGATCGTGCCCCGCCCGCATCCGCGCCTCGTCACGCGTCGCGTGTTGGTGATGGAGCGGCTCGCCGGCTTCGGCTTCGACGACGCAGAGGGCATGCACGCGGCGGGCATCGACACCAGCGCGTTGTTGCGTGCCGCCTTGATCTCGTTCCTCGAAGGCGCGCTCGTCTACGGCGTGTTCCACGGCGACCTGCACGGTGGCAACGCGTTCGTGATGCCCGACGGTCGTACCGCGTTGCTCGACTTCGGCATCACCGGTCGGCTCGACGAACGCAAGCGGCTCGCGTTCCTCCGACTCCTCGTGCTCGGGAGCGCCGGTGACGTACGCGGCCAGTTGGCCGCGCTGCGCGACCTCGGCGCGTTCCCGGCGGACACCGATCTCGATGCGGTGGTCGCCGACCTCGGTCTCGACCAGCCGGTCAAGGACCCGACCTTGATGAGCGCGGACGAGTTGGTGGGGGAGTTGCGCGAGCTGACCAAGAAACTGCTCGAGTACGGAGCCCGGGCGCCCAAGGAACTGATGCTCTTCGTGAAGAACATGATGTTCCTCGATGGCGCGACCGCGACGCTTGCACCCGACCTCGACATCCTCGGTGAGATCGCCCACGTCTACCTGTACTTCCAGGCGCAGTACGGCGACCAGATCGCGATCGACCTCGGCCTCGACGCGACCCCCGATCTCGACCTGGTCTCGGTGAAGGCCAGCCTCGGTGTCGGCGACGAGTGGGGCGACTCCCTCACCTACGCCCAGGTCCGCGAACGCCGCGAACTCATCCGCAAACGCATGCAGGACCGTAGGAAGTAGCGGATCGCGACACCCATGCGTTCGGCACTGTCATCCGCCCCCACCCCGAGCATTTGTCGCCTCAGCAAGCCCTGGACCCGTTCAGTCGACAAACCTTCGAGGAATTGAGCAGTCGCACCGCGAGGCAGCGAGACCTACGTGCGGCTGACACTCAGGAGGTCGAGCGAACGAGCCATGATGGTGCGTGCCCGAACTTCCGGAGATGCAGGCGCTGGGCGAGCGGATCTTCGAGTTCGTGGGTGGCGCGGCCTTCACGCGGATCGATCCGTTGGGGTTCGCGGCACTGAAGACGGTGGTGCCGCCGCCCGACGCGCTGTTGGGATCGCACCTGACCGCGGTGACCCGCCGGGCGAAGTACCTGCGATTCGTGACCGACGGCGACGCGGCCTTGGTACTGCACCTCTCCCAGGCCGGCCGGCTCGACGTCGAGACCCCCCCGAAACGTACGAAGCCGAAGGGTGCGGCGCTGCGCATGCACTTCGACGGCGACCGCGCGCTGCTCGTCCGCGAGTTCGGACACGAACGCAAGGTGGCCTGGTGGGTCCTGGCGGCTGACGACGAAGGGCCGGTGGCCGGGCTGGGGCCCGAGCCGGATTCGGACGAGTTCGAGACGCTGCTGCTGACGAGTTCCGACAAGCGCCGCATCCACACGATGCTCCGGGACCAGCGCACCGTCGCCGGCATCGGGCGCGGCTACGCCAACGACGCACTGCACCGAGCCCACGTGTCGCCGTACGCGACGCTCCAGAAGCTGTCCCCCGACGCGCGGCGGCGGTTGGTGGATGCCATCCGGGTCACCATGACCGAGGCACTGGCCAGCGAGCGGCAGCGCCAGGGTGGCCTTTCCGAGTCGAAGCTCGGCGACCGCTTCCGGGTGCACAACCGTCATGGCCTGCCGTGTCCCGAATGCGAGACGCCGCTGCGGCGGGTGTCGTTCGAGAGTCACGAGATCACCTACTGCCCGACGTGTCAGACCGACGGCAAGATCCTTGCGGACCGCCGGATGTCGCGCCTCGTCAAGTAGCGACGCCCGGTCGGGCCGGTGCTTCTCGTAGTGTGCACGGCGTGATCCTGAGTGCGTTCGGAACGACGCTGGCCTCCATCCCGAGTCCCAACGACGGAGTGATCAACGTCGGGCCGGTACCGCTCCACATGTACGGCCTGATGATCGCGCTGGGCGTGGTGGTCGCGGCCCGCGTGGGGCGCGTGCGCTACGTGAAGCGGGGCGGCGACGGCGACGCGTTCGATTCGGTGGCCTTCTGGGCCGTCGTCGGTGGCGTGATCGGCGCCCGGCTGTACCACATCATCACCGACTACCAACTCTTCGAGGGCCACCCCGAGCGCATGATCCAGATCTGGCGCGGGGGCCTCGGGATCTGGGGCGGCGTGGTCGTCGGCGCGTTGGCGGTCTACGTGGTGGCGCGGCGCCGGCACATGAAGTTCGGCGTGCTCGCCGACTGCATCGTCCCGGGCCTCGCGTTCGCGCAGGGCATCGGCCGGTGGGGCAACTACTTCAACCAGGAACTGTTCGGCGGGCCGAGCACCCTGCCGTGGGCAGTCGAGATCGACCGTGCGCACCGGCCGAGCGGATACAGCCAGTACGCGACGTTCCAGCCGACGTTCCTCTACGAGTCGCTGTGGTGCATCGCGCTGGGATTCGCACTCATCGCGATCGACCGGAAGTTCAAGCTCCGGCGCGGCCAACTGTTCGCGCTCTACGCCGCCGGCTACACCGCGTTCCGGTTCGTGATGGAGGAGATGCGCATCGATCCCGCGCACACCATCGGTCCGCTGCGGGTGAACGCGTGGGTGAGCATCTTCGTGTTCGTCTCGTCGATCGTCCTGTTCGTGGTGCTGGGTCGCGTCGGCTCGCAAGACACGAGTGCGGCGCCGACCGGAGGCGTGTCAGCGGGGGAGTCGGAACTCGACGACAGTCCCCCGATCGAGGTCTGACGCCAGCCCCACCGACCCACCGTGGGCGCGGATCGCGTCCTGCACGATCGCGAGACCCAGCCCGGAACCGCCGTGCTCGCGGGTGCGCGCCGGATCGGCCCGCACGAAACGCTCGAACGCCCGCCGCGCGGTCTCCGGGTCCATGCCCGGACCCTCGTCGGCGACCGAGACCGTCACGGCGTCGGTGTCGCCGGTGACGGTGATGGTGATGGCCGAACGCGGTGGTGTGTGGACCAGGGCGTTGTTCACCACGTTCGCGAGGACCTGGCGGAGCAGGTGCTCGTCGCCCGTCACCACCGCGTTCGGTTCGCCCGTGACGCGCACCGAGCGGTCGGGCTGGATCGCGAGGGCATCGGCCGCGGCGTCGTCGGCGAGGCTGCGCAGGTCGACGGGGTGCGTCTCGATGGGACGGGCCTGGTCGAATCGGGCCAGCGTGAGGAGTTCGTCGATGAGCTTCGCCATCCGCACCGATTCCTGCCCGG
Organism: Acidimicrobiia bacterium; assembly: GCA_038250905.1. Taxonomy (GTDB): domain Bacteria; phylum Actinomycetota; class Acidimicrobiia; order IMCC26256; family JAENVU01; genus JAENVU01. The sequence goes on from JBBSBV010000014.1 coordinate 26,146, forward strand.
TCCGGCGCATCGCGTCGTCGAGTTGGCCGGACCCGGAGAGCGCACCGGCGGAGTAGAGCTCCGAGTAGCCCCGGATGGTCTGGACCGGCGTCCGCAGTTCGTGGCTGGCATCGCCCACGAACCGGCGCAGGCGGGCGTCGGTCTCGGCCCGCTGTGCGAACGACTCCTCGAGCCGTCCGAGCATGTTGTTGATCGCGGCGCTGAGGTCACCGGCCTCGGTGCCCTTGGCTGCCTCGGGGACCCGGCGGGTGAGGTCGTCGTCCGCGATGGTCAACGCGGCGGTCGCCATGCGCTGCAGCGGCCGGACGCCGAGCCGGATCACCCACCAGGCGACGAGCCCGAGCACGGCGAGGACCACGCCGGCGATGGCGAACGCGATGATCGCGAGCTGATTCGTCGAAGAGTCGACGGCCGTGAGCGGCGCCGCGAGGACGAAGGTGTCGCCGGTGGTGGGGTCGGTGCGGGCCATCACCCGGTAGCGCAGGCTCGTCCGCTTCGCGTCGACGGTGTACGGGTGCGGGTCGCCCGAGGCGGCCTCGGCGCGGGCACGCGCGGCATCGAGCGTCGGCGGCGACAGCGACGTCCGGGAGACATTGGGCTTCCCGAGGACGACCACCTGGCTCGGGTTCCGGATGATGGCGACGTAGAACTCGTTGAAGCCGCGTGGCCGGCCGCTGTCGGGGCGGGGCGGCGCGGTGGTGTCGGTGGGGTCCTGCCGGAACCGTCCGAGCGGACCGAGGCCGCGATCGAACGGCCGTGACCCGTCGACGAGGCGGCGGTCCACCTGGTCGACGAGGCGTTGCTCGGCGAGGCGCGTCGTGAGGAAGGCGCCACCGAGGACCACGATCGCCACCAGTCCCACCGCGAGGAGCACCCGCGCGCGGAGTGACACCGCTAACCGGCTCGCAACGTGTAGCCGACGCCGCGGACCGTGTGAATCAGGCGCGGTTCGGTGGTGTCGATCTTGCGCCGCACGTACCCGATGTAGGTCTCCACGATGCGGCCGTCACCACCGAAGTCGTACTGCCACACGTGGTCGAGGATCTGTGCGCGCGAAAGCACGCGGCCCTGGTTGGCGAGGAGGAACCGCAGGAGGTTGAACTCGGTGGGGGTGAGCGGGATGTCCACGCCGGCGCGCGTGACACGATGAGCGTCGTCGTCGAGTTCGAGGTCGGCGCACTTGAGTTGCGCGCCGGACTGCTCACCGCCGGAGCGGCGCAACACCGCCTGCACCCGCGCAACGAGTTCCTCGAGGCTGAACGGCTTCACGAGGTAGTCGTCGCCGCCGTTGGTGAGACCGCGCACCTTGTCGCTCGTCTCGTCGCGCGCGGTGAGGAAGATGATCGGGGTCTTCACGTACTCCGAGCGCAGTCGCCGGCACACCTCGAAGCCGTCGAGGTCCGGCATCATCACGTCGAGCAGGATCAGGTCCGGTCCGAGTTCCTTGGTGCGGCTGAGCGCGTCCCTCCCGTTGGCTGCGGTCTCGACCGCGAACCCGGAGTGGGCGAGCGCGGCCGCGAGCATCGTGCGCAGGTTCTCCTCGTCATCGACGAGGAGCAGGGTCTCGCCGCTCATGACTTGGCCCCCGCGGGGCTGAGGTCGTAGATCGTCACGCCGCTCACCGTACGCGACGTGTAGTTGGCCTGGACCCACTCCGAGATGGTGCTGCCGGTCCCACTGCGTCCTCCACCCGGAACCCCGAAGTTGGAGGCGATGAAATAGTGGACCTGGCCGTTCCGTACGTACTGCTGGAACCGGGCGAGGGTGGGCGTCGGATCGGAACCGTTGAACCCGCCGATGGCCATGACGGGTTCACCGCTCGCGAGCTGGAATCCGGCCCCGTTGGTGGCGCCGATCGTGGCCGCGGCCCAGCGGTACCCACCGGTGCGGGCGTGCTCGAGCAGGGTGGTGATCGCGGCACCGGGGGTCGGCGAGCCGAAGATCCCGGCGCCTCGACCCGTCCCGCCGCCGCCCGGGGCGCCACCGAACTGCCCGCCACCGAACTGGGGCGGCGGTCCGGCGAAGCCACCGTTGGTGCCACCGTTCTGCGGACCGAACTGGGGCGGTGCGCCCGCGAACCCGCCGAAGGTGCCGCCACCGAACTGGGGCAGCTGGCCGCGGCCGGCCAAGGATGGACCTCCGGGACCGAACCGACCACCGGGGCGACCGGTGCGTCCGCCGCCGTTCGTCGCCGGGCCCGATGTCGGGAGTGGTCCGTCGTGCACCGCCCGCGCGGTGGTCACGCTGGCGGCGACCGGGCCGGCGAGGCCGAGCACGATCGCACCGGCGGCCACCAACGCGATGACCGTCCGCTGTGACGCCATCACGATCAGACCGACAGCCACCGCGATCCCGCCGACGATCAGCGCGTCCGAGAGTTGCGGGTGCCACTGAGGGGAGCGGTCGAGGAGTCGCAGCGCCCACCACATCGTCAACGCGAGGACCGCCACCATCGACACCCGTGACCACCACTCCTGCCTGCGCTGCCAGAGGAGGTGGGTGCCGATGCCCACCAACGCGCCGATCGCGGGCGCGAGTGCCACTGCGTAGTACTCGTGGATGATCCCCTTGCCGAGGCTGAACGCGATCCCGGTGACGAGGAGCCAGCCGCCCCAGATCACGAGGGCGGCGCGGCCCCGGTCGGTCCGCGCCCGGCGGACGGTGACGACCAGACCGATCGCGAGCAGCGCCAGCGCGGCGGGCAGGAGCCAGGAGGCCTCGCCGCCGAACTGCGAGTTGAACATGCGGGTCCAACCCGTCGGGCCCCACTGCCCGGTGGTGCCCGGACCGCCCGGGGCCGCGCCGACGCTCCCCGTCTCGTTGCCGGAGAGGCGACCGAGCCCGTTGTACCCGAAGAGCACGTTCCAGAAGGTGTTGTCGGTCGAGCCCCCGATGTAGGGGCGGCTCGCGGCGGGCGTGAGGACGACGATCGCGATCCACCAGCCCGCGCCGACCACCATCGCGGCCGCCATGACGAACCCCTGCCGGACGCGCCGCCACACGGTGCCCGGCGCGGCGAGGAGATAGGCCGCGCCGAAGCCGGGGATCACGAGGAACGCCTGGAGCTCCTTCGCGAGGAACGCGACGCCGAGCGCGAGACCGGTGAGGATCACCCATTTCGTGCGGCCGTCTTCGATGGCGCGGGTCAGCCAGTAGGCGCCGAGCACCAGGCAGAGGACGAGGAGCGCGTCGGGGTTGTTGAACCGGAACATCAGCGTCGCGACGGGCGTGAACGCGAATACCGCGCCGGCGAGCAGTCCGGCGGCGGGACCGAACCAGCGGCGGATCGTGAGGTACAGGACTCCGACCGCGGCCACTCCCTCGATTGCCTGCGGAGCGAGGATGCTCCACGAGTTCACGCCGAAGATCCGAGCGGTGACGACCGCTGGCCACAGGCTCGCCGGCGTCTTATCGACCGTGATGAAGTTGGAGGCGTCACTCGATCCGTAGAAGAACGCCTTCCAACTCTTGGTGCCGGCCTGCACGGCCGCGGCGTAGAACGAGTTACCGAAGCCCGAGGCGCTGAGGCCCCACAGGTAGAGCACCCCGGTCGCGGCGAGCAGCGCGAGCAACGCCGGACGCACCCAGGCCGGGTCGTCGGCGTTGCCGCGCCACGCTCGCACCGCCACCGAAGCGCGGGTTGCGCTCGGCGCGGCGCCGGCCGGTTCCGGCGCCGCCGGGGCTGCGGTCGTCACGGGATCAAGGGTGGACGTCATGGAACCTGCTTGGTCGGAATCGTGCGGTTGAGGAGAAGGAAACGCAGGACGCTGGCGCACGCCCACGTGATGCAGAGGGCGACGACCTCGGCGAGGACACCGCCACCCAGGGCGCCGACGACGATCAGCGCGCCGCTCGTGAGGGCGAGGGCGCTGAGGTAGATGCCCGTGGCCCGCCGCCAGCGGGGCCGCGCCGCCCGGTACGTGAAGCGGGCGTTGAGCCACGTGTTGGCGGCGAACGTGGCCGTGACCGCGAAGAGGTTGGCCGCGATCGCGCCGACGGACGTGCGGAGGGCGAGGAACATGAGCAGCGAGGCGATCGTGCTCAGCGCACCGATCGCACCGAAGCTCACCAGGCGACGTCCGAAGTCGTCGGCCGGGACCGAGCGGGGATGGGTGAAGGTGATGTGGCCCCGACCGGTCGCGAACGTACGGGCCACCCGGAACGCGCCGAGCAGGTCGTCGCGGGCGGTGCGCGAGATGTCGACCCGGCTGTCGGGGTCGTCGACCCAGTCGACCGGCACCTGGTGGATCCGGAGTCCGTTGCGTTCGGCGAGCAGCAGCAACTCGGTGTCGAAGAACCATCCCTCGTCTTCGACGATCGGCAGCAACTCCCGCACGACCTCGGTACGCGCGGCTTTGAACCCGCACTGCATGTCGCGGACCTGGGTGGCGAACATTGCCCGCAGGATCAGGTTGTAGGTCCGCGAGATGAACTCGCGCTTGGGTCCACGTGTCACCGAAGCCCCGGCCGCGAGTCGCGAGCCGATCGCGATGTCCGAGTGACCCGAGGCGAGCGGGGCGATCATCGGGAGGAGCGCATCGAGATCGGTCGACAGGTCGATGTCCATGTACGCGACGACCGGACTGGCACTGTTGGTCCAGGCCGCACGAAGTGCGCGACCACGACCTTTCCGGTCGAGGTGGAGGAACTCCACGTCGGGGTACCGGCGGCTCAACTCGCGCGCGATCGCAGCCGTGCCGTCGGTCGATGCGTTGTCGGCGATGGTGACGAGCCAGGTGAACGGGAAGTTCGCGCCGAGGTAGTCGCGCAGGCGCTCGACGCTGTTCGCGAGCCCGCTCGACTCGTTGTACACCGGGAGCACGACGTTGACGACCGCCGCGGTCGGTGGTCGCGCGGTCGCCGGCTCGGAGGGGGTCATGACGTCGGTCATATTCCGGGCATTCTGGGAGCCGAGTCTGGGAGTTCTGCGAGAGGTGCGTCAGAATCGACACCCAGTTGCCGGTCGCCTCGCGTGAATCGTCTCGGTAACCTGAACTTTCCCCCGAGAACCTCCTGGAGTTCGTGCATGAGCATGTCCGCGTCCGTTGCCGTACCCAGCCCGGCCGCCGCCCGGGCGGTCACCGCCTCGAAGGTCTACGGCGAGGGCGAGGCCCTGGTGCACGCGCTCGACCAGATCTCGGTCGAGTTCGCGGCGCACGAGTTCACCGCGATCATGGGGCCTTCGGGCTCCGGGAAGTCGACCCTGCTGCACTGCCTCGCCGGCCTCGATCGCCTCACCAGCGGCCAGGTCTTCATCGGTGACGTGGAGATCAGCGCCTGCAACGAGAAGCAACTGACCCTGATCCGGCGTGATCGGATCGGGTTCGTCTTCCAGTCGTTCAACCTCATCCCCACGCTCGACGCGGCGGAGAACATCACGCTGCCGATGGCCCTCGCAGGGCGCAAACCCGACCGCGCGTGGTTCGACCAGATCGTCGGCACCCTGGCGATCGGTGACCGCCTGACCCACCGTCCGAGTGAGCTCTCCGGTGGTCAGCAGCAGCGCGTCGCGGTGGCGCGGGCGCTGGTGTCGCGTCCGGACCTGATCTTCGCCGACGAACCGACCGGCAACCTCGACTCCCGGGCCAGTGGGGAGATCCTCAAGTTCATGCGCGACGCCGTGAGCCAGCTCGGGCAGACGATCGTGATGGTCACCCACGACCCCAGTGCCGCGAGTTACGCGGATCGCGTCGTGTTCCTTGCCGACGGCAAGATCGTCGACGAGATGCGCGAACCCACGGCGGACCGGGTCCTGGATCGGCTGAAGCAATTCGGGGGCTGACGTGCTGAAGATCACGCTGCGCGGCCTGGTCGCGCACAAGCTCCGATTCCTGCTCACCGGCATCGCGGTCGTCCTCGGTGTGGCGTTCGTCAGTGGGACACTCGTCTTCACCGACACGGTGAAGAAGACCTTCGACTCGCTGTTCTCGAGCGTGTACGACGGCACCGACGCCTACGTGCGCAGCGCGAGTGTGGTCAAGGGCCAGTTCGGTCCGAGCCAGCGCGGGCGCATCCCCGAGACGCTCGTTTCCCGGGTCGAGGGTGTCGACGGTGCGGCCGCGGCCGAGGGTCAGGTCAACATCCAGCGCGCGCAGTTCCTCGACAAGAAGGGCAAGGGAATCGGCGACCCGGGCCAAGGTGCGCCCACCCTCGGGTTCAACTGGAACACCGTCCGTCAGCTCAACCCCTTCACCCTGGTCTCCTACGGCGGGAAGTCGTCGCGCCCGCCGGCCGCGGCCCACGAGGTCGTGATGGACCTCGGCACCGCGAAGGCCGACCATTTCAAGATCGGTGACACGGTCACCGTCAGCTTCAACAATGCCAAGGTCCCCAAGGACAGTTTCCGTATTGTGGGGGTGGCGAAGTTCGGTGACGCCGACCGTCCGGCGGGTGCGACGGTCGCGCTCTTCACCCTGGCGGAGGCGCAGCGCGTCAACGGCACGCCGGACCAGCTCGACGGGATCTCGGTCGCGGCCAAGCCGGGCGTCGGCCAGGCCGAGCTCGTCGGTCAGATCAAGTCCGCGATCGACCAACGCGACGTTCAGGTCATCACCGGCGCCAAGCTGATCAAGGAACAGCAGAACCAGATCGAGCAGAACCTCGGGTTCTTCACCACCTTCCTGCTGATCTTCGCGATCATCGCCCTCTTCGTCGGGTCCTTCATCATCGTCAACACGTTCTCGATCGTCATCGCCCAGCGCACACGCGAACTGGCACTGCTCCGCGCGCTCGGGGCGTCGGGGCGCCAGGTACGGATCTCGGTCCTCGGCGAGGCGTTGCTCGTCGGTGCGGTGTCGTCCGTCATCGGGGTCGGCTTGGGCCTCGCACTCGCGATCGGGCTCCGCGCGGTGATGGGCGCGTTCGGTTTCGAAGTCCCGACGTCCGACCTCGTCGTGAAACCGTCGACCTTCGTGATCTCGATCGTGCTGGGCGTCGTCGTCACATTCGCGGCCGCGCTGCTGCCGGCGCGCCGCGCGGCGCGGATCGCACCGATGGCTGCCCTGCGTGACTCCGCGGTGGAGTCTCGCCAGCTCGGGCGGCGCACCACCATCGGCGTGGTGATCGCAGTGCTCGGTGCGGTCCTCCTCCTCATCGGGCTGTTCGGCACCAGCAATATCCAGCTCGTCGGCGCGGGTGTCTTCGGCCTGTTCATCGGCGTCGCGTTGCTCGGTCCGGTGATCGCCCGTCCCGTCGGTCGCGCGCTCGGATGGCCACTGCCGCGTTGGCGCGGCATGCCGGGCCAGCTCGCACGGGAGAACGCGGTCCGGAACCCGAGGCGTACGGCATCGACGGCCGCCGCGCTGATGATCGGTGTCGCCCTCGTCGGGCTCATCACGATCTTCGCGAGCTCACTGAAGCTGTCGATCAGCGGTCAGATCGATCAGGCGTTCCGGGGTGACCTCGTGGTCGTGGGCGATGCGGGCCCCGGGGCGAGCTTCAGCCCGGCGATGGCCGAGCGCATCGCCAAGGTCCCGGGTGTCGCCGTCGCCAATCCGCTGCGCTTCGGCGCGTTCGAGGTCAACGGGTCGGGTCAGTTCCTGTTGGCGTCGCGGCCGGGTGAGCTCGATCGGGTGTTCGACCTCGCCCCGAAGCAGGGCGACCTCTACGGGCTCCAGCCGAACCAGATCGCGGTGTCCAAGAAGGTCTTCGACGACAAGCACTGGAAGCTCGGTCAGCAGCTTCGGACGAAGTTCCCCGAGCAGGGCGCGGCGCCGGTGACCATCGGTGCGGTGTTCGGACGCGGGCAACGCGAAGGCCTGTCCGACTACTTCATGTCGCTCGACGGCTACGACAAGCGGTTCAGCCAGATCGCGGACAGCCAGGTGTACATCGCGCTCGATCACGGCACTTCGATCAAGGACGTGCGGCCGAAGATCGAGGCCATCGCCAAGCAGTTCCCCGGCGCCAAGGTCAACGACGTGAGCGGACTCAAGGCCCAGTTCGAGACCCAGATCGACCAGATCCTCGGACTCGTGTTCGCGCTCCTGTTCCTGGCGATCTTCATCGCGTTGCTGGGAATCATGAACACGCTGCTGCTGTCGATCGTGGAGCGCACACGCGAGATCGGACTGCTCCGCGCGGTCGGGATGTCGCGCAAACAGGTGCGGACGTCGGTGCGGTGGGAGTCGATCATCGTCGCCGTGTTCGGCGCGCTGCTCGGGCTCGTGCTCGGGATCTTCTTCGGGTGGGCGATGGTCACCGCGCTCCACGATCAAGGCTTTACCCAGCTCTCGATCCCCGGCGTGCAGCTGGTGATCGTGGTGGTCCTGGCGGCACTTGCCGGTGTGCTCGCGGCGGCCTATCCGGCCCGGCGCGCCTCCCGCTTCGACGTCCTCGCCGCCATCTCCACCGAATAACGCGTCGATGGCGGTCGCGACGGGCGGACTGTCCGAATTGCAGGAGCGGAAGCGACGTGGAATCCCGGTCAAGCCGCGGTTCGTTCGCGCCGAGAGAAGTGTGCCGGCCCCCTGACGACCGCGATCCCGGCCGCACATTATGCGCACGTTCTTCGCCACTGCTCTTCCCCTGCTCCTGCTCCTCTGGTCGGGACCGGTCGGAGCGGCGTGGTTCGCCAACGCGATGGGCACGGGTTCCGCGGTGGCGCACAGTCTGGGCATCCCCGTCTCGGTCACTGCGGTGGCGCCGTCGTCCTCGACCGTCGTGGTCGGCTGGTCCCCGCCGGCGACGGGACCCGCGCCGGGCGGCTACACCGTGCGGCGCGTCACGCCGACGCCCACCGTGGTGTGTGCCGTGGGCGCGACCATCTCGAGCTGTGTCGACGGCGGCCTGACCGCGGCGACGTCGTACTCGTACACGGTGGAAGCCAACCTCGGGTCGTGGTCGTCGCCGGCGAGCACGCCCGTGTCGGTCACCACGCCCGTTCCCGGTCCGTACCAGGTCTCGATCGGATCCGGTACGCACACCGCGGGTTCGTCGTTCACCGCGTCAATCACGGCCACGACCGACGGGACGACGGTCGACACGTCCTACTTCGGGAGCAAGGCCGTGACCTTCAGCGGTCCGAGCGCGAGCCCCTCCGGTGTGGCGCCGGCCTATCCGGCGATCGTGGTGTTCACTGCCGGCGTGGGCTCGGCGTCGATCACGCTCTCGGCGGCCGAGAGTGTGACGCTCGATGTGACCGACGGCAGTCGTAGCGGATCCGCGCCAGTGGTGATCGGGACCGGAGCCGTGTCGCAGTTGGGGTTCTCCTCGGCGTCACCCTCGTGTGCCACCGGGTCGGTGGCGGTCGGCAACGGCGGCAAGTTCAAGGCACGCGTCTCCCAGTTCGACGCGTATCTCAACCCGGTCGTGCAGTCGGGCGGCTCGCGGACGATTTCGCTCTCTCGGAGCCCGGCGTCGGGGACCCTCAACCGGACGTCGCTCACCATCCCGAGTGGCGCGTCCCAGTCCTCGCAACAGTTCCAGTTCAAGGTGGCGAGTGGGAACCCTCCACCCGTCTCCGTGAGCGCCGCGGCGTCAGGGCTCGCGCCTGCGAGTTGCGTGGTCAGCAAGGTCTGATACCGGTCATCGGTCCGGGTACGGGCTCCATGTCGAGCGGGCGGATCGCAAGGCTTCGGTGACTCGGGCCACGAAATCGTCGTCCGAAAGAGTGGTGGCGCCGTCGTCCACGCGATGGAGCGCCGGGCTCAACCCGTCGACCGTGTCGAACACCCATCGACCGTCGGCGTGGTCGTCCGCCGTGAGTTCCTGCGCGAGGTTGGTGAGGTCGACTCGCGGACGCGGTCGCCGCGAGACGTAGTGGACCCACGTCTCGTAGCGGTACCGCAGCTCCGGGACCGCGCCGCCGGTCGTGAGGACGGCGAAGCAGTCGGTCGCGTTGTTGACTGCGTACGGGTGCGCGGCGCGCTCGGCGACCTTCGTGAACTGGTGGACGATCCGGTCCTCCCACGACTCGGGGATCGTCACGATCGTGAGGTCGAGCTCGGGGCGGTCCACGATCGTGATCGTGCCGTCGGTGATGGCAGTTTCGGTCGCGGTGATGTGGGCGTCCTCCTCGACCCACGTGTCGCGGTACCGGTCGACATGGTCGACGATCTCGACCAGGCGGGGCAGCAAGGTCTCGTAGGCGTCACCATCGCCGGCGGCCTCGAGGGTGGCGATCGTGATCGCGGCGCGGGCGGCGTCCCGATCGTGGAACCGACCGAAGTCGCCGGCCCGGGCCACGTCGATCAGACGCTCGCGGCGGGCGAGGGCGGCCTCCGGTTCGGTCAGGGCGAACACGCTGACCATGCCGTCCTGGTCGAAGTGGTTGTTCGTGACCCACTCGAGGTCCTGAGGTTGGAGCTCGGGATGGTCGAGATACGCGAACGCGATCTCGGCCGAGAGGTCGCGGCGCAACGCGTCGGGCGTCGCCGAACCGGGCCAGTGCGAGAGCGTGAGCGCGGTGCTCGGCTGGGCGGAGCCGTCGACGACCACGTGGGGGGTGTCGGTGAGTTGTCCGTACGGGCGGTACTGCATGGCCGTCACCGTAAGAGATGAAGTCGGCTTCAGGTCAAGCTTCGTGCCCGAGTTGGTCGTCCTTGGCGCGCACCGCGGCTGCGAGATGCTCCTGGTACTGCTCCATGCGCTCGCGCACCGCAGGCTCCGTGGCGGCGATGATCCGGACCGCGAGGAGTCCGGCGTTGGTGGCATTGCCGACCGCGACCGTCGCGACCGGGATCCCCTTGGGCATCTGCACGATCGACAGGAGCGAGTCCATCCCGTCGAGGTAGGCGAGCGGGACCGGCACGCCGATCACCGGGAGTGGCGTCATCGCGGCGGTCATCCCCGGCAGGTGGGCGGCGCCGCCGGCGCCCGCGATGATCACGGCCAGGCCGCGGTCCGCGGCGGTCCGTGCGTACTCCGTCATCACATCCGGGGTGCGGTGGGCGGAAATGATCCGTACCTCGTGGGCGATGCCGAACTCGCGGAGGACGTCGACCGCCGCCTGCATGACGGGCAGGTCACTGTCGCTGCCCATGATCACGCCGACGCGGGGACGCTGCTGATCCATGCCCGGGACGCTAGCTGCGGACGCGGTCCCGCCCGACGACATCTCGGGGGGCGTTAGCCTCGCCCGCCGACCGTCCGAGGAGAGGAACCGTCATGCACACCAGGTTGACCGACGTCTTGGGGATCGAGCACCCGGTGATGCTCGCGGGAATGGGTGGCGTGTCGTACTCGGCGCTCGTGGCCGCGGTCTCGGAGGCCGGCGGCTTCGGCTGCTTCGGTGCTTCCACGATGAGCGGTGACGAGATGGTGGAAGAGATCCGCGCGGCCAAGGCGCTCACGAGCAAGCCGCTCGGCGTCGACCTACTCACCGCGATGCCCGACCGGCTGATGGACGACGTCGAGGCGTTGATCCGCGAGGGCGCCTCGGTGTTCGCCGCCGGGCTGGGTGTGCCACGCGACGTGATCACGCTCTGCCACGAACACAACGTGCTGGTGCTGTCGATGTGCGGCAAGGTCCGCCACGCGATCGCCGCGGTCGAAGCCGGTTGCGACATCGTGGTGGCCCAGGGGACCGAGGCCGGCGGACACACCGGGCAGGTCGCCACCATGCCGCTGGTGCCGCAGGTGGTCGACGCGGTCGGCGACCGGGTGCCGGTGGTCGCGGCGGGCGGCATCTTCGACGGTCGGGGGCTCGCCGCCGCACTCGCGCTCGGGGCCGACGGGGTATGGGTCGGCACCCGGTTCATCGCCACGCCCGAGGCCCGCTCGGCCCCCGGCTACAAGGACGCGCTGCTGCGCACGAGTGAGGACGGCACCACGATCTCCCGCGCGTTCACCGGCAAGACGCTGCGGGCCGTGGCCAACGACACGACCCGCCACTTCGACGCCCATCCCGAGGAACTGGTCCCGTTCCCGCAGATGCTCATGAAGTCGATGGAGGGCGGCTGGATGCACCTCGGTGCCCACGAGGGCACGCCCGGGGTGGACCCCGACCGGGAGTGCTACCCCGCGGGCCAGGGGGTCGGCGCGATCGACGAGTTGATCCCTGCCGGCGACATCGTCCGCAGCATCGTGGCTGAGGCCGAGAAGAGCCTCGACCGCCTCATGACCCTGCGGTAGCCCGGAAGCACCGAGGCGCCGAGGCGGGAGTGGTTACCTCCGGCCGGAGTCGAGGTTGATCTGCTCGCTCTTGAGGTCCGACTCGTACATGCGGGCCACGAGCTCCTCGAAGTTCACCTTCGGGCTCCAGCCGAGCTTGTCGCGGGCCTTGGTGGCGTCGCCGAGGAGGAGATCGACCTCGGCGGGGCGGTCGAAGTGCTGGTCGTGGGTCACGTACGGTGTCCAGTCGTCGTAGCCGGCGATCTTGAACGCGACGTCGAGGAACTCACGCACGGTGTGGGTTTCGCCGGTGGCGATCACGTAGTCGTCGGGCTCGTCCTGCTGGAGCATCAACCACATCGCCTCGACGTAGTCGCCTGCGTAACCCCAGTCGCGCGCGGAGTCGATATTGCCGAGGCTGATGCCGTCCTGGATGCCCAGCTTGATGCGGGCGAGCGAGTTGGTGATCTTGCGGGTGACGAACTCGAGGCCGCGGCGCTCGCTCTCGTGGTTGAAGAGGATCCCACTGCTCGCGTGCAGGTCGTAGCTCTCGCGGTAGTTGACCGTCATGTCGTGCCCGAACACCTTGGCGACGCCGTAGGGCGAGCGCGGGTGGAAGGGGGTGCGCTCGGTCTGGGGCGTCTCGCGTACCTTGCCGAACATCTCCGACGAACTCGCCTGGTAGAAGCGGATCGGGTTGTTCACGCTGCCGCCGACGATGCGCACGGCTTCGAGCATGCGCAGCACGCCGAGGCCGGTGATCTCCGCGGTCAACTCGGCCTGCTTGAACGACAGCTGTACGAAGCTGATGGCCCCGAGGTTGTACACCTCGTCCGGCTGCACCTGCTCGACTGCCGCGATCAATGACGGGAGGTCGCGGAGGTCACCGCCGACGAGATCGAGTCCGGGGTTCTCCTCCATGACGAGCTTCGCCTTGGGGTTCGCCTGGCCGGCGATCAGCCCGAACACCTGGTAGCCCTTGGACGTCAGCAGCTGGCTCAGATACCTGCCGTCCTGACCGGTGATTCCGGTGATGAGCGCGCGTTTCATGCGTTCCTCTCGCCTGCGTGGGGATCCCGTCGAGATTAGTCCTGAGCGTCCGAAAACCCGGAAGGATCGAGCTGATAGAGGAATTCGGCACACCGGTCGGCCTCGTCGGTCTCCCCGATGGTCGCCGCGGTGCGGCGCAGACCGTCGAGGGCGAGGAGGAACCCGAGGTTCTCCGGATGCGCGCTGCGCACGTACCCGGACCCCCGCCACCCCGCCTGGCGGAGCTGGTCGAGCCCGCGGTGGTAGCCCACCCGGTAGTACGCGTAGGCCTCGATCTCGTCCCGCGCGACATCGCCGAGCGCGGCCCACACACTCACGCAGCGCGGCCGCCCCGCGGCGATGGCGCGGAGTTGGGCGCGGCGGGCGTCGACGTCGGCGTCGCCCACCGCCGCCGTGAGCGCGGCGAGAATGTCGGGCGGATCGGGCGGCAGCACCGTCTCCGGTGGTCCGCCGCGGTGAAGTCCGATCGGTTGGTCGCTCATGGCCGGTGAATGTACCGGTGAATGTGCTGGTGAATGAGCCGGTACGACCCGGCGCGGCCGGCCGGACGGTGTGGTCGTGACGCCGGTACCATCCGATCCGTGACCCAGCTGACCACTCTCGTCTTGGTTCGACACGCGGTCACGCCCCAGACCGGCCCGCTGCTCTCCGGGCGCACACCGGGGATCGATCTCTCCGAACTCGGACACGATCAGGCTCGGATCGCGGGCGAGCGGCTCGCTGATCTCCCGATCGCGGCCATCTACGCCAGCCCCATCGAGCGCACGCAACAGACCGCGGCGCACATCGCGAGCCACCACACCGCCGACGTCCAGGTCCTCGACGGCGTGATCGAGGCCGACTACGGCGAGTGGACCGGCGGCAAGATCGAGGACCTCGCGAAGACGGATCTCTGGAAGACCGTGCAGCGCGCGCCGTCGCGGGCCCGGTTCCCGGCCGGCGAGTCGATTGCGGAAATGCAGGTGCGCATGGTGAGTGCGCTCGAACGCGTGGCGGCGGATCACCCCGGCGAGATGGTGGTCGTCGTGTCCCACGCCGATCCGATCAAGGCGGCGATCGCCCACTTCACCGGCGTGCACCTCGACCTGTTCCAGCGCATCTCGGTTTCTCCCGCCTCGGTCACGGTCGTCGCGCTCTGGCCGCACGGCACCACGCTGGTGAAGTGCAACGACACGGGCTCGTTGTCGGAGCTGATCCCGGCGCCGTCGTCGGATGCGGCGGAAGTGGACGCAGACGCGGCGGTGCCGAAGCCGTGAGCATCATCGAGCTCGACGGTGTCGATTCCCTCGGGGCGGGCGCGATCGGCGAGCCCGGTCAGCGGGTCTTCTACATCCAGGCCGACAAGCGCGGCAGCCGGCTCACCGTGCTCGTGGAGAAGGAACAGGTCGCGCTGCTCGCGCAGGAGGCCGTCGCGTTCCTCGACCGCATCGCCGAGGATCACCCCGAACCGCCCGGCGAGAGTTCGGCCCTGCATCCCAGCGCGGCCCAGGTGAACGAACCGGCTGTCCCACTGTTCCGCGCCCGGATGATCGGCCTGGGGTACGAGCCCGACCGCGGCCTCGTCCTGCTCGAACTGCGGGAGAACGCCGAAGCCGAGGAGGACGCGCCGCCCCCCGAGGACGACGACGACGGATACATCGCGAGGATCTTCGCCACCCGCGCCCAGATACGCGCGATGGCGGCTCGGGGGACGGACGCGGTAGCCGGGGGGCGACCGCCGTGCCCGTTGTGCGAGTTCCCGATGGACCCGGCCGGTCACGTCTGCCCCCGGTGGAACTGACCCCGGACGCCGCGGCGCGGCTGCTCGACGGTGAGATCGAGGTCGTCGGGCGGGTCGCGTGGTCGTCGAACGCCGCGTTGCTCGTCACCGTGGAACGGGACGAGGTCGAGATGCTCGCGGTCTACAAGCCGGAGCGGGGCGAGCGGCCGCTGTGGGACTTCCCCGACGGGTCGCTCTGCCGCCGCGAGGTCGCGTCGTTCCGGTTGAGCGAATCACTGGGATGGGACGTCGTTCCGCTCACGGTCCTGCGTGACGGTCCCTACGGGATCGGTTCGGTGCAGCGCTTCGTGGATCACGATCCCGACGAGCACTACTTCACGTTGCTCGAAGACCACCTCGACGAGTTCTGCCGGTTCGCCGTGTTCGACGTGCTGGCCAACAATGCCGACCGCAAGGGCGGCCACTGCCTGCGGGAACGGCCGACGGGGAAGATCTACGGCATCGACCACGGCCTCACGTTCCACGCGGGACCGAAGTTGCGTACGGTGATCTGGGACTTCGCCGGAGAACCGGTGCCCGATGCCCTCGCAGTCGACGTCGCGAGTCTGCGCGCCCGGCTCGAGGGCCCGTTGTTCGACGAGTTCGCGGCGCTGTTGCACCCGATGGAGGTGGAAGCGCTCCTGACCCGGATCGACCGCCTGCTCATGGACGGCCGACTCCCCGAACCCGACGAGGGGTACCACTCCGTTCCCTGGCCGATGATCTGAGCGGCTGACCCGGGCGGCCCGACGGGACTCGCTCAGACGGGTTCGAGGATGTCCGAGAGGTAGCGGTCCTTGCAGAGCGACCGTTGCAACTTGCCCGACGACGTCTTGGGCAGCGTGCCCGGGGCCACCAGCACGATCTCGGTGGGGGGGATGCCGATGGCGTCGGTGACGCGCGCCGCGACCTCGATCCGCACCGGATCGGTGCCGGTGTCGTCGGCCCGGGTTTCCGCCACCACGACGATCGCCTCGCGGCCGCGCCGACCGGTGGTGCCGAACGCGATCACGTTGCCGGCCCGCACGCCGTCGACCTGGGCCACCGCGCGTTCGATGTCCTCGGGGAACACGTTGCGGCCACCCACGATGATCACGTCCTTGCGCCGGCCGCAGATGACGACCTCCCCGTCGACGAGGTACCCCAGGTCGCCCGTGCGCAGCCACCCGTCGCGGAACGCGGCGGCGGTGGCGTCCGGGTTGCGGAAGTACCCGGGGGTGATGGAGTTCCCCCGCAGTTCGATCTCGCCGACCTCGCGCTCGGTCCGGCGCGCCCCGGACTCGGCGTCGACCACCCGCAGTTCCAATCCGTCGAGCACCGGTCCCAGGCGGGGAAGCCGGCGGGCGCCCTCGCCCCCGTCGACGGGCGCGGCGTAGGCATCGGTCTCGAGCACGCGCCGGTCGACCGTGTCGGTGGTCATGCCGCTTCCGGGCTCCGGGAAGCTGATCGCGAGCGTCGCCTCGGCCATTCCGTACACGCAGAACGCGGCGCCCGCCCGCAGGCCGAACTCGGCGCCGGCACCGAGGAACGCCTCGACCGAATCGGGATCGATCGGTTCCGCGCCGTTGAGTGCGAGGCGCCAGCGGGAGAGGTCGAGGTCGCCCGCGCGCCGCAACGCGCGGGCGGCGAGTGCGTAGGCGAAGTTGGGTCCACCGGTGACGGTCGCGCGGAACGTCGACATCCAGTCGAGCCAGCGAGCGGGCGCGGCGAGAAAGTCCTGCGGTCCGGCGATCACGAGATCCACCCCGGTGGTCATCGGAACCCCGAGCAGCCCGATCAGGCCCATGTCGTGGTACAGCGGCAACCACGACGCGACGCGTTCGCCCTCGGCGCCGAACGCGGCGCCGGTGCGGATCGAGTCGATGTTCGCGGTCACACAGCGGTGGGGGAGCATGACCCCCTTCGGGTCGGCGGTGCTGCCGCTGGTGAACTGGAGGATCGCCAGCGTGTCGGGATCCACCGTCGGCATCGAGAACCGGTCGGCCGGCGCGTTGGTCGCCAGATCGGCGAACGTGGTGGCCACGATGTCGGCGGGCACGAAGTCGGCCAGTTGAGGGTCGATGAGCACGGTGGTGGCGTCTGCGTTCGCGATGCGACGCCGGGTGGCGTCGACGAACTCCTCGATCGACCCGAGCCGCATCGGCAGCGGCAGCATCGCAACGGTCGCACCCGCGAGCCACGTGGCCTGGATGGCGGTGATCAGTTCCCGTGATGTGGGTCCGAGAATGCCGACCGTGGTGCCGGGGCCGACGCCGCGTGTCTGCAGCGCGGCCGCCATGGAGCGCGCCTCGTCGTGCAACTGTGCCCACGAGATCTCCTCGGAGCTGTACCCGGGACCGTCGGACGCGCCGGTGACGAAGGTGATGGTGCCGCCCAGGTCGGCGGCGGCAGCGATGCGGGGCGCCAGCGTCGAATCCGTGGGGCGACGGGCTGCGGTGGAGGTCATGTGGCCTGCTTCGACTGTCCGGTGGGGGAGGAGGTTACGTCTGGGCTTCGGTTTCGGCCGGGACCGTTCGCAACAGGAGCCAGGCGGCCACGGCCGCGGTGAGCGAGGCGGCCAGGATGGCGAGCTTGGCCACGTCGAGATCCGTCCCGGAAAAGCTGAGCCCGGCGACGAACAGTGAGACGGTGAATCCGATCCCGCCGAGCAATCCGATCGCCACCAGCTCCCGGCTCCCGACGCCGGGCGCCGCCTGTCCGCCGGCACGGATGGCGACCCACGATCCCGCGGTGATCCCGGCGACCTTCCCGACCACCAACCCGAGCACGATGCCGATCGCCAAGGGGCTGGTCACGGCGTCCTGGATCTGCGACACCCCGATGACGATGCCGGCGTTGGCGAGCGCGAAGAGGGGCAGGACGAGGAAGTTGCTCCACGGCTGCACCCGGTGCTCGAGGTCGGTGAGCACCGGTCGCCCCTTGTGGGTGCGCACCGGCGTCACGAGCCCGAGTACGACACCTGCGATGGTGGCGTGGATACCCGACTGGATCACGACCACCCAGAACAGGACCGACAGCACGATGTACCACGCCGGATGTTCACACCAGCGCCGCATCACCACGAGCAATGCGACGACGGGAAGCATTGCGAGCAGCCAACCCATGGAGATCCCGGCCGAATAGAACACCGCGATCACGATGATGGCGCCGAGGTCGTCGACCACGGCCAGGGTGAGCAGCATGAGGCCCATGCCGCTCGGCGCGTGGCGGCCCGCCACGCGGAACACCATCACCGCGAACGCGATGTCGGTCGCCATCGGAATTCCCCAGCCGTGGGTAAAACCGGTCCCGGCCGTGGCGATCGCGAAGATCACGGCGGGAAGGACCATGCCCCCGAACGCCGCCGCGATAGGGACCGCGGCGACGCGCGGGGTGCCGAGTTCGCCGTCGACGAACTCCCGCTTGATCTCGAGTCCGACCACGAAGAAGAACACCGCCATGAGCCCCTCGTTGATCCACTTGGTGAGGGTCAGCGCATGGGGTGGTCCCGGCAGTGACAGGTGGGTGTTCCACAGGTCGTGGTAGCTCTGCGGCGCGAAGTTGGCCCAGACGAGAGCGGCCAACGTGGCGACGACGAGGACAATTCCGGCGGCGGTCTCGCGGCGGAAGAACTCCGATATGTGGCGCCGTAGGCGAGATGGTGACATGGTCGCTTCCGCGAGGGAACAGGGATGCCGACCAGACTTCCCGGCGCGCCGGGGGCGATTCTACGGGCGACCGAGCCCGCGTCGTGGGTTCAGGGCGCCGAACGCTCGCGGCTGAGTTGATACGTGGTCACACAGGCGTCACCCATCACCAGGTCGGCGGCCACCGCCGCGATGAGTGCGGGGACCACGAACGTGGCTCGACCGGTGGTCTCGGCGACGAACATGACCGCGGCGAGCGGCACGCGATAGCCGGCGCCGAGGAATGCGGCGACGCCGAGGATGGTGAAGAGCGTGTCGTCGGCCCGATTGACGATGCCGCCGGCCGCTCGCCCGAGCAACGCGCCGGCCACGACGAGCGGGACGAACAATCCTCCGGACCCGCCACCGGCCACGCTGGCGCCGGTGGCCAAGATCCGCAGCACCATGATCAATAGCAGTAACCCGACGGCGCGGTCGGGTTCGAGGGCCCAGTGGATCGCCTCGTACCCGGGCCCGAGCATGAGGTCCTTCCCGGTGGTGATCCGCCCGAGGGCGAAGAGGCCGCCGAGTGAGACACCCGCACCGAGCACCCGCCACGGGAGCGCAACCTGGGTCGACAGGTGCTTGGCGCGGTGGATGAACGCCGCGAAGAGTCGCGCGCCGACGCCGGCCAGGACGCCGAGGACCAAGGCCCCGAGGAGGTGGACCGCACTGAAGCCGCCGCGTTCCTTGGCCGCGAAGAGCGGGACCGTCCCGTTCACGATGGCGAAGCCGAGGTAACCGGTCGCGGCTGCGACCAGGCACGGCAGCAACTTGCGGTGGGCGAAGTCGTCCTGGAACGGGACTTCGATCGCGAAGAGTGCTCCGGTGGCCGGGGCCTTGAAGATCGCCGCGATCCCGGCCGCGGCGCCGGCCGTCATCAGGACCTTGCGGTCGACCGGGCGGAACAGCCACCCCATGCGCTGTTGGACGAAGGTCCCCACCGCGCCGCCGGTGAAGATCGAGAGGCCTTCGAGGCCCATGGCCCCCCCGAAGCCGATGGTGAGGATCGAGGCCAGGACCCCGCCCGGTGCGGACCGCACGTCCATGTCCCCGTCCGAGTGGAACGCCTTGAGCCATACGTCGGCGAGGCTCGGCGAGCTGCCGAACGCGAGGTAGCGGAGGGCGAGTGCCGCGAGGGTGAGACCGACGAGGGGCGCGCCCGCCACGAGCCAGAGCGGGAGGGACTGGGTCCAGTCGAGCAGATGGTTCGTGGCCACCTCGCAGCCGGCCACGATGAGTCCGGTGATGATGCCGACGAACGCCGACGCGGCGATGACGTCACGCGAGCGTTGGGCGAACCCGCCGAGCCGGTTCGTGGCCGGGGTCACCGGTGGGTCACCTGGTTGCTCACTTGGACGGCAACAAGCGGGGGGCGTCGATTGCGAACTCGGGCCATCGTTTGCGTGACCGCGCCGCGAGTTTGTGCATCAACGCGATGGCATCCGGGTCGTCGTCACCGGGCCGCGTGTGGATCCACCCCTCGGCCAGCATGCCGTCCATGATCTCGCGGCCGATGTCGGTGCGGACGATGGTGAGCGTCCAGTCGTTGAACTTGCCGATCCCGCCGGTGGAGATGTCGGCGTGCTCGGCCGCGAAGTCGGGACAGGCCTTGCACCCCTCACGGGTCCAGGCGTGGCATTCCTTCAACGGGATCTCGTGGTAGTCGCCGTTGTTCATCCAGATCTGGAACACGCCCTTGATGTTCATCTTGCGCATGTCGGCCTTCTTCAAGCCGTACTTGGCCTCGAAGAGCTCCTCGAAGATGGCGTCGTCGAAGGTCTTCGAGCAGAGCAGCCCGATGTTCAGCGAGAGCCGACGGCCGACCTTGCCCGCCTTGCGCTGCTTCATCACCGGCGGCACCGAACTCTGACAGCTCATGCCGACCAGCGCGATGCGTTCCGCGCCGCCTTCGACGGCATCGGCGTACGCCATGGTGTTGGCGCTGTAGGTGTACCGGCTGCCGGCCGAGGCGATGATGTCCTCCCGGGTCCGGGCGACGCCGGGGATGGCCTTCCACGTGGAGCCGTCACCTTCGAGGTAGCTGACGAGCGCGGCGTCGATGATGTCCTTCTCCAGGCAGTAGAGGAGGATCGCGCCGACCAACCCGCCGTCCTGGCCCACCTCGTGGATGACCTCGTCCGAGGCCCGGGCCAGCACGATGTCCTTGTAGATCCCGGAGATCTCGTCCGGGGTCCGGGTGCGACCGAACAGGAACTCGTCGATCTCGGGCTCCCACGCGCGGAACCGCGGGCAGGCGCGGGTGCAGGACGTGCACCCCTTGTCGCCGTGCGAGCAGTCGGCCGGGCCGCCGTACTCCTCGAACTGGAACGGTTTGTAGACGCCCTCGGTGTCCTGATAGCCGAGCACATCGTGCGGACAGGCGATCACGCAACCTGCACATCCGGTACACAGTCCGGAGGTGACGACTTCGTCGTAGAGGTGCTTCCACTGGAGCTTCTCGGGCGGCATCGGTGGAGTCTGTCATCGGCGTGCGCCTCCGGGCACCTCGTTCCCGTCGCAGCACCCTTCGAGCCCGTTGGGTGCGACGGTCGCGTGGCCCGGCTCGGCCGGGTCGTAGCGTGCGGGGATGGTCGATCAACCGCCCGCCTGGTCGGCGCCGCCGCCCCCACCGCCACCCCCGCCGCCGCCCCCGCCCTTCGGCGCGTATCCAGGGGCGTATCCCGCGGTCGCGATGGCGCCCACCCCGTTCCGGCGGCTGCGGGGCCTGGCCGTCGCGCTCTACGTGTTGCTCTCGATCGCGGGCGTGCTCGCGCTCGTCACCATCCCGGTGGTCCTCAACCAACGCTCGGTCGCGGCCGACCACACGAGCTTCGGTGCGATTGCAGTCGACCAGTCGGTGCGCGACGCGAACGACGCGACGAGTGCGGTCTCCGGTTTTCTCGTGACGGTCTCGATCGCGATCCTCGTGGTGCTCATCATCTGGATGTGGCGCGCCGCGTCGAACCTCGCGCTGTTCGCGCGCGTCCGACCGAAGTTCGCCACCGGGTTCGCCATCGGCGGCTGGTTCATCCCGCTGGCTTTCGCGGTGATCCCCGGTATGCAGATGTACGACATCTGGAAGGGATCGGGTCCACCGCTCCGGTCGGGCGAGCGGCCGACCGGGTCCCCACTCGTCGTGTGGTGGTGGCTGGCGTTCGTCCCGGGCCGGTTCCTGGCCTACCTCGTGACCTCGATGAAGGTCGGCCACCTCTACCAGGCGTCGACGTTCGAGACGACGAGCCTGCTGCTCATGATCGGTTCCGGGTTGCTGGCCGTCGCCGCCGTGCTCCTGATCCTGGTGGTCCGGGGCATCACGCAACGGCAGGAGGCCGGCCTGGCGGCGCTCATGTCGGGCGCGGGTCCCGCCGGTACGGGTCCGGCCGCTTCGGGGTGGTTGCCGCCGCCGCCGGCTCCGTACGTTGCGACCCCGCCGTGGAGTCCTGTCCCACCCGCGGCACCGCCGGAGGTCTGGCCCGCGCCTCCGCCGCGATCGTGGCCGGCACCGCCCGAGGACGATCCGAACCCGCTCCGCTGAGCGGTCAGGAGCGAAGGAGTCGCTCCACGGCGTGGACCGCCTCGGTGATCTTCGCGTCACCCTCACCCCGGTCGTGCGCCTCCATCACGCAGTGCCGGAGGTGCTCGTCGAGCAGTCCCAGGCCCACGTTCTCGAGGGCTTTGCTGACCGCGGCGATCTGGGTGAGCACGTCGACGCAGTACTGGTCGTTGTCGATCATGCGGGCGATGCCGCGCACCTGGCCCTCGATCCGGGCCAGCCGGCGGGCGTAGTCGTCTTTGTGGAGGGTGTAGCCCCGCATGCTGGTCTCCCTTGTGTTGGATAGGGTAGGGGGGTATAGTATCAACTCCTGATCCTCCCCGAGGTGGTACCGCAATGGCCCAGCCCTCAGCTCCTCCGCACGAAGACCGGCTCGATCTCGGCATCGGTGGCATGACGTGTGCATCCTGTGCGGCACGGGTCGAGAAGACCCTCGCTGCGGTGCCGGGGGTCGATTCGTGCACGGTGAACTTCGCCACCGAGGTCGCCACCGTCCACTACGACCACGCGCGGGTGGAGCCCGAGGCGCTGGCCGGCGCGGTCGAGGGCATCGGCTACTCCGCGCTCCTCCCTCCCGATCCCGCCGAGATGGCGGCCGGTCACGGGGGACACGCGGCCGCGCACGACCACATGCACGAGGAGGACGCCGCCGACCTCCGGCGCCGGTTGATCGTCGCGGTGGTGCTCGGCCTGCCGGTGGTGCTCATCTCGATGGTCCCGGCGTTCACCTTCAATGGTTGGCAGTGGGTCGCCGCGGTACTCGCCACCCCGGTGATCTTCTGGTCGGGCTGGCCGTATCACCGCGCCACGCTGATGAACCTGCGCCACGGCGCCGTCACCATGGACACCCTCGTCACGATGGGAACCGGTGCAGCGTGGGTGTGGTCGATGGTCGCGTTGGTGTTTCTCGACGCGTCGACGTCGGGCATGGAATCGATGACCGGCTCGAGTTCCAGCGGTGCCCACGTCTACTTCGAGACCGCGGCGGTCATCACCGCACTGCTCCTGCTCGGAAAGTTCTTCGAGGCCCGCGCGAAGCGGCGGTCGTCCGGCGCGTTGCGTGCGCTCCTGGAACTCGGCGCGAAGGTGGCGCGGCTCGAGAGCGGTGAGGAGATCCCCGCCGCCGACCTCCAGGTGGGTCAGCGGTTCGTCGTGCGGCCCGGAGAGAAGATCGCGACCGACGGCGTCGTCGTCGACGGCGCGTCGGCTGTCGACGTCTCGATGCTCACGGGCGAGTCGGTCCCGGTCGAGGTGACGACGGGCGACCGTGTCTTCGGTGCGACCGTCAACGCGTCGGGCCGGTTGGTCATCGAGGCGACGAGCGTCGGGAGCGAGACCGCGCTGGCGCAGATCGCGCGATTGGTGGCCGATGCTCAGGGGTCCAAGGCCCCGGTCCAACGACTGGCCGACCGCATCGCCGCGATCTTCGTCCCGGTGGTGATGGTGATCGCGCTCGGCACGCTCGTGGCCTGGCTCGTCACCGGCCATGGGGCCGACCGCGCCTTCACCGCCGCGGTCGCGGTGTTGATCATCGCCTGCCCCTGCGCACTCGGGTTGGCCACACCCACCGCGATCATGGTGGGGACCGGGCGGGGTGCGCAGCTGGGGATCGTGATCCGGGGCGGTGAGGTGCTCGAGGCCACCCGGCGCGTGGACATCGCGGTGCTGGACAAGACCGGGACCGTGACCACCGGTCGGATGACCCTCGTCGGCGTCGAGACCCAGCCGGGGGAGGACGCGGCCCGGATCGCGGAGCTCGTGGCCGCCGCGGAAGACGCGTCGGAACACCCGATCGCCCACGCGATCGTGGTCGGCCTGCGAGCCGATGGCGCGCCGGTGCGTACACCGACCGCGTTCACGAACGCCGCCGGGCGCGGGATCGAGGCCACGGTCGACGGTCAGACGATTCGGGTCGGGCGCCTCGATTACGTCGGCGCCGCCGCGCCGGAGATCAGCGCCGCCGCCGACGCCGCCGCGGCGCGCGGCGAATCCGCGGTGTTCGCAGGTTGGGACGGACGCGTGCGCGCCGCGTTCTTCGTGGCCGATACTGCGAAGCCGTCGTCCCGGGCGGCGATCGCCGCGCTGCACGATCTCGGCGTGGAGACCGTGATGGTCACGGGGGACCGTGAGGCCACCGCGCGTACCGTCGCCGAGCAGGTCGGGATCGACCGGGTCGTCGCCGACGTGCTGCCCGAGGACAAGGTTGCGCTCGTGCGTGAACTCCAGGCCGAGGGCCACCAGGTCGCCGTCGTCGGCGACGGTGTCAACGACGCGCCCGCGCTTGCCCAGGCCGACCTCGGAATCGCGATCGGCACGGGCACCGACGTCGCAATCGAAGCGAGCGACCTGACCCTGGTGTCGGGTGACCTCCGTGGCGCGTCGGATGCGATCGCGCTGTCACGCGCGACGTTGCGCACGATCAAGGGCAACCTCTTCTGGGCGTTCGCCTACAACGTCGCCGCGATCCCGTTGGCCGCAGCCGGATTGTTGAACCCGGTGATCGCGGCCGCGGCGATGGGGTTCTCGTCGGTGTTCGTGGTCTCCAACTCGTTGCGGCTCCGCCGGTTCCACGGCGCCCGATGACGACGCGCGTCAGCGGGTGAGCCAGGCGTCGAGCAGTCCGACCTGCGCGGCGGCGTTCTCGCGGATGCCGCCGACGATCGCGCCCTCGACCTTGCCGCCGACGAGCGGCATCTTCACCTTGACCGCGCCGGTGATCATGCGCTGTGCCGTCGCGCCCGTGGCCACGATCACCGACCGGTAACGCCCGCTCAGCAGCCCGGCGTAGTGGTCGGGTCTTATCTCGCACTCGGTCTCGTGCGTGCCGAGATCGCAGACCGACCGTTCGATCCACGTCATGCGATCGGGATCCACCACGCGCGTGACCGCCCGCGACAACTCGGCCTGGAACAGGTAGCGGACGTCCTGGTAGACGACGTCGCCCTCGCGGCGTTGGTCGAGCACCTCGGCGGACCCGAGCTTCGGGAGTTCGGCCATGCGGGCCAGGAAGACCGGATCCACGAGCGCGGCGTCGAGCGCGTCGGGCGTGGCGGCGATCTCCTGGCTGATCTCGAAGTTCATGGCCAGCAAAGGTACGCAATGGGGAGGGCCGCGCTGCCGATCACCGTGGCGATCATCAATGCGGTCGACAGGCGACCGCTGCGGCGCTCACCGAGGACTGCCGGATCGCGCGCCAGTCGGAGCATCACCCAGATGAGCGGCGGAGCCGTGACGCCATTGAGGATCGCGGCGTAGAAGAGGCTCCGAATCGGGTCGAGTCCCAGAAGATCGAGGCTGACGCCCACCACCATCGACCCGGCGATGACCAGGTAGAAACCGCGGGCCTGACGGAAAGTGCGCGAAAGGCCTTCCGGCCGACCGATCGCCTCCGCGACCGCGTAGGCCGTGGAGCCGGCGAGGATCGGAACCGCCAACAGTCCCAGGCCGACGATCCCGATGGCGAACAGGAGCTGCGCGAACGAGCCGGCAAGTGGTTCGAGGGCTCGGGCGGCCTGGTCCGCGCTCGTGATCGTGGTGAGGCCATGCGTGTGCAGCGTGAACGCAGTCGAGATCAGGATCGCACTGGCAACGAGCACGGCTGAGGTCATGCCCCCGACGACATCGACGCGCATGGCCCGAAAGTGGTCGTCGGTGATCGGTTCATCGGGGTTCACGGCCGCGTCTGTGGTCTCCTCGTTCTCCTCGGATGCCTGCCAGAAGAACAGGTAGGGCGTGACGGTGGTGCCGAACACCGCGAGCAGGGCGGCGATGCCCACCCGGCCGTCCGGGATGGTCGGGTGCACGAGGCCCCGGCCAACTGCCGTCCAATCCACATCGATCGTGAACAACACGATGACGTACGACGCGAGCGAGAGAGCGAGTACTCGGAGCACCTTGGCGTACCGGTGATACGGGACCGCGAGTTCGAGCACCACCATCAGGCCGGCCATCGCGACCGTCAACAGGGTTGCGGGGATCGGGATCTCGAGGTGCATCGCCGCACCCATCGACGCCAGGTCGGCGGCGATGTTGAAGGTGTTGGCAATCGCGACCAGGACCACACACGCAATGAGGATCCGCCGGCTGAGGTGCCTCCGGATCAGGGCCGCGAGTCCGACGCCCGTGCCGAGGCCGAGCCGCGCGGCCGTCTCCTGGACGGTGGCGGCCATCACCCCGACCACCGGCATGGACCACAGCAGGCTGGCGCCGAAGGCCGCCCCGACCTGCGAATACGTCCCGATCCCCGAGGGATCGTCGTCGGCCGCGCCCGTGACCAGCCCTGGGCCCAGCCGTTTGAAGTATCCCTGACCCCGGAGCACCCGGCGGCGGGGGTGATGACGACGGAATCGCGCGAACCTCGCCCGTTCCGAACCCGATGGCCCCGAATCCGGTGGTTCCGAAGCCGTCGGAGGCGGTTCCGGAATCACAGCGTCGAAGTCTCGCGTACCCTCTCCCGGACCATGAAGATCACCGACATCCTCGCGGCCGGGCCCACGTACAGCTTCGAGTTCTTCCCGCCGAAGACGCCCGAAGCCGCGGAGGCGCTCACCAGGACCCTCGCCGAGCTCGAACCGCTCGCGCCGTCGTTCGCATCGGTCACCTACGGCGCCGGTGGTGGCACACGCGAGATGACCCACGACATCGTGGTCGGACTCCATCGCGACACGAACGTCACGCCGATGGCGCACCTCACCTGCGTGTGCCATACGCGCGCCGAACTCGTCGACATCGCGAAGCGCTATCGGGACGCGGGCATCGAGAACATCCTGGCGCTCGGTGGTGACCCGCCGAAGAACCTCGATCTGCCCGCCGGTGAACTCGACCACGCGATCGACCTCGTGCGGCTGGTTCGCGAGGTCGGCGACTTCGCGATCGGAGTGGCCGCGTTCCCCGAGCCGCATCCGAAGTCACCCTCGCTCGCCGCCGACCGCGCGCGGACCGCAGAGAAGCTGGCCGAGGCCGACTTCGCGATCACGCAGTTCTTTTTCGACGCCGACCACTACTTCGACCTCGTCGAGTCGTTGCGCGCGCTCGGTGTCGACAAGCCGGTGATCCCCGGGATCATGCCGGCGACCGCGATCAGCAGTATCAAGCGGATGACCGAGCTGCAGGGTTCGGAGTTCCCGAGCTGGCTCGCCGACAAGCTCTACGCGGTGCAGGACGATCCCGAAGCCGTCTTCGCGGTCGGGGTCGAGGAAGCGACGAAGCTGTCGCGCACGCTGCTCGCCGGTGGTGCGCCCGGGCTGCACTTCATCACCCTCAACCGCTCACGGGCGACCGGCCTGATCTACGACAATCTCGGACTCACGCCCGCCCCCTGACGCGCACCGACCCGGACACGCGGTCCGGGTCGGTATGGCGGAGGGGGTGGGATTTGAACCCACGGTGAGTTTCCCCACAATGGTTTTCGAGACCATCCGATTCGGCCGCTCTCGCACCCCTCCAGATACGCGCACCGGGGTCGACCGGGGCGCGGCGGGCGCATCCCTGGTGACGACCGTGCGGCGCACGAGCCGGTCAGTGTAACGACCGGGCTCTCAGCTCCTGCGGGTCGCGAAGAAGGTGCGGAGCAGGTCGGCCGATTCGCCGGCGCGGACCCCGTCGTGGACCGGACACTCGTGGTTGAGGCGCGGGTCGGCGAGCAGGTGGTACCGGCTGCCGAGCGCACCGGCCTTGGGGTCGGCGGCGCCGAAGACCACCATCCCGATGCGGGCGTTGAGCAGCGCGCCGGCGCACATCGCGCACGGTTCGAGCGTCACGATCAGGGCACAGTCGGTGAGGCGCCAGTTGCCGATCGCGGCCGCGGCACCGCGGAGGGCGAGGACCTCGGCGTGGGCGGTGGGGTCGCCGGTCAGTTCCCGCTCGTTGTGGCGCCGGGCGAGGACCTCACCGTCGGTGAGGCGAGCGACCACCGCGCCGATCGGGACGTCGCCGTGGGCGAGCGCCGCGCTCGCCTCGTCCAGCGCGATCCCCATGAGCGCGTCGATGGTGTCGGGCTCCACCGGGCGAACCTACCCGGCACCGGATCGCGAGTCGGAAGCATCCGCGCTTGACAGGTGACCAAAAGGTCACGTATTATTTCCCGGTGAGCACGAAGCCCGAACCACGCACTGAACGCGAAGGTCGAGGAAGCGACGACCCCGTGTTCAAGGCGCTCGCAGATCCGACCCGTCGCTTCCTGCTGGACCTGCTCTTCGAGCGGGACGGCCGGACGCTCACCGAACTCGAGTCCGGCCTCGAGATGACCCGGTTCGGCGTCATGAAGCACCTGCGGGTGCTCGAGGACGCAGGCCTGGTGCTCACCCAACGATCGGGGCGGGAGAAGTTGCACTTCCTCAACCCGGTCCCGATCCGGCTCGTCCACGACCGCTGGATCGACAAGTACACCGAACGTCAGGTGTCGGCACTCGCCGACCTCAAACACACCCTGGAGGAAACCGCATGAGTCCCACCACGACCGAGACCGTCGTCCAGAAATACCGCGTGTACATCAAGGCCACGGCCGACGCGATCTGGGAAGCCATCACGTCGAAGGAATGGTCCGAGCGTTACGGGTACCCGGGCCACAACGAGTACGACCTGCGTCCGGGCGGTGCTTTCCGCGCCGTCATGGCGCCCGAGGTGGTGGCCGCGGGTGCGCCCGAGATCGGGGTCGACGGCGAAGTGGTCGAGTTCGACCCGCCCCACCGCCTCGTGCAGACCTGGCGATTCCTGTTCAACCCCGAAGTCGAGGCCGAAGGGTTCCGCCGGGTCACATGGGAGATCGTCGACGAGAACAACGATTACTGCCGGCTCACCGTGACCCACGATGTGAGTGACGCGCCGGTCACGGCCGCGATGCTCGAGGGTTCCGATCCTCTGCTCCACGGTGGTGGCGGTTGGAACTGGATCCTCTCGACGCTCAAGACCGAGCTCGAGGCGGCCAACCGGTAATCCGCAACCGATCGGTCAGGACGGGGTCGCGCCGCCCACTTCGTGGAGCTCGATCCCGTTCCCGGCCGGGTCGGAGAGAAAGGCCTGGAGGTTGGCGCCGACCGGAATGGCGTCGCTGACCTCCAGGCCCCGGTCGCGCAGTTCCGTGATCGTCGCGTCCATGTCGGCCACCTGGACCGCGAAGTGCTGGCCGAGGTTGGCCGGCGTCGGCGCCTCGATGAGGTGCAGCTGCTGTCCACCGAAATCGATCCACGCGCCGCCGAACCCGAAGTCGGGACGATCGGTACGCGGTGAGCCACCGAGCACCTCGGTGTAGAACGCGAGCGCGGTGTCGACGTCGGTGACGTTGATCGACACGTGATGGATGGCGAGCGGCTGCATGGTACGAGTCTGCGTTGGTGTGGCGAGGCTCGCAAGCGCGCGGCTCCCGGCGTGGGGTACGGGACCCTGAGGGTGACGCGGCACCCAGAGCAGACCCGGAGCGGGGGACGAGAGAACCGGGGTGCGCGGGTGCTCACCGCACTGCGGATGTTGCGCAGGTTTGTGGCGGGCCTTGTGGGATCTCTTTCGAACTCCGAGCCCGTGCTCGTGCCGCTTCTCGCGGAGCTGAGGGCCGGCGGACAGTGGCGAGAGCGGCCCCTATCCGGCGGTTGAGGGCACCCCGGCTGACGTCAGCTCCAGACGATAGGTGGAGTGCGCGACTCGTCCAGATCCGGCCATCGCGCGACCGTCTCGTTGACCTCGGAGCGCCGGGTGTGCAGACCGTGAGACCTGGCTCCGCAGGGGCCGACCCAACGTGCGATGCTTGCCGACATGGTACGCGACGAGGTGACGAGACAGATCGCGGCGACGCCGGAGAAGGTGTGGTCATTGGTTGCCGACGCGACGCGTATGGCTGAGTGGAGCCCGGTGATCACCCGATGCCAGTGGATCGGTGACGCGTCGGGACCCGAGGTCGGCGCCCGGTTCGTCGGGCACAACCGACAGGCGGGCGCTCGCTGGTCGCGCGAGTGCGTCATCACCGCTTGCGAAACCGGTCGCGAGCTGGCGTTCGAGACGCTGTTCCGGGGCGCACCGTCGACCCGCTGGCGATACCGGTTCGAGCCTTCCGACGCAGGGACCAGGGTGACCGAGTCCTACGAGGTTGTCTCCATGCCGATGTGGGTGCGCGCCCTCCGGCGGGTCCCCGGCATGGTCGAGCGGTCTCGCCGCGATGCGCGAAAGGGGATGGAGGTCACCCTCGAGCGGATCGGCGCGATCGCCGAGACCGGCGCGTGAGCCTGGTCAGTTGACCTGCCGCCAGCCTTGCCGCGTGGCGGGCCGCTGATCAGCTGGACACGAACAGTTGCGGCGGTGCCGTGACACCGGCCTCCTGCATCGCCTTGCCCAGCGTGGGATCGGCGAGCATCTCCTCCATCTTGGCTGGGTCGCCGTCGGCGACCAGCCACACGGAGTTCGGATCATCTGCATCGCGGAGGACTCGGACATCGGTGAGGCCCGCTGACTCCCGGCGGGGAGTGTCGCCGTCGAAGACCGGCCGCCACTTGTCGAAGTCGGCCACGGGATGGTGGAGAAACAGCTTCGCCATGACGGTGTCCAGTCGCTCGCAGGGTCAGTAGGTGCACGGTATCCCAGCCACCTCAGCCCTGGAGCCGGAGCAGGTCCATTCGGGGCTCCGGGAGAACACCTGGACCTCCCGCACCGAGGTGCCGTTCCTCGCAGCGTCCGCCGCCAGCTATCGACGGCCGACGAGGGTATGGGGCACCACCGGAACCTGACCCCAAAGTGCCGGTCGGGGATACCGCGGACCGAAACACGACGTTGGTTCTCGCACACGTCCCGTGCTGAGCGACCGGACGGTCCCCCGGTCATGGAGCATGCATCCCCATCAGGGCAGATGCCGCTGTGGTCGACATCACAACGGATGAGCGGAGGGAGAGGGATTCGAACCCTCGGTGAGTTTCCCCACACACGCTTTCCAAGCGTGCCGATTCGGCCGCTCTCGCACCCCTCCGGGCGCCCCGCGTACGGGGCGTCGAAGGCGCCGATGGTACTGCCCGGTCGTCGGCCAGCCCTGATCTGTCGACCCCGCGCGTGATCGCGTGAATCGGCCGCGAGGGCGGCTGCTACCCTGCCCCCGCGGACCGTGCTAGGTGGGGAGTCCGTGGTGCCCTGTACCCCAAATCCACGTATGGGGGGCTGAATCCCCGCCCAAGGCTCGAGCCGGAATGGGGAAGGCGACTCGCACGCAGCGTCGAGGGCCGGGTCCTGCGCAACGAGATCTCGTGAACCGAGTCAGGTCCGGAAGGAAGCAGCTCTCAGCGGGCCCTCTCGTGTGCCGCAGGGTTGCCTGGTCTGAGCCGGCGACGGGACCCGCGCCTCATTGCGTCTTGTCGACGGCGGGTGCACGGTCCGCACTGCAATCTCGAAGGATCTGGCCTGAAAATCGGGCGGAATCGTCCTCACCCGCCGCGCGCCGACGGTAAGGTCCCAGCCGTGGCGGAGAGAGCCGTTTCTACGGCGCGGGCGCACGTTTCCGGGGGTGGACAACCTCCACGCGGACTCGCCCAGGTCACCCGAGTCCACGCCCCGATCCGGTCGACCGCGCTGGCGCTGCTCGCACTCGCCGTCGTGAGCGTGCTCTCGTTCCCGAGCATTGGTGGTGCCGGGCCCCCGGCCCCGTCGATCGAGCACGCGGCGGTGCTCACGCCCGACGGCACCGATGGTTACGCGTTCGACGCGGTCCGGGACACCGTGACGGTGTCGACCAACTCGGAGAACCGGACCGCCAACCTGCGCACCGTGTTCTGGGCGGCCGATGCCACGGTGCAACGGGACTCCACCACCTGTGCCACGTGGACCGCCGAGTCGAGCGATGGGCTCCAGCAGGGTGCCGCGCTGCGGATCTCGGACCGGCCCGGCCGCGGGGTCCAGGCGATCACCGTCACCAAGAACGTCTTCCCCTACGGCTCGTGGGTCTTCAACGTGCACATCTGGGACAGCACGACCGGCCGGATGGACAAACTGGCGAGCATCAACCTCGGGCCGGTGCTCTCCGTCGCCGGTGACCCACCGCGACCGCGGCCGTTGCCGTGGCGGGTGTGTGCCCGTGCCGTCGGACGCACGGTGAGCTTCAAGGCGTGGGCCACCGCCGATCCGGAGCCGGAGTGGGGCGATCCCCGGTACGGAGGCTCGGTCCGCCTGCCCGACGACGCACCGACCGACGGGTACTCCGGTTGGTACGCCGGGCATCTCGGCCCCGGGATGACGGCGGTGTACTCGGATCTGCGGACCGACGCGGTGGTGACCTCGCCGGTCGTGGCGCTGCCGACGCCGACCGACACCTCGGGCGTACTCGCTCGATAGGGTCGGGCGATGTCGTTCCAAGCCCTCTACCGCAAGTACCGACCGCAACGGTTCGGTGAGTTGGTCGGCCAGGAGCACATCACGGTCGCGTTGCGCAACGCCGTGCGCGACGACCGCGTCGGCCACGCGTACCTGTTCTCCGGTCCGCGTGGGAACGGCAAGACCACCACCGCGCGGATCCTCGCCAAGGCGCTGAACTGCCTCGAGCTCGGCGCCGACGGTGAACCGTGTGGCCAGTGCGAGAACTGTGTCGCGATCGCCGCCGGGACCTTCGGGGATCTCATCGAGATGGACGCGGCCTCGAACCGTGGTGTCGACGATGCCCGCAACCTGGTGTCGCGCATCAACCTCGGCCTCGGTGCCACCTCGAAGCGCAAGGTGTACCTCCTCGACGAGGTACACATGCTCACCAAGGACGCGTCGAACACGCTCCTCAAGTCGATCGAGGAACCGCCGGCGCACGTCGTGTTCATCCTCGCGACGACCGAACCCGAGAAGGTGCTGCCCACCATCCGGTCGCGCACCCAGCACTTCGAGTTCACGTACCTGACGGTGGAGGAGATCAGCGGCCTGCTCGCGTCGGTCCTCACCGACGAGGGCGTGGAGTTCGAAGCCGAAGCCCTGCCGTTGGTGGCCCGCGCCGCGGCGGGTTCCGCGCGTGATTCCGAATCGCTGCTCGATCTCGTGCTCGCCGGCGGCGGCCCGGTGACGGTGGCCTCGGTGGAGGCTGCCCTCGGCGGTGCCCCACTCGAGATGCGCATGACCATCCTCGACGCGGTCGCGGCGGAAGACGTTGCCGGGGTGCTGATCGGTGTGCGGGCGCTGCTCGACGCCGCCCACGACCCGCGGCGCATCGCCGAGGGGTTGCTGAGTTCCCTGCGCGACGCGTTCGTCACGGTTGCGAGCAAGGGTCGGATCGAGATCGACGAACCCGAAGAGGTGCAGGCGCGTCTCGTCACGCTCGGCGAGACGATGGGGAACGCGGCGCTCGTGCGCGCGCTCGAGACGCTCGGCCAGGCCGTCGTCGACATGCGCGGGGTCGATGCCGCCGATCCGCGGCTCGTCCTGGAGATCGCGCTCGTGCGTCTCGCCCGCCGCGAGACCAACGTCGCGTTGGCGTCGCTCGCGGATCGCGTCGACCGGTTGGAAGCGCGCCTCGCCGACGGTGGTGTGAGCGCGGCTCCTCCGGGGCCTGCCCCGGAACGCGCGCCGGTGGCGGACGCGCCGCGGCGCAGTGCGCGGGCTCCGGCGGCCGACCGCACGCCCGTGGAACCTGCTCCGCCCGCGGCACGACCCACCGAGGCACCGACCACGGAGGTGCCGGCCACCGAGGCACCGGCCGAGGCGAAGGCCGGGAACACCCGGCCCAAGGCGCTCGGCGCGTTGCGCAAGGCGGCGGCGGCGCAGGCGCCGGCCGACCCATCGCCCGCCGCGCCCGAACCCGACTCGGCACCGCCCGCGGTTCCCACGCCGGACGCGTCGTTCGGCCTCGACGATGCCGTGCTCGCGTGGGCCCAGGTCCTCGCGAGCCTCCCGCGATCGCTCCAGGCGGCCGTGATGGAGGCTCAACCGTTGCGGGTCGACGGCAACGTGATCGTCTTCGGCGTGGCCCGAAACCACATCGACGCGGTGCGCCCGAAGTTCCAGAAGGACGCCGACGCAATCCGCGAGGCCTTCATCCGGGAACTCGGCTCGGTGCCCCGGTTCTCCTTCTCCCCGCACGAGTGGGGCGAGGGCGAAGGGCCGCCGCACCGCCTCGCCGCCAACCAGGCCGTGCCGGAGCCGGAACCCGAGATCGACGTGGTGGAGATCGTCGACACCACCGAACTCGTGGACGCGCCGATCACCGAGGGCCCGGCAGTAGATTCGATCAGTCGCCTCGAGGACGCGCTCGGCGCGACCGTCGTGGAAGAGCAGACGAAGTCTTAGGGAGTCCCGTGGCCAAATCCAAGCCCCCGATGAACAACATGATGAAGCAAGTGCAGCAGATGCAGGAGGACATGTTCGCGGCGCAGGCCCAACTCGCCGAGACCACGGTCGACGGCACTGCCGGTGGGGGCATGGTCAAGGCGACGGTGACCGGGACCGGGGACCTGATCTCGATCGAACTCTCGCCCGATGTCGTCGACCCCGACGACATCGAGATGCTCCAGGACCTGGTCGTCGCCGCGGTGGCCGACGCGAACCGCGCCGCGCAGGCGTTGCAGTCGGAGCGCATGGGCGGCGTCACCGGCGGTATCGACCTCAGCGCGTTCGGTCTCGGCTGATGCCGGTCCGGTCTCCGAGGTGACCGCGGTCTACGCGGGGCCCGTCCAGCGACTCATCGACGAACTCGGTCGCCTCCCCGGCGTCGGTCCGAAGTCGGCGCAACGCATCGCCTTCTATCTCCTGCGCGTCGCGCCCGAGGACGCCCGTCGCCTCGCCGGTTCGATCATCGAGGTGAAGGAGAAGATCAGCTGGTGTCGCCGGTGCTTCAACATCGCCGAAGGTGAACTGTGCCAGTTCTGTCTCGACGAACGGCGAGACCGGACCGTGATCTGTGTGGTCGAGGAACCACGCGACATCGTGGCGGTGGAGCGCACGCAGGAGTTCCGCGGTTCGTACCACGTGCTCCAGGGGACGATCTCGCCGATCGAGGGAATCGGTCCCGACCAGCTGCGGATCAAGGAACTGCTCGCCCGGGTCAAGGAGGACGGGGTGACCGAGGTGATCCTCGCCACTAATCCGAACACCGACGGCGAGGTCACCGCGATGTACCTGGCCCGCGCGCTCGGTGAGAGCGAACTGCGCGTGACCCGGTTGGCGAGCGGACTGCCCGTCGGCGGCGACCTCGAGTACGCCGACGAGGTCACCCTCGGTCGCGCCTTCGAAGGCCGCCGCCCCATCGACGCCTGAGGTCAGTCGAGGGTGGCGCGGATGATCGCGCCGACCTGTTCGTGCTCGGTGAGGAAGCCGTCGTGGCCGTCGAGGGAATCGATGACGGTGAGCGCGCCGGCACCGGGGATGAGCGCGGCGAGTTCGCGCTGGAGTCGGAGCGGGTAGAGGCGGTCCGACGAGATGCCCGCCACGGCGACCCGTGCCGTGATCCGGCGCAACGCGGCGGGGATCCCACCCCGCCCTCGGCCGACGTCGTGGTGGTTCATCGCACGCGAGAGCGCGATGTAGGTGTTGGCGTCGAAACGGTGGGCGAGTCGTTCACCGTGGTAATCGAGATAGGACTCGATCGCGTAGCGACCACCGGTGAGGGGATCCTCGTCCCCCTGGCGGCCCCGACCGAACCGCTGGTCGAGTTCGATCTCGGAGCGGTAGGACACCTGACCGATTCCCCGCGCGAGCGCCATTCCCCGCCACGGACCCTCGCCCTGGGGCGCGTCGTAGTAGTCGCCGCCGGCAAAGGCGGGATCGGCGCGGATCGCGCGGATCTGCAGTGCGGAGAGCCCGATCTCCTCGGCGGTCGCCTGCGCACCACACGCGATGATCACCGCGGTCGGCACCCGCTCCGGAAAGGACACCGCCCACTCGAGCGCCCGCTGGCCACCCATCGATCCACCGACGACCGCGGCCCACCGGCGGATCCCGAGCTGGTTGGCGAGTGCCGCCTCGATCACCACCTGGTCGCGGATGGTGACCACCGGGAACGTGGATCCGTAGGGGCGTCCGGTCGCCGGGTTCGTCGACGCGGGGCCGGTGGTGCCCTGACACCCGCCGAGCACGTTCGGGCACACCACGAAGTACCGGTCGGTGTCGATCGCGAGGCCGGGACCGACGACGGCGGACCACCAGCCCGGTTGCGCGTGGCCCGGGCCCGACGGTCCGGTCGCGTGGCTGTCGCCGGTCAACGCGTGGAGGACGAGCAGCGCGTTGCTGCCGGTGACGTCGAGCTCGCCCCAGGTCTCGTAGGCCACCGTGATGTCCGCGAGGCGGCCCCCCGCTTCGAGCACGTGCGGGCGCGCGTCGAACAGCGTTACGAATCGGCGCCGACCGGGTGGATCACCAGGCCGCCAGGCGCTGGTGGTCGGTATCGGGGCGATCACGCGCCTTTGGCGGCGCGGAATCCGGCTTCGAGGTCGGCGGTGATGTCGTCGATCGACTCGATACCGATCGAGAGCCGCACCAGTTCAGGAGTGACCCCGGCGCTGTCCTGCTCGTCCGGCGTCAGCTGCTGGTGGGTGGTGCTCGCCGGGTGGATCGCGAGGGTGCGGACGTCACCCACGTTGGCCAGGTGGCTGATCAGCTCGAGGCTGTTGATGAACGCCTTGCCGGCAACGAGGCCGCCCTTGATGCCGAACGCGATGATCGCGCCGTACCCGTTGGGCAGGTACTCCTTCGCCCGGCCGTGCCACTTGCTCGACTCGAGGCCCGGGTACGCGATCCACTCCACCTCGTCGCGAGCTTCGAGCCACTGCGCGACCGCGAGCGCGTTCCGCGAATGGCGCTCCATTCGCAGGCTGAGCGTCTCGAGTCCCGGAATCATGAGGAACGCGTTGAACGGTGAGATGGCCGCGCCGATGTCGCGCAGGTAGGTGAGCCGGGCCTTGAGGATGTAGCGCGCCGGCCACAAGGCCTCGGGGAGCTGGGAGAACGCGAGTCCGTGGTAGCTCGGCTCGGGTTCGGTGAAGTTGGGGAACCGACCGCTGCCCTCGTAATCGAAGGTCCCGCCGTCGACGATGATGCCGCCGATCGACGTGCCGTGGCCGCCGATGAACTTGGTGGCCGAGTGCGTGACGATGTCGGCACCGTGGGCGAGCGGCTGGCAGAGATACGGCGATGCAAGCGTGTTGTCGATCACGAGCGGGATGCCCGCGGCGTGGGCGATCTCCGCGATGTTCTCGATGTCGAGGATGTCGCCCTTGGGGTTCCCGATGGTCTCGCCGTAGAACGCCTTCGTGTTGGGCCGGATCGCCGCCTTCCACGCGTCGAGGTCGTCGGGATCCGCGACGAAGGACACCTCGATACCCATCTTCGGGAACGTGTAGTGCAACTGGTTGTACGTCCCGCCGTAGAGCGACGAGCTGGCGACGATGTGGCCGCCGTTCTCGGCGAGGTTCAACAACGCGATCGTCTGGGCCGCCTGGCCGCTGCTGGTCGCGAGGGCGCCGATGCCACCTTCGAGGGCCGCGATCCGCTCTTCGAACACCGCCTGGGTGGGGTTCATGATCCGCGTGTAGATGTTGCCGAGTTCCGCCAGCCCGAAGAGGTTGGCGGCGTGCTCGGTGTCGCGGAAGACGTACGACGTGGTCTGGTAGATCGGGACCGCGCGGGCACCGGTGGTGGGGTCGGGCTCGGCCCCGGCGTGCACCTGACGCGTTTCGAAACCCCAATCGGCCATGACTGCTCCTCAAGCGTGCGGCGTGCTGGACGGCGAACGCTACGGGGGTCACGGCCGATCGGTCAAAGACTTGTCATGCACAGCGTCGGTCACGGGGCCCGAGTTGCGGGCTTCGTCCGGACATCCGCGCACGCGCCGCCCGGGCGGATGAAGATTGGGGCATGACTGATGCGCAACCGCCCACACCGCCACCGCCGCCTCCCCCTCCGCCAGCCATTCCGGGCCTGCCGACCGCGCCTGCCCGGCTGGGCACCGTCGGCCAGCCTCGGAGTGCCTTGGTCACGATCTTGCTGACGTTCGTCACCTGCGGGATCTGGCACCTGCTCTGGACCTACTGGGTCTTCGACGAGAACCAGAAGTACTCCGGCCAGGGCATCGGCGGATTGGTGGGACTGCTCATCGGGTTCTTCTGCGGCATCGTCAACGTGTTCTTGCTGCCGAACGAGATCGAAAAGCTGTACGCCAACGACGGACGCACGAGTCCGGTCTCGGCGATCACCGGGCTCTGGGTCCTGCTGCCGCTCGCCGGATTCATCGTCTGGCAGGTGAAGGTGCAGCACGCGATCAACGACTTCTGGGTGTCCAAGGGCGCCCTGCCGGTCTGAGCACCGGTGACGTGCTGAACTCGCGGCCATGAGGATCGCGGTTCTACCGGTCTCCACCCGCCCGGCGGCGAGTTCGTTGTGGGCCGGCGCGGCCGTGGTCGGCGGCGGCGCGGCGCTCGCGCTCGTGAACCCGGCCGGTGGCCCGACGCTGTGCCCGTTCAAGTCCTGGACCGGGCTCGACTGCCCGGGTTGTGGGATGACCCGCGCGGCGCACCAGTTGCTGAGCGGGCATCTCATGGCCGCGCTCGATCTCAACGTCCTGATCGTGGTCGTCCTCCCCGTGCTCGCGTGGATCCTGTTCGGCCTGTTCCGTCAGTGCTTCGGTGGCCCCAGGTTCCGGATACCCACGGTGTCGCCGCGGGTGTTGATCGGCGCGATCGTCGTGGTCGCGGTCTTCGGGATCGTGCGGAACCTCCCGATGGAACCGTTCCACTGGTTGGGCACGGCCTAGGCGCATTCGAGCCCGCAACGAAAACGACCCCGGTCCCAAGGGACCGGGGTCGTTCGCGTTCTGGTGTCGTGCGGTTGGGGCTACGCCGCGACGGGCTCACCCTGGAGACGCTTGTACATGTACCCAGTGGCGATGATGACGACCGGAATCGCAACGATCAGACCCACGAGGCATGCGATCGCGCCGACGAAGGTCACGACCCATCCGAGGATGAGGAAGACGATGACGGCGCCGGCATTGTCCTTCACGAGATCGAAGCTGGCCTTGATGGCGTCGACGGGACCCATGTTCTTGTCGACGACGAAGTACCCCCAGAACATCGTGAAGAACATGACCGCGATCCCCGGGAGGATGCACAAGATCAACCCGACGAAGGTCATCACTGCGACGAGCAGCGCGGTGAGCACGTACGGACCGAAGTTCTCGAGTGACATGACCCGCGACGCTTCGAGCTTCTCACCCTTGATGATCATCAACGTCGCTCGAATCACGAAGAGCTGCAACACCATCGTCCCGAGGTAGTAGAGGATCTGGAAGATCCCGGCGGCGAAGATCTGGGTGAAGAACCCCGGACTGTTACCGCACCCGCCACTGCTCGAGATCACTCCGTTGTTGATCTTGATCGTGCACGAATCGACGCTCGTCAGGCTTCGCTGGATCAAGAACCCGATCCCGGCCAGGACGATGATGGCGACGAAGCCGATGACCAGGGCGACGGTGATCTCGCCCCAGTTCTCTTTGAACTTCTCCCAGCCGTACTTGATCGCGGCGGTGGCTTCGGCAGGCTGATTGCCGCCGCTCACCGGCATGCCGCCACCGGGTGGTGGGGGCGGCGGAGGTGGCGGAGGAGATCCGGGCGGAAACTGTGACATGGGCGTGTGCTCCGATCAGGGGCGGTGAACTGGGCAAACGGTAACGAGCAGCACCGGCTTCGGCGCGGATACCTCGTGCACCGCAGTTCTCCCGTGATCGCCCCGCGTCGCCCTGGCACCAAACTCGGCCGGGGCTCCGCCGCCCTTACAGCGTGCGGATGAGCGCGGCGTCGCCCTGGCCGCCACCACCGCAGAGGGCAGCGGCGCCGAGGCCACCGCCACGCCGACGGAGTTCGTGGATGATCGAACCCACGATGCGGGCGCCCGACATGCCCACCGGGTGACCCAACGCGATCGCGCCACCGTTGACGTTCACGATGTCGTCGGTGATGCCGAGGTCGCGCATGGAGGCGACACCGACCGCGGCGAATGCCTCGTTCAGCTCGAACAGGTCGACCGCGGAGACCGGCAGGTTCGCCTGGTCGAGCGCACGCTTGATGGCACGTGACGGCTGGTGGAGCAGTGACGGGTCGGGACCGGCGACCATGCCGAACCCGGCGAGTTCGGCGATCGGGGTGGCGCCCAGCTCCTCGGCCTTCTCGCGACTCATCACGATGAGTGCCGCGGCTCCGTCGGAGATCTGCGATGCGTTGCCCGCGGTGATCGTGCCCTCCTTGGAGAACGCGGGGCGCAGCTTGCCGAGTGACTCGGTCGTCGTCTCGGGGCGCACACCCTCGTCCTCGAGGACCATGACCGGGTCGCCCTTCCGCTGCGGGACGGGGACCGCGACGATCTCGTCGGCGAGGCGACCGGCCTTCATCGCGGCGGCGGCGCGTTCGTGGCTCTTGGCGGCCAACTCGTCCTGCGCGTTGCGGTCGACCTCGTGCTCGTTGGCGTAGCGCTGCGTGCCGGTACCCATGTGCTCCATGTCGAACGCGCACCACAGACCGTCGTGGATGAGCGAGTCGATGACCTCGCCGTTCCCCATCCGGTACCCCGCCCGCGCCTTGGGCAGCAGGTACGGGGCGTTGGTCATCGACTCCATGCCGCCCGCGACGACGACCTCGGCGTCGCCGGCACTGATCATCTGGTCGGCGAGGTACAGGGCGTTGATGCCCGAGAGGCACACCTTGTTGATGGTGATCGCCGGAACGCTCATCGGGATCCCGGCGGCGCCGGCAGCCTGTCGTGCTGTGATCTGGCCCTGACCGGCCTGGAGCACGTGGCCCATGATCACGTAGTCCACCTGCTCGGGGCCGACGCCGGCCCGCTCGAGCGCGCCCTTGATGGCGATGCCACCGAGATCCATGGCGCTGAAGGCAGCCAGCGCGCCGGACAGTTTTCCGATCGGCGTGCGAGCGGTGGAGACGATCACGGAACCGGGCATGGCGACTCCCGTCGAGAGACTGGACACCGGTGGGTTACCGGTGAGTAAGGAAGCGGAATCGTAGTCCCGAACGGGTCCATATGGTCCAGTGGCGTCCGGTCGGGCGGTGGACGTGGTCAGGTCGTCGGCAGGGCGAAGGTCTCGATGTCGGACCGGGTCGGGACGATGACGCGGCCACCGACGATCGCGGGCGGGCCGGTGATCGGGTGGGCGGCGACGATGGTCTTCAACGCCGAGCAGGTCGCTGCGCCGCAGCCCCTGGCGTCGAAGGTCACGAGGCCGTTCCCGGAAGCCGGTACGTACAGGACGCCGCCGCCGATGGATGCGCGCTGCGCGGGCGTGGCACCGATCGGGGCCGTCCAGGTCGGGGAGCAGGTCGGGGATCCGCAGCCGGCGGCTGCATAACTGCGCACGGTGCCGTCGGGTCCGGTCATGAACACCGACGCGTCGGTGGCGGCCGGGCTCGTACTGGTGTTGGCGGCGCCCGGTTCCGAGGTCGACGACCAGTCGGCTGCACCGGTCGCGGCGTGCCGGGCGCTCAGCGTTCCCGCCTTGTCGCCGACGGCCACGTCGCCGTTCGCGAGCACGATCGGTGCGCCGACGATCGGCTGGCCGACGTCGACGCTCCAACTCGGTGCGCAGGGTGAGGCGCAGCTGAGTGCGAAAGCCGAGAGGGTGCTGCCGCGGACCACGAACGCGCGGGTGCCGTCGGTGGCCGTCTCCGAGTAGCCGATCAGTGTGGAGAAGTCGGGCAGGCCGCAAGCACCCTGCGTCTCCTCGTGACTCCATTCCGGTATGAGATTGCCGTTGACGGCGACGACATCGGTGGCGAACTCCCATCCGGTCCCGCCACAGTGGACCCCGGTTCCGAGTGCGGCCGTCGTGTGCGTGAACAGGATTGTGTCGCCGATCGTGACGATGGCGCCTCCGGGGCTGCACATCGAGATGCTTCCCGGTGGCACCGTGAAGCCGCCGAACGTGGCACTGGGACCGAGTACTCCGGTGGCGAGTGCCCGCGTCTGGAGCACGCAGACGGTGCTACCGAGTGCCGAGATCAGTGTCCCGTTCCGGATCGCCGGCGGCATCGCGGCGTCGCCAGAGACACTCCATCGCTGGCTGCCGCTCGCGCGGTCCAGGGCGCGGATCGTGCCCTGGCCGGCCTGGATGACCGTATTGGCGTCGCTCACCGGTTCGGTGTCGGGTGCCGTCAGGGTGGCCGACCAGCCTGCGGTCACCGTCGCGACGTTGGCCGGGGTGATGACCGTCTCGGCCGGGCTCCACGCCCGCCGGTCAGGTCCGTGGCCCGCCATGGGCCAGGAGCAGGCTCCGAGGAGTACGCCGGCCGCAGCCACGGTGACGAGTCGACGCATCCCGAAAGGCTAAGCCCGCGTCGGGATGTGGGCAACGGGTGCCCGAGTCGACGAGGGGACGGGGGATCGGGTCGGTCCGCTACCTTCGTCGGCCATGACGACCGAGATCGACGCCATCCGTTCCGCCGTGCTCGAAGGTGCCCCCGGCGACGCACTGGCCGCGCTCCCACTCCCCGAGGCCGTCCGCGGCGCGTTGGTGCGGGCCGAGGACCAGGAAATGTTCGCCGGAATGCCCTCGGAGGAGAAGGACCCGCGCACGTCGGTGCACGTGGAGGAGTTCCCGTTCCCCGAGATCGCGCCCGATGAAGTGGTGATCGCGGTCATGGCGAGTTCGATCAACTTCAACACGGTGTGGACCTCGATCTTCGAACCGCTGCCGACCTTCGGGTTCCTCAAGCGGCTCGGCAAGGAAAGCGTGTGGGGCGCGCGCCACGACCAGCCGTTCCACGTGATCGGCTCGGACGCGTCCGGCGTCGTACTGCGTGTCGGTTCCGCGGTGCGCAACTGGAAGCCGGGAAACGAGGTCACCGTCCACTGCAACTACCTCGATGACCAGGACCCGTCGGCTCACGACGACTCGATGATGGCCTCCAACCAGCGCATCTGGGGGTTCGAGTCCAACTTCGGTGGTCTCGCGGACCTCAGCGTGGTCAAGGCCAACCAGCTCATGCCGAAGCCCGCGCACCTCACCTGGGAAGAGGCCGCGGTCAACGCGCTCTGCAACTCCACGAGCTACCGGATGATCGTGAGCCCCAACGGTTCGCACATGACCCAGGGGCAGAGCGTCCTGGTGTGGGGTGCGACGGGCGGTATCGGTGCCTACGCGTGCCAGTACGTCCGCAACGGCGGCGGTACGCCGATCGCCGTCGTGTCGAGCGAGAAGCGCGTCGCACTGCTGAACGAGATGGGGGTCGAGGCCGTCATCGACCGGCGCGCCGAGGGCTACAACTTCTGGAAGACCGACACCGAGCAGGATCCCGGTGAGTGGCGACGGCTGGGGAAGAAGATCCGCGAGCTC
The DNA here is from genome assembly GCA_038250905.1 of Acidimicrobiia bacterium. Taxonomy (GTDB): domain Bacteria; phylum Actinomycetota; class Acidimicrobiia; order IMCC26256; family JAENVU01; genus JAENVU01. The sequence goes on from JBBSBV010000014.1 coordinate 69,498, forward strand.
AACGGCGGCCGTGACGTCGACATCGTCTTCGAGCACCCTGGTCGCCAGACGATGGGCGCATCGGTCTTCGTCGCGAAGCGCGGTGGCATGATCATCACCTGCGCGGCCACGAGCGGGTTCATGATCGAGTACGACAACCGCTACCTCTGGATGAACCTCAAGACGCTGAAGGGCTGTCACTTCGCGAACTACCGCGAAGCGTGGGAGGCCAATCGCGCGATCTGTGAAGGCAAGGTGCACCCGACGTTGTCGAAGGTGTTCACGCTCGACCAGACCGGCGAGGCCGCGTACCAGGTGCACCACAACATGCACGAGGGCAAGCTCGGTGTCTTGTGCCTCGCGCCGGAGGAAGGTCTCGGCGTGACCAACCCCGAGATGCGTGAGCGCCTGCTCCCCGAGATCACCCTGTTCCGCCGCCACGCCTGAGGCGGGCGTCTCGGGTCACGCGGGCAGTGCGAAGCTCTCGATGCCGGTGGTGGTGGGGACGAGGATGCGGCCGGCGACGATCGACGGTGGGGCCGTCGGCGTGCCGGCGAGTGTCAGGGTCCGCAGCGCCGAGCACGACGAGTTCGAGCAGCCGGTGCGGCTCGCGAGCACGACGTGCTTGTCCGACGTCGCAACGATGACGACGTCGCCCGCGATCGACGGTCGGAGCGAGGCCACGGCGGGGAGTGGGACCGTCCAGCTCGGTCCACAGGTGGCCTGGCCGCAGCCGCCGGCGTCGTACACGCTGAGGGTCGCGGAGCCGCTCGCGCCGCTGGGCGCGAACGCGTGGTCGGTGTCGAACGCCGGATCGGCCGTGACCGTCCGGGCACTGTCGGTCGGTGAGCGCCACACGAGGGCCGCGGTTGCCGCGTCGATGCTCCAGAGCTGCGTGCCGTTCCGTGAGGTCCACGTGGTCGCGCCGCCGACCCAGACGCCCTGGGTCGCGATGGCGTGCGCGACCGGGTGACACACCGTGAAGTCGTCGCAGGCGGCGGGGTCGTACACGTTCGCGGTGTCGCCGGTCGCGGCGGCGACGAACCGGTCGCCGATGCGACTGACGCGTGGAAGGTTGTGGGGAGGAACGGGCGGGACACCGCAGGCCGTCACCGAGGACGAGTCGAACCAGATCCTCTGGAAGCCGAGGTCGTAGGCGGTGAGACCGCTCGCCACCGTCGTGTTGGTGCCGCAGTTCTGGACGGCCGTGATCTGTTGGCGCCACGGCACGATGATCCGGTCGCCGTCGATGACGATGTCGCCGGTGGTACAGCTCGACGTCGCGTTCACACCCGGAACCGGGCCGAGCACCGTCGAGTCGATGACGGCACCGGTGTTGCGGTCCAGCTTCACGACGGAGCACCGGGCGGCGGAGACCGGGACGAAGACGCGACCGGAGAACAGGCCGAGCGTCCCGACTCCGGGGTATCCGCCGGCGGTCCACTTCGACCCGCCGCTGGTGCCGTCGAATGCGGTCACGGCGGAGCCGGTGCGGGCGAAGAGCCCGTCCTGGTCACCGACGACCTCCGCCGGCGCCGAGGCCACCGGACCGACCGGGCCCGCCGTCAGCGTGGCGACGTTCGCGGGGGTGATGGTGGTGTCGTGATCGGCCCAGGCGCGTCGGCTCGACCCTTGACCGGCCATCGGCCAGGTACAGCCGGCCGTGAGCGCGGCGAGTGCGAAGAGCAGGATGAAGCGAAAGCGCATGCGGGTCCCCCAGTTGCCGAGAGAGGGTAGGTGCCGAGGCGGTGCCCCACAATGGTCCGGAGGTCCCACTACGGTCCCCTGGCATGGTCACGAAGCTCCGGCCCTCCGCTCGCGTCCTCGTCACGGGCGCGCTCCTGATCGTCCTCGCCGCCTGCGGGAGTAGCAGTTCCAAGGGCGACGTCTCCACGAAGGACACCACCGGGCCGCCGGCGCCCGCCGCGCAGGGCTCGGCCAAGGGCAAGCCGTGCGTGGCCGTTGCCGATCCGCTCCCGACCGGCGCACCGGCGGTGCCGGTGAAGGTCGGCCCGCCGCCCACGTCGCTCGTCGTGGAGGACATCACCCCGGGGACCGGCGCCGAGGTGGCGGCCACCTCCACCGTCACCGTCGATTACATCGGGGTGTCCTGCTCGACCGGCAAGATCTTCGACAACTCGTATTCCCGCGGCCAGCCCGCCACCTTTCCGCTCAGCCAGGTGATCCCCGGTTGGAGCCAGGGTCTCGTGGGGATGAAGGTCGGGGGTACGCGCCTGCTCGGGATCCCGAGCGAGCTCGGATACGGGGCGACCGGTTCCCCGCCCGACATCGCACCCGACGAGCCCCTGTGGTTCGTCGTGGAGATGCGGTCGGTCGCCTAATACGATCCGGCGATGCTGCTCACCGAGATCGACCACGTAGCCATTGCCGTCGCCGACCTGGACGCGGCCATCGCGTACTACCAGGAGACGTTCGACTGCACGGTTGCGCACCGCGAACTGATCGAGTCCGACGGCGTCGAGGAGGCCCTGCTCAAGGTCGCCGATTCGTACGTGCAGTTGCTGACCCCGACCAGTGACGCGTCGCCGGTGGCGAAGTACCTCGCGAACAAGGGTGAGGGCATCCACCACGTCGGGTACCGGGTGACCGATTGCGCCGAGGCGTTGGCGCGGGTCAAGGCGGCCGGCCACCGCGTGATCGACGAGGTCCCCCGCCCCGGCTCCCGCGGCACCACCGTCGCGTTCGTGCACCCCAAGGGCGCGTTCGGCACGCTCATCGAACTCGTCCAGGAGTAGCGGTTCCGACCCGTGCCGACCTTGCGGCTGGCCGACGGACGCGACCTCGCCTACCTGGACGGTGACCCCGAGGGCACGCCGGTGCTGCTCTTCCACGGTGCGCCGGGAGCGCGTGGCTTCCGCCCGCGCGCGGCGGAGACCGCGGCGGCGGGCGTCCGCCTGATCACCTTCGACCGACCGGGGTACGGGAGTTCGGATCCCGTGGCCGCCCCGACCGTCGTGGGCGTGGCCGAGGACGCGCTCACGCTCATGGAGTTCCTGGGCGTCGCCCGGTTCGCCGTCGTCGCGTGGTCCGGCGGCGGTCCGTTCGCGGCCGCCACGGCGTGGCGGGCGCCGGACCGCGTGACCGGGCTCGCGCTGGTGTCGGCGCCGGGTCCGCTCGACGAGGTCCCGGGCGGATGGGAGGCGTTGGGCGACTTTCGCCGGCCCACGGCCGAGATGGCCCGCCGGGAACCCCACCGATCGGTCCGCTCCGTCGGCCGGCACATGGTCCCGTTCCTCGAGGACCCGATCTCCTTCCTCGGCCGGGGCCGCGGACCCGACGCCGAGATCCGCGCCGACGCCGAACTCGGGCCCATGCTCGAAGCCCAGGTGACCGAGGCGCTGCGACCCGGCCCCGACGGCATCGCTTCCGACCTGATCGCGATGTGGCTGCCGTGGTCCTTCGCCCTCGACGAGATCCGGGTGCCGACCGCGGTGTTCCACGCCGGGCGCGACGCCCACAACGAAGCGGACGCCCGGACCTACGCCGACCGCGTCCCCGGCGCCACGCTGCGGATCTGGCCCGAGGCCGGGCACCTCGGGATCCTGGCGCACTGGCCCGAGGTGCTCGCCGCGGTCCGGCCCGTTGGGCGATGAGCGCGACGGCGTATCGTGTCCGGCTTATGGCCGCACAGGAAACCCCCGTACCGGTGGCGCATCCGATCGAGGAGCGCATCGACCAACTGAACTCCCGACGCGAGGAGGCACTCCACGCCGCCACGCCGGAGGCCATCGAGCGCCAGCACTCGCGGGGCAAGCTCACCGCCCGCGAGCGCATCGACCTGCTCCTCGACCCGGGCTCCTTCCACGAACTCGACATGCTCGCCCGGCACCGGGCCCACGGCTTCGGGATCGAGAACAACCGGCCGCTCACCGACGGTGTGGTGACGGGGTGGGGCACGGTCGACGGTCGCAAGATCTTCCTCTTCGCGCAGGACTTCACGCTGTTCGGTGGCGCGCTCGGTGAGGTCTTCGCCGAGAAGATCCACAAGGTGATGGACCTCGCCGCGAGTACGGGCGCACCGTTCGTCGGCCTCAACGACGGTGCCGGCGCGCGCATCCAGGAAGGGGTCGTCTCGCTCGCGAGCTACGGCAAGATCTTCCAGCGCAACGTGAGCGCGTCCGGGGTCATCCCGCAGATCAGTGTGGTGCTCGGACCCTGCGCCGGTGGAGCGGTGTACTCGCCGGCCATGACCGACTTCATCTTCATGGTCAAGGGCACATCGCACATGTTCATCACCGGGCCGGACGTCGTGAAGGCGGCCACCGGCGAGGACGTGACCCAGGAGGAACTCGGCGGTGCGATGACGCACGCGCAGAAGTCCGGCGTGGCGAACTTCGTGTTCGACGACGAGGCCACGTGTCTCGAGCAGGTGCGCTACCTCCTGTCGTTCCTTCCGGCCAACAACCTCGAGGACGCGCCCTACTTCGAGCCCGAAGACGCGGCCGACCGCGCGTGCGACGGGATCATGGATCTCATCCCTGACGCGCCGAACAAGCCCTACGACATGAAGAAGGTCATCGCCGAGGTCGTGGACGATGGCGACTTCTTCGAGGTCAACGCGCTGTGGGCCATGAACATCGTGTGCGGCTTCGCGCGCGTCGACGGCCACGTGGTCGGGATCGTGGGCAACCAGCCCCAGGTGCTCGCCGGCTGTCTCGACATCGAGGCCTCGGAGAAGGCGGCGCGGTTCGTCCGCACGTGCGACGCGTTCAACATCCCGCTCGTCACCTTCGTCGACGTGCCCGGCTTCCTCCCTGGCACCAACCAGGAGTACGACGGCATCATCCGCCACGGGGCGAAGTTGCTCTACGCCTACTGCGAGGCCACGGTCCCGCGGGTGCAGATCATCACCCGCAAGGGCTACGGCGGCGCGTTCGTGGTCATGAACTCGAAGTCGATCGGTGCCGACCTCGCGTACGCGTGGCCCTCCGCCGAGATTGCAGTGATGGACGCCAACGGCGCCGCCAACATCCTCCTGCGCCGTGAACTCGCGAGCGCCGAGGACCCGGTGGCCCGGAAGGCGCAGTGGGACGAGGAGTACCGGGAGCGGTTCGCCAACCCCTACAACGCGGCCGAGCGTGGCTACGTCGACGACGTGATCGATCCGCGCGACACCCGGCGGGTGCTCGCCGGTGCGCTCGAGATGTTGCGGACCAAGAAGGAACAGATGCCCGCGCGCAAGCACGGGAACGTTCCGCTCTGATGGCGGACGACCGCCCGCGGTTTCGCGTCGTCGACGCGAACGCCTCGGCCGAGGAGGTCGCGGCCATCGTCGCCGCGCTCACCCTGCTCACCCCGCCTGGTGCCGTCGACTCCACACCGGGCGACGGGCCGTCGCGGTGGGTCACCGCGTCGCGGTTGGCGTCCCGACGATCCGGTTTGAGCCGCGGCGAATGGCGACTCTCGGGCCGGATCGGACGCCGAGCGCGCGCGTGAACGACGCGCCCGATCCGCCCCCGATCGATCCGAGCGGGATCGACAACGCCGAGGTCGTCGCGGTCGGGACCGACACCGTCACCGTCTTCTGCTCGTCCGCGCCCGAGCGCACGGTGGTCACCCGGCTCGGTGACCGCGAGATCGCGAGCGTCGGTCCCTATCACCTGGTCACCTTCGACGGCCTCGACCCCGCCACCGAGTTCGACCTCGAGATCGAAGGGCACGCTGCGCCCACCGAACACCTGCCGCCGACGATCCGCACGCTGGACCGTCCGACCGGGGCGCGGCTGGCCACGTTCGCCACGGTGAACGACGTGCATTTCGGCGAGACGGTCTGCGGGATGATCCACTCGATCCCCGAAGCCGAACTCGGGCCGTGGGTGCGGGCTCGGCCCGGCGAGGACCCGTATCCCCTGACGATGAACCGGGCCGCGGTCGCCGAGATCGAGCTGCTCGGACCCGAGGTCCTGATCGCCAAAGGTGATCTCACCTGTGTCGGCAGCGAGGAGGAGTACGGGCTGTTTCTCGACACCTACGGGCGCTTCGGTGACGCGCTCCGTCACGTGCGCGGCAACCACGACGCGATGCTCGACCCGACGCTCGCGCTGGAAGGCGCGCCGTATGCGGTGGAGGTGGGCGGCGCGACGTTGGCCGTGCTCGACACCGTGCGCCCCACCGAAGCCGGCGGTCAGATCACGCGTGACCAACTCGGATGGCTCGAGACGACGGCGCACGCGACGTCGGGTCCGGTGTTCGTCTTCGGACACCATCAGATCTGGGACCTGCGTGCGACGGATCGACCGCTCGACTACTTCGGCGTGGACCCCGACAGCAGCGAGGCCTTCGCGGCCGTCGTCGGTCGGTGTCCGAACATCGTCGGCTACTTCGCCGGTCACACCCATCGCAACCGGATCCGGCGCTTCGCCGAATCGCGGGACGTGCCGTTCGTCGAGATCGGTGCGGTGAAGGAGTACATGGGCGTGTGGGCCGAGTACCAGCTGTACGAGGGCGGTTACACCCAACTGGTGCACCGGGTCGCGAGCCCGGCGGCGCTCGACTGGTCGGAGCGCACCCGCTCTCTCTACGGCGGGATCTATCCCGAGTACTCGCGCGGTCGCCTCGACCACCGCTGCTTCACCTCCGTGTACTGAACGCCCTGTCTGGACGAGCCGTCAGGCGATGAGGGGGCCGTAGGTGTCGGGGCGACGGGTGGTCAGGAACGGGAACAGGTCGAGCCAATCGCGACGCTGATCGAGGTCGAGGTCGGCGACGATCACCGCCGGTTCGTCGCGCGGAGCCTGGACGAGGACGCGGCCGTACGGGTCGGAGACGAACGACGAACCGTAGAAGGTGATCGTCGTCGCCTCGTCGGGCGCCGATTCGGTCCCGATCCGATTGACCGCCACCATGAACAGGCCGTTGCTGATCCCGTTCCCCCGGATCACGTGCTCCCACAGCGGCTCGGTGTCGAAATCGGGATGGTCCGGCTCCGAGCCGATGGCCGTCGGGTACACGAGGACCTCGGCCCCGGCCAGCGAATAGCTGCGCGCCAACTCGGGGAACCACTGGTCCCAACAGGTGGGGAACCCGAAGCGGGCGTCAGCGAGGTCGACCACCGGGTACCCGGTGTCGCCGCCGCGGAAGTAGCGGTCCTCGTAGTAGCCGGCGGTGATCGGGATGTGCAGCTTCCGACTGCGGGCCACCAGGTCACCGGTTGGCCCGACGACGATTGCGGTGTTGAAGCCGAGCCCGCCGTCGGGTGCCGCCTCGTACAGGGAGGCGTGGATCGGGATACCGAACTCGGCGCTCAACGCAGCGGCGAACTCGTGGGTCGGTCCACCGGGCAACGGTTCGGGGACCACCCCGGTCGCGTCGGCGGTGATCGCGAAGTACGGCGAAAGGGTGAGCTCCTGGAGACACACGATGCGCGCGCCTTCGGCTGCCGCGAGCGCCACACCCTCCCGGAGCGCGCCACGGTGCTCGGTCGGGTCCGGGTGCCAACGGTGCTGCACGGCCGCGACCCGCAATGGCGGACGCACGCCCGGTTCGACCCGCGCCGGAGATTCGAGGACCGCACCTGAGCGCACCACCTTCATGCCGTGACCTTATTGCTCGTCCGCTCATACTCCGGACGGTCATGCCCTCCATGGGGTTCGCGGCCTCGCGGCTCGCTCCGCGAGCTCCGCTCGGGAGCTGCAGACGCGTCTCGGTGCGTCGACGATTGCTCGGAGCAGGTACTCCGTGCCGGTTCCAGCGGGTACGGTCCGCGACTCATGCAGATGCTCGAAGGCATTCGCGTCGTCGACATGGCCACCGTGATCGCGGGGCCGGGCGCGGCGCGCTACCTCGCCGACTACGGCGCCGATGTGATCAAGGTCGAACCACCGGGCGGTGACGGGACCCGGCGGATGGGCTGGGTCGATCCGGCCGACGGTGACTCGTACATGTGGAAGCTCGTGGCGCGCGGCAAGCGGACCGTGGTGATCGACCTCAAGACACCGGTCGGGCTGGAGCGGATGGAGCGCCTCATCGCCGGAGCCGACGTGCTGGTCGAGAACCTGCGGCCCGGGACCCTCGAACGGCTGGGCCTCGACCCCGACCGGTTGCTGGCGCGCAATCCCGGACTCGTCGTGCTGCGCGTGACCGGGTTCGGCCAGACCGGTCCCTACGCCGCCCGGCCCGGATTCGCGACGATGGCCGAGGCCATGAGCGGGTTCGCTTCCATCAACGGCGAGCCCGACGGCGCGCCGCTGCCGCCGCCCATCGCGCTCACCGACGAGGTCACCGCGATCGTCGGTGCGTTCGCGGTGCTCGCGGCGTTACGCCATCGCGACCGGACCGGTGAGGGTCAGGTCGTCGACGTCAACCTCCTCGACACGATGCTCTCGCTCATGGGGCCGCTGCACAGTGCGTCGGCGCATCTGGGCTACGAGCAGCCGCGCCTCGGGAGCGGGATTCCGTACTCGGTCCCGCGTGGGACCTACCGGTGCGCCGACGGCCGGTGGATCGCGGTGTCGGCGTCGGCCGAGTCGGTGGCCGCGCGGCTCATGGCGCTCCTCGGCGTCGACCACGATCCGCGGTTCGCCTCGTTCGAGGGCCGAGTCGCGCACCGCGTCGAACTCGACGAGATCGTGCGGGCATGGGTGGGCGCGCGTGCGTCGACCGAGGTGATCGCGGAGTTCGAACGGGCGGAGGCGGCCATCGCACCCGTGTATTCGATCGCCGAAGTCGCCGCGGATCCGCACGTGCAGGCCCGTGAGTCGCTGATCGAGGTGGACGGCGTGGTCATGCCGGGGCTCATCGCACGGTTCTCGCGCACGCCGGGGGAGGTGCGGTTCGCCGGCCGTCCGCTCGGCGCCGACTCCGAGGCGGTGCTCGCGGCGATCGACGGCGACTCCGCCCCCACCGGCGCCGACCCGACCGACGTCGACCCGACCGACGCTGGGCGCGAGACGTCCCGAGGAGCGTCGGCGTAGAGAACCGCAGTGGTGCGGGCCCCAACGTCTCCTCGGGACGGCTTCGAGCGCAGTGTGTGGCAGTCGGAGCCGGGTTACCAGCACCGCCTGTGGACAACGGTGGGGATATCGGCCCGATCGCTGGGGAGATCCCTGTGGACGACGGGCTCGACGGCACCGGTCACCACGCTCCGTCACCTGCCATTTTCTGGGCCGGATCGCCGGTCGACGCGGTCAGCGGGGTTGTCCCCAGTCGCTGCGGAGTTATCCCCAGATCGTTCTGCACCAGTCGCAGATCATTCGAGCGGCCGAGCTGCCTCGTCGCCGCTCGCGATCTCGAGCCGGTCCCGGCCGTGGGCCCGGGCGGTGTCGAGCGCGCATCCGGCTCGGTCGATCAACTCGGTCGCGCTGAGGGCGTGGGTGGGATAACACGCGACGCCGGCCGAGATCGTGAACTGCACCGGCGGCTCGGCCTGGTGGAGGATGCCGCGGATCCGTTCCGTGGCCCACACCGCGCCGGCCTCGGCCGTGTCCTCGAGGATGGCCGCGGCCATCGTGGCGCCGACCCGGCACGCAGCGTCGGACTCCCGCAAGGTGCGGACGACGATGGATCCGAGGACCCCGAGCGCGTCGTCGCAGGCCAGAAGATCGTTGTGGTCGAGTCCGTCGACCTCGAAGATCACCACGGCGAGTGGCTGGAGGTGCCGGCGGGCGGCCGCCACCCGTTGCTGGACGAGGACCCGGAAGAACTGCTGGTCGAGCAGTCCCGATCCGGCGTCGATCGTCGACTCGGGATCGAGCGGCGGTGCGAAGACGAGCGCATGGGATTCGGTGTCGGTCGGCTCGTGGAAGAGGGCGGTGAGCGACTCCAACTCCGAGCGGAGGTGTTCACATTCCTCGGCCCGGGCCGCCAGATCTGACTCGAGGTGGTGATGCCGGCCCGAGACCCCAGCCGCGCAGATCGCCGCACCGAAACCGAGGATGCCGGCGACCACGCCGAGACGCTCGGCATGGAGGGCGCTCGTGAGCACGCCGACGGTGAGCGCCGCGAATCCGGACGCGAGGGAGCCGACGAGATACCGATCTTTCACGCCGTTTCCATCGGCCCGCCGGGGCCGTTAGTGGAGGGTTTTTGTTCGATTCCGGCGATAATCAGCGGCCAACTCCGCGAGATCGCCCATGATCCCGGCCAGCTCGTAGTCCTTGGGCGTGTAGATCCGGGCGATTCCGGCCGCCTCGAGGGCGCGGGCGTCGGCCGCGGGGATGATCCCGCCGACGACGACGGGTGCGTCCACCCCGCCGGCCCGTAGGAGCCGGAGGGTCTCGGGCACCAGCTGCAGGTGGGAACCCGAGAGGATCGACAGGCCGACGACATCGACGTCTTCGTCGCTCGCGGCGGCGGCGATCTGCTCCGGGGTCAGGCGGATGCCCTGGTACACGACCTCCATGCCGGCGTCACGCGCGGCGACCGCGATCTGTTCCGCGCCGTTGGAGTGACCGTCGAGGCCGGGCTTGCCGACGAGCATGCGCAGCGGGCCACCGAGTTCGGCCGCCAGCTCCTGGACGCGTGCGCGGACCGCGAGCATTCCCTCGCCGACCGAGGCCGCCACCCCGGACACGCCGGTCGGGGCGCGGTACTCACCGAACACCTCGCGCAGGGCCCCGGCCCATTCGCCGACCGTGCCGCCGGCGCGCGCCAGCGCGATGGTGGCCTCCATGAGGTTCTCGTCGGTGGCCGCGACCGCGCGGACGTGGTCGAGTGCGGCCGTGACCGCAGTGTCGTCGCGCGATGCGCGCCACTGCGCGAGCGACGCGATCTGCTCCCGTTCGGCCTCGGGGTCGAGTTCGAGGATGTGACTCGAGCCCTCACCGGTGAGCGGCGACGGCTCGGTCTCGGTGAAGCAGTTCACGCCGACGACCTTGCGGGTGCCGGCCTCGATGGCACGGACGCGCGCGGCGTTCGACTGCACGAGCCGGGCCTTGACCTCGTCGATCATGGCGAACGCGCCACCGCCGTCGAGCACCCAGTCGAGTTCCGCGGTGGCGGCCTCGACGAGTTCGGCGACCTTGCGTTCCACGACGAGCGAACCCTCGAAGAGGTCCTCGTACTCGAGCAGATCGGACTCGTACGCCAGTACCTGCTGCATCCGCAACGACCACTGCTGGTCCCACGGGCGGGGGAGTCCGAGCGCCTCGTTCCAGCACGGGAGTTGGATGGCGCGGGCCCGTGCGTCGCGTGACAGCGTGACCCCGAGCATCTCCAACACGATGCGCTGCACGTTGTTCTCGGGTTGGGCCTCGGTGAGACCGAGCGAGTTCACCTGCACGCCGTAGCGGAACCGCCGCAGCTTCTCGTCGGTGACGCCGTACCGCTCGAGGCAGATGCGGTCCCACATCTGGGTGAACGCCCGCATCTTGCACATCTCCTCGACGAACCGCGTGGTCACGTCGATGAAGAACGAGATCCGTCCGACCACCTCGGGGAACTCCGCCTCGCTCACCTGACCCGACTCGCGCACTGCGTCGAGCACACCGATCGCGGTGGCGAGTCCGTACGCCAACTCCTGTACCGGGGTCGCACCGGCTTCCTGCAGGTGGTACGGGCACACGTTGATCGGGTTCCACTTGGGGATCTCGCGCACCGTGTACGTGATGAGGTCGACGGTCAGGCGCCGGCTCGGGCCCGGACCGAAGATGAACGTGCCGCGCGAGAGGTACTCCTTCACGATGTCGTTCTGACTGGTCCCGGAGAGCTGCGCGCGGTCGACGCCCTGCTCGTCGGCCAGCGCGACGTACATCGCGATGAGCCACATCGCGGTGGCGTTGATGGTCATCGACGTGTTCATCTCGCCGAGCGGGATGCCGTCGAACAGCGTCCGCATCTCACCGAGGTGCGGTACCGGGACGCCGACCTTGCCGACCTCACCGTGGGCGAGGATGTGATCCGGGTCGTAACCGGTCTGGGTGGGCAGGTCGAAGGCGACCGACAGGCCGGTCTGTCCCTTCGCCAGATTCGACCGGTACAACTCGTTGGACGCCCGCGCCGACGAGTGCCCCGAATACGTCCGGATCATCCACGGCCGATCTCTGGCCTCCATCACTCCTGCCCGTCCGCTCCGCAGGCTCCGCTCGGGTGTGATCCGAGTCGTGTCAGGGACTTGGAGAACGAACGCATGTGGGCTCCTTACTTCTTGGCGTAGTCGTAGAAGCCGAGCTTGGACTTGCGGCCGAAGCGTTCGGCGCTGACCATGCGGCGCAGGAGTGGCGCGGGTGCGTAGTTCGGGTCCTTGAACTCCGCGTAGAGCGCCTCGAGGATCGAGAGACTCGTGTCGAGGCCGACGAGGTCGAGCAGCGCGAGCGGACCCATCGGGAAGTTGCAACCGCCCTGCATCGCGGCGTCGATGTCCTCGCGGGTGGCGACTCCGGCATCGAGCAGCTTCACCGCGTTGTTGAGGTACGGGAACAGCAACGCGTTGACGATGAAGCCGGCCTGATCCCGGACCTCGACCGGGTTCTTGCCGCACGCCTCGGCGAACGCGCGGGCCGTCGCGAGCGTCTCGTCGCTCGTGGTGATGGCGCGGACCAACTCGACGAGCGGCATCATCGGTGCCGGGTTGAAGAAGTGGATGCCGCAGACCAGCTCGGGCCGGCCCGTCTCCATCGCCATCTCGATGACCGGCAGCGTGGAGGTGTTCGTCGCGAGGATGGCGCCGTCCTTGACGATGCGGTCCAGCTCGCTGAACAGGTGCTTCTTCGTGGGCAGGTCCTCGAGGATCGACTCGATCACCAGGTCGCAGTCGACCAGGCCGCCGAGGTCGGTGACCGCGCTGACCCGACCGAGCACCGCGGTGCGCTCACCGTCATCGAGCTTGCCCCGCTCCACCTGCTTGGCGAGCGACTTCTCGAGGCCGGCCACCATGGCGTCGGCGGTGGTCTGGGTCCGGCTGCGCAGGATGACCTCGCACCCGGCCTTCCCGGCGACCTCGGCGATGCCGCTGCCCATGATCCCTGAACCGACGATTCCGACGCGCTTGATCACGTGTGTGCTCCCCGTTGAGAAAGCGGGAAGGTTACTGACGAGTAGGTCCGTTTCGCCAAGGGAGGCCAGCGTTAGTGTCGCCGCGATGCCGAGCCGAACGTCTGCCAACGGAACCCTTGCGCTCATCGGCGGTGGGGAGTGGGGTGAGCACCACCAGACCCTGGACCGCAAGCTCATCGAGATCAGTGGCGGAAGCGAGATCGTGGTGCTGCCGACGGCGGCCTCCTACGAGCACCCGGACCGGGTGGCGGCGGTCGCCAGTGCCCATTGCGCCAACTTCGGCGCGACCGCCACCACGCTCCCGGTCCTCAATCGGCGCGACGCCGAGGATCCCGAACTCGTGGCCGCGGTCAGCCGGGCCAAGTTCGTGTACCTCGCCGACGGCTCGCCCATGCACCTCCGGTCGGTGCTCAAGGGGTCCGCGATCTACGAGGCGATGCTCGGCGCCTACCGGAACGGCGCGGTGATCGCGGCCTCGGGGGCCGGTGCGACCGTGCTCTGCGACCCGATGGTGGACCCGCGCGGCGGTGCGTACACCGTCGGTCTCGGGTTCGTGGAGGGGCTCGCGGTGTTCCCGTACCACGGCACCGCGGCCGAGCACATGCTGGCCCGCTCGATCGAGTTACGGCCGAAGGACGCGACCCTCGTCGGTATCGACACCGAGACCGCGCTGGTGCGGGAACCGGGCGCGGTGTGGTCGGTGGCCGGTGCCGGCAACGTCACCGTCTACGGCTCCGGCGAGCCGGTAGCGCACCAGGCCGGTTCGACGGGTCTGAAACTCCCGTAACGCCGGCCCGGTTGCGGGCTGCGATCTACGGCTTGCTGGTCGAGGTCGTGGCGGCGGTCGTGGAACTCGTCGCCGGCGCCGCAGTGGTGCTGCTCGTCGCGGCGGCCGGTGCCGTGGAGCTGACCGCGATGCGGATGCTCTTGATCGTGATCTTGCTGACCGGCTTGCCGTCGGTCGGGCTTGCCCCGGGCGTGATGGGCAACCCCTCGATCTTCTGCGCGACGTCGAGCCCGCGGATGACGGTACCGAAACGGGCGTAGTCGTTGGGGAGGGTCTGGCCCTGCGACCCGGTGACGATGAAGAACTGCGCGTCGAAGGTGCCGGCCGGGTCACTCGACCCCTTGGCGGCCGCCAGGGAACCGATCGGGTAGTTGTCCTTGGGGACTTCGCCGCTCACGCTCTTGCCCGCACCGCCCTGCTGGTCACATTTCGGTGAGCCACCCTGGATCACGAAGTCTTTCGCGAGTCGATCGATACAGAGGCCGTCGTAGTACTTCTTGTCGACCAGCTCGACGAAATGCTTCGTCGCGATCGGCGCGTTCTTGGCGTCGAGCGAAAGGACGATGTTTCCTTCACTCGTCTGGACCGTGGCCGTGTAGAACTTGTTCTTGTCGAACGGTGCGGCCTTCTTGGTGCTGCTGTTGTCGCTCGTGAGGGCGTTGATGGAGATGAGCCCCACGACGAAGATCACCACCAGGATCAGGAAACCCCGGAGGGTCTTCATCTGGCGGTCCCGCTTCACCAGCCGTTCCCGCTCGATGCGGGCGCGCTCGCGGTTTTCCTTCTGACGTTCTCGCTTGGTGGCCTTGGACACGGCGGCGGAGTCTAGGAGCTTCGGTTCACGAGGTCGGGACCGGTGCCACGTAGGTGCGGCACGGCTGGGCCCGCAGCGACGGGCACGGTGCTGCGGTCGGTCCGAGGTCCGGCCCGTTCGGCACGATCGGCAGCACGACGTGCGACGGGTGCCGGTCGTCGAGGCGGATGCGGTTGACGACCTGGCCGTTGGTGGCCGGCGTGTCGAACTTCCACTCCGGACGGTCGCCGCCCGGTGCCTCGATCGAGATGCGGATGCGACTACCGGCGCGGAACTGGTGCGCGAACGGGAAGATCGCGATCTGCGCCTCCGTGAAGTGATTGGGTTTGAGCGGACGCATATCGCCCAACTCGTCGCTGTGGAACGGGTTGAGTGCGGTGGACCGGTCGTGGTCGAGCTTGCGGTGGCTCAGCTTGAGCCAGCCGTTCTGCACGTAGCGCTCCTGGCCGTTGGGCAGGACCTCGGACAGCGTCACCTGCACGTCCGAGTCGGTCGCCGACGAGGAGATCCAGAGGTCCACGTTGCCGGTGCCGGCCATCGAAACGGTCTGACCAAGTGGCGGGGTCACGTACGCGAGCGACGAACCGTCGTGGACCGGCTGCCAGTCGTAGGTGGGGGTCGCGGCCCAGATGTTGCCGCCGGGGAAGTCGCCGCCTGGGCGTGCGTCGGGGTCGGGCCGGTAGGTGTCGGGCTTGACGCTGCCGACGCCGGGCTGCTCCGCCAGGTTGCCGCCGCTCCGGAAGTACCAGGTGTGGGCCGCGGTGCCGGGGATCGGCCAGGCGGCGTAGCGCGTCTGGCCTCCTGGCATCAGCGCACCGGGCGCGGTGCCCGGGGCGTTGCCGGTCTCCCACAGGATCTGGACGCGTGGTTCCGCGTACTCGTACAACGCACGGGCCTGGACGTAGGTGAGCCAGGTCGGGAAGCGGTCGGGCGGGATCGACAGGCCGGTGATGCCGGTGATCGTGCTCCACAGGGCGGGTGCGAACGCGCGGATGAACGTGGACACCGCGGGCACCTTGTGACCCACGTAGAGGTCGAGGAACTCACTGGTCGCGAGCAGGACGGTCGGGTCGAGGGCTTCGGTGTGCACACCGTTCTGACCCACCACGCGCACGAACGTGCCGGGGGAGAAGTGGGTGAGCATGTTCGCCCAGTGGCCACCGGTCTGCTCGTCCTGCCACGCACCGGCGATCAGGACGTGGGTCTTGATGTTCTTGACGAACTCGGCCGGTGCGAGGGAGTCGCTGCCGCCTGGGAAGTCGTAGGTGAACTCGGGATCGAGTTGGGACGACGGGTTGGGATGCTTGGTGATCTGGTCGATCGGGTCGATGTTCTGTCCGCGGAGCAGCATGTTGTCCGCGCAGGTGGTGTCGCCGTTCGCGATGCGGTCCTTGACCCAGCCCGGCGCGTTCGGGTTCGGCCACTTGTTCTGCTCGAGACGCTCCTTCGCCCAGCCAAGCGCGAACCCGTTGTTGAAGATCCCACCGGGGAAGAGCGTGCCGCGCCACGTGTCGTCGATGACCGAGACCGGCGTGATCGCGTCCAGGTGAGGCGGGTTGGTGCGGGCGACGAAGAGTTGGCTGATGCCCGCGTAAGAGATACCGACCATGCCGACGTGGCCGTTCGACCACGGCTGCGCGGCGATGGTCTCCACGACGTCGTAACCGTCGAGCGCCTGCAGGTTCTCGAAGTAGTTGAACGCGCCGCCGGAGCAGCCGGTCCCCCGGATGTTGACGCCGACCCACGCGTACCCGCTCGGCGGCATGAGCAGCTTGTACTGGGGCTGGCCGGTCGACGGGCTCGACGGGTCGTACCCCGAGTACTCGAACACGGTCGGGTACGGGCCGTTCTCCGGCGGTCCGGGCAGGACGACCTGCACGGAGAGCTGGGTGCCGTCCCGGGTGGTGAGGTAGCCGTAGCCCGAGTTGTTGCCGAGGTTGGTGACTTCGAGGTGCTGGGAGGAGTAGAGCGACTGGTCGGGGGTGGTGATCTCGTCGAGGACGGTGACCGGGCCGCCGGTGATGGTGGTGGCGCCGTCGTGGATCTCGACTGTGAAGCCCGGGCCCGCCTTCAGATTGTGGAAGTTGAACCCACCGAGGCTGTCGATCGTTCCGGTCTGGACGACCGAACCCTTGCGGACGAGCGAGATCGAGGCCCCCGGCGGCGCGTGCAGGACCGCGAGTTGGTGGACGCTGCCGCGGACCACCAGGTTGGACGGCGTTGCCGCGGCGACGACCGCTTTGCGGTTCGGAGCCGCTCCGGCCGTGGCGCCGAGCGCAGGAACGGCGAGTGCGACGACGACGGCGATCGCGAGAAAACGGAAATGACGCACAGTGAACCCCCCAGGTGAAGTGGGCATTGTGGCAGAAATCCGACGCCCGTCCGAACGCGGGGTGGTGGACCGGCTGCGCGTTCCGATTCCCCGGTTTTGTTCCAGGTATCCCGGAAGACGACGGGTACCCTCGCCGCCGTGCCCTTGATCGTGCAGAAATTCGGTGGGTCGTCCGTCGCCGACCCGGATCGCATCAGCGCCGTCGCCGACCACGTCGTGCGGACCCAGCGGGCCGGGAACCAGGTGGTGGTCGTGGTCTCGGCCATGGGCAAGACCACCGACGAGCTGGTGCGGCTGGCGCAGGCGGTCTCGCACCATCCCGCCGGGCGTGAGATGGACATGCTGCTCACGGCCGGCGAACGGATCTCCATGGCCTTGTTGTGCATGGCGATCATCGACCTGGGCGAGCACGCGGTCAGCTTCACGGGGTCCCAGGCCGGGATCGTCACCGACACGGTCCACGGCAAGGCCAAGATCCTCGAGATCAAGGGTGACCGGATCCGCGAGGCGCTCGCGCAGGGATCGGTGGCCGTCGTCGCGGGATTCCAGGGCATCTCCACCGACAAAGACATCACCACCCTCGGGCGGGGGGGATCCGACACCACTGCGGTCGCCCTCGCCGCCGCGCTCGGCGCCGAGGTCTGCGAGATCTACACCGACGTGTCGGGGGTCTTCACCGCCGATCCGCGGATCGTGCCCGAGGCCCGCAAGTTGGCGCGGGTGTCGTTCGAGGAGATGCTCGAGATGGCGGCCACCGGCGGCAAGGTGCTGGCCCTACGGTCGGTCGAGTTCGCGCGCAACCACGGCGTGCCGGTGCACGTGCGTTCGTCGTTCACATGGGAACCCGGTACATGGGTGGTCGAAGAGGAGTCCGGTATGGAACAAGCGATCATCTCTGGGGTCACCCACGACACCTCCGAGGTCAAGATCACGATCTCGCAGGTCGCCGACCGGCCGGGGGTCGCCGCCGCGTTGTTCCGGGCCCTTGCGGCCGCCGCGGTCAACGTCGACATGATCGTGCAGAACGTTTCGACCGCCGGCCACACCGACATCTCGTTCACCCTCCCGAAGGACGATCTCGCGCCGGCCCTCACGGTGATGGAGGCGATCTCGGGAGACATCGAGGCCAGTGGCATCACCCACGACGCGAACGTCGCCCGCGTGAGCCTCGTCGGCGCGGGCATGCGGACCAACCCCGGGGTGGCCGCCAAGATGTTCGAGGTGCTCGCGGCGGAGGGCGTCAACATCCTCATGATCAGTACGTCGTCGATCCGGATCTCGTGTGTGGTGCCCGCCGGCGATGTCGAGACCGCAGTGCAGTCGCTCCACCGGGCCTTCGATCTCCAGGACGCGTAGGCGGGGCGAAAATGCTCGGGTCCGCGGCCGATCGGGTCGATACCGTCTCTGCGATCGTGGCGCCCGACCCGCGTGGCGCGGGTGATCCGAATCTCGGAGGCGTGAAAGGGATGAGTGCGTGACGGTTGATGTCGGGGTCATCGGGGCCACCGGGCTCGTGGGTCAGGAGATGCTGCGGATCCTCGAACAACGGGACTTTCCCGTCGGTCGTCTGCGCGCGTACGCGTCGTCCCGGTCCGAGGGCCGCATGCTCGACTTCGCCGGGGGCCAGGTCGCGTGCGAGGTCCTGCGCGACGGCTGCTTCGACGGCCTCGACCTGGTGATCGTCGACGTCGACGATCCGCTGGCGCTCGAGTGGGCGCCCCAGGCCGCGGCCGCGGGTGCGCGCGTCGTCGACAACTCGGCCGCCTTCCGGATGGATGCCGAGGTGCCGCTCGTGGTCGCCGAGGTGAACCCCGAGGATCTTCGCGACTTGCCCAAGGGCATCGCATCGTGTCCCAACTGCACCACGATGGTGTTGGTCACCGCGCTCTCCCCGCTGCAGAAGGCGGCCGGGATCGAGCGCATGATCGTCTCCACCTACCAGTCGGTGTCCGGCGCGGGTGCGTCCGGGATCGCGGAGTTGGAGACGCAGTGGAACAAGTTCGCCGGTGACGCCGACTCGCTCCGCCGCGCCGCGACCGTCGACGGGCTGATCGCGCCCGGCGAGGTGTGGTCGAAGCCCATCGCCGGCAACGTGATCCCGTTGGCCGGATCCGTGAAGGAGGCGGGGTACACGAGTGAGGAATGGAAGCTCGTGTACGAGAGCCGCAAGATCCTCCATGATGAATCGATGCGCATCACCGCCACCTGCGTGCGGGTACCGGTGTACGTGGGCCACGCCATGACTGCGAACGTCGAGTTCCGCGACGAGATGACGCGGGCGCGCGCGGTGGAGTTGCTCTCCGACGCGCCGGGTGTCGTCCTGGTCGACGGTGGCGACGGTGCCCCGACCGCGCTCGAGGGCGCCGGCATCGACCCGGTGCTCGTCGGCCGGCTGCGTGAGGACCCGAGTCAGCCCAACACGCTGGATCTCTGGGTGACCGGCGACAACCTCCGCAAGGGCGCGGCGTTGAACGCGGTGCAGATGGCCGAGGTCCTCATCGCGGAGGGCTGACGGCCCCGCCGATCACCCGACCGGGAGTGGCGTGCACGGGGACGGCGTATCCTCTCGGGTCCCCGACGACCCGTTCGCCCCACTCGGCCGGGTCAGGAGCGATCGTGGAAGACAGGCAATCGCGGTCCAGCAGTGTGCCGGGACGTGGCGTGACGATCCTGGTGTCCCTGGCGGTCGGCATCGCACTGCTCACCGCGGTCCCGGTCCCGACGGCCGCGGGCGCGGCCACCAACGGATCGTGGTCGGTCACCTCCACCCCGGCCGACGTGCGTGCGGTGCACGTGACCCTGCTCCGCACCGGGAAGGTGCTGCTCGTCGCCGGTTCGGGCAACGATCGGAATGCCTTCGACGCCGGGACCTTCAAGACCTCCATCTGGGATCCGGCCACCGGCAATCTGAAGGCGGTCCCCACGCCGTGGGATGCGTTCTGTTCCGGTCACGTGATGTTGCCCGACGGCCGCATCCTCGTGGCGGGTGGCACCGCGGCGTATCAAAGCCCGGCCACGAACAACAACCACGCCGGATCGAACCGGTCGTACATCTTCGATCCGGCGACCGAGCAGTACCAGGCGGTCTCCAACATGCACCTGGCGCGGTGGTACCCGACGCTCACCGAACTCGGTGACGGCCGGGTGCTGGCGCTCGGTGGCCTCGACGAGCACGGCAACTACACCAAGCAGTTCGAGACGTTCTCGGGAACGTCCTGGTCGGCTCCGGCACCGGGGCCCGGCAACTACGTGTGGCAGCCGATGTATCCCGCGCTCCATCAGCTGCGCGACGGACGGCTCTTCTATTCGGGCGTGAACACGTTCGGCGCAAACGCGGCCGAGGTGCCGCCGGGCATGTGGGACTTCAACACCGGCGCCTACACCAACGTTCCGGGGCTCACCAACGACACGCGGCGCGATCAGGGCGCGAGCGTGATGCTCCCGCCCGCGCAGAGCCAGCGCGTGATGGTGATGGGCGGCGGCGACCACTCCCACGACGTGAGCGCGGTGGCGTCGACGGCCATCGCCGATCTCAAGGCCCCCAGTCCGACGTTCGTGCCCGGGCCGGCAATGGACGCCGCCAAGATGTACGTGAGTGCGGTCGTGCTGCCCGACTCCACCGTCCTCCAGACCGGCGGTGCCGCGAAGTCGGTGGTGTTCGACGGCGCGCCGGTGTCGAGCACGCAGATCTACAACCCCAAGACGAACGCGTGGACCAAGGTCGCGTCGGCGACGGTGCCGCGCGTGTACCACTCCTCGGCGGTGCTCCTGCCCGACGGTCGGGTCGCGACCTTCGGTGGGAACCCCACGACATCGTTCGAGATGCGCATCGAGGTCTTCACGCCGCCGTACCTCCAGACCGGGACGGCCCGCCCGACCCTGTCGGGTGGTCCGACCGAACTCCACTACGGCGACTTCGCATCGTTCGCGACCACGCACGCGGCGCCGATCAGGTCGGCGGTCCTGGTCCGGCCCGAGTCGACCACGCACGAGAGCGACCCGAACCAGCGCCTCATCGATCTCGGGTTCGCGACGTCGGGACACAGTGTGTCGGTGACGATGCCGACCGAGCGCAACCTGGCACCGCCCGGTTGGTACATGCTCAACGTCGTCGACACCTCGGGCGTGCCGTCGGTCGCCAAGTGGGTCCACCTCAACGGCAGCGGTCCGAAGACCCACGGCGGGTACACGCTCGACGGCTACGGCGGTCTGCACCCGTTCGCACTGGGTTCCGGTCCCGCAGCGCCGGTCGTGCAACGCGGTCCCTACTGGCCCGGCTGGGACATCGCCCGAGCCGTGGTCCGGTTGCCGAACCACAAGAGTGGATACGTACTCGACGGCTTCGGCGGACTGCACCCGTTCGCGTCCGGGTCGACTCCACTGCCGCCACCGGTGACGAGTGGTCCGTACTGGAAGGGCTGGGACATCGCGCGCGGGGTGGTCCTGCTCCCCGACGGGTCGGGTGGGTACGTGCTCGACGGCTTCGGTGGGTACCACCCGTTCCGGATCGGCTCGGGTGCGATGCCACCCAAGATCTTCGGGGGTGAGTACGTCCAGGCCGACATCATGCGCGGCTCCACGATGCTGCGCGACGGCTCGGGTGGCTACGTGGTCGATCGCTCGGGGCGGATCCTCCCCTACCACCTCGGCAGCATCGGTGGCGTGAGTCCGCCGGTACTCGGCGCGCCCTACGCGCCCGGCGGGGCGCCGGTCCGTGGTCTTGCGGTGCAACCGAACGGAGCCGGCGGCGCGGTGCTCGACGGCTTCGGCGGCATCCACTCGTTCGGCGTCGCCGGTGGTGTGCCGCTGCCGATCATCGGCGCGCCGTACTGGCCGGGATTCCCGATCGCCCGCAACATCGCGATCTGACGCGCGTCACGCGCCGCGATCTGACGAGGCCCGGCTGCGAACTTCAGGCGCGCGTGGCGACGTCGCGGCAGGCGTTCATCAACGGTTCGACGAACGTGGGCCGGGCACAGGCGAAGTGCCCGTGGTCGTGGTCGACGATGTGCGCGTGGGCCAGGGCCGCGAGTTCGGTCTGCGAGTCCGGGTCGACGAGTCGGTCGCGGTTCGTGCGCAGGACGGCCGTCGGCACGTCGACATCACCGATCCAGCTCCGCGAATCGAATCGGCCGATGCTCCGGGCGGCGTCGGTGAGCATGCGGACGTCGTGGCGGCGCATCTCCTCGGCAGCCCACTCCAGGAATCCCGCGGGCCGCACCGCGTTGGCGCGCCGCAGGAGACCCGCCCCGGCGGCGGGGACCGCGGCGAGGGTGCCGGCGGTGCGCGCCAACCCCGATGCCACGGTGAGGTAGGCGTCGGTGATGCGGCGGGTGCCGAAGTCGAAACGGGGTGCCGTCGCGCAGAATACGAGACCCGCGACCTTCTCGGGGTGACGCCGCCAGGTGAGTTGCGCGATCGGACCGCCCATGGAATATCCGGCGACGATCACGGGACCGGTGTCGAGCACGTCGACGAGCGCGGCGACGTCGTCGGCGCAATCCGAGAGGCGCATCAGCGAACGGGACCGGAGCCCGCGGGCGTGGCCGCGGAGATCGGGTGCGATCACGTTGAACTCGGTACTCAGGGCCTCGAACGTGCGGTGCCAGTTGAGGCCACCGCTCGCCATGTACCCGTGGAGCAGCATCAGCGTGGGTGCACCGGCGGGGCCTGCGACCTCGCGGATGAAGGTGGTGCCACGGCCCGGAAGTTCGACTCGCCGACCGAGCGGTACGGCAGGACCGATCCGTCCGTTGGCGCGCATCACCGACTCGGGAACCGCATCGCCGACGACGAGGCGGAGAACATCGGTTGCGGTCGCGTGCATCAGACTCCCAAGCCCGGGTTCACTCCATGCTGTCATGCCCCGGGACCGGTGCGGTACAAACTGTGGCGCTCTAGTCTCCGCCCATGGCTGAGACAGTGGAGTTCGCGAGCAACGGATCGACGGTATCGGGGTATTTGGCCCGGCCTGCGAGTGGGCAAGGCCCCGGAGTGCTCGTCGTCCAGGAGTGGTGGGGACTCGATCCCAGCATCAAGGTGATGGCCGACCGCCTGGCGGAGGGTGGGTTCACCGCGTTGTGTCCCGACCTGTACCGCGGCGAACTCGCGCAGCACGACGAGATGGACAAGGCGGCGCGGCTGATGACCGAGTTGCCGCCCGACCGGGCCGGACAGGACATGAACGGCGCCGTCGACTTCCTCCTCGCCGACGCCGGTGCCACGGGTGACGCGATCGGGGTGGTCGGTTTCTGCATGGGCGGCATGCTCTCGTTCCTCATCGCGGCCAACCGCGGCGACGCGGTGAAGGCGCTCGTGCCTTTTTACGGCTTCCCCCAGGGCGAGGCCGAGCCGGACTGGTCCGGACTCACCGCCACGGTGCGGGGCCACATGGCGGAGAACGACGACTTCTTCGGGCCGGAGCCGGCGCGCGCGCTCGAGGCGAAGTTGCAGGGCCTCGGTAAGGACGTGTCGTTCACGGTGCATGCCGGCACCGGCCACGCGTTCATGAACCCGCAGAACGCCCTGGGCACCCTCGACGCCGAACTCGCCGCCAAGATCTGGCCCGAGGTCCTCGCCTTCCTCCACGAGCAACTCGGGTAGCGAAGCAGAAGCGCCCCGGTGACGCGCTCCGCACACCCGGTTGATCGCCCGTCTGTCGAACGCGAACGAACCCGGGGCCACGCCCCGGGTTCGTTCCGCGCTCGGGCGGGTGGATCACTCGGTGCCGTAGCGCTGGCAGAAGGAGTCCAGCCGTCCGAAGTCGGTCGCCGTCGAGCCGAGCACCTTGTAGACGTACACATACTGGTAGCTCGTGTAGTCGCCCTGCTCGAGGTTCCCGTAGGCCCCCGATGCGTAGTACTGGACCTGCACCCGATCCCGGAAGTACCCGGCCGACTTGCCGGTGAGGTCCCAGCTCCGGGTGGCGTCGTGCCAGGCCGTGTTGGGGGAGGCCATGCCCGCGTGCCACACCCCGGTTTCGTTCAGGACGTAAGCGCTGCCGTTCCACTTCAGCAGCAGGTGGCGGTACCGGACCGTCTGGGTGCCACCGTTGCGGCTCCAGATCTTCGGGGCCTGGACGTAGAGCTTCTTCGTGTGGGTGGCCGTGGTGGTGTTGTTGACGCACGTGGGGGTGCCACCGAGCTGGGAGGCCGCACCGGCCGGGATTGCGATGCCCACCGAGGTGCCGAGGACCAACGCGGTGACTGCGAGCTTCTGGCGGATGTTCATGATGGTCTCCTTCGTTCGTTCTGCACGGTGCAGATCGTCTGGAGTCATCATCCGGGAATGCACGCCGGGTCACCGTGCCCCCGCCGACGCCGGGAGTGTGCGCGACACAACTCTGCGGTCGAAGTGATACTCGAAGTCCCGGTCCGCGTTGATCGGAGTTGGCGTGATTGTCGCAGGTCCGGAGACGCGCTAACGCGCCCCGCCTTCGGAACGGATCGCGACCTCGAGGAAGCACCGCACCGACTCGGCCGCCTCGCGCCGCCACGCGTCGACGAGATCCGCGTCCGGGTCGGTCGCCGCCCGATCGAGCGCGGCGTGAATCGGTCGGAGCGTGTGCTGCTGCGCGCGCAGCAGCGGACGGAGTTCCCGGCCGAGCCGCCGGCTCAGCGCGAGCTTGAGCAGCAGTTCGGTGCGAACGTCGCGGAGGTGGTGCACCGGCTCGGCGAGCCACTGGTCGAGGGCGCGCCACCCACTCGCGGTCGGCGCGTAGATCGTGCGCCGCGGGCCTCGGCCCGGCTCGCTCCGTGTCGAACGGGCGAGCCGCTGCGCCTCGAGACCGTCCATGGCCCGGTAGGCGAGCGGTCGGGAAAGCGACCAGATACGGCCGAGGTCCCCGTCGAGCGCGAGTTCCCGGACCACGGCCCAGCCGTGGCGCGGTTGTTCCGCGAGCAGACCGAGCACCGCATGATCGGCCAGGGTGAGTGGCTTGGCGTTCACGAGGCCTTGCCGAACCCGAACGACCGAAGTGTCGCCTGACCCTTCGCCGATTCCACGTAGTCGATGAACGCCGCGACCGTCGCCGCGTTGCTACTCGCCGTGATGCCGGCGATCGGGTACTCCGCGATCACGTTCTGCACGTCGGGGATCGGCACCGACGCGACGGCCGCGCCCGCGGTCTTGGCATCGGTGACGTAGACGATCGCCGCCTCGGCATCACCGGTGGTGACCGCGCCGAGGGCGGCCCTCACGTCGACGCCACGCGTCACGCTCGACTCCGGGATCGTCACGCCCGCGGTCTGCAGCGCCTGGGCCGCGTACTTGCCGCACGGCACCTCGGCGCCGCACAGCGAGATCGTGCCCACGGTGGCGAGATCGGCCAGCGTCTTCACGTGCTTCGGGTTGCCGGGCTTGGTCACGATCACCAACCGGTTGCGGGCGAAGATCGTGGACGGCCCCACGAGCCCTGCGGCCGTGAGCTTGTCCATGTTCGTCTGGTCGGCCGACGCGAACACGTCGGCCGGAGCACCTTGCGCGATCTGGGTCCCGAGCGTGGACGAGGACCCGAAGTTGAACGCGACCTTGGTGGCCGGGTTCGCGGTCTGGAAGTCGGTACCGACCTTGGCGAACGCACCGGTCAGGGACGCGGCGGCCGACACCGTGATCGAACCGGTGAGCTTCGACGGGGTGGTCGTGGTGCGCTTCGCCGTTGCCGGTGAACTCTTCGACCCACCCGAACTCCCGCACGCGGTGAGCGCGGCGGCAACGATCACCGGAATCCCGAACCTGGTGACCTTGTGCATGCTTCCCCTCGCTCCCTGGCTGGCCGCGCGAGGGTAGTCAGGGTCTGACTACCCGGTCGGTGCTTCATGCGGCGAGGCGGAACGGCGGGTACTCGTCGGTGGCGAGGGCGAAGGCGTAGCTGACGACCCGGTTGTGCCAACGCATGACACCCACGGTGAAGTCGAACAGCGGACGGGGATAGCGCCCGGTGACGAGGATGGCGATCCAGGCGACGACCGTCCCGAACACCACGGCGAGGTCGAGCACGAGCAGCACCGCGTAATGGGGGATTGCGAGGAACCACTTGACCAAGGGCAGCCAGCGGTTGAGGTCGGCATGGACGTCGGGGTACAGAACGTCGAGGTGCACCGACTGGTCCTCGTCGGTCGACGGATACTCGTCGCGCAGCAGGAGGAGATAGCTCATCACCCGGTTGTCGAAGCGCAGGAACGCGAGGTTGAAGTCGAACCACCAGCGCGGGTACTTCGCCCGGAAGACGATCGTGAGCAGCGGCGGGACGACGACGAGACCGCTGGCCAGTCCGACGAAGAACAACCAGTCGCCACCGGAGCCGAAGGCGGGCCCGCCCATTGCGGCGAGCAGGGCGAGGATCGGGAGGGCGAAGAGGAGTCGGAACAAGGTGGACACCCGGTTCCGGGGGCGATCGGGATAGTCGACATCGAACTCGACGGGATGGCGGGAGGTCATGGAATGCATGGGTCAACCTTTCGGTGATGGTGAACGAGACGGGACGACGGGCGTGGAGCGGCCGCACGGGCCGCCCCACGGTCCGGTGGATCAGGCCGCGGTGAGTTCGCGGTCGTCCTCGATGGCGACGACCGGTGCCGGAGCGCCGGTGCCCTCGAGGTCGAGGTGCGGGAGGATGCGGTCCAGCCAGCCCGGCAGCCACCAGTTGGCCTTGCCGAGGAGGCTCATCGTCGCCGGGACCAGGATCATGCGCACGAGGGTGGCGTCGATGAGGACGGCGACCGCGAGGCCCACGCCGAAGAGCTTGCCGTTCGGGTCGTCGCCGAGGACGAAGGCGCCGAACACGCTCATCATGATGAGTGCAGCCGAGGTGATCACCCGGGCGGTGCTCGAGAGACCGCGGACGACGGCCTCGTGGTTGTCACCCGTGGCGACGTACTCCTCCCGCACCCGGGAGAGCAGGAACACCTCGTAGTCCATCGAGAGGCCGAAGAGGATGGCGAACATGATGAGCGGCAGCATCGGGTTGATCGGCATGGTGGTGTGCAACCCGATCAGTTCGTTGCCCCAACCCCACTGGAAGACCGCGACGAGCACGCCGTAGGCCGCCGCGATCGAGAGCAGGTTCATGAGCGCGGCCTTGAGGGGCACGAGGATGGACCGGAACACGATCAGGAGCAGGATGAACGACATCGCCACGACCACCGCGATGAATACCGGCAGCCGGTCCGTGATGCGGTCCGCGAGGTCCGTCACCATCGCCTGACCGGTCAGCGACACCCGTGCGCCGGTGCCCTGCACCGTCGCCGGCAGCACGTCCGAGCGGAGGTGGCGGACGAGTCGGTCGGTGCGTTCGTCCTGGGGTGCGGTGGTCGGGTTGGCGGTGAGCAGCGCGGTGTCACCAGTCGGGTTGAAGACCGGCGGCGTGACATCGGCGACGCCCGGGTCGGACTGCAGTGCGTCGTGCACCCGTGCCACCGCGACCCGGTCGGCGGGCGAGGTGACCTCGACCACGACCTGGATCGGGCCGTTGAACCCACGGCCGAAGCCGGCGGCCAGGTGGTCGTACGCGGTGCGCTGCGTGGTGTGCTTCGGCGCGTTGCCGTCGTCGGGGTTGCCGATCCGCATGCTGAGCGAGGGGACGGCGATGGCACACAGGACACCGAGGCTGGCGATCGCGTACCGGACCGGGTGGCTGCCCACGTGGTGGGCCCAGCGGCCGGAGATCGTCTCGTCGGCCGGCTTGGACACGTGACCCCGGCGGTGGATCGAGAGCTTGTCGATCTTCGTCCCGGCGAGGCCGAGCAGGCCCGGGAGGAGGGTGATCGCGGCCACCATGGCGACGCTCACGACCAGTGCGACCGAGACCCCCATCGCCGAGATCGAGGGGAGGCCGGCGAGGAACAGTCCGAGGATTGCGATGACGACGGTGGTGCCGGCGAACAACACGGCCTGACCGGCGGTGGCGTTCGCGGTGCCGGCGGCGTCCTCGACACTCATGCCCTCGTGCAGGTGCTGGCGGTGCCGGGTGACGATGAACAGCGCGTAGTCGATGCCGACTCCGAGGCCGATCATCATGCAGAGGATCAACGAGAACTCGGGAACGTCCATGACCGCGGACAGCACGCCCACGCCGGCCGCGCCGACGAAGATGCCGACGAGCGCGGTCACGATCGGCAGGCCCATGGCGACCACCGAACCGAACACCACCAGCAGCACGATGATCGCGACGCCGATGCCGATCAGCTCGCTGCTCGCATCCTGCTGCGCGAGTTGTGCGAGTGGGCCGGTGAGTTCGACGCTCACGCCGCCCTGGTGGGCTCGCTCGATCACGGCGGTGGCGTCGTCGAACTGCGTGGTCGTCAGCTTGTCGACCCCGTACGCGACGTCGAGGTAGGCGGTGGTGCCGTCGGCGCTGAGCGCCGGTGTCGCGACGCCGGCGACGTCGTGGCCGTGGGCGAGTTGCCGGCTGACCTGACGGACGGTCCCGGCGTGCGCGGCGTCGTCGAGGCGGCCGTGCTCGGTGTGGAGCACGATTCGGGCCGACTGGCCGCCGTGGCTCGGGAACCGCGCGTCGAGGACGTCGGCCGCGTGCTGCGACTCGACGCCGGGCACCCGGGAGCGGTTGTCGAACTGGCCGCCGGCGGCGCCTTGGAGCGAGATGATGGCGATGGCGGCGATCAACCAGATACCCAGCACCCGGAACGGGTGGCGGGCGCTGCTGCGGCCGAGGTGGAACAGGAATGCGCTCATCGGATCCTCCTGGAGGTGGGCCCGCGGGGTTTGCGGGACAGTCGCCACTCTCCAGGTGCGCGCTGATCAACCGCCGCGCTCGCGCTGAGAGGGCGAGCGGGTACGTCGTCCCGACTGCCGCGATTCCCGCTTGCCCGTGGCCCGAGCGGCCCGTGAACGACGTGAACAAGAGCGGGGGAAACGTGCTGACTCAGGGGTTCGGAGCCACCTCGCCATCGAGGCGCGCCCGCTCGGACACGGCGGCGAAACCGGTCAGGCCGAGCGCGGCAATTGCCCGGTCTCGAGCCTGGCGTTCGTCGTCCCGTTGGAAGGCCGGGAGTTCGGCGCCGGCATCGGCACGAAGGCGCTCCGCCTGGCCGAGTCGGCGGGCCGCCTGCTCCGGATCATCCCGTTCCGCGGCGATCGCGGCGAGGACCACCTCGCACGCAGCCACCGCGACCGGCAGATCCCGCTTCGGGTCGACCCGGTTCCGGAACCTCCGTGAGTGACCGCGCCGGTCGAGCTCCAGGGCCTCGGTGGCCGCGGCGGCGGCCGCATCGTCGCGCCCGTGGAGCCGATGGATGACCGCCATGCCGGTGAGGGCGAGGACCAGGACCGGCTCGTTCCGCAGTCGGCGGGCCCCCTCGGTCGCACGCTCGTAGTTGACCTCGGCCCGCGCCACGTCACCCTCGTGGAGCAGTGCCCACCCCAGACGCGCGAACAAGCTGCCGGTGAAGCCCCGGAGCCCGCACGCGTCGTTGGTCTGGATCGCGGTGTCCAGCGCACGGACCGCGGCGCCGTAGTTGCCCGCCCGCTCGTCGAACTCGGCGACCACGTCGAGGGTCATCGACAACATGACGGGCCGGTCGATCACGGCGAATCCCTCGCCCGCGGCGCGGTAGTGCACCTCTGCCACGTCGAGGTCGCCGTCCAGAACGGCAAGCTTGCCCAACGCGTAGGAATGAGCGGCGATCGAGAACGGATCCTCGGGCGACGCCGCATGGAAGTCCAGCACGACCAGGCGGCGGCGCCGGGCCTCATCCCGATCACCGCGCGCATTGGCCACTTCGGCATAGAACGAGTGGGCCAACGCGACCGACTCGATGTCGTCGTGGCGCCGGAAGATCTCGAGCGCTTGCGCGAGGTCCTCGTCGCTGTGTTCGGGGAAGCCGGCCAGGAAGTCGAGCAGTCCCCGACCGGTCAAGGCCAGGGCTCGCGTTCGCTCGTCGGCCTCTCCTCCGCATGCGAAGGCAACGTCGAGCCATCGCTTTCCCTCGACCACCATGCCGGCCAGCCAGTGGGGCCAACTCGTGCCCCCGGCGATCGTCAGCGCGATGTCGGCATCGTCGTTGGCGACCGCCCACTCGAGCGCAGCTCGGAGATTGTCGTGTTCCTGGTCGATCGCGGTGAGCCACGCCCGCTGCGTCTCGCCGGTGTACGCGAGGGCGCTCTCCGAGCACAGCGTGGCGTAGTGCCTCGCCATCGCGTCGCGGACACGCACGGCCTCACCGCGTTCGGTGAGCCGTTCCATGCCGTAGTCGGCCAGGGTCTGGAGTTGCGTGAACCGCAAGTCGGAGCCCGTCGGGACGGCCACGACCAACGACTTGTCGACGAGGGCGTGCAAATGGTCGGCGAGATCCGCGGCGGCGATCTCGGCGTCGGCACAGACCGCCTCCGCGGTCGCGAGGTCACAACCACCCGGGAACACGGACAACCGCTCGAAGACGCGCTGTTCGTCGTCGAAGAGCAGCTCGTAGCTCCAGTCGACCACGGCCCGCAGCGTCTGCTGACGGGCCAGCGCGGTGCGTGACCCGCCGGTGAGCAGGCGGAACCGGTCGTTCAGGCGGGCACTGATCTGCTGGAGCGGGAACGCGCGGGTGCGGGCGGCCGCGAGCTCGATGGCGAGCGGGAGACCGTCGAGGCGGGTGCAGATGTCGGCGATCACGGCGCGGTCGTCGTCGGAGACTTCGAGCGCGGCGCCTGCGGCGTTGGCACGGGTGACGAAGAGGGTCACCGCGTCGCCGGTGGCGAGCGGTGGCACGGGCCACACCGTCTCGCCGCCGACCCGCAGTCCCTCGCGACTCGTGGCCAGCAGCCGCAACGCCGGGCAGCGGCCCAACAGGTCCTCGGCGACCTCGGCGGCCGTCCCGATCACGTGCTCGCAGTTGTCGAGCACGATCAGCATCTCCCGGTCGCCGATCATCTCCGCCAACCGGCTGGGATCCGGCACCGTCAAGGCCGCCGCGCTCGCTTGACGGACGCCCGCCGGATCGCCC
>JBBSBV010000015.1:0-99874 GCA_038250905.1 Acidimicrobiia bacterium
ACCACCAACTGCACCGGCACACCCAAGTCGTGCACGCCACTCTGGAGCGGGACCACCGGCGGGGCGGTCACGTCCTCACCGGCGGTCCTGGCCGGACGGGTCTACGTCGGCTCCACCGACGGTCGCCTCCACACGTACGCGCTGACGTCACCGCCCGCACCCACGTCCACCGCGCTCGCGTCGAGTGCCAACCCGTCGGTCAGTGGCGGGTCGGTCACCTTCACCGCGACCGTGACGTCGACGGGTGGGACGCCGACCGGGACGGTGACCTTCCACGACGCCGCGGCCACGCTCGGCAGCGTCGCACTCACCAACGGCCAGGCTGCGATCACCACGAGCACGTTGACCGTCGGCACCCATCCGGTCACCGCCGACTACGGAGCGACCGCCACCTTCGCCGCCAGTACCAGCCCCACGGTCGGCCAGGTCGTCGATCCGCCCGCGGGCACGCTGATCGTCGACCGCAACCACCCGAACTGCACCAACACCGGTACCGGTACTGCCGCGGCTCCGTTCTGCACGATCAGCGCCGCCGCGCTCCGGGCAACCGCCGGGAAGACCGTGAGCGTCGCCACCGGCACCTACGCGGAGAAGGTCACGGTCTCCACGTCGGGTACCCCGACTGCGCCCGTCACGTTCACCGCGGCACCCGGCGCCGCGGTGACCGTCACCGGCGGGACCAACGGCTTCTCGATCTCGGGTCGGAACTCCGTGACCATCCGCGGGTTCACCGTGACCGGCACGACGGGTGAGGGGATCACGATCGCCACTGCGACCGACATCACGATCGCGGCCAACCACGTCACCAACTCGGGCCAGCCCGCGAGTGGACTCACCGCGTTCGGGATCAAGGCCACCGGACTCACCCAGTCCCGGATCACCGGGAACATCACCGACCACAACTCGAACGCCGGGATCTCCCTCGCCGCGAGCTCGAACAACAACACCATCTCGGGGAACACCTCGTTCGCCAACGCCCGGGGGTACGTCCGGGCCGCGGCGGGCATCGACGTCCGGAACAGCACCGGCAACACCGTCTCCGGCAACGTCACCCACGACAACGAGGACAGTGGGATCAACGCCTGGACCGGATTGAACGACGGGAGCAACGCGTTCGTCGACAACCTCTCGTACGCCAACGGTGACCACGGCATCGACGTGCACAACGCGACCGATGCGCGGGTCGTCGCCAACACCGTCTCCGGCAACACCGACTCGGGGATCGAGATGACCACGTCGACGGGTACGATCCTGGCCAACAACATCTCGGCAGACAACGGGATCAACAGCCCGCGGACGTCCGGCAACATCCGCGTCGACTCGGCCTCGGCGCCGACCACCACCGTGAACGACGACCTGATCTTCCTCCGCACCGCCGGTGTGATGGTCGACTGGAACGGCGTTCGGTATGCCTCGCTCACCGCGTTCCGCAGCGGCACCGGCCAGGAGTCGCGCGGCGTCCAGGCCGACCCCCGTTTCGTCGCATCGGCCTCCGCCGACTTCCGGCTCGCGGCCGGGTCGCCGGCGATCGACGCCGCCAACAGCGGGGCGGCCGCCCAGCCGGCGACCGACTTCTCCGGTGGTACCCGGGTGGACGACCCGGCCACGGTGAACACCGGCATCGGCCCGGTCCCCTACGCAGACCGGGGCGCGTTCGAGTTCCGGCCCTGATCGGAAATCCGGCGAACCCGGTTTCGAGTACTTGGCCGGGGGGTACCAGGACGTGCGACGGAATCGGGGCGGACTCGGGGGAGGACGTATGGCGATGGCCTTGACACGCGGTTCCGATCGCATGTCGCACCACCGCACCCGTCCCGCCACCGACCCGAAGCCCCGCACCAAGACGTGGGACTGCTGTTCGTGCGGGACCTCGGTGCCACTGCCGTTGGTCGCGCTGGCGGTCTTCACCGTGGTGAACGCCCCGGGCCGACCACGCGCGTTCGTGGTCGAGGTCCAGGGCCAGGAAGTTCACCGCTGCACGGTGTGATTGGTTTGCTCGATCGGGACACCGGGAAGCAGACCTTGAGGTCGCCCCCTGTCGAAGCCGAGTCGACGCCAAGGAGATGCGCATGTTCACAAGACGTCGAGACACGAGACTGCGTCGAAACGAGATCGTACGCGAGCCGATCATGACGCGTACGTGGAGCCCGGCCCAGGTCGTGGCCATCGTCGCCGGGATCGGGTTCATGGCCCTCGGGGTTGGCGCGCTCGCCCAGACGGGTTTCACCATCGACCACGTCATGCGCCCGACCCAGGACGTTGCCGGCTTCCGGCACACGCCGTTGCTGGGTGTGGCCGAGGTCGGCTTCGGCGCGCTCCTGTTGCTCACGGGCGGCGTCGCCGGCGGACTGCGTTCGTTGATGGCCGTCCTCGGTGTGGGCGCAGCCGCGCTCGGCGGGTTGCTCGTCACCGACGTCGCGCCGAATCGCCTCCACTCCTGGCTCGGCGTCGGCCACCGCTACGGCTGGATGGTGATCATCGTCGGCGGTGTCGTCTTCGTCGCCGCGCTCGTCGCCCCGAACTTCAGGCACACCACATCCGCCAACCACATCCGCCGTCACCGCGTCGTCATCTGAGGCGGCGACCGGAGCGTGGTCGTGGCCGTCGGGCCGAGCCGCGAGACGGCTCAACCGTCGAGTCGCTGGAGCAGCGCCACGAACTCCGGACTCGCGTCCGGGCCGTAGGCCGAGACCACGATGCCCTTGACACCACAGGCCGGGCACTCGACCCCGAGGACGATCGCCTCGTCGCCGGGATCGGTGTCACCCTCGAACCGAAACGTGTGGCGCACCACGATGCGGATCGGATCGTGGTTGGTCGCGCAGGCCGGGCACTGCACCGCACCGTCCTCGAAAGAAAAGTCGCTGCGGTAGCCCAGGCTCTCGAGTTGGCTGATCGCGTCGGTCAGGGTCTCGGCGGCATCCACCTCCGCACGATAGATCCGCCGATGCGCCAAGGCTTCGCAGTGCAGGCGCCCCCCGACGGCATAGGTCGAACGCACCGAATCCGGTGGCATTCCCCGTTGCCACTCAAGTCCGATGCGAGGATGACGAACGAAAACTACGAGTCGGCCGCAGCCAATGGAGCCTGTGGAGATTCGAGACACCGGGCCCGCGTCGGAGTCATCCGGCGCGGGCCTCGTCATGTCCTGATGCACTTTCGTAGGCTCGATTCATCACAAACGAGTGCGCGAAGGAGACCGGATGCTGACCGCAGGCTTCAATCACGTCGCCATCATCACCAAGGACGCCGACCGGCTGTTCGACTTCTACGCATCGGTCTTCGACGCCGAGAAGTCGGTTGAGATGATCGACGGCCCGCCCGACCGTCAGTTTCGACTCATGATCATCGACGTCGGCGAATACGCCGAACTCAACGTGTTCGAGATGCGCGACAACCCCGAGGCCGACCGGCAGACGCCGATGTTCGGCCGGGGTCGGATCGACCATCTCGCGCTCCTCGCGGAGTCGATCGAGGCGTTCGAGGAGATCCGCCGCCGGCTGATGGAACATGGCGCGGCCGACGACTTCGTCACCGACTTCGGCAAGGGCTTCAGCATCTTCTTCCGGGATCCCGACGGCCTCGAGTGCGAAGTCTGCGTCGCGAACCCCGATTGGGTCCCGGGCACCGTCAACCCTCCCGGCACTCCGGCCACACGGTTCATGAACGCCAACGGATAACCGCGAGCTGATCCCCTGGGTTTCGCCCGCGCCGAACCGCCGGCCGATCAGCCGAACGGCGAGAACGGGTCTCGCGTCAGGACCAGGGGCGCGGGTGCGGTCGTCGTCGTGGTGGTGGGTGACGGCGAGGTGGTCGTGGACGTCGTCGTCGGGGCGGTCGACGGAGATGTCGGGGCCGAGGTCGCGCCGCTCCCCCCGCTGGAACACGCACCCAACCCGAGGCCGGCGAGCAGCACCACGCCGACGATCGCCCCTCTGCTCATCCCGCCAGGCTATTCACCCGCGGGGCCGCTCCGAACCCCACGCCACGGCGCCGACGACCTCCGCTCATGTCCGGCCCCCGTTCTGTCGATCCATCGGGCATGGCAGAGAGTCGGTATCGCAATGTCCGCAACGTCGAGCCGTGTTGCAGCTGCGGGGAGCAGATTCCGCCTGGCGCGCAGGCATGGTGGGACGCGGCGTCCCGGCAGTTCGAATGCGGCGCGTGCCGACCCCACGTCTCGCACGCGGGGGCGTCCGCACAGCGGATAGGCGAGCGCCGGTTCGCGAACCGTGGACGGGACACGCGTGACAAGCACCGGATCGTCGGCGGCCTGCTCATGGCCACACGGGAACGTCCGCAGCACGAACAGTCGTGGTTCACCGGCGCCGACGGCGAGCGCCGGATGGCGAAGATGCTCGACGGACTCGCGGCGCGCAATGTGGTGGCGGTGCACGACCGCTCGGTGCACGGCAGTCGGGCCAACATCGACCACATCGCAGTGGCGCGCGGCGGTGTCTACGTGATCGACACGAAGTCGTACCGCGGCAAGTTGGTCGAACGTCGTACCCCGTTCCTCGGCCGGCCGGAACTCTGGGCCGGCGGTCGCAACCAGACCCGGCTCGTTGCCGGGATGGCCAAGCAGGTGAGCACCGTGCGCGACGCCGTCGGCTTCGGCGTCCCGGTGAAGCCCATCGTCTGTTTCATCGACGCGAAGTGGCCCCGGTTCGGGAGGTCCTTCGACATCGAAGGCGTCGGCGTGTGCGGTCCCGAGGTGCTCCGGCGCGCCCTTACCCGCAGCGGTCCGTTGTCCGCCGAGGCCATCGGGGAGTCGTACCGAGCGATCCTGCGCACCACCCGTCCCGCCTGACCGACCGACCGACCGACCGACCGCGATTCTGAGCTCCCGGAGGCGGCGCGCATAGCGTGCGCCGCCATGGATCGGGCAGACGTTCTCGTCGTCGGAGCGGGGATCGTCGGCCTCGCGACCGCCCGTGCCATCGTGCGCGCGCATCCGGATCGCACCGTGACCGTCGTCGAGAAGGAGACCGCGGTCGGCCAGCACCAGAGCGGTCGCAACTCGGGCGTGATCCATGCCGGCGTCTACTACGCGCCGGGTTCGGACAAGGCCCGGTTGTGTACCGCGGGCCGCTTGTCGATGGTCGGATACTGCAAGGAACACGGCATCGATCACGCGGTCACCGGCAAGGTCGTCGTGGCCCTCGATGCCGACGAAGCGACCCAGCTCGCCGAACTCGAACGGCGCTGCACCGCCAACGGGGTCCGGGCCGAGGTCATCGGCCCCGAGCGGCTCGCCGAACTCGAACCGCACGTCGCCGGCGTCGCCGCGCTCCACGTGCTCGACACCGGCATCGTCGACTACGGCGAGGTCTGTCGCACCCTCGCGCGCGAGCTCGGCACCGCGGGCGCATCCCTTCGGCTCGGGGCCGGGGTCGTCAGCGGCCACGAGAGCCCTACCGGCATCGTGGTCGAGACGACGACCGGTCCGATCGAAGCCCAGCGCGTCGTGACGTGCGCGGGACTGCATGCCGACACCGTCGCCGAGGCGATCAGCGGGCCCGACGGCGCAGGCGGCCTGCGCGTCATGGCCTTCCGGGGTGAGTACCAGGAGTTGATCCCGTCACGCGAGTACCTCGTGCGCGGCCTCGTGTATCCCGTCCCCGATCCGCAGTTCCCCTTCCTCGGCGTCCACCTCACGCGGGGCATCAACGGTCGCGTGCACCTGGGACCGAACGCGGTCCTGGCGTTCGCGCGGGAGGGCTACCGGTGGCGCAACGTCAGCGGCCGGCATCTCCGCCAGACATTCGGTTCGGCCGGGTTCCGGAAGTTCGCGCGGGAGAACTGGCGGTTCGGCATCGACGAGATGGCGCGCTCGCTGAGTACCCGCCGGTTCCTCACCGCCGCCAAACGGCTCCTCCCCGAGATCACCCAGGACGACTACGTCAGCGCGCCGGCGGGGGTGCGCGCCCAGGCGATCGGTCCGAGCGGTGCGCTCGTCGACGACTTCGCCTTCCACGCCGTCGGGCGGGCGCTCCACGTGCTCAATGCGCCGTCGCCGGCGGCCACTGCTTCGCTCGAGATCGGCAAGACGATCGTCGAGCGGCTCGCGCTGGACGATGCCTGACCGCTAGATCGGCAGCACCTGGTTGGCGGTCGACAACACGTCGAGCGAACGTTCCCAACACGCGCGTTCCGAGTCGGTCATCTGCGGCCAGAGCGGCGCGCTCGGACCGTCGGGGCCGAGCACGCACGGCAGGCTGGCCGACACCTGGTCGCCCACCCGCGTCGACACCGGGATGAGCGCACCCATCTCGTGGTACAGCGCGTGGACGAGTCCACTCACCGTGAGTCCGATCCCCTGAACCGCCGACCCCTTGAGGTCGCGCACTTCGTAGGCGGCGTCGCGCACGTCGCGTTCGATCGCCGCGAGCCGTTCGGCGTCGAGGGTGATGCCACGCTGCGCGGCAAACTCGACGAGCGGCAAGGTTCCCACCACCGCCGAGTCGAGGAGAAATACGCACGAGTCGCCGTGTTCGCCGATGACCCAGGCGTGGACACTACGCGGGTGCACGCCGCACTCGCGGGCGATCCGGTCGGTGAGCCGCAGGGTTTCGAGCGCGGTCCCGGTGCCCATCACCGCGACCGGTCGGTCGTGCCACCGGCGTGTGAGGTACTCCGTCATCACGTCGAGCGGGTTGGTGACGACCAGCGCGATGCCCGGCATTTCGCCGGCTTCGATGTAGCCCGCGATCGAGTCCACGACGCCGAGGTTCTGGTGGAGGGTGTCGAGTCGACTCTCCCCCGCGAGGGTGTGGTGGCCCGCCGTGATGACGAGCAGGTCCTCGCGTTCGATCTCGTCGAGGCCGCGGCCCCGCACCTCGATGTGTGACAGCAACGGTCGCCCGTGCATGAAATCGAGTGCGAGCCCCTGCGCGGTGTCCCGGTCGCGGTTGTAGACGGTGACCCGACTCGCGAGGCCTCGCATGATGACCGCCGACGCCGTCGCCACCCCGACCCCACCGGTGCCGATGATGCCCACCGAGAGCCCCGCCATCCGTCGTCTCCACTCCTCGTCGCCGTTCCGGACCGGCGCACCTTATGACGCGCGCCGCCGGCTGCGGCTGCGGCCGCGGTCGCGGCTCGGCGAGGTGACCCGCCTCAGTGACATCGGGCGCCACACTGGTGGTCATGACGTTCGTGGGGATCGACGGGTGCGCGAAGGGATGGATCGCCGTAGTGCGCACCGAGACCGGTGCAACCCGGGCGCACTACCTCGCAACGGTCGCGGCGGTGACCGACGTGATCGCGGCGCCGATCGCGATCGCGATCGACATCCCGATCGGACTGCCCGTGGATGGGTGGCGCAAGGCCGACATGCTCGGGCGAGCAATGCTCGGTCCGCGCCGCCACTCCCTGTTCCTCACCCACCCGCACGCGGTCCTGGCCGCCGAGACCCACGCGGTCTCTACGGCACTCGCGGCCGAACGCATGGATGCCGGGATCAGTCAGCAGTCCTACGCGCTCCGGTCGAAGATCTTCGAGGTCGCGGCCTGGTTACCGAACGCACCCGGCCCCGCGTGGGAGGCGCATCCGGAACTCTCCTTCTCGGAACTCTTGGACCATCCCGCGCTCCACTCCAAGAAGACCTGGGGCGGTATGACCGAACGGCGCGCCGCGCTCGAACGCGCCGGCATCGTCGTCGACGACGTCTCAGCCGAGGCGGCCCGTCACGCGGCGGTGGACGACATGCTCGACGCCGCGGTCCTCAGCTGGACCGCGCAGCGGATCCACGAGCAGACCGCGTACTCGATCCCGTCGCCACCGGAGCAGATCGACGGGCGGCCGATCGCAATCTGGGTGTGACGGACCTCAGCCGCGCGGGTACGCGGCGGCGAGGGTGGCGAGGCGATCGAGGCAGTCGCGCGCGCACTCGTCGATGATCTCGGCGACCGGCCGGACCTCGTCGATCCGGCCGGCCACCTGACCACACAGTGCGAGCGCGGCCTCCATGTCGCCGCCGAAGTAGAGGTCGTGATGGTTCATCATCTCCGCCATCGCGTTGTGTTCGGTGTCGAACTCGATGCGGGTGGTCCGCTCCGTGCGGAGGGCGCGCAGCGCGGGGCTGGTGTGCCGGTTCAGGAAGACGGTGTCCGTCTCCGCGGCATCGACGATGGCCTGCTTCCAATGGTCGTGGATGGGCGACTCGGCAGCCGAGACCATACGGGTCCCCAACTGGATTCCCTCGGCGCCGAGGGCCAGCGCGGCGGCCATGGTGGGTCCGTCGAGGAATCCGCCGGCGGCGATCACCGGCAGGTCGATCCGCGAGACCACGAGCGGCAGGAGCACCATCGACGCGACCGGCCGCGGGTTCTTGAAGCCGCCGCCCTCGCCCCCTTCGACGATCAACCCGTCGACCCCCGCGTCGGCCGCCTTCTGCGCGGCCCGCAAGGTGGGCACCACGTGGAACACGGTGAGCCCGGCATCCTTGAGCGCAGCGGTGTACTTGGTGGGGCTACCCGCGGAGGTGGTGACGAACCGGACTCCCTGACCGGCGACGAAGTCGACGATGTCGGGATCGCGTACGAAGGCCTGGGCGATGTTCACGCCGAACGGTTTGTCGGTGAGGTCGCGCATCTTGCGGATCTCGTCGCGGATGACGTCGAGTTCGCCGGACGACGTCTCGATGATCCCCATCGCGCCGGCATTCGACACCGCCGACGCGAGTTGGGCCCGCGCGATCCATCCCATCGGGGCTTGCACGATCGGGATGTCGACGCCGAGCATTTCGGTGATGCGATTCGAGAACACCACAGCCCCTTCCGGTCGGGCCGTGATCGTCGCACCCGGCCGACGCACTCCGCCAACGACCCCGCGGGCCGATCGCTAGATGTCGAGGAGGAGCGTCAGGACCAACGCCAGCGTGATCACGATCGCACACCAGCCCAGCGGACCGAGCCGACCCGGAGCCGACGCCGAGCCATCGGATCGGTCGTTACCATCAGTTCCACGGCGGGTCACGAATACTCCTTCGTCAGTTTCGACACTCGACTGAACGAGGTTCCCACCCGGCTGCATGCAAGAACCAGCACCGCAGACCGCGAATCACTGCCTGTGACCTGGCCGCCGACCACGCTTCACCGGGGGGTGGTCAGATCGCGGTGGCGAGATCCTCGGCGCTCAGCGCCACGGGTTCGGTCGTGGCGACGAAGTCCAGGAGGATCGCGGCGAATCGACGCGGGTCCTCACAGTGGGGGAAGTGACCCAGTCCGGGCAGTACCTCGAGCCGGCTCCCCGGCATCGCCTCGTGCGCTTCGTAGGCGTGGGCGACCGGGATCACCGGATCGTTCTCGCCCCACACGATGAGCGTCGGGATGCGGGCGGCGAGATGGAGCCGGTCAAGCGCGCTGACCCGTTGGCCCTTCACGTCGACGACCGCGCGCAGCGTCTGGAGGAACGCATCGCGCGTCTCCGGATCTATCAACGACGTGTACGCCCGCCACATCTCGACCGTGGCCGGCGCCGGCCGAAGCCCGACCTTGCTCACCCAACCCGTCACTGCCTCAACCGACGAGCGGACGAACGGTTGCATCGCGAGCGGCATCACATACTCGGCGCCGGGAAGCGTGAGCGCACGGAGCAGCGGCATGACTTCCGCGCCCAGACCGCCCGCGCACACGAGGCCGAGCCGTTCGCACCGCTCCGGGTACTGGTAGGCGAGCTGCATCGCGATACCGCCACCGAGCGACTGCCCGACGACGGTGGCACGTTCGTGACCGAGCAGGACGAGCAGGTCACGCAAGATGCTGGCCTGCGCGCCGAGTGAGTAGTCGCCGCGCGGTTTGTCCGAACGGCCGTGGCCCGGCAGGTCCGGCACCACGACGGTGACGTGCTCCGCGAGGTCTTCGATCACCGGAGTCCACGACGACGAACTCCCCGCCATCCCGTGCACCAGGAGGACGACCGGGCCCGTGCCACCGGTCCGGTACGCGAGTTCGTGTCCGTGAATGTCCACGGTCCGTCGATCCATCGTGGGTCTCCGATCAGTCGGTCGTCCGTCGAGGCTACCGAGGGAGCCGGGCGAGCTGCGGTCGGGCGCCCGGCGCCCGGGTCAGTTGTTCACCGACCGCGGTCGTCACCGGCGACCCCAGGAAGTTTTTGCCGAAGGGATGCTTTCGGCTTACTTCCCGTCTGGTCGGCGCGCCGTACCTTCCGGGGAGATCGCACCGACGAGCCCAGGGGATGTCATGACGCCGAAGATCGCACCGTCGATCGCGAACCGCTGAGTCGTTTGGCGACGCGGCGCTCCCGTGCGGGATGGTGCGCGGCCGCGGGCGGAGCGGTACTGCTGATGGCGGCGTGCGGTTCGCCGGGACGACCGGCGGTGGCGACGGTCCACCACCCGACGACGACCACGACATCGACGACGTCCCCGTCGTCGACCTCATCGACCTCGACGACCACGACGACGACGGCCCCGCCGGTGCAGGTGCCCGGGCCGGTGAAACTCGGTTCGGTCTGCACGATTGCGGATGCCGTCAGTACGACGGTCGACCAGGTCCACGTGTTGTGCATCGACCACAAAGGCTTCGACGCGAAGCCCTTCGCGGGGGACCGGTTCCGTTGGGTGGCCGAAGGCTGATCGACCGCCGCGACCCCTTCGTCGGCGCCTCGCGAGGGTTTGCAGTCGTTTGACCGGGACCGGGACGAGCTTTGACCCGCCGCTCCGTATCGTCCGGCGCATCGGATACACCGGGAGGTTCGCTTGCATCGACGCATGAACGCAGACTTCGTCTCCGGGGTCGCCGACGATCCGGATCGCGTGACGCACGAGCGGGTCGGACGGTGGGGCCGGAACTCGGTGAGCCCCTTCCTGACCGAGCCCCCCAACGTCCTGCTCCGGGTCGGCGAGGGCGCCACCGGCTGCCGCCTAGTGCGGAACTGGGCCGTGTTCGCCACCGACGTCGCCGCGCCTCCCGGCTACGAGGGCGAGGCGCTCGATCATCTACTCCTGCGGTTGGCGGAGTTCGGCATCCGGCCGACGTTCGCCGCCGTCGGCGATCCCGAGCCGTACCGCGCCCGCGGGATGCACACGGTACCGATCGCCGACGATCCCCGTCTGGACCTCTCGTCGTTCTCCCTGGCCGGCAAGCGGATGGCGAACGTACGTCACAGTGTCAGCTCGGCGCGACGGGCCGGGCTGCGCGTCGTGCCGTACAGGTCCGCGGTCGCGACGGGAGTCGAACGCGTTTCGCGCCAGTGGCTCGCGACGAAACGCGGCGGCGAACTCGGATTCACGCTCGGCGGTTTCGATCCAGCCATGTTCGACCGGGTCGACACCCGGGTCGCCCTCGATCAGTCCGATCGCGTCGTCGCGTTCGTCACCTGGCGACCGTTCGACGACGGTCGCGGCCGCGTGCTCGACGTCATGCGGCGCGCGCCCGACGCGCCGAACCCTGCGATCGACCTGCTGGTGGCCGAGGGACTCCTCGAATACTCCCAAGCCGGCGTGGAGGTCGCGAGCCTCGGATCGGTGCCCCGATCCCACGGTCGGCTGGGCGAACGGTTCTACCCCGCCGACTCACTCCGCCGATACAAGGAGAAGTTCTCGCCCACCTGGCTTCCACTCGAGCTGGTCGCGCCGTCGCGCGCCGCGCTCCCGGGCGCGTTGCGCGCCGTCGCCTCCGCCTTCTGTCCCGATGGACTCATCGGTGCGCTCCGCCGCAATCGTTAGCTCGGCGCGCCGCGCCCTGGTCGACGTCCGTCGGCGTTGTGTCCACGTTCCCGTGGTGACCGTCGCGGTCATCGCCGCGGTCCTCGCCGTCGCGTCCACCTACGGCGTCTTCGGCCACGAACTCCCGCTCGACGTCGCATTTCGGTATGCATTCAGCGGCCGGGTGCTCACGATGGGCCACTGGTCGACGCTGCTGACGAGCCAGGTCCTCACGCGCGACATCTTCATGGCGATTTCGATCGCACTGTCGCTCGCACTCATGTTGGGGGTCTACGAAGCGGTCGCCGGCAGCGTCCGAGCCGTCGTGGTCACGGCGGTGTCAGCCGTCGCGGGTCCACTGCTCGTCG
The DNA here is from genome assembly GCA_038250905.1 of Acidimicrobiia bacterium. GTDB lineage: Bacteria > Actinomycetota > Acidimicrobiia > IMCC26256 > JAENVU01 > JAENVU01. The sequence goes on from JBBSBV010000015.1 coordinate 12,040, forward strand.
CCGGCGGCCTCGGGATCGGCTCCGCGCTCGGCAACGACTTCGCCGGTCGGACCTTGTCGACCCTCGACTACGGCGCGTCGGCGATCACCGCCGGCGCGGGCGGCGCGCTGGTGGCGGTGCTCGGGATGCGCCGACTCCGTTGGTTCGCGTACTTCTGGGTCGGGTTCGGACTGCTGGTTCACCACCAACTCGCCGACTGGGAGCATCTCGGCAGCTTCGCCACCGGGTACGGGCTCGGTCACGTCCTCGGCACACCACCCGTCGGCCGGGTCCGGCGTGCCTTCGCCGGCATCACGGCTCGGCCCGTCAACCTCGGTTGGATTGCGATCCCCTCACTGATCCTGGCCACCGTCGCGGGTGGCCTCCTCGGGAACGCGATCGTCCCGCCGCGCACGAACCCCACCGTCACACGAAACTTCATCCCGGCCGGTGTGCGTCACCTCACCGCCGTGCGCATGCGCGCCGTGCTCTCCGGAGCCTCGCCGGCGGAGGTCCGCGCGGTCACGTTCCCGACGCCGTCGCTGGGCGGGAACCACCCGGCATTGATCGTCCTCCCACCGGGATACGGCGCAACCCAGACGCGCTACCCCGTCATCGAGATCCTGCACGGTCGGCCGGGATCACCGAACGACATCATCACCGGACTGGATCCCGTCGGCTTGGAAGCACTCCCCGGGCTACCACCGTTCATCGCAGTGGTGCCCGACGGTCACGGCCCGACCGTGTTCAACGGCGAGTTCGCCGACACGTCGAAGCAGCACCTGGGCACCGCCCTCTCCGACGACCTGCGCCGGTGGGTGGACCGCCACTACCGGACCACCGGGGTCTGGTCGGTCGCCGGCCTCTCCAGCGGTGGGTACGGCGCGGCCTACCTCGGGTCGCGCACCGCCGGCCAGTACGACAGCGTGTGCGCGCTCAGTGGCAACTTCACGCCCCAGGGTGGCGCGTTCCACGGTGAGAGCCGGGCGTCGCTCGATGCTGCCACTCCGCTGCTCCACGTCCGGCCCGACGGGCCGCGCACGCTGTTGATCGCCGGGAGTCACGACCGCGGCAGCGTGCGGGAGGCGCAGACCTACGCGTGGGCGCTCGGTCGGGTCGGGCAGCCCCACGAACTGGCGATCGTCCCGGGCGGCCACAACTGGAAGATGTGGCAACGTGAGTTCCCACGATGTCTGCGGTTCATGCTTTCCGGACCCCGCCCGACGCCGAGCCGCGCCACGACGACCGCGTTGCCGATCTCCACCGGGCTGTCGCGCCCCTGGCACCGAAGGTACGTCGCGCCGTGAATCGACCGTCCGAGCGTGCTGCGGTGGCAGCGAGCAGGCCGAACGCCGGGGTGATCCGGGACCTTTGGTCCTACCAGCGGGCTCCGGATGTCACTTAGCTGAGGTCATGACGAAACAGGTGGTGATCCTCGGCGGTGGAACCGGAGGAACGCTGACCGCCAATCGGCTCCGCCGGATGTACGACGCCGACGAGTTGGTCATCACCGTCGTCGACCAGGACGACCGACACGTGTACCAACCCGGCCTGCTCTTCGTGCCGTTCGGGCTCACCCAACCGGAGGACATCGTCCGGTCCCGGGCTCGGCAGCTCCACCGCGGCATCGGGTTCCGTCCCACCCCCATCGACCACGTCGACCTCGCGGCCAACTCCGTGCATCTCGGGGACGGTTCCGTGCTCGCCTACGACGTACTCGTGGTGGCGACCGGTGCCGTCCTGGTGCTCGAGGAGACCGAAGGACTCGCCGGCGCGGGATGGATGAAGAACGTCCACACCTTCTACACGCCGGAGGGTGCCGCCGCACTCGAAGCCGCGCTGGCCGAGTTCGACGGTGGCCGGCTCGTGGTCAACGTGGTCGACATGCCGATCAAGTGCCCGGTCGCGCCGCTCGAGTTCTGCTTCCTCGCCGACTGGTACTTCCGCGAGCGCGGCATCCGCGACCGGGTCGACATCACCTACGTGACGCCGCTCGACGGTGCGTTCACCAAGCCCGTCGCGTCCCAGCAACTCGCGGGCATGCTCACCGAGAAGGGCATCGAACTGGTCACCGAGTTCAACACCGGCGAGGTCGACGGTCCCAGTGGCCGCCTCGTCGGCTACGACGGTCGGGAAGTGCCGTTCGACCTCGCGGTCGTGATCCCGCTTCACGGTGGTGCCGAATACGTGGGCCGGTCACCGGGCCTCGGCGACGAGGTCAACTTCGTGCCGACCGACGAGCACACGCTCCAGGCCAAGGCCGCGCCGAACGTGTTCGTGATCGGCGACGCCGCGAACGTGCCCGCGTCGAAAGCGGGCTCGGTCACCCACTTCGAAGGTGAGACGCTCGTCGCGAACGTGGCGCACTTCCTCGCCGACGAGCCCCTCGAATCGACCTTCGACGGCCACGCGAACTGCTTCATCGAGACTGGGTTCCACCAGGCGCTGCTCATCGACTTCAACTACGAGACCGAGCCGCTCCCGGGCCACTTCCCCACCACGGTCGGGCTGCCGTTGCTGAAGGAATCACGGTTGAACCACCTCGGGAAGCTCATGTTCCAGTGGTTCTACTGGCACAGCCTCCTGCCGGGTCGCGACATCCCGGGAATCGGCTCGACCATGCCCACGACCGGCAAACACGCCGTCGAACCGTCGCCGACCGAACCTGAACGAAAGGACTGAACGATGCCGAACACCACCATTGCCGAAACCGACGTCGAACTGAACGACGAGGGCTTCTTCGTGGAGCCCGAGCAGTGGACCGAGGCCATGGTCCCCGACCTCGCGCGCCGTGAGGGCATCGACGCGGTGACCGACGCGCACTGGCAGGTCATCCGCTTCATGCGGGCCGAGTACCTCGAGAAGGGGACGGGTCCGACGGTGCGCATCCTCGGCAAGACGTCCGGGGTCTCGGTCAAAGAGCTCTACCAACTGTTCCCGAAGGGCCCGGCGAAGGTGGCCGCCAAGATCGCCGGCATCCCCAAGCCACGCGGCTGCATCTGAGAGGAGCCGACCATGGCCGACACGATCGAGAAAGTCTCCATCATCATCTCCAAGGGTTCGCTCGACGGCATCTACCCCGGCCTGATCATGGCGAACGGCGCGCGGGCCGAAGGGATCGACGCCAATCTCTTCTTCACGTTCTTCGGGCTCGACGCCATCCATCAGGCGCGTCACGAGCACATCAAGATGGCGACCGTCGGGAACCCGGGTCTGCACTTCCCCACCATGATGGGCGGGCTGCCGGGCGTGTCGTCGGTGATGACGCACTACATGAATCACAAGATGGAACAGCTCGACATCCCGTCCATCCCCGAGTTCGTGGAGATGATCGCCGACACCGGTGCGGGCATGTACGCGTGCAAAGCGTCGGTCGACCTGTTCGGCCTGGAGAAGAACGACCTCATCCCCCAGGTGCAGGACATCATCACGGTCGGCGAGTTCTACGAGATCGCCGCCGGCGGCGAAATCATCTTCACCTGATCGCTGACCAAGGAGAGCGCCATGGCAACCAAGCAAGGCAACGTTGACGGGGTCGAGGATCTGCTCGACCGGCTCGGCAAGGCCACTGCACAGATCACGAAGGCATCGGAGCGTCAGGCACGCGAAGCCGACCGCCAGCTGAAGCGACTGCTCGACCGGGGCGAGGCGTCGACCGAACGTCTCATCAAGGCCATCGGCAAGGAGTTGCAGGGCCAGATCTCGAGTCTGCGGCGCGAACTGCGTGACGTCGAACGTCGGCTCCGGGACGTCCGCAGCTCGGTCGCCAAGCAGGCCAGTAAGCGGAAGGCGGCGGCGAAGAAAGCACCCGCGAAGAAGGCACCCGCGAAGAAGGCCACGGCCAAGAAGGCACCTGCGAAGAAGACGGCCAAGAAGACGGCCAAGAAGGCCGCCAAGAAGCCGGTGAAGAAGACCGCGCCGGCGAAGCGGAAGGCTGCGGCCAAGAAGACCGCGTGACGAACGCCTGATCGCGGACCGCGCCGGCACCGCCGACGCATCCCGGTGATCCGAAGCACCCCCTCTCGCGAGGGGGTGCTTGCGCGTTCGGGTCACGGCGTGGAGCACGCGAGGCTCCGGTGCTGCCGCGCCGGCCCACCGACATCCAGCCCGACGACTCCGGTGCGAGCACTTCGACCACGCGGATCGAGGCGTTGGACCCTGGTCGGGTCGGGCCGCGATCCGTACCGTCGGAGGTGACGAGGGATGGGATCCATGGTCGAATCGGTCGATCTGCACATGCGGGAGTCGGACGCGTTCTCCTGGTACATGGAGCGGGACCCGCTCCTGCGCTCCACGGTGGTCGCGGTGCTGATGCTCGATCGCGCGCCGGATGAAGCCGTGCTGCTGCGCCGGATCGAGCGGGCCACCCGCATCGTTCCCGGGCTACGTCACCATCTCGTCGAACCGCCGCTGCGGCTTGCACCCCCGCGCTGGGTGGTGGACCCGAGCTTCGACCTGTCCTGGCACGTCCGCCGGGTCGAGTTGCCCGCGCCGGCGGGGATGGAGGGCGTGCTCCAACTGGCCCGGAAGGAGGGCATGGCCGGCTTCGACACCGCCCGCCCCCTCTGGACCTGGACCACGGTCGAGGGTCTCGAAGGTGGACGGGCGGCGGCCGTCCTGAAGGTGCACCACTCGCTCACCGACGGCATCGGCGGGATCCAACTCGCCACCGAACTCTTCGACCTCTCGCCCGACGCGCCCGAACCCGAGCCCGGCCCCGATGCGCCCCGACCCGAGACACCGAGTCGCGCCTCGCTCCTGCTCGAATCGCTCGGCTACGACGTGCGCCGGGTCATCGGCATCGTGCGGGAGGCGATCGCTGCGGCACCCGGCGCCGCGGTCCACGCCCTGCGCCATCCGGCGGTCACGACGACCGACGCGGTGCGGTTGGCGGGTTCGGTCATCCGCACCGTCGCCCCGATCACCGACACCCGGTCACCGGTCATGCAGGAACGCCGCCTCGGCTGGCACTACGACGCGCTCGACCTCCCCCTCGACGCGCTGCGCCACGCGGCTCACGCCGGTGGTGGCACGCTCAACGACGTGTTCCTCGCGGGCATCGCCGGGGGGTTACAGCGGTACCACGAACGACACGACACCACCGTCGCGGAACTGCGCGTCACCATGCCGATCAGCATCCGCAAGCCCGGCGACCCAGCCGGCGGGAACCGCATCACCCTCATGCGGTTCGCGGTTCCGGTGGGTACCGTCGACGTACGGTCCCGGATCCGCACGCTCCACGAACGCGCCGCGTCAAGCCGGGAGGAGCCGTCGATCCCGTTCACCAACGTGATCGCCGGGCTGCTCAACGTGCTGCCGACCGGGGTCGTCGGCGGCATGCTGAAGCACGTCGACTTCCTGGCCAGCAACGTGCCCGGGCTCGACGCGCCCATCTACATCGGGGGCGCGCGGGTGTCGAACATCTATCCGTTCGGACCCACGATCGGCGCGGCGCTGAACGTGACGCTCCTGTCGTACCTCGGGACGTGCAACCTCGGCGTGAACACCGATACCGGAGCAGTCCCCGACCCGAGCGTGCTGATGTCCTGCCTGCGCGACGGATTCGACGAAGTGCTCGACCTCGGCGGTGGCGACGCGTCGACCCGGACCTCCGCGGCGAGCGGGATGGGAGCAACCCGATGGAACGGTTGAGCGCACTCGACGCCGAGTTCCTCCACGTGGAGGACGACGTCGCGCACATGCACATCGCCGGCGCGTGTGTGTTCGCCGATCCACCGCCCAGTTTCGCCGACCTCCACCGGCTCCTCACGGCCAAGCTCCACCTGATCCCCCGCTACCGCCAGCGCGTCCGGACCGTCCCGTTGGAACTGGGACGGCCGGTCTGGTGCGACGACCCGCACTTCGACCTCGACTACCACCTGCGTCACAGCGCGCTCCCGACCCCGGGCGACGACGCCGCGTTCTGCCGGCTCATGGGCCGGCTCATGTCCCAGCCGCTCGACCGCGACCGGCCCCTCTGGGAGACGTGGCTGGTCGAGGGCCTCGAGGGCGGTCGGTGGGCGCTCGTCTTCAAGGTCCATCACTGCCTCGTCGACGGCATCTCGGGGGTCGGTCTGCTCGGGGTCCTGCTCGACGCCGACGCCGATACCCCGCTTCCCGCACCGCAGCCGTGGGAACCGAGCTCCGAGCCCGGCGGGGCCGCGAAGGTCCTCAACGCGTGGACGGGCCTGGTCGGCGATGCGTTGAGCACCGCGAGCAGCGTCACCCGTGCAGTCGTGCATCCGGCGACGGCGGTGCGCGCCACGATCGGGACTGCCCGCGGCCTCGCGCGATTCGCTCGCCAGCTGGGTGCCACCCCGCACATCTCGATCCAGGGCGCGATCGGGCCCCACCGCGCCTGGGCCCACTCCGACGCGAGCCTCGATGATGTGCGCGCCATCCGCACGGCGTTCGGCGGAACGATCAACGATGTGGTCCTCGCGGCCGTCGGCGGCGGGTACCGCGATCTGTTGCTGACGCGTGGCGGGGACCCCAACCATGCTGTCGTGCGCGCCGCGGTCCCGGTGTCGACCCGTCACCACGACGCGCTCGGCGTGCCGGACAACCGCGTCTCGACGCTGCTCTACGACCTGCCGGTCCACGTGTCCGATCCGTTGGAGCGACTTCGCCTCGTCACCACCGAGATGACCGACCTCAAGGCGTCGCACGAAGCGGAGGCGGGCGAGGCGATCGTTACCCTCGCCGACCTCCTGCCCCCGATGGTCGTCGGCCCGATCAGCCGGCTCGTGATGCGCACGCTGCACCGACTCCCGCAACGCGCGGTGAACACGATCGTCACCAACGTGCCGGGGCCTCAGTTCCCGTTGTTCTGTCTCGGTCGCCAGATGCTCGAATACCGGCCGTTCGTCCCGATCACCCACGGCATCCGGGTCAGCACCGCGATCCTCTCCTACGACGGCCGTCTGTATTTCGGCATCACCGGCGACGGCGCGACTGCGCCCGACATCGACGTCATCGCCCAGAGCACGACGACCGCCATCGAGCGGCTCGCCGGGATGGCACACACGGTCAACGAGCGCCAACGGAGCACGATTCACCCCATCGCGGGTTGAGTTTCCGAGCCCGATCTGCACCGGGCGGTACCCACCGGGTCGGGCCCTCGACCGTGCGTGGCGCAGCCGGTTCGCACGGTCCAGACTGACGGTCGTCCGAACCGGCCGCAGGAGGAACCGCAGCGTGAAGCGTTCACTGGTCAGCATCGTGGTGTGTCTGGTCATCGTCGCCGCGGCCTGTGGTCGCAGCGACAGCCCGAAGGCCGGGAACAGCAGCACGTCCACCACTGCGGCCTCGGACTCCGGCGTGAAGTCGGCCGACTTCGGCTCGGTGACCGACGTCTGCCAGAAGGGCACCGCGACGGGATCACCGACCACGGGCGTCACCCCCACCGAGATCCGCGTCGCAACCTTCGCCGACGTCGGCTTCGCGGGCCGGCCCGGGCTCGACCAGGAGTTCTTCGACACCGCCGACGTGTTCTCGAAGTGGTGCAACGACCGGGGCGGCATCAACGGCCGCAAGATCGTCGTCGACCAGCGCGACGCCGCACTCACCAACGTGAAGGCGCGCATGACCGAGTCGTGTGCAGACGACTTCGCGATGGTGGCGGGCGGCGCGGTGTTCGACCAGGACGGCGTCGAGACCCGACTCTCCTGCCTGCTGCCCGACATCGCCGGGTACGTCGTGAGTAACAAGGCGCGCGGCGCGGACCTCCTCGTGCAGCCGCTGCCGAACCCGCTCACCAAGCTGCAGATCGGCATCCTGAACTACCTCGGTGCCAAGTTCCCCGCCGCGACCGATCACATCGGTGTCCTCACCGGCGACCTGGCAACCACACGCGTCGTCGCCGACGACAACGCGGCCGCGGCGAGGTCGCTCGGTTGGAAGATCGGCTACAACGACGTCTACCCCGCGGCGGGGCTGCCCGACTGGACGCCGTACGCGCAGAAGATCAAGGACGCGGGCGTCAAGGGCCTCATCTGGGTCGGCGAACCCGAGAACCTCGCGGCATTGATCGGCGCGCTGAACGACATCGGGTACAAGCTCGACTTCATCCGCGCCGATCCCAACCACTACGACCAGAACCTGATCAAGACGGCCGGCGCCGCGCTCGCCGACGGCAACGTGTACGTGACGAGTTCGTTCTTCCCGTTCGAGCAGGCGAAGCCGACCAACGCCACGGGCGAGTACCTGCAGGCGTTCAAGGACTACAAGCCCAACGGGAAGAACCGCACCTACCTCGGGCTCCAGGCGTGGTCGGCGTGGCTCCTCTTCGCGAAGTCGGCCGCGAGCTGTGGTGACGACCTCACCCGCACCTGCTTGTACAACGCGGCGAAGAAGGTCGCCGCGTGGAACGGTGGCGGTCTGCACGCAGAGACGTCGCCCGGCACCACCGGCGGGAGCGAGTGCTTCACCATCGAGCGGGCCACGCCCAAGGGCTTCGCCCTCGTCACCGACATCAAGCCCAACGAGGGCATCTACAACTGCAGCCCGAAGAACCTCTTCAAGCTCACGGTCGACCCGGCCGACGTCACCACGCTCGCCGACGTCGGCAAGACGATCCAATCCATGAAGTAGCACGTCGGGCTCGGGTGACGGCCCGACGTATCGGTCAGTCGACCGTCGCCATGGCGAGCATGTCGTCGAGGGCGGCCTGGTCGGGTGCCGCAAACGGTCGCGCCGAGCGAACCGCGGCGATGGCGCCGCACATGCGGTCGAGCATCGACCCCGATGCGGGTGCGAGGTGTGCGCTCAGCACGAGCGACGGCTCGATGGCGCGGACGCGGTCGAGGTCGGCGGCGATCACTGCGGGGTCGGCCGCGTGCAACCAGGCCGAATCGATGGTTCCCCAGGTGACCTGACCGGTGCGCAGTTCGGCTTCGGAGAGATCGTCGGCGCGCGCCGCGAGGCCGTCTGGCAGGAGAGCACCGAAGCAGTCCGCGCTGAAGAGTGCGCCGCTGCGGTCGTCGTGGAAGCCGACGGTGATCGGATTGTCGAACGCGGGCGGCTTCACCGCGGTCAGCGTGCGGTCGGTGAGCATGATCCGCTCTCCGGGGTTCACGAAGTTGACTCGGTCCATCGGCAGCGGGTCGAAGAGGCCCATGATGCCGACGCCGAAGAACGTGGTGATCACGCGCAGGTCGGGGTTCTCGCCGAGCAGGTGATGGAGCAGACCGATGTGGTCGAAGTCGGTGTGGGTGAGCCAGATCCAACGCAGGTCGGCGACGTCGATCACCGACCGCAGTGCGGTGAGGAACTCGTCGGACTGCGCGACCGACCCGGTGTCGACGAGTACCGGCGCGTCGCCGTGCAGCAGATACGAGTTGATCGGCAGATGGCCGAGGCCGGGAATGTCGACATCCGCGGTGAGAACGTCGATGCCGGGGGTGACGGCGGCGGTAGTGACCATGGTGACGGCTCCTTCTTGTCTCACGACGCGCGGGCGCGCGCCGACACGGTGGTGATTGGTGCAGCGACGTTCGTGAGTGTTCGTGCTGCCGGGCCGCGGTGCGAAGCCACGGCCGATACGTCAGGCGGAGGTCGTGACCTCGGCGGCGGCCTTCAGCCGTTCGAGCGTCTGCGTCATGTTCTTCAACAGGTCCCGGTGACGGTTCGTCGGTACGTCGACGACGCGCGCCCACACGGGGATGCGCCCGACCTCGTACGACTCGGTGACGCGCGTCCCGCCGTCGGCCGGCTCCATCCGGTAGCGCCAGACCACACTCTCGCGGCCGCCCTCCTCGGTGGCGAACGCGAACTCCCGACCCCGGTCGGCGACGCGGACGCGCCCCCGGCGTGACCACTTGATCATCCCGCGGGGTCCCGTGCGGTTGTGGCCGATGAAGTGCGCGTCGACAGCCGGACCCGTCGCACCGTCGGTCCACTCGACCGCCGAACACTCGGGGCTCCACTCCCCCATGCGCGGCAGGTCGGCGACCATGTCGTAGAGCTGTTCGGCCGGGGCGTCGACCACGGTCGACACCTCGTCGCTGGTGAGCCAGAATCGCTGGTTCCTGGGGGCCATCGGGGACTCCTCCACTCTCGGGACGCTGAACTATAGCGCAGGCTAATATCCTTAGCTATAGTTGTCAACCACAAATCCTGCTATGGTACGAAGCATGGCTAGAACCGCCGTGAGTGAGTCTTCGAAGACGCCCGATCGCCGGGCCCGCCGACGCCAGGAAACACTCGACGAGATCCTGGATCTCGCGGAACAGGTGGTCAGCGAAGAGGGCGTGAACGGACTCAGCCTGGCAGAGGTCGCCCGCCGCCTCGGGGTCCAGCCGCCGTCGCTGTACAAGTACTTCCCGTCGCTGATGGCGGTGTACGACGCGCTCTTCGAACGTGGCCAGCTTGCCAACCTCGAGGTCATGCGCGCCGCGTCGGCGCATGCTGCGCCCGGGCTCCCCGCGCTCGACGCGGCGCTCGCCGCGAGCGGCACGTTCCTGCTCGAACACCCGGCGCTCGGTCAGCTGTTGTTCTGGCGGCCGATCCCCCAGTTCCAGGCGAGCGACGAAGCGATGGCGGCGAGTCACGCGATGCTCGACCTGCAGCGCGGCATGCTGCGCGACGCGATCGCCGCGGGTCAGCTCGGGCCCGGTGCCGATTCCGACGAAGCAATCCACGTGCTCGGCTCCCTCAGCTGCGGTGTGTGGACCATGGCGATCGCGAACGAACCCGGCGTCGCGTGGGGCGAAGGGCGCTTCACCCCCGCGTTCCCCAAGCTCCTCGCGCTTCTCCCCGCGCTCTACCCGCCCGAGTGATCCCCTGCGATTGCATCGGCATCGTGACGATCCCCGGCCTACGCTCCGCGGACCGCATCACGAGACCATGAGTGGATCCGTTCAAGGGGACGGCATGCCCAGCACGGACCGACGTGAATCACCCACCCGGCGTATGACCATCGCACTGGTAAACGACTACGAGTTGGTGCTCCACGGGATCGCCGAGATGCTCCGCCCATTTCGCGACCGCATCGACGTTGTCGAACTCGATGTCGCCCACAACCCGGACCAGCATGTCGACGTGGCGCTGTTCGACCCGTACGGGAATGCCCGGCTCGGTCTCGACCGCGTCTCGTCACTGACGCGTGACCCGAAGGTCGGTCGGGTCGCGATCTACACCTGGACCTTGACCGGCGAGCAGCGCGACGCGGCCATCGCGGCGGGCGCCGACGGCGTCATCGCCAAGTCGACCCCTCCCGACGAGTTGGTGGACGCGCTGATCGCGATCGCGGCGGGCGTCGACTTCGTCAGTTCCGAGTTCGGAACCGGCAAGGCGCTGCCGTGGCCCGGTCAGGACTTCGGCTTGACGTTGCGCGAGAGCGAGGTAGCCGCGCTCCTGGTCGACGGGCTGAGCAACCGGGAGATCGCCCAGGCACTCTGGATCAGCGAGAACACGGTGAAGACCCACCTCAAAGCGATCTTCCAGAAGACCGCGGTCGGCTCGAGAGCCCAAGCGGTCGTACGGATCGGCAACGGGCCCGGCTTCGCCCGCCGCCGCAGCGCGTAACGCGCCCACCGCCACCCTCCGTGCCGGCGGGAGCAATCCGGTCGTGGATATCACTCGAAGGAGTGAGGATTTCCCGTCGGATTGCGAGGAAGGTGGGAGACAGACCAGACCGGAGGCGGTGGCGCTCAACGGTGAGCGTCGCCGCTCGACGGTTCGCGTCGCCGCGGCGGTCGGGATGAGGAGCAGCAGTGGCGAAGGCGCGCATCGACCGGGACAGCGAGGACTTGGTCCGCCTCTACCTGAACGACATCGGCCGTTATCCGCTGTTGACCCGAGACGACGAGGTGCGGTTGGCGCAGGCGATCGAAGCCGGCCGCCACGCCCGACGTGAGCTCGAGGTCGACACCACGCTCACGGGGTCGTGCGAGTTGCGAGCGCTGGATCGCAAGGGCCGTCAGGCCGCGCAGACGCTCGTACAGTCAAACTTGCGGCTCGTCGTGTCGATCGCGAAACGGCACCCGCGAACGGAACTCCCCCTGCTCGACCTGATCCAGGAGGGCAACCTCGGTTTGATGCATGCCGTCGAGAAGTTCGACTGGCGCCGGGGCTTCAAGTTCTCCACCTATGCGACCCTGTGGATCCGCCAGGCGGTCACTCGAGGCATCGCGAACAACGGCCGGACGATTCGCCTCCCGGTCAACGTCGGAGCTCGTCTCGCCATCGTTCGCCTCGCGCGGCAACAGCTCGAGCTGCAGTCGGGACGGCCGCCGACGGCGCGTGAGATCGCGGCCGAGGTCGATCTCACCGAGAAGCAGGTCACGGAGGTGCTGACCCTGCCGGTCGGGCTGCGGTCGTTGTCCGAGCCGGTGCGCGACGGCAGCGACACCGAGCTGGGTGACCTCGTCGCGGATCCATCGGTCCCCTCACCGTTCGACGAGGCAGCCGACGCGCTGATGCCCGCCGCGATGGATCGGCTCCTGGGAACGCTCGACGAACGGGAACGCCGGATCATCGCGATGCGCTACGGCCTCGGCCGTTCGGAGCCGTGCACGCTCGCCGAGGTCGGTCAACACCTGAACCTCACCCGCGAACGGATCCGCCAGCTCGAGGCGCGTGCGATCACCAAGCTGCAGGCCCAGGCCGGGACCGAATCCCGAGACCTCCTGCTCGTCTGATCCGACGTCAGTTGGCCGGTCCGTCGCGTTTCGTCGTGGCGCGTCGATGCTGGATCGCCTGGTCGTAGACCGCCTCGAACTGGGGCACGAGTCGGTCCCACGAGAGTTCGGCGCGTGCGTACGCGAGTGCGTTGGCGCCACGGGTCGCCCGGTCGGTGGGGTCGTCGACCACGGCCGCGAGCGTCGCGGCGAGGGCGTCGAGATCGTCGGGGGGCACGAACCAACCGGTGGGACGGTCGGGATCGAGGTTGACCATCGAGAGGAGTCCGCCGCTGCGACTCGCGACCACCGGGAGCCCCGACGCCAGGGCCTCGAGTGGCACCTGCGGATACGGATCGTCGACCGACGGCACGATCAACGCGTCGCACGCGGCCAAACCCTCGGCGAGGTCGTCGTGACCGCGCCAGCCGGTGAAGTAGATGTCGTCACTCCCCACCTCCGTCGCCACCGTCACCGGGTGCTCACCCTCCCACTCACCGGGATGGCCGCCCCAGACGACGAGCGAGGCCGGCCGCGTGAACCGACGCCGGGCGCGGGCGAATGCTCGGACCAACGTGGAGACCCGCTTGAAACCCAGGAACCGCCCGACGTAGAGCAGCACCGCGGCGTCGTTGTCGGGTCCGAGCAGCCGGTCGAGGTCGGCTTCGGTGTACCGCAACGTTCCCGGCGGTCCGAACTCGGTCCAGCCGTGGGGATCGTCGACGAGCACGCGCCGGAACGTCGCCCGTCGCGTCTCACGTGCACCCGGCCGCGGCCGGAAGTGCTCGATGTCGACGCCGTTCGGGATGGCCGTCACCCGTTGCGGGTCGAGGCCGAGTGCGGAGATCGCCGACGTTCGGTTCAGGGGCGAGACGGTGATCACGTGATCGGCGAGGCGAGCCTGTTGCCGCAGGTGAGCCGCCCAGAACTCACCGTGACGCCACGATGGCCACCGGGTCGTCTTCAACATCTCGACCTGCTCGGCGTCGAGACCGTCGGTCGCATCGACGGGCGCGGAGGCGCTCGACCCCATGGTCGCGAGCGTCTCCCCCAGCGTGGCCGCCAGTGCGGCCCGCTGCTCGATCGCCTCGATCATCTTCAACTCGGTGCCGTGGAGATGCACCACCAAGGGCACTCGCGGCCAACCCTGACGCACAGCGTCGAGTTGCGGCGTGAGGTGATGGAGGTGGAAGACATCCGCCTGATCGGCGCCCGCGTCGCGCAGTGGAGCCAACCATGCGCTCGACAGGTGGTCGGCGAGTCCCGGTGCGATGGATGCGAACACGACGTCCGGCACCCCGGCGCGGTCTTCGTACGAAGGGTGCATGGGAGGCGAAGCGGCGATGGCATCGCCGCCCGCGGCGAACGCGTCGCGTGCGGCGGTGTAGTCGAGGCCGTGGACATCGAGGCCGGCGAAGAAGGTCGCGGCGTGGGTCTCGTCACCCGGGACACCCAGTGAACCGGCGACGAGCGACACCGACCAACCGGCCTGGGTCAGCGCGGGGCTCAGGTACCGCGCGACGAACGCGGATCCGCCGCGCGGGTAGAACAGCAGCCCCATGACCACCCGGCGCCCGGTCACGGACGACCGGTTTCGCCGCTACCGCGCGAGCGGCTCAGACGCAGACCATCTCGTCATCGACCGCAGTCACGCGCTCGTACGCGAGGGCAAGCCGGCTACGAGCCGTTTTGATCTTCTCCGGGGTGAGCTCTTCGACGACCAGCAGGTGCCGGACGCCGTCGCTCGCCTCGACGAGCTCACGGTGTGCGGCGATCATTTCCACTCGATTGAGCATGACGCTCGACCTCCTTGATGCGCAGCGACCCCGACCCGACGACGACGTCGCCGGGGTGGACGGAACCTGGGTGCCACGTCAGTCACCCAAGGCCTACCACCATCTGCTGCGTTTCAAGCATCCGCCTCGTTGTGGTAACCGTGTGAAACGCGGCCACCATCGGGAACGTGACCCCTGGGTCGTCTCGGCGCCCGACCCACGAGCTGTGCGATCCTGGGGAAATGATCCTGCGCACTCGAATCGCAGCTGCGACGGCCGGCGCGGCGTCCTGGACCCTGGTCGAGTACGGGCTGCACCGGGGCGCGATGCACGAGCTGCGCGGTCGGGGGCTGGCGTCGGTCGAGCACCTCGGGCACCACGCCGACGTCACATATTTCTCACCCGCCTCGAAGAAGCTGGCGTCGGCGGTCGTCACGACGGCGGTGACGTATCCGGTCGCGGTCGCAATTGCCGGACGCCGCCGGGCCACCGCCTATACGACCGGGTTGATCGCGATGTACTTCGGCTACGAGGTGGCGCACCGGCGCACCCACACGCACCCGCCCCGTGGCCGGTACGGGCGGTGGGCCCGGCGCAATCACCTGCATCACCACTTCGGCGCGCCGATGCGGAACTTCGGCGTCACGTCCGCGGTGTGGGACCGGCTCTTCGGCACGTACGACGAACCCGGTGTCGTGACGGTGCCGCGACGCATGGCACCGAAGTGGATGTTCGACGAGACCGGCGAACTCCGCGCCGAGTTCGAGACGGACTACGTCGTCGTCGGCGCCGACCGTCCCGAGAAAACGCAGGTCGAGCGCGACCGGGTCGACGCGTTCGCCAACGTCGCCCCGGAGGCCTGACCGGAAGGACCGGACCGCGTCAATGGTCCTCGTAGTGCATGGCAGCTTCCTCGGCGGTCAACGGGTCCTCCGCCGGTTGTTCGGACGCGATCAACTCGGCGATCTCGTCGTCGAGCAACTGGTCCGGGGCGAGCAGACGTCCGTGAAGATGGCCGTCGCCCGGCGGAGGGCCTTCGACGATCGTCTCGTCCTCACCGCGAGACTCTTCATCGAACAGTTCGGCTTCGTCCTGGGCGTCGTGCTCGTCCATGGTGTGGTCCTTCGATCGCGATGTTTCAACCTGGCCCCGAGTGTGCACTCAGGACCACGACATTCCCAGAGCCGAAGGTCCTTCGCCGCGACAACGCGGCCGACGAACCGTGAGGGGCCCGCCACCGCGGCCCGTCAGGGCCGGCCGAGCGCGGCTTCGAACCGCCCCATCGAACGGGCGACCAGGTTCTCGCCGAACTGGTCTGGTACCGATTGGTAGAGAGTCGCGGTGTAGTTCACGACGTAGCGATCGACGCGCACGAGCTGCACGACCAACCCGAGCTGTTGGCTCGCCGCACCCAGTTCGATCGTGACCACGACTTCGTAGGCCGTGGTCGCGTCACCCGCGGCCGGCACACCCAGTCGTTGCACCGAAGTCACGAGCTTGGGGGTCGGCTGTCCGGGTGTCGCGCTCGCAGCCATCTGCTGCTGGAGGATCTTGTCGAAGAGTCGTTGGAGGCACGTTTCCGTCGATGATCCCGCGAACGCGTCGTATGCAGTCTTCGCGGCGCCGGCCGATGCGTAGGCGACCACGTCGTTGCTGCTCGTACTCACCTGATCAGGGTTCGCGGCGGCTTCCGTGCCGTTCTCGAACTCGGTCGACTCGACCTTGATTTGACGGTCGGAGATTTCGGCTTGCTTCACGAACTCGCGGCACTCCGCGATGCCTTTCGCAACCCGTTGCGACTCGTTGTCACTGCTCGTGCTCGGCGGCGTCCCCTTGTCGCGCCAGCCCGTCGGGAAGTCGCTCGTCCGAAGGAGGCCGGCCCGCATCGCCTGCTTGTCCACCGCGGTCGACGGTGACGTGGTCGAGGTGGACTTCGACGACCCCGAGCTCCCGCACGCAGCGAGGGTTGCAGTGAAGACGGCGGCCACCGCGATCGTGGTCAGCACGCGAGAGGTTCCGAGCCGATGCATAGGTGATCCCTTCTTGATCGGTCTCCAGAGACAACGGCACGAGATACCCCGGGCTTGACCGCATGAGACAAAGGGCACGAGGGACTTTCGGCGGGAATGCACCCTTCCCCACCGAACCGGGAGCCCCTTCGCCCGGCGGGGGCGGCCACAACGCCGCCCGACCATCGCTCGCAGCCCCACGCGAGCAAGAAAAAGTCGGGACCGGAAACCGGTCCGGGCAGGGAGGACCAGCCTCAACGGCCCCGACAACTCCATGGTAGGCAACACCACCACCGCCGGACGCGATCACACCACCGCTCTGGCAAGATGCTCGCGGGAAGGGTGGCGCCACGCCGTGGACGAGATCGAGCAACAGATCCAGGTGGTCGGCCGGCTGGTCGAACGACTCGGAACACCCGTCGACGACGCTGCGTTGCTCGCGCTCCTCGACGAGGCCGCGCTGCCCCTCATCGAGACGGACCTCATCCATCGTCTCGTCCCTCACGCGAGGCGGCTGCGCGAGCTCGACTACGACGACCACCCGTGGGCCGGACTTGTCGGTGGCGTGGCGCTCTGCTCGATCGACCGGCCGCTCGGTCGGGCGTTGCTGCAGCGAGCTCGCGAGGCCTTCGAGCCGACCGACGACCGGATCGGCAACGGCTATGCGTGTTTCCTCGAAGGGCTCGAGGACATCGGAGAGGGACACATCGCGGCCGCCAGCGAATGGTGGCGTCGGTCCCGTGAGCTCCTCCGCGGCGAGGGGCCGGTGGAAGGGATGGCACTCGCTCACCTGGCGCTCGGCGCATACGGCGAAGGTGACCTCGGCCGCGCCGAACTCCTCGCCCACGAGTCGCTCATCAGCGCGCGCACTCGCGGCGACGACCGCGTCATCGGCATCGCGTGCATGTACCTGGCGTTCGTCCGTGTCCACGCCGGCGAGTTCGCGGCCGCGGACGCCGCGGTCGCCGAAGGCATCGCCGGCCTCGAGCGCATCGCCGACCCGGCCAACCGGTACGAACTCCCGATGTTGCTCGCCGTACAGGGATGTGTGGCCGCGCTCCGCGGCGACAGCGGCACCGCTGAGCGGAGCTGGGAAGATGCAATCGCGTCCGCGGCACTGGTCGAGAACCGGTGGTACGACGCGATCACCCTGGTCGTCCGCTCCGACTGCACCTCGGACACCAACCCGCGCCGCGCCGTCGAGGACGCCCGGTGCGCGCTCGACTACTTCAGTTGGGCCGGCGAGGAGTGGTGGGTCCATTGGGCGCGCACGGCACTCATTGCCGGGCACCGGTCGTCCGGTGCGCTGGCGACCGCCGCGGAGCTCTCCCGGCGGCTGCTCGGAGCCCCGCTGACGCCGCTCGAGCGGGGACGAGCACTCGCGGCCTACGGAGAGACGCTGGTGTGCCTCGATGATTCCGCCGCGATCGCGGTACTCGAGGACGGAATCGCCGAACTCGACCGCGCCGGCGGGAGCTACTGGGCGGCGCGGGCCGAGACGCTGCTCGCGGCGGTCGCACCGGACCGGAGCGCGGCCTTGACCGCCAGCATCCGTACTCGCGCGGGCAACGCGATCGAGGACCCGGCGTGGGCTGCGTTGCTCGACCCGGCCGTGGCGCCGGGGACGACTCGCCGAATCGAAGCACCGGCGTCGAACGGAACCGCGACGAGCACGCGGTCGGCCGTCCTCGACCTCGTGGCACGCGGATTCACCAGCCGGCAAGCGGCAGCCGCGCTCGGCGTCGCCCCCAGCACCGTCGACACCCACATCCGCGCCGCGATGCGAACCACCGGCTCACGGACCCGGTCCCAGGCCGCGGCGCAGCAGCGATCGAGCGACAACGAATGTGGCGAAGCCCTCGACCTGCGACGGGACGAGTTGGCGACCCTCGAGCTGCTCGCAGGAGGCCGGACCATCGCGCAGGTCGCCGACGAGTTGCACTACTCACGCCGAACCGTCGAACGACGTCTGGCCGCACTGCGCGTCCGGGTCGGCGTCGCCACGAACCAAGGGCTCGTCGCGCGGGTCCGCGAGCTGCAGATCGTCTGAAGTCGGGGCCGGTCCGAACCGCGCGCCGAGGAACGGCGGGTGCTGGACCCTGCAGCCGAGAACGCGGAGAGCCCGCCGCCCACCGACGACGACTCCCCCCTGTCCACGCGTTCCGCGCCGTCGAGCACGTTCCTCGACGGTGCCACCGTCAGCGTAGGTGTGCCCGCGCTCCGTGGCCTCCCCAGAATGCGACAACTTCGCCCGGGCGCGTCACGGTGACTGCATCGCCGCGCCCGGACCCATCACACGGTGGCGCCTCGTCGAGGTCGGATCCCGTCATCGAAGTTCGGGGCGAGGGTCAGGAGTTGCGAGACGTCGACGCCGTCGGCGAACGATTCGCAACCGCTGCGCTGAAACAGGCGCGCCGTACCGGTCACCGTGGCGGTCCGGTCGCTGACCCGCAGCCACGATCCTTCGTACATCGCCAACACCGGACAGTGGTTCTCCTCGAGGAACTCGGCAATGCGTTCCTCCCGGCTCTCCCCCATGAACGTCGAGGCGGGGTCGGCGTCGAAATAGTGGAGGTTGATCTGAAACGGCAGCAGACCAAGGGCCGAGAGGCTGGGCGGTTCACAGATCGGCATGTCGTTGGTGGTTCGGACGGTCGGGCACGCGACGTTGGTGCCGGCCGACGCGCCCATGTAACGCGTCGTCCCGGCCCGCACGTTCGCACTGAGCTGCTCGATCACGCCGAGTCCATAGAGCGAGTCGAGCAGCCGGAAGCTGTTGCCCCCACCCATCATCACGACGTCGGCTTCGCAGATCGCGCGGTCGGGAGCCTTCGCGCGATGGGCTGATGCCACGGCGATGTCGAGCATCCCGAAGGCCGCCTCGACCCGGTCTGCGTAGTCGTCCCAATCGGCGAGTGCGTAGGGAACGAACGTGACAGTGGCGCCGGCCGCCACCTCGCGGAACGCGGTGGCCGCGTGAGCAAACATGTCCGCTCCGTAGTTCGTGGAGTTCGACAGCAAGAGCAGCTCCATGTGCCCATCCTTGTCCGGCGGATCCGCCCAACCCTCACCCGGTCCCGTGCGATACCGGCGCTCCGATCGAGGCACGCGCGCCGGGCGCTTTCCACACGGCGGTCCCGGGCACGGTTGCACTGAAGCGACTCCTCGCCTCTCGCACGCACCCCCGAGGACCGATACAGTCAGCTTTGCTTCACTTTGGGGCAGGCACGGCAGGGGGCAGGGCATGGGAGCAGGATCTTCGGGCACGCGTGCGAGTTGGGGGCGACGGATCGGGTTCGTATTCGTCGTCGGAGTGCTGATGACGGTCGTCGCGGCCGTGATACCCGCGGCGGGAACAACGCCGACGTCGCCCGCGCCACGGCGTGCCTTCAGCAACGAGGCGATGTTCGAGCAGAAGCATTCGACGGTGGGTGCGAGTTCGGTGACGCGGCCCTTCCTCGTCTCGACTCCGTCGCCGTACGCGGGAGCCGACGCGACCGGCGACGCGTCAGACCCGCGCGCCGATATCAGCCCCTTCGCCGTTTACTACACCCCGTCGCTGCTCACGCTCGCGTTCAAGACGCAGGCGATGACCGACCCGCACTCCGATGCGGTGTGGGATTGCACCTCCGACACGGTGGGCTGCGGCATCTCGGGGATCGACCATTCGATCGACGTCACCGGTGACGGCGTCCCGGAGTTCGAGGTCTTCGGCCACCGCGACATCTTCACTGGTGCGCTCACCGGCGAGGTCACGACGGAGTCGTTGGGCCACCTCTGTGATGCGACATTCGATTGGAGCGGCGTCGGCGGATACACCCTCGCCTTCTATCCCGGATGCCTCGGCGGCTTCGGCCCGGTCAGCATCAACTTCTACATCTCGATCGACACCGACCCGTACGGGACGTCGGGGAGTTCGTCTTCCGACTTCGCTCCCGGTCCCCTTTCCTGGACACCGTTCGTCACGATGACGACGCCCCCGCCTCCGCCGCCTCCCCCACCCCCTCCGCCGCCTCCCCCACCGCCGACGTATCCGGTGAAGGCGCGCGGGTTCGTGCTCGATGGCTACGGCGGACTCCACGGATTCCGCACCTGGTCGAGCCCCGGCGCCACGCCGGTCGCGACCGGCGCCCCCTATTGGCCGGGATGGGACATCGCCCGCGGCGTCGACATGTTCCCCGGCCTGGCCCAATCGGGGTACGTCGTCGACGGGTTCGGCGGTCTGCACTTCTTCCGCGCGGGCGGGAGCTATTCACCCGGCCGAATCCGCCACGCCCCTTACTGGCCCGGCTGGGACATCGCTCGAGGCGTTGCCCTGCTCCGCGACGGCACCGGCGGGTTCGTCCTCGATGGGTTCGGAGGCCTCCACGGATTCTCGATCGGCGCGCATCCGGCGCCGGTCGCCACCGGTGTCACCTATTGGCCCGGCTGGGACATCGCCCGAGGCGTGACGATGCTTTCGGACGGGACCGGCTACGTGGTCGACGCGTTCGGCGGTATCCACCAGTTCAACACGTCGGCCACGGCGGCTCGGAAGCCGCGCCTGTCGACGTACTGGCCCGGCTGGGACATCGCCCGGGGCATCACGTTGCTTCGAGACGCATACGAGAAGACCGGCGGATACGTGGTCGACGGCTACGGCGGCATCCACGGTTTCGACCTCGGCTCCTCCGGCGGCGGCGCGGTCCCAGGCCCGCCGGTCAACGCGCCCTACTGGCCGGGATGGAACATCGCCCGAGGCATCGCGGTGTACTCCGGATAGACCGCTGCCGTAGGGGGCCAGGCACTGAAACCGTCAGGTCATCTGCCGATGCCTCGCCGGTCAGTACCGTCAGACCATGACGGCTGACACCGCACGCTTGGCCGTACAGATCCTCGATCGGAATCGTCGTGGCGCATGGACGTGTCCGGCCGCGGGGGTGTATCCGCACCAATGGCTCTGGGATTCGTGCTTCGTGGCCATCGGTTTGGCGCGCGTCGACCCCGAGCGTGCCGCCGGGGAGATCATCTCGGTGCTCCGCGGTCAATGGACCAACGGCATGGTCCCGCACATGATCTTCGCCCCGGACGTCAACGACGAGGGCAGCCGGCGACTGTGGCGGTCACGAGACGATCCACGCGCCCCGCGAGACGTGGACACGTCGTGCATCACGCAGCCGCCTGTCCTTGCGATCGCGGCGTCGTTCGTCGCGCGTCGACTCGGGCGACGCGAGCGCGCGGCGTTTCTCGCGAATGTGGTTCCGAAGCTCGTCGACTACCACCAGTGGCTCTACCGGGAACGTGATCCGACTGGTTCCGGCCTGGTGACGCAGATTCATCCTTGGGAGTGTGGGCTCGACACGACACCGCCCTGGATGAACGCGTTGCGGGAGATCCGTCAGCCGCGTTGGCTCACGCTCGCGTTGCGCCTGCACATGAACGGACTCGCGCGACGCTTCCGGCGTGACGTCCGCTATATCCCCGCCGCCGAACGGTCCAGTGATGACGACGGCCTCCGCATGCTCGCGCTCGCTGCGCACCTCGAGCGGCACCGCTTCGATCTCGCGCGGCTGACACCAGGCGACTCGGTGATGATCCAAGACGTGTCGTTCAACGCGCTCCTCGTGGTGGCGAACCGCATGCTGTCGGAACTCGCCGAGCAGGTCGGCACGCCCCTTGCGCCGGATCTCGTCCACAAGTTCGAAGCCGCCGCGATCGCGTTCGAAGGACTGTGGGACGAGACGTGTGGTCGGTACTGCTCGCGTGATGTGACCAGCGGCGCGCTGATCACGACGCCGACGATCGCGACGTTCGTCGCACTGTGGGCCACGTCGCGGCCTGATCGACTGCGCCGGTTGCTCGATGATCTGGATGCGCCGGTTTGGAAGACGCCGTTCCCGGTTCCCAGTGTGCCGACGGATTCGGTGGGATTCAGTGCCGAGCGATACTGGCAGGGCCCGACCTGGATCAACACGAACTGGCTCATCGTTCAGGGCTTGCACGCCCACGGCGAGACCCGGCGGGCCGACGATCTCACGCTCCGTACGCTCGATCTCGTCTCCGGGGGCGACTTCTCCGAATACTTCTCACCGATCACCGGTAAGGGCTACGGCGCCGACGAGTTCTCCTGGACCGCGGCACTCACCCTCGACCTGCTCGATGTGCACGAGGAGTAGCCGAGTCAGCTGATGAGTGAGATGACCCGAGCGATCGCGAATCCGCAGCCGCCGATTCCGAGCACCCGCCGCCAGGGATTGACACCACGAATCACTTCGTCGAGAGCCCACCACGTGAGTGCGCCCGTGCCGACCCAGGCCGCGGCGGAGTCGGTCCGTGTCCCGTCGGTGACGAACGCGCCGACGACGACGCTGCCGAGGAAGATCCAGAGCGGAACGTTGGGAAACTGAGCGATGACGATCTCGCCGGTTCCACGATCTCGAAACCACCAGTCGCGCGTCGTCATCTCTCGGCGGTTCACTGCACGGCTTCCTTCATCGGCCATCGACGCCAGTATGTCGTTCCGAAGCGGATGACGCGCGACGCGTCGCGTTTGGGTGTCGGACCGATGGTCGCGGCGCGATGACGCGATCAGCTGCGCTCGTATACCGTCACTCCAGGAACGATCCGCTCCCGGAAGATGCGCAGCACCTCGCCGGGTTCGGCGTGGCGCCCGGTCTGCTGCTTCGAGTAGATCGGCACGCCGTCGACCTCCACGTCGAAGACACCTTTACTCCCGGTCGCGAGCGTCAGCTCGTCGATGACGTGCTGATAGTCGTGCAGGAGATCAGCCGCCGCACGGACCGCGCGGCCTGAATAGTCTCAAGGCACGCAGTACGTGATGCGAATCCGATGCCGTTCCACGCTCTCAGCGTACCGACTATCGGCGTGTCGCCGGGCCGATAGGCCCCCGATGGGACTTCAGCCCCTATCGGTCGCGGGTGCCAGCTCGCAAGATCATCATGCACATCCCTGATCGGAGGAGGTCATGGAGTTCTTTCCCGAGTTGTCGCTCGTCGGCGACGTCGTCAACCACGTCGTGCGCGCACGGCCCTTGGCGCGAACCCGGGCGGGGCGGGCCTTCCGACCCTGGACGTTGAGCATCTCGCACGCGATGGTGGCGCCGTGACTGATCCCCCATCGCCACTCGGCGTCGGCTGGGACGTCGTCGACGGCAATGAAGCCGCGGCGCGGGTGGCCTACGCGCTGTCCGAGACGATCGCGATCTATCCGATCACCCCGGCATCGCCGATGGGCGAGTTCGCCGACGCGTGGGCCGGCGTCGGTCGACCGAACCTGTGGGGCTCGGTTCCCGAGGTGATCGAGATGCAGTCCGAAGCCGGCGCGGCCGGAGCCCTGCACGGTGCCACCATGCGGGGCGCGCTCACGACGACGTTCACCGCGTCGCAGGGCCTGCTGCTCATGTTGCCCAACATGTACAAGATCGCCGGCGAGCTGAGCCCGGCGGTGATCCACGTCGCGGCCCGCACCGTCGCCACGCACGCCCTGTCGATCTTCGGGGATCACAGCGATGTGATGGCGGCGCGTCCCACCGGTTGGGCGATGCTCGCCTCGGGTTCGGTGCAGGAGGCCTCGGACCTCGCCGCCGTCGCCCACGCCGCGACCCTCGAGTCGCGCGTTCCCTTCCTGCACTTCTTCGACGGCTTTCGTACGTCGCACGAAGTCACTCGCATCCGGCCGGTCACCGACGACGACCTCGCCGCGCTCGTCGACGAGACCTGGGTCATCGAACACCGGCTGCGCGGTCTCGATCCCGATCGGCCGGTTCTGCGCGGGTCCGCGCAGAACCCCGACGTGTTCTTCCAGGCGCGCGAAGCCGGGAACCCGTTCGTCGACGCAGTGCCGGGCATCGTCGAGCGCGCGTTCACGCGGCTCGGTGAGCGCACCGGACGTCACTACGGCCTCGTCGACTACGAAGGTGACCCGGACGCCGAGCGCGTCATCGTGCTCATGGGCTCGGGTGCCGGCGCGGCCGCCGAGGCCGTCGCGGCACTCCGCGGCGAAGGCGTCGGCCTGGTCCGGGTCCGCCTGTACCGACCGTTCCCTGCCGCGGCGCTCGCTCGTGCGTTACCCGACACCGTTCGCTCGATCGCCGTGCTCGACCGGACGAAGGAGCCGGGCGCGCCCGCCGACCCGCTGCATCTCGACGTGCTCGCCGCGCTCACCGACGCGCACGTCACCGACGGACGCCCGATGCCGCGGATCATCGGCGGCCGGTACGGGCTCTCGTCGAAGGAGTTCACGCCGGCGATGGTCAAGGCGGTCTTCGATCACCTCGCGGCCGGCGCCGAACCGCGTCGGTTCACGGTCGGCATCGTCGACGACGTCAGCCATTCCAGCCTCGCGGTCGATGCCGGCTTCGTCACCGATCGCGCCGCGCTGCGGGCCGTGTTCTACGGACTCGGATCGGACGGCACCGTCGGCGCCAACAAGCACTCCGTGCGGATCGTCGGTGAGCGCACCGATCTCCACGTGCAGGGCTACTTCGTGTACGACTCGAAGAAGTCCGGGTCGATGACAGTCTCGCATCTGCGCTTCGATCCGGCGCCGATCAACTCGACGTATCTCATCGGTCGGGCCAACTTCGTAGCGTGTCACCAGTTCGGCTTCCTCGATCGCCTCGACGTGCTCCGCCTCGCCGAGCCCGGCGCGACGTTCCTGCTGAACAGCCCCCACGGCGCCGACACGTGGGCGCACCTCCCCGTCGAGACCCAAGAGGCAATCCTCACCCTCGGGCTCGAACCGTGGGTCGTCGACGCGCACCGAGTGGCGCGCGAGGTCGGACTTCCCGGGCGGATCAACACGATCATGCAAACGTGCTTCTTCGCGCTCACGGATCTCCTGCCGCCGGACGACGCGACCGCGGCCATCAAGGCCTCCATCGAGGGTGCCTACGGGAAACGCGGTGGTCCGATCGTCGCCGTGAACCTCGAGGCCGTCGACCGGGCCCTGCCCGCGCTCGAACGACTCGTGCACCCGGACGTCGCCGACGGCACCGTCCGGCGAAGCCCAGTCGTTCCGCCGACGGCCTCCGACTTCGTCCAGCGCGTCACGGCGATGATGCTCGGCGGTGACGGTGATCTGCTCCCGGTCAGTGCGCTCCCGCCCGACGGCACGTTCCCGACGGGCACCGCGCGGGTGGAGAAGCGTGGGATCGCGGCGGAGATCCCGATCTGGGATCCGGACGTGTGCATCGACTGCGGCCGGTGCGCGGTCGTGTGCCCCCATGCCGCGATCCGCATGAAGTTGCTCGGGCCGGACGACGTTCGCGGCGAGGCCCCCGCGGGCTTCCTGACCAAGCCGTTCCGGTCGCACGATCACCCCGGGCTGCTGCTGAACATCCAGGTCGCCCCCGACGACTGCACCGGTTGTGGCGTCTGCGTCGATGTATGCCCTGCGCACTCCAAGGGCGAGGTGAAGCACCGGGCGATCAACATGGAGCCGATCGAGGCGCACCTCGACGTCGAGCGCGAGAACTTCACCTACTTTTTGTCGCTGGCGGAGACCGATCCCCGACTGATCGATCCCGACTCGGTCAAGGGTGCCCAGGTGCGCGAACCGCTGTTCGAGTTCTCCGGGGCGTGTGCGGGGTGTGGCGAGACCCCGTACCTGAAGCTGCTCACGCAACTGTTCGGCGACCGGGTGATCGTCGCCAATGCGACGGGCTGCTCCTCGATCTACGGCGGCAATCTTCCGACGACTCCGTGGGGGACGAACGCGGCCGGCCGCGGGCCCGCGTGGGCCAACTCGCTGTTCGAGGACAACGCCGAGTTCGGGCTCGGTATCCGGATCGCGCTCGAGCACCAGATCGCCGGGGCCCGACACCTCCTGGGCCTGCTCAGCGTGGTCGTGGGCGGCGAACTCGCCGCGGCGATCCTCGCCGTCGATCCCCGCGAGCCCGCCGACGACGTGACGATCGCCGCGCAACGCGAGCGAATCGAGGAACTCGATCGCCGGCTCGCCGAAGTCCTGGATTCGTCAAGCTCGGTCGACGCCGAGACAGCCACATTGGCGCGTCGGCTCGCCCCCATCACCGGCACCCTCGTCCGCAAGAGCGTGTGGCTCGTCGGCGGCGACGGCTGGGCCTACGACATCGGCGCCGGCGGACTCGACCACGTGCTCGCGTCCGGGCGTGACGTCAACGTGCTCGTGCTCGACACCGAGGTGTACTCGAACACGGGTGGACAGGCATCGAAGGCGACCCCACGTGGGGCGGTCGCGAAGTTTGCGTCCGGCGGGAAGGCCACGGCGAAGAAGGACCTCGGCATCGAGGCCATGGCCTACGGCAATGTCTACGTCGGGCAGGTCGCGATCGGCGCGAACGACATCCAGACCGTCAAGACCTTCCTCGAAGCCGAGGCCTGGCCGGGGCCGTCCCTGATCATCGCCTACTCCACGTGCATCGCCCACGGCATCGACATGAGCCGCTCGATGTCGCACCAGAAGGACGCCGTGCGCGCCGGGTACTGGCCGCTGTACCGGTACCGGCCGGGCGCGGACGCGCACACGCGCCCGTTCCAGCTCGACAGCAAGGACCCGTCGATCCCACTCGCGGAGTTCGCCGCTACGGAAGGCCGCTTCTCCATGCTGGCCCGCGCGAACCCCGCGCACGCGACGGAGCTGCTCGCGCTCGCGCAAGCCGACGTGGACGAGCGCTGGCGCTTCTACCGCCAGCTCGCCGGAATCGAACGCACCGTGTCGTCGTCATCCGAGGCCACCGAACCAACCGGCGGGCCCACTACCGCGGAGGACGCATGACGGATCTCTCCACCGAGTACCTCGGCCTCGACCTCGACAGTCCGCTCGTCGCGTCCGCTGGCCCCTTGACCGGACACCTCGACACGCTGCGCCGCCTCGCGGCGGCCGGCGCCGCCGCAGTGGTCCTCCCCTCGCTCTTCGAAGAAGAGATCGTGCGCACCATCCGAGAGCAGGAGCGCTTCCTCGGCGCCGGCACCGAATCCTTCGCGGAGGCACTGAGCTACCTGCCCGACATCGCCCACGACCGCGCCGGCGTCGACGGTCACATCAGGCTCGTCGAGGACGCGAAGGCCGCCCTCGACGTGCCGGTCATCGCGAGTCTCAACGGCAGCTCGAGCGGAGGGTGGACCTGGTACGCCCGTGCCCTCGTCGATGCCGGCGCCGATGCCCTCGAGCTCAACGTGTACTTCGTCGCGGCCGATGCCGACGACCGCGCCGCCGACGTCGAGGCGCGCTATCACGACCTCATCACGGCAGTGCGCGCCGCGGTCACGGTGCCGCTCGCGGTCAAGATCTCACCGTTCTTCACTGCGATGGCGAACGTCGCCCATCGCCTGGCCGGCGCCGGTGCCGACGGGCTCGTCCTGTTCAACCGCTTCTACCAACCCGACATCGACCTCGAGACGCTCGACGTCACACCGAGCATGACGCTCAGCACCTCGGCTGATCTGCGCCTCCCCCTACGTTGGATCGGCCTGCTCCACGGCCGCGTCCCGGTCTCGCTCGCCGCATCGGGCGGGATCCACACGCCGACCGACGTGGTGAAGGTGCTCCTCGCGGGGGCGAACGTCGCGATGTCGACGTCCGCACTGTTGCGCCACGGTCCCGAGCACCTCACCGTGCTGCTCGACGGGTTGACCACCTGGCTGGACGAGGGTGGGTACGCGTCGGTCGCGCAGATGCGCGGCAGCGTGAGCGCCCGCTCCGTTCGGGATCCCGACGCCTTCGAGCGCGCCAACTATGTCGAGGCCTTGCTCCGCCACGCCGATCGCACCCAACCGTCGAGTTGGGACTAGTGCAGCCACGGCTACGCCATCCGGTGAGCATGAGGACCTCGACGCATCGCTGGGGTACTCGGCGGCTACCGAGGCTCACCTCGAGCACTGCCCCAGCTGTGGACCTACGCTCGGCACGCAACGCCAACGCTTGAAGGAGACATCGCATGGGCCTCATGGACAAGATCAAGGACACCGCCAACAAGGCCGCCGAAGGCGTACAGAAGGCCGCGGAGTCCGGCCAGGAAAAGCTCGAGGAGTCGAAGCTCAAGAAGAAGATCGGCGACCTGAAAGAAGAGCTGGGCGGCCTCGTGTTCGCGCAGCGGACCGGGAGCCCGGCAGAGAATACGGAAGCCGAGATCAACCGACTCGTCGGCGAGATCCAGACGGCGGTCGACCATGTGGCGGCGCTGAAGTCGGCCGCGTCGGAAGCGGCCGGCCCGGATAGCGCCTGAAGCACAAACCCGTCGGCCGTGGAAACGACGATCGACCTCATCGAACCTCACTGTGCAGGCAGTCCACCCGCCGAACGCTCTCACTCGCCGGGTCGGAACTGAGCGCTACTCCGAGCCGCCGGTGTAGTCCTTCGGGTTCGGCACTCCGGGTCGCGTGCCCTCGTGGTACTCGATGAGCTCCAACAGGTAGCCGTCCAGGTCCTTGACGAACGCGACCGTCACTGGCCATCGGTCGAGCCGCTGCGGTTCGGACACGGATTCGCACCCCGCCGCGATCGCCCGGTCGTACACGGCCCGGCAGTCGTCGGTGTTCACGTACAACTTCCACATCGCGGTGCCCATGTCGACCGGGCCCTCGCGGTCGAGGAACTGCGCGAGCTGCATCCGAGATCCCCCCTGCGGCGCCTGGAGCACGGCCTCGAGCACGCCCGGGATCTGGGTACGGCTCTGGACCGGGATACCGATGACGTCCTCCCAGAACGAGACGGAGCGTTCGAGATCGCGAACGGTGATGCAGAACTGACCGAGGATCTGGGGCATGGCTTCCTCACTCGCAGCGGGCCGGACCGCCATGGTCCACCGCCCCGAGCCGGCTCCACAACCTCAGGCCCGACGAGGACCGTCTTGCCCGTCCGTTTCGGTCGCGGTTAGAACTCCGCGCGACCCTGCCGTGCGCGTTCCTGGGGGAAGTGATGGCCGACATCGACGGCGCCAACTATGCGGTGATCTCGTCCGATTGCCACGGCGGCGCCGATGTCGCCGCCTATCGGCCGTACCTCGAATCTCGGTACCACGACGACTTCGACGCCTGGTACGCCACGTTCGAGAACCCCTACGACGACATCGTGGGCCACGACGCCAGCCGGAACTGGGACTCCGACCGCCGGCTGCGCGAGATGGAGGCCGATGGCGTGGTCGCCGAGGTGGTGTTCCCGAACACGATCCCGCCGTTCTTCCCGAAGGGCTCACTCGTGCACCAGCCGCCAGGCGCAGGCGCCGGCGACCTCGAGCGCCGCTGGGCGGGGCTGCGCGCACACAATCGCTGGCTCGCCGATTTCTGTGCCGCCGCGCCTGGTCGCCGCGCCGGGATCGGCCAGATCATGCTGCACGACGTGGAGGGGTCGGTCGCCGAGATCCGCTGGGCCGCCGAGCACGGACTCACGGGAGGCGTGCTGCTTCCGGGCGCGCCGCCGGGCTCGGGCGTGCCCCCGCTCTACGCCCCCGACTACGAACCGATCTGGCGTGAGTGCGAGGACCTCGGCCTGCCGGTGAACCACCACAGCGGCAGCGCCGTGCCGGACATGGGCGAGTATCCCGCGGCGCAGGCGGTCTTCCTGCTCGAGGTCACGTGGTGGGCGCACCGCACGTTGTGGCACCTGCTCTTCGCCGGGGTCATGGACCGTCACCCCAACCTGCAGTTCGTGTTCACGGAGCAGGGCACGGCGTGGATTCCCGACGAGCTCACGCGCCTCGACTACTACTTCGGCCGCCTCGCCGGTACCGGCGGCGCGGCGGGCTCGCAGGAGGCGAAGTTCGGCGAGTCGCTCGGCGGCCTCACCACGCTGCCGTCCGAGGCGTGGGCCCGCCAGTGTCACGTGGGGTCGAGCTTCATCCGTCCTCACGAGGTCGACCAGCGCGACCGCGTGGGCATCGACCGCATCATGTGGGGCAGCGACTTCCCGCACCTCGAAGGCTGCTGGCCGTACTCGCGTGAACATCTCCGGCTCGCGTTCGCCGGCGTCCCCGAAACCGAGGTGCGCGCGATGGTCGGCGGCAACGCGGCACGCCTCTACGGCTTCGACCTCGACGCACTCACGCCGCTCGCTGCGCAGTTCGGTCCCAGCCCGGCAGAGATCGCTCGACCGCTCACACCCCACGAGATACCGGACGCCGCACTGCGCTGCCCCACGTTCGCAGCCGCCCGCATGTCCGCCGCGTGATGCGCGCGACCCCGGGCTCGCCAAGCCGAAGGACGGTGGACTGATGGAACACTTCGACGGCAGGGTCGCGGTCGTCACCGGCGGTGCGGGCGGTGTCGGACGCGCGCTCGGCGAACGCTTCGCGGATGCGGGGATGAAGGTGGTGCTTGCCGATCTCGATCCCGAGCCGCTCGCACTCGCGGTCGACGAGATCTGCGCCGCCGGACACACCGCGATCGGTGTCGCAACCGACGTGTCGCAGCTCGCGTCCGTCGAGGCGTTGCGCGACCGCGTGTACGACGAGTTCGGCGCGGTCCATGTGCTGTGCAACAACGCAGGCGTCGGTGCCGGCGCGGAGGGCAAGGTCTGGGACCACACCGACAACGACTGGGGCTGGGGGTTGGCGGTGAACCTCTGGGGCGTCATCCACGGCATCCAGGCCTTCGTGCCGGCGATGCTCGACGGCGGCGACGACGGTCACGTGGTCAATACATCGTCGGGCAACGGTGGGATCGCACCACTGATCAGCACCGCGATCTACGCGACCACGAAGGCCGCGGTCACCACACTGAGCGAAGTGCTGTGGGGCCAACTGCGTTCGGTCGACAGCCGCATCGGCGTCTCCGTGCTCTACCCGGGACCGAAGGTGCTGCGCACCGGCCTGCTCGAGTCCGCGAGCAAGCGACCGACCCAGTGGCAGAACGACGCGCCGCGGACCACGCCGTTCACCACGATCGAGTCGTTCGAGGCCCGCATGCGCGCCGCGGGCATGGAGCCCGACTACACGCCGGTCGAGGCGGTCGCCGAGGAAGCGTTCGCGGGTATCCGCGAGAACCGTTTCTGGATCCTTCCGGCGAGCGATCGCACCGACGACAAGATCCGAGCGCGGGCCGCGTCGCTGTTGGCCCGTTCCGAGCCCACCTACCTCGAGGACCTGTGATGACGAAGTACCTGGTGATCTCGGCCGACTGCCACGCGGGACTCCCGAACGCGGAGTACCGCGAGTGGCTCGACCCGGAGTACCGCGAGCAGTTCGACTCCGCGCTCGTCGAGCGCGCCCGCATGGCAGAGCTCGCGTCGCAGGGCTTCCTCAACCAGGATTTCGCCGACGAGTGGCATGCCGACAACGAAGAAGGTCTGCGAGGCGGCTGGGATGCCGGCCGGCGCGACAAGGAACTCGATGCCGACGGCGTGGCCGGCGAGGTGATCTTCCCCGACGCCGACGCGGTCAGCTCCGGTGCTTCGGCACCGTTCGGTGCAGGTCTCGGCGCGACGGGCGACATCGCGCCCGAGCTACTCATGGCCGGTGCCCGCGCGCACAACCGTTGGCTCGCCGAGCTGTGCGCCGCGAGCGCAGACCGGCGGGCCGGTGTGGCGATCGTCCCGATCCTCGCCGACATCGATGCCGCGGTCGCCGAGATCCGCCGCGCGCGGGACTCGGGCCTGCGCGGGGGAATCTTGATCCCGCCGATGTGGCAGCCCTTCGAGCCGTACCACCACCCGCGCTACGACCCAGTGTGGGCCGCGTGCTCCGAGCTGTCGATGCCCGTGCACGTGCACTCGGGTGTCGCCGACAAGGCGTCGTACGGTCCGCATATCGGGATCTACGCCGCCGAGGTGCGGTTCTGGTCGGCGCGGCCGCTGTGGTTCCTGATCTGGTCTGGCGTGTTCGAACGTTTCCCGCGTCTGCAGTTCGGTGTTGCCGAATGCGGTGCGTTCTGGGTGAACGACCTGCTCTGGCGGATGGACCTCGTCTACGAGCGCGACCACGGATCGCGCAAGCTCGGCGAGCAGCTCACGAGCAACATGACGATGAGCCCGAGCGAGTACTTCGACCGCAACTGCTTCATCGGCGCGTCGAACACGCAACGGCGCGAGCTCGCGCGTCGGTACGAGATCGGGGTTGGCAACCTCTGTTGGGGGAACGATTTTCCGCACCCCGAGGGCACCTGGCCCCACACGATGGAGTTCCTGCGCGACGCGTTCTGCGATATCCCCCGAGACGAGACCGCGGCGATCCTCGGTCTCAACGCGGCCGCGGTCTACGAGTTCGACACCGACGCGCTCGCTCCACTGGCGGCGCGGATCGGGCCGAGCCCCGAGGACCTCGGACAATCCGGCGACCCGACGGCCAAGTGGGCTGCCCTCAAGCAGGCGGGCCGTCCGTGGATCACGGGCATCGAGACCCTCCCGCCCGCACTGGCATGAGCGAAGCACCACGGCGGACGGACGTCCGGCGGCACGTGCGGAGCGGGGCCCGAACGGCCCGGCCCGCAGGGCCAAGAGTTGTGCAGGCATGACCGGCACCGCCGCGGTCGGGTTCGACCCCCTTGCGGAGGGCTTCGCACAGTCGCCCTACGAGCAGTACGCGCAGCTCCGGGACCACGATCCGGTGCATCGGTCCGAGCTACTCCAGGGCTGGGTCGTCACCCGCTTCGACGATGTCGGGAAGTTGCTACGCGATCCGAGCGGTTCGAGCGACATTCACAACGCGACCCCGAACCCGCTCACGATCATGGAGCTCGCGCTGCTGACCGAGCAGCCCCGCGCGTCCCGGACGATCGTGCTGCTCGACGATCCCGACCACGCGCGGATGCGCGCCCTCATGGCCGATCCATTCCGACCCCGCGAGATCGAGAAGCTGCGCGACCGCGTCACCACGCGGATCGAGCGTGCCTTCGACCGGCTGCGCGACCAGTACGGCGATGGCCGGGCCGAGTTCGACCTCGTCGGCGAGTTTGCCTACCCGCTCCCGGTCGAGATCTTCTCCGAGATGCTCGGAATGCCCGAGGAGGACAGCCCACGCTTCCGTTACTGGGCGCAATGCGTGGCGCGCATGGTCGACCCGATCATGGGTGCGGACGAACGCGCGGAGTGCACCCGCGGGCTCGACGAGATGTACGCGTACCTCGAGCAACAGGTCGATCGAAAACGGGCCCACCCCGAAGACGACCTGATGTCTGCGCTCGCCCACGCCGAGATCGACGGGGAGCGCCTCTCGCAGGAGGATCTTCTCGCCCAGCTGGTGACGCTCTACATGGCCGGGCACGAGCCGACCGCGTCGCTGATCGCCGCGGGCACCCTCGCGCTGCTCCGTGAACCCGACCAACTCGCACGCCTGCGTGGGGACCGACGCCTGCTCCGCAACGCGGTCTCGGAGCTGCTTCGCTTCGACGGGCCGAACCATTTCGTCCGACGCATCACCACCCGGCCGACCGTCGTCGGTGCCACCGAGCTCCCGGCCGGCGCCGTGATCTACGCGAGTCCTGCGTCGGCGAACCGCGACCCGCGCCGTTGGGGCGACGACGCCGACCACGTACGCGTCGACCGGGCCGACGCGAGCCAGCATCTGCAGTTCGGCGCCGGCTCGCACGCGTGCCTCGGCTCGCACCTCGCGCGCCTCCAGGCCGAGATCGCGTTCACCGCGATTCTCGATCGGTTGGAGGATCTCGAGCTCGCGGGTACCCCGGATTGGGGCAACCGAATGTTCATCCGCGGGCTCACCAGGCTGCCGGTCGCCGCCACGATCCGGGACCGCGTCGCGTGAACGTGCCCAGCGATTCGCCGCTCCGGACGATTCCGATCCCCCTGCACGACCTGCTCGGGCTCGAGTTCGTCGCACCCGAAATCGGCTCGAGCACGGCCGAGGTTCGCATGCCCGTACAGCCCGAGGCCTGCGGACCGACCGGCAGCCTGCACGGCGGCGCGATCGCAACGATGGTCGACCTCGCATGCGCGCTCGCGGCGGTCCGCAGCTCCGACTTCGACGCCGAAACCGAGTCGCTGATCACCGTCGACATGCACGTCCGCTACCTCGGGCGACCCCGGACCGATGTCGTGACCGCACGCGCCCAGGTCGTCAAGACCGGTGCGCAGCTGATCGTGGTGGACTGCCGCGTCGTCGACGGCAACGATCACGTGATCGCGGTCGCCGACTTCTCGATGATGAAGGTCACACGCCGGCGTCCGCTGCTTCCCGATGCGGGCTCGGAGGTCGGCGCACCCGAGCTGTAACGCCCGCCGCGCGTCGAGGTACCGGTGCGCGACATTTCGAGCAGCCGAGCGAAGCGACCGT
The DNA here is from genome assembly GCA_038250905.1 of Acidimicrobiia bacterium. GTDB lineage: Bacteria > Actinomycetota > Acidimicrobiia > IMCC26256 > JAENVU01 > JAENVU01. Next base: position 46,622 of record JBBSBV010000015.1, read on the forward strand.
CGCACCGCAACCGTCGGGCGTAGGCCGGATCGTCCCAGTCCAACTCGACGCAGCCGATCCAACCATCGATGAACAACATGTCGATCGGACCGCTGCCGTGCACCTGATACGCGATCTGGCACCCGTCGACGGGTGTGTACTGCGTCGCGACCGGCGTCTCCATGTCGGAAGTACGACCGTTGCAGGCGCGCTGGCGGCCGAGCGCGTCTGCTCGGTGAACGCGGTCGTACGTCGACCCGGGACGCGACGAACGCAGTCGGTCCCACCTTTTCGGTGGGACCGACTGCGTTCAGCGGGACCAGATGTTCTAACCGGCACACCGGGCATCGTGTTATATCCGCCCCATTGGTAGTACCCGAAACCGGTGCCACCGCCGCCGTACTCGCCGCGCTGGTACCAGCCGCCCTGCTGGTTCTGGAACCAGAAGTTGAAGTACCAGAGGGTGTTGTCCCAGGTCGTGTAGTTGAGGGTCGACACCCCTTCACTCACCCGGACGAATCCAGGGTCCTGCGTCCACTTCCCAGTGCGATACGCGTAGTGAGAGATCTGGACGTAGACCGGCAGGGCCACGAAGCGCGGTTCGGCGGCGAAGTACCCGTTGCCGCCGCTGATGTCACCGCTCTCCAGACCCTCGGAGTTGAACGTCAGGACCACCGAGTGCCGCGCGGCGTCGCAGGTGACGGTCTCCATTGCGTGAGCCTGGCCGACGTCGACCAGTGCCGAGGCGGGAGTGGCCAGGGCGCCGAAGGCCCCCAACGCCATCGCCGAGGTGGCCATCACGACGATCGATCGCCGGCAGATCCGGTTGGTTGTAGTGCGGAACGAGCGCATGATGTTCTCCCTGAGGGACGGGGGCTGCCGGACTGGCGAACCCTTCCTCAGCAGGATGCGCCGGCTCCGCCCTCCTCACCGTCCGCTCCGCCATGCTCCGACCGTGCGCGCCGACACACTCCGCACCGTGTCGATTTGTCAGCTGCCGGACGGGCCGCCGCCTGCCCGCCCCGGCGGCCCAACTTCGATCCTGCGAGAAGCCCTGCGACACGACTGGAGACCCGCTCGCCAGGAACCGTATCGAGAACTCCGCCCAGGGTCCTACCCACCGAAGGCCGAACAGGTCGGGTGGGAGTCGAAGACCTCCGAGTAGACATCTCAGCAGCCGACCCTTCCCGACCGCCGTCTTGACAAGGACATGAGCGTGTTGATGCGGAGCCCGGTGTGCTGTTCGTCCATCCGACGGTCAAGCGTGCGCATCGCTTGCCGAGATCATCGGACTCGGAGGGCAATCGACGCTTTCCCCCATGGCGGCGCCGCGCCGTGTTTGAAGTGTTACGACGCGCACATTCCTGGCGTGACCGCGCGTACGGACCGGTCACCCCATTTCCTTCAAGGTGGTGGCAATCCGCCGCACCGTGTAGCGGGTCCAAACAAGGGAGAACGCAATGAAGGCACTCGTCACCAAGTTGTTCCTCGTCGGCGTACTCGCGACCGCGACCTCCGGCATCGCCATGCCGGCCGCGCAGGCGAGCACTTGCGCACCGAGCGTGTTCCACCCGCACATCACCCAGTACGTGAACGCGCGGTATGCCGGTCTCGTCACGTCGAAGAAGTGGATCTCGCCGCCGTCGAACACGATCTACAACTACGGCTACAAGTCGACATTGTCCCGCTCCGTCGCCACGACTTCGACTATTTCCGTCGGCGTGACGACGGGCGTCGCGTTCAAGGTCAGCGTGTCAGCGATCGTGGCAGCGGCTGATGCGACGACGTCACTCAGCGTTAGCACCGGCGTCTCCGTCGGTAAGACAGTGACGATTACCCAGACCATGCCGCCGCGCCGCTGGGGCTACACGCGGATGTCGGTTCCGATCTACAAGTTCAGCGGCACGCTGCGGACTGTCGATTTGACCTGCGGCGTCATCGACTGGAGCGAAGCGAACCACATCGTCACGATCCCGGGTCAGGCCGCCGTATCCGGCTACGACTTCGCCATCTGACCAGATCGGTCGAGCGCACGAGTGGGGAGTCCCCTGGGGCTCCCCACTCGGCGTGTTCGGAGGGGCTCCATGGAGTGGAGGCTCGGCTCAGCCCGAGGTCGCAACGTCAGTTGGCCCAGGTTCCATCGCACCCACCTGCGCTCCGATCAACCCGAGCGAAAGGTTCCCATCGGAGAAGTCCGCCAGCGGACCGACGAGACCGATCCAAGCACACGGCTCAAGCGTCGCCATCGGGTCATCTGCCCGAAAGTCGTCTCCTCGTCGGGTCGTGGACTCCATGGTCGGCAGTGCGGTGGACAGTCCTGATCACGACTGATCGCACCTTTCGGCCCTCACACACTGAGAACGACCAACCGACGGCGCCCGAACCCACGAATCAGTAAGGCCGCAGGTCACGAGGGCGTCAATCCGTAAATCTTCGCCCTTCAGCAGGATCCGCGAGCGGTCGATCTCGCCGAGATGGATCCAGAGATCGACGGGTTCGGCACCGCCGAACTCCCGACCGGGAGCACCGGCGCGGCCGACGCCGCGACCGCGCGGGTCGGAACGGTCACCAAGGTCAAGCGGGGTGGCATCTCGCCCCGGGTGCTGGCGTACGTCGTCGGGCCGATCGCGCTGGCGGTCCTGTTGGTACTTCGCCACTTCGGACTGGTCGCCAAGGTCCCCGACTGGGCGTACGCGCTCGCAATCCTCGGAGGATCGATGTCGAGCGTGCTCGTCGAACGGTGGCCCGATGTCCCGCGAGGGTCCCTGCGTCTCCATCTGCGAGTTGCGGCCCACGTTGGCGTGGTGACGTCAGTCATCTACCTGAGCGGTTGGGGTCCGGCGTTGGGGATCGCATACGCATTCTCGGCCTTGTCCGACCTCGAACAGTCCGGTGCCCGGGCGTGGCGAGCAACACTCGGATGGTCGTTGGCGGGCTGCGCGGCAGGTCAAGCGCTGGTACTCGCCGGTTGGGCGCCTTCGTTCTTGAGCACCTCACAGGCACAGACGATCGGCTTCTTGGGGGCCTTCGTCTTCGCAATCGCAATCCGGATGGCGGGCGCGGTCGGGGAACACAAAGAACAAGCGGATGCACTCCTCGAAGAACAAACGATGCAAGTAGCACGGGCCAGAGACGATGCACAGCGCAGTGAGGCTCACCACCGCGCCGTCGTGGAGAACGCGGCAGAAGGGATTCTCACGTTCGGTGTCGACGGCACGATCGGTTCCTTCAACGCAGCAGCCGAGGCGATGTTCGGCTGGACTGCGGCCGAAATCGTCGGGCAACCCGGAGCAAAGCTCCTGCCGGCGGATCGCCAGGACGCGGTCATGGAACTGTTCGAGACCTACCGATCCATCGGCCCTTCCGCCGTGCGCCATCACGAAGTCGAGAGCACGGGTGTACGACGCGACGGAACCCAGTTCCCGATGATGGTCTCTACGAGCGCGATCACCATCGAAGGGTCGTCGCCGATGGTGTCGGGCATCATCCGCGACCTCTCCGACCAGAAGCGCTTCGAGGCACGTCTCGCCCACATGGGTCTGCACGATCCGCTCACCGGCTTGCCCAACCGCGTGATGCTCTCCGACCGGCTGGAGCAGGCACTGGCCCGCGTTCGCCGCCGTGCGCGGATGTGCGGCGTGCTGTTCGTGGACCTCGACCGGTTCAAGTCCATCAACGACACGCTTGGCCACACCGTCGGCGATCAACTGCTCATCGAAGCTGCCACCCGCATCCAAAGCGCCGCACGCGAGACCGACACCGTCGCTCGATTCGGAGGCGACGAGTTCGTGGTGCTGTGCGAAGACCTCGAAGGCATCCACCAGGCGACCGACTTCGCGGAACGCATTCTCGTCGCCCTCCAGGCCCCGTACCACCTCGCAGGTGACGATGCGATCACGGTGGACGCAAGCATCGGGATTGCCCTGTCCAGTGACGGCACCGAAACCGCAGACACGATCCTGGGCAATGCCGACACCGCGATGTACCGCGCAAAAGACAACGGGCGCGGCCGTCACGAGCTCTTCGACGAGACGATGCAACGGTGGATCAAGACTCGTGTCGCGCTCGACGTCGCCCTCCGCCAGGCGCTGCCCCGCGGCGAGTTGCGCGTCTTCTGTCAGCCCTTCATCACGGCCGACACCGGCGCAATCAGAGGCTTCGAGGCACTGGTGCGCTGGGATCGTCCCGGCTTCGGTCTCGTCGCCCCCGACAGTTTCATCCCCGCCGCCGAAGAGACCGGACTGATCGTCGACATCGGCGCGTGGGTCCTCGACCAGGCGTGCCACCACGCTGCGTCGTGGGCTCGACGCTGGCCGGAGAAGCGGCTCGGCATCGCCGTCAACCTCTCCACCCGTCAGCTCCTCGCAGGCAACATCGTCGAGACCGTCAAAGGGGCGCTCGCGCGCAGCGGCCTCGATCCGACCATGCTCACACTCGAGCTCACCGAGAGCACGTTCGTCGACGACGCGCTCGGCGCACAAGCGCTCCTACGCGAGCTACGTGGCCTCGGCCTCAGTCTCGCCCTCGACGACTTCGGAACCGGTTATTCGTCGCTCACCTACCTGCGTGCCTTCCCGATCGACATTCTCAAGATCGACAAATCCTTCGTCCACGCGATCGGCGCCGAACCCCAGGACACTGCGATCGTCGCCGCGGTCATCGCGCTTGCGAACAAGCTCGGGCTCAGCATCGTCGCCGAAGGAGTCGAGAACCGAGAACAACTGGCGGTGCTCCTCGACCTTCACTGTCCTTACCTTCAGGGCTACCTCTTCTCCCACCCCCGACCGATCGACGAAGCAGCCGACCTCGTCGAAGGACCTGCACTCGGCGTGGCCATCGCCAGCGGATACCGAATCTCATCGGCTGGGAGTGCGGCCCCGCCGACATAAGGACCGATTTTGTCGGTCGAAGCTGTCACCGGCGTCACCGCCGTGCCGGGGGGCGACAAACGTCGGTTCGTTGTACATCGACGGTGGACCGTGGCTCGCCGAACATCGCACTGGCGAGCGATCCGCCGAGCACCCAAGCGATCTCGAGCTCGTCGAGGAGATCTCCGACCTGACGCAGTAACTCGAGTGGACCCTTCGCCATCGGCTCAGGCCAGTGCAGGAAACGCGGCGACGAGCTCGGCACCGAAACGCCGCCGAGCGAGCTCGCGGACGGCTCGGCAACTGCTGCAGGAGGCCCGAAACACAGCCCAGAGCGCCACAGCAGCCCAGCGCTTTCCAAAGAACTTGACGAACTTGAATGTGGACGTACAATGGCCGTACATCTGCTTCGAGCATTCGAGGAACCCATGGCAAGCCCGACCACCCGCACACGAAGCAAGAGACTCGAAGTCCGAACGACCTCCGAGGAGCGTTCGATCATCGATCGAGCCGTCGAGGAATCGGGCACGGACCTCACCACATTTGTCGTCACGCATGTCACCGATGCCGCACTCCGCGTGCTTGCGGATCGCGATCACTTCGTGCTGTCCCCCGACGCACAGCGGCAGTGGGACGAACTCAATAGCCGACCAGCTCGAGACCTTCCCGGCCTTCGCAGACTCTTGGAACGACCGACTCCCTTCACCGCGTGAGTCGGCGATACCGCGAGCCGGTGCCGCTCGGGCCCGAGCACACCGTCGAGACATTCACGTGTCGATCGGCGGAACAAACCGAGTGGCTCCATCGCCATGCGCGTCAGTCCGACGCGAGCGGCACCACCAAGGTCTTCACGGTCACCGAGGTTGGCAATGATCACGTGGTCGCCTACTACGCGTGGTGCATGGCACAACTCGCGATCGATGACGCACCAGCACGCGTTCGCAAAGGTGCCGGTCGGTATCCCCAACCAGTCGCGTTACTCGCACGCCTTGGCGTCGACATCGCTCACGAGGGCCAAGGCGTGGGCGCCGGCCTGCTCCGCGACGTGATCGTGCGGTTGCTGAGCGTCGACGAAACCATCGGATGTCGTGGCCTGCTCATTCACGCGGAGTCGACCGACGCTCGGAACTTCTATCGGCACCTGCTCCCCGAGTTGGAACCCAGCCCGACCGACGATCTGCACCTGGTCCTCCTGATGAAAGACGCTCGGAGAACGGTCGGCATCTGAACTGAGGTCGCTGGTCATCGGGTCTGGTACCTGATGACCATCGTCGGGGCTCGAACCCGACGGCCGCACCGATCACGGGGTTTCCGAAGTCACTCGTACTCAGTTATGCCCGATGCGCCCAACTCGGTTTCGAGCGTCGCCTCCACACCGAGTTCCCCAGCCCAGCGTCGGAGGTACGGCACGTCCAACGCTGCACCGTGGACCCGCATCATCGCTGCGACGTCGCGAAGTTGGCGTTCCGATTCGCTCTCCCGTGCCCATTCCAGCTTCGCAAGGATCGTGTCCTCGACCGTGGCCACCGCAGTCACGACGCCGAGGAGTTCCACCTGCTGTCGGCGCCCGAACTCCGACGCGCTAAACGGCCGGTCCTTCCGAATCACCAAGTCAGCCTTGAACCCGGTGGAGGGCTCGATCACGTTGAACATGGAGCGACTCGCCAACGCGGCGAGGGCATCGTCGACGTAGAAGCGGCTCGGCTCGAGACCGTCGAGGAATCGCATGAGTTGCTCGCGGGTCGGGTCAACGACCAGGTCAATGTCTTGGGTCGATCTGGGTTCGCCGTGATGCGACGATGCAACCGATCCCGCGATCATGTGCGGGATCTCAGCCGAGTCGAGCCGCGCCACGATGTCGGCGAGGAATTCAGCTGTCGTCATGCGCGGTTACCGCGATGAGCTCGGCTGCGAGTTCGGAGCCGTAGAGAATGCGCAGGAACTCGTGCTGGACGCCCCGCTCATCGAGCTCCGGGTGCCGCCACCGGATTCCGCTACGAGAAAGCGCCCGCACATCATCCGAGAGTTGAAAGGCGATCTCGACGCGTTGTGATGGCTTCATGGCACGGTACGCCGCGATCTGAACCTCACGCGCTTCGTCAGTCGTGTCGCTCGGCCGGACGCTCATTCCGCTGAGCGTACCGGCGGAGCAAGATCGAATCCGAGGGTCCGGAAGGTTGTGTGCGATCAGGCTCCAGCGTCGATGACCCGCTTACCCATTGGGACCGACGAGCATTGAGTCATTCTCCCATGCGGCGAGCGCGCTCCCGGCAACGCGACAGACCACATGGTTCGCCTCGCGCATCGGGCCATCTGCCCGATAGCACGGGGTCCCTTCCCGGAATCCGGGTGGCCGATCCGTCGTAGCCGGCCGGTCGGAGCTTCGACGCGCACGGTCGAGGACCCACGTCCGCCGCCGACGGGCTGGACCGCCGGAGAGCGCCCGCGTACCGTGACCCGGGAACGCATCCATCTCGAGAGGAGTCGCCATGAGCGACGCGCAGCTGTACATCGACGGTGGCTGGGTCGACGCGCAATCGGGCGAGACCTTTTCCACCTTCGCACCGTCCACCGGCGAGAAGATCGCCGATGTCGCCAAAGCCGGCCGTGAGGACGCTCAGCGTGCGGTCCAGGCCGCGCGAACGGCGTTCGACGAGGGGCCGTGGCCCAAGATGTCAGGCAAGGAGCGGGCCGAGAAGCTGCGCGCGGTCGCAGAGGTCATCAACGGCCGCAGCGCGGAGATCGCCGAGATCGAGGCGCGCGACGGCGGCGGCACGATCAAGAAGGCGATGTTCGCCGACGTGCCGGGCGCCGTCTCCACCTTCCAGACCTTCGCCGACTGCGCGGAGAACGAGCCCGACGTCATCCAACGCGGCGAGAGTCCGTTCCCGCCGGCCAAGAGCATCGTGCGGCGCGAGCCGTACGGCGTCTGCAGCGGCATCGTGCCCTGGAACTTCCCGTTCCTCATGGCCGGCTGGAAGATCGCGCCGGCGATCGCGGCCGGCAACTGCGTGGTGCTCAAGCCGGCGAGCTTCACGTCGCTCAGCGCGATCGAGATGGTGAAGGCCGACGAGGAGGCAGACATCCCGCCGGGCGTCGTCAATCTCATCACCGGTCCCGGTGGCAGCGCCGGCGAGGAGCTCGCGCAGCACTCACTCGTCGACAAGGTGGCGTTCACCGGTTCCACCGAGGTCGGGAAGCGCATCATGCAGCTCGCGTCCGGCACGGTGAAGAAGGTGACGCTCGAATTGGGCGGCAAGTCGGCGAACATCGTGCTCGACGACGCCGACCTCGACCTCGCGGCCGCCGGCGTGCTCTGGGGCACGTTCTTCCACAACGGCCAGGTGTGCGAGTCGGGGACGCGTGCCCTGGTGTCGCGCTCGATCTACGACGAGTTCGTCGGCCTGCTCGTGGAGCGCGCGGGCAAGATCGTGATCGGCGACAACATGGACATGAACACCGACCTCGGACCGCTCGTGGCTCCGAGTCAGGCTGACACCACCGAGCGGTACGTGAAGCTCGGACTCGACGAGGGTGCCAAGCTGCTGTGCGGTGGCTCGAGGCCCACCGGCCTGGCTGCCGGACTCGACCAGACCGCGTACTTCCAGCCGACGATCTTCGAGGCCGACAACTCGATGAAGATCGCGCAGGAGGAGATCTTCGGACCGGTGTTGTGTGTGATCCCGTTCGACTCCGACGACGAGGCGATCAAGATCGCGAACGACTCGATCTACGGGCTCGGCGGCGGGGTGTGGTCGAAGGACACGGATCGGGCGCACGAGGTCGCGGCAGGCATGCGCACCGGCACCGTGTGGATCAACGACTACCACATGATCACGCCGACGGAACCGTTCGGTGGCTACAAGCAATCAGGGATCGGGCGTGAGCTCGGCGACTACGGCTACAACGAGTATCGCCAGATCAAGCACGTGTGGCAGAACACCGCCACCGATCGCAACGGCTACCTGCACTTCTCGGCGCTGAGCGGCAACATTTGAGAGTGACCGGCACCGCCGCGGCGGCGCGCATCGTCGAACGGGCGAAGCGTGACCGTCGCGGCGCGTTGGTCTTCACGATCGGCACTGGTTGTTGCGAGTCAACCGCCCCGTTCCTCTACGAGGACTTCTGGCCCGGACCCGACAGCGAGACGGTCGGTGAGGTCGGGGGAGTGCCCGTGTTCGCGCCCGAGTATCTGCGCTCGCTGTACCCGGGCGAGGACAGCGTCGTGGTCGACGTCGAGGACGGTCTGATGGCCGAGTCGATGTCGATCGAGACCGAGTACGGCTGCCGGTTCGTCTTGCGTGATCGTGAGGGCACAGTGGTCGAAGGCCCGACGACCGCGCCCTGCCACGTTCCCGAGTCGGTGTCGGCGCTGCGCGCCCGCGGTCCGCAGGAATTGCCGGAGGCGCTCCGCGGGGTCCGGATGCGTTGAGGAACGCGAATGACACGCGACGTGTCTGAGCGCGCGTCCTGAGGCGCGACCTCGGCTGACGGTGCACCTCGCGGGCCAGCGCGGCGTTTCGCCCGAGCGCGTGCCCGCCACCATCCTCATGGCCGAGTACACCTAGGCCCACAGGATTTGGCCTCGTGCCGCTCAGCCCGGCGAGTGGTGCGACAGCCATTCAGCTTTGGCGGTGTCGTATCGCGCGGTGTTGCTGGTGATGACCGTGTCCGGGCACCGAGAGCGCCAGGCGGCCGCGCCCGGAAACGCGCCTGCGCCCTCCCAAACGATCACGTTCCCCGAACACGCCAACGGGCCCGTCGGCGGTTCGAGCGTCCCGTGGTTCGGTGGTTGGCGCGCCATGAACACGTTGTTCGTGAGGACCACCGGCGGCGCTTGACTCGACCACTTGAAGAATCCGCCCGTGCCGGGGCTCGGCCCGCTGTACACCGAACGCATCGGCTCGAGCGCGCCAACATTGTGGTCGATCACCACGAGGTTGTGGCGACCGTCGAGTTTCGACGACGCGGGCCGCGACGAGAACATCACATAACAACCGTCGAGCAGGTTGTCGCGGATGACACCCGAATGCACATAGTCGTTCTCGATGCAATCGTCGTGCACGTGTTGGACCCACGAACCCTCGATGTCGAAATCCTGCGCGCTGCCACCCGCTCCGTCTTTCGGCTTGATCCCGTCTCCGGCATTCACGACGTGGGCGCCGAAGACGGTGAACTCGGGCTGCGAGAAGCGCAGACCAGCCCGGTAATGCCACTTGCTCCACCGGTCCGTGTCGGGCCACTCGCCGATCATCACCCCACCCACCATGCACGCGCCCCGCGCATCGCCGAGGAAACTAACCTGGTAGTCGCCGACCCCGGTCCATATGGCGCCGACCGCCATCAGGGTTGTGCCCGCGGCGACCGGATCGACCCGAGCCGCCTGAAGACCAGTGACGGTGATCCGGGGCTTGGTCTGCTTGCACGTGACGGGCCGCGACGGCTGACCGTTGCATCCCGGCACCGCGAGGGGAAGTACCGCCAAAACCGTCAAGACCGCGCGCATCGGGCCTCCTCCCGCCGCCCGCTCGCAGTGATGCACGAACCGACGGAGTCCATTCGCCTGCCGTGTTGCGCCCTCTTGGGCGAATAGAACTTAATGTCCGGACTTCCCTGCCACAAGGCTCGAGGGGCAAGACTTCCGGTCGGCCGGGTCGGGACCGGTGATCGTCTGGGTGAGTAATGGCCAATTGGACACATTCGTGATGCACACCTAGCTTCCCGGCCGCAGGGGTTGGTGACGGGCAGGGCACACGATGACCACGAGTCTCCGGGGGGTGACGAACACGGCTCCAACGGGGTCTCGCCGTGCGTCGCTCCCGGGCCGGAGACCGCGGTCTCGGACCGTCCCCCGGGTCACCGGCGCTCCGCGCACCCGCCGTTGGTGGCGGATCGGGTTGATCGCGGTCGCGGTCATCGTGACCGCAACGGTGGGGTTCGGTCTGGCGGTGTGGTCGCGGATCGACCGACGTCATCTCACCCTCCCCGGATCAGCCGGTGGCACGACCTACCTCATCGTCGGGTCCGACTCCCGCGCCTTCGTCCAATCCGCCTCGGACCGAGCGCGATTCGGGTCGTCGACCAACGTCGTCGGTGAGCGCGCCGACGTGCTGCTCGTCGTCCGCCGCGTCGGCAGCACCACCACGGTGATGAACATCCCGCGTGATCTCGTCGTCATCTCCGCCCAGGGCGCACCAACGCGAATCACGATGAGTCTCAGCGCGGGGCTGCAGTCGCTCGTGGACGTGACCTGTCACTCGCTGGGCATCGGCGTCGATCATGTCGCGCTCGTCCACTTCGACGGGCTGCGCGATGCCATCGATGCGGTCGGCGGCATCGACGTCGCGGTACCGACGCCCATCCGCGACACCACGACCGGCCTCGACATTCGGCGCGCCGGGACCTCCCGCCTCGACGGCCAGCAGGCGCTCGCACTCGTGCGCTCACGCACCGGCGAGCGCCTGGTCAACAACAAGTGGGAGCCGGAGCCGCCGTCGGCATCGGAGCGGGGCGGTCGTGCCGACACCGTGTTGCGCGCCCTCGGTGCGCGCGCGCCGTTGTCGCTGACCACTCCGATCGTCGACGCCGAGAAACTGTGGGCGTTCGCCGGGGCTGTGACCGTCGACGACGGACTCGGTCCCTCCGGGCTCCGCGCACTCGCGTCCATCCTGCAATCCCTCCACACCGCCACGCGTGCCGATCTGCCCGTCGCGTTTCATCCCGGTGTCGTACCCGAGGCATTGGCACGGCCGGCCGCCGTGACGATGCTGCGTCATTTCGAGGAGCCGTCAGCGGACTGCACGCCGCGGCTGCCCACCATCCGATCAGGAGGCTGACCCATGAACCCACTCACCACCCTCGCCCGACGCCGGCTGGTACCGCTGCTCGTGGTTGCACTCGGAATGGCGGGATCGGCCTCGGTCCTGGTACTCGGGACGGCGAACGCGGCGAACCCACCGGTGACTCTCACCCCGACATCGGGGCCTCCGGGGACCGCGATCACGGTCCAGCTGCCGAGTGCATGCGGGTCGGCGGCCGGTCCGGCCCACCTCTACCTCTCCGCCGAGTCCGTCGTCGGGGCGGCGGCGTTCCCTGGCGTCAACGTGGCGGTCCCGACCAACGCACCCGTGACCCAAGGGGTCCTCGACGCACCCGCGAGTTCGCCGCCGGGTTCGTACCTCGTGAACGCGTACTGCCAACCCGATCTCGATCCGCCGACCAGTTACGGCCAGGCAACCTTTCTCGTGACCGACGGCAGCCCCCTGCCACCGCTCACCGTCACGCCCACATCCGGAACGATCGGCACCGTCATCGACGTCGCGGCGCCCTGCGCACCTGCCGCCGGACAGCCCACGGCCACGCTTTCCGTCGTGCTGTTCTCGCCGACCCAACCCGACCAGATCGCCTACGGCAGCAACTCGGGTGTGGGCCCGACGTTGCACGCCGAGGTCACTGTGCCGTTCGGTTTCCCTATCGGTGACGCGAAGGTCGCGGCGTCGTGCTTCGACTACCTCAGCACCTCGACCTTCGCCGAAAGTACGTTCGCGGTCTCGGCGGCACCGCCGTCCGCCCTCTCCGTCAACGATCTCGACCATGGCGTGACCGCGCCCCAGCTCGTCGAGTCGTTGACGGGTGGCGGTCTGGCATCGATCAGCAATGTCACCTACACGGGAGCCAATGGCGCTGCCGGTGCCTTCGCCGACACCGGCACCGCGGTCGGCTTCGGCGCCGGCGTGGTGCTGGGAAGCGGATCGGTCCAGACCACGTCGAGCTCCTCGTCGTGCTCACGCGGTGTGGAAGGACCGAACACCTGCACCGGGAATACAACCGATTACGGAACCAGTGGCGACGCCGACCTCACCGCGTTGGCCAACGTCACGACCAACGACGCGTCGGTGCTCGAGTTCGACTTCGTGCCGCAGTTCTCCACTGTGCAGTTCGACTATGTCTTCGCGTCCGACGAGTACAACGAGTTCGCGAACAGCCCGTACAACGACGTGTTCGGCTTCTTCGTCAATGGCGTCAACTGCGCCACCGTCGGAACCGACCCCGCCGTGCCGGTCTCGGTGAACACCATCAACGGCGGGAACCCACTCGGCACCGACGCGCATCGCCCCGAGCTCTATCGCGACAACTCCGCCGGAGCGCTCGATACCGAGATGGACGGGCTGACCACGGTGCTCCACTGCAACGCACTCGTGACGCCCAACGCGACCAACCACATGAAGCTCGCGATCGCCGACGGTTCCGACACCTCCCTCGACAGCAACGTCTTCATCGAGGCCGGCAGCCTGGTCAGCGGCAGCAGCATCACCGGATCGCTCAGCGACGGAGCCCAGCACGGTGCGACGATCACCGTCCCGACAGGAACTCCCGTCGTCGCGAGCGCGGCGCTCTCGGGAGTCACGGCGGCGACGGCAACGGGAACGGTCCACTACCGGTTCACCACCGGCGCATCGTGCGACACGGTCATCGCCGACGGCGGCACGAAGACGGTCACCGGCGGCACCGTTCCGGATTCCGACCCCGTGACGCTCCCCGCCGGCACCTACTCGATGGTCGCCTCGTACAGCGGCGACGTCGGCCACAACGCGTCGAGCATCGGATGCGGTGACGTCCAGCTCACCGTCACCGGAACCGGCGGGGCCCTCGCCGTGAGCCTGACGCCCACCACCGATTCGGTCATGGTCGGCACGAACCACGTGTTCACCGCGGCCGTGACCCAAGATTCAGCGCCGCAAGCGGGCCTCCCGGTGATCTTCGCCGTGATCTCCGGCCCCAACGCGGGAATCCTCGGTGGGGGGATCACCGATGCCGACGGACACGTGACGTTCGGGTTCGCCTCCTCGTCGGCGGGCACCGACGTGATGCGCTCGGCCGCATTCGTCGGCAGCGTCGCCACCATCTCGAACGACGCGTCCGTCACCTGGACCCAGCCACCGTCGGGCCTCGGCGTGACCGGGTCGACGAGCCCGCCGACGATCACGTCGGGCAGCACTGGGCGCGTTCATTTCGTGATCGACAACCCCGGGCCCGGACCCGCCGAGGGCGTCTACGCGGTCGTCTCGGTGCCGGCGGACGCCACACCGATCGGCGCGTCTTCGTCCCAAGGTGGATGCACCGCGTTCGCAGGGAACCAGGCCATCTGTCTCATCGGTTCGATCCCCGAGGGTGGGAATGCGTCGATCGACGTGCTCGTCCGAGCCAACAACGCCTCGGTCGGAGCAAACCTGCCGGTGACCATCACGGTGCACTCGACCGGGAAGGACCCGGTCGGCGTCGACGCGGGCCCCGCGGTGATCGCCGCTTCACCCGACGAGGCGATCGGATTCGTCGGGCCGAGCCAGACCATCTCGACCGGCACCGATGCCACCCCGGCGAACCCGACGGTTGCATCGTTCCGTATGCCGAGCAAGAGCCAGGGCGCGCCGATCACGCTCCGGCTCGAGACCGCCGGCGTCGGCACCTTCTGTGGTTCGCAACCCTGTAACGGGAAGATCATCTTCCTGTCGCCGTTCGAAGGCGTGAACAACCCGCGCTCGCCGGCCCGGCTGAAACTCACCTGGGACAAGTCGATCGCCGGACGCGGCACGAAGTCGCAGATCTACGTGCAGAAGCAGCCGGACGGACCAATCACCGTCGTGCCGACGTGCGACAACACCGACAAGCACATCGCAATACCGTCCCCGTGCATCCACGAGAAGGAGAAGCTCGACAACGGCGACATCATGTTCGAGATCGTGCTGCTCTCCGGCGACCCGAGGTTCGCCCGCCGGTAACCGCGTCAGCCCACGCCTGCGGAATGGGCCCGCAACCCAGCTCGTCGCAACCATCGCTGGAGGGTCGACACGCGGCCGCGGTGGTGCCCGACGGTCCCGGCCCTCGACACACCGTGGCGCTCATCGGGAACACGCCGGATGGCTGGTTCAGTAGAGGCGCGCATCGGCACAGTTCCGAAGTCGCGGCATCCTCTTGTCCGGGGGTGAACTATGGCGGAGAACGCGACTCTGACTCGAGCTTTCTCGCGGGTCCTCTGCTCGACAAGGACGAGATTCACAAGTGTCTCGGCGATCTCGCAGTGGAGTTGGGCCGGCACGAAGCAGGCGCCATTGAGATCGTCGTGGTGGGTAGCTCGTACCTCGCGACAGTTCGGTCAAGAGACACTCACGATCACGGCTGACCGCGGCGGCATCACGGCCGCACAACCCTTCGAGCGGTGACGCTCCCGTCGAACGCGGCCGCTTGGCACGGGAGGTACTCTCGGCTCGCTGTTCAGCTACAGCACTTCAGAACATTTTCACGACGACAAAACTGCCGGCTGCATTGCCTCGCGCTCGTCGCGCCGCAGCAAAGACGCTCGGAAAACGGTCGGCATCTGAATTGAGGTCGCTGGTCATCGGACCTGGACCCCGATCGACACCGCCGGACAGCCGAGCGATCACCGCGCCGCCCTCCTCTGGTCGTAACCAGATCCCAAACCCGGTGGGGCGTGACCGCGTCGCATGCACGGCGCTCTTGGCGCTCGGCGATCGTTAAAGGAATGGGAACCCTTTGTCGATCGTGAACCATGGCAGTGATCGACGAGGGTCTTTCTTCTTCGGCATCATCAGCGTCTGAATGCGGTGTCGCCGATGTCCGACGATCCGGAGCATGGGTTCGTCGGCGGGCAATCGAGCGAGAAGTCGCGTTCCTGCAAGCGCGTCGGCGCCCGCTCGTGATCACCCTCGCGCTCTTCGCTCTCCTGGTGATGGCGATGGTCGTGTTGACACGCGGAGCGACACGCGGATTTCTGATTGGGGTTGCATCCGCAAGTTACATCTGGACGATCATCGCTGTCGTGACGCAGACCACGGGTACCGCCGCGACCCGCATGGGCGACACCGCGGAACGGCGGGCTGCAGGCCAATTGGGCAAGCTCGGTGGCGAATGGTCGGTACTCCACGACATCCCATTCCCAGGCCGAGGCAACGTCGACCATGTCGCGATCGGAACGCGCGGTGTGTTCGCCATAGAAACGAAATGGCGCAGCACGGCCTGGGAGGTCGCGCCTCCCGATCAGTACGTCGTCGCGGCCGCGTCGCAGGCGTATCACAATGCGGTAGCGGTACAGGAACTCCTCGCTGACGCGGGCGTCCTCGTCAAGGTCATCCCCGTACTGACATGGTGGAGCGCACACACTCCCGAAGGTCGCTCGAATGAGCCACAACGCGTCGGCGCGACACGAGTGCTTCCCGGCGACCAGCTGACCGATTGGCTCGCTAAACAACCCGAACTCGACCTTGACATTGAGCAACGGCGCGCCGTCAAACAGCTACTGATCGAGCACACCCGGGTCAGGGAGTTGTCCGCCGGAGATTTCGGGCCCGACAGTTGGCGAGACATCCTCCTTCCTTGGATCGCCGTTCCGTTCGCAGCAACCTTCGGCCTCCTCGCAAGCCTCGTCGTCATAAGCGCGTTGCGGGGCTTCTACGCCTGCGGAGTCGGTATCACGGGGCTGCTCGCACTTGGCTGGCTGGTGGCCCGATGGCAGCCGAGCCGCCCGGCTGCACTCGGATGGACAGCGGGTGTGATGGCCGGCATCGTGGCGCTCGGAGGGGCCCTTCTGATGGGCTAGAGGTTGCCGAGCTCAAGAGACGCGGCGCCGAGCTCCGTCTTGATGAACACCGTCGGGGTTCGAACCCGAAGAAGCACGAGCGTGCCGCCTGATACCTAGCTGGCACCGCCGCCGACTCGCGGGTGAGCCAGTCGCCGCGACCTCACCGCAGGACTGCTGCGACCTTGGCATCTGCTGCATTGGCGATCGCTTCAAGCTCGGTCGGATCGACCTGACCCGATCCGATGATCGCGATGCTGCCGCCAATGGTGCCAAGAACGCCGTCGACGGTCCCCGTGCGGAAGACGATCACGTCGATGTTCACGGTTCCGAAGCTCGTTGGGGCTGTGATGCGCGTGCCGAAGCCGTCATCACCCATCTTCGGCACTGAGACGTCGCCGGCCGTGTATGTCGTTTCCGCGCCGCCAGAAGTTTTCGACGTCCATTGCTTGCCAAAGCATCCCTTGCAGGGCGGTCCGCACTGTCTCGTATCGAGACCTGGCTTCCGTGTCGGGAGCCGCTGACAAGAGTTCGACGACCTGAGGCAGGATCCCACCACGCGAGCCCCGACCAGATCATCCCGCCGAGCGCGTGCCGGACCGTCTCCCCCGCCCGCGCAGGCGGCGCGCCATCGGCGGCGGTCATTCGAGTACCAACTCTTGCAACGGATTCCGGCGTTGCGCCTGCTCTGCAGCGACGAGCGCGATCGCCAGGAAGATCCAGAGGTGCCGATAGTGCAGGGTCTCGCGGAAGATCTCGCCGAAGATGTAGGCGACCACGAGCGCGCGCGCGGCCGTCCCGCGCGGGGTGAGCCGCAGGAGCACCCACCAGAGCAGCAGGAGCCCGAAGAGGCCCATCACGCCTCGTTCCACGACGTACTGGAGGGCCTCGTTGCTGATGTCGGGTCCCTGAGAGTTCAGCTGAAGCGCCCGCACCGAGCCCGGCCCTGCACCCCAGGGGGTCTCCGGGAGGCGCTCGATCGCCTCCCCCCACACCGAGAACCGCACGCCACCGCTGCGGTTGAAGCGTGCGGAGTTGAGCCCGGTCTGCGGTTGGCCCTTCCCGGTCACGGGCGCCGAGGTCTGATTGCTCAACACGAACAGCCCGAGCACAATGACCAACCCGATGGGGACGAGGCCAATGAGCCGGCGACCCCTCACGAGGTTCTTCGCCTGGTCGAGGTGGGTCACACCGAGGTACCCGAAGCCGATGCCCAGTTGTAGCATCGCCCCGAACGACCCCGCCGACAAGACCCCGAGCACGGCGACGGCCATCACCGACAGCTTTGTAGTGACGCGGAACGGTGCGCCCGACCAGCAGATGATCCCAAGCGCGAGCAGGTTGCCGGCGACGTTCGGGTTCGGGAACGTACCCGACGCGCGCAGCTCGTTCCCACCCGAGGTCGCGAGCTGAACTGCGCCCAGGACGATCGCGATACCCACCGCGCCGTAACACAATCGCACCGCCCGTTCGCCGCCCCGACGGAGGATGTCGACAGCGGCCAGGAAGGTGAGGATGGCGGCGATGTCGCGGATGAACGCGTTCACCGTGAACGACTCGAGTCCTGAGTAGAGCGCACCGATGAGTGACCCGAGGACGATCAGCATGATCGGCACCGTGAGCTCCCGCCACACGTCGCGTGCCAGCCAGTTGCCCCGCAGCACGTGGAGGTACGACGCGACGACCATCGCGCCGAGCACGAGGTCGGTCAACGCGAACCCGCCGCTGTCGTTGCCCTTGCTGCTCTGCGCGCCGCCGAACCTCGGATAGAGGAACGCGACGAGCACCGTCCCGAACACGAGCAGCAGCGTCGGTAACGGCGTATCGAGGAAGGTCGCTATCCGACCGCGACGCCGGATCCCACCTGGGTCAGCTAGCACGGCGGTTCTCCTGGAGGCTGTCGTCGACGACTGAACGACACAACGCCGCGATCACCGCTAAATGATAAGGCGGTACGTCGACACCCCACTGACGGCCCGTCGGCGTTCTGACCCGGCGTGCAACGGCTCGCAGCCGGGGGTCTCGCTGACCCACTGACCAGATGGTCACGGCGCGACCGCGGTGGTCAAGTTCGCGCAAGGGTTCTCCGTCGCCGCGATGTCCGGAGCGGTTTCGGGGCAGCCGTGACGCGCAAGCCAGGCGAGACGCGCCCGCTGCCATACGGTCCGGTCGGTCGTGATCCGCACGCCAGGGGGGCGATCCCAGCGCCATCGTCCGTGGCCGGCCCAGACGATCGTCACGTTTCGGAGCGAGGTGTGGCTCGGAAACGGAAAGTACCGGTCGCTACATGGCGGCCGTTCGAGCAAAAGCATTGAGTTCTGCATCACGAGACGGTTGGCGTTGGCCGACCACTTGAACGGCGCGTTGTACCCGGATGGGGTGCCCGTAGGACACAGAGGGGTCGGGTGTGGACCGGGGAACGCCATCATGCGCAGCAGTACGTGGTCGAGCGAGAACTGCCCTGCCGGGGCGTGGTACTTGAGGAGTTGACTGCCGCGATCGGGTCGTTCGGAGATTCCGGTGTAGCAGCCATCGAGCAGGCTGTCCGAGATCGCGCCCGAAACGAGGTCGTTGATATCGATGCAGTCGTCGTGGATCGACGAGAGGTAGAGGTTGCGGAAATAGGCGTTGCCGCCGTCGAGCGGCAAGGTTGCGGTCGTCGTGAACGAACCGCGTGCAGCGATGCCGTCGCTGACGTTGTCAGCACGGAAACCGTCGACGAGGTGGCCGGCATCACCGCGGGCGAACTCGGTGAGCGCGGCGCCGTCGTAGTAGGTGCGGGTTCCGTTCGGCTGTCGCTCTTCGGCCTTCAGCTCGGGCCAGGTCATCGAACGACTCATCGTGCCCGAGACCGAGCCGCCGATGACGCACATGGCGCTCGCTGGCTTCGCCTTGCCGAGCAGCAGCGGGTAGATCAAGGGGGTCGACGTGCCAGGGGTGACCGTGCCGTCGCCGGTGAACGTCGCTGTACGCAAGTCGTATGTCGCGTCGTCGACGGGCCGGTCGACGCGATACTGCCCAGCGACGGTTCCGGGAACGGCAGTCCTGACTGCCGCTGGCCGCGCCAGACAGTCCGCCGCCGACACCGGGATCGGAGCCACCCTGGCAGCCGGACTCGTCGCCGCGGGCGTTGACGGGGCGCGAGTCGCCCCCCGGTGCGATCCAGTGTCGTGACAAGCGACGATCGAGGTCGCGGCGACAACCGCCGCCATGATCAGCCGCACAAAGTGCGCGCTCTTCTGTTTGCGCGAGGCCAAGAGCCAGGACGGTATCCGGCCGGCCTTCGGCATCAGCTCGCCCCCTGTCACGCCCGCCACCGCCGGACTATCGCGCCCCTCAGGTCAGACCACGGTCAACCGGAGGTCAGCATTCCGACCGCGAAGTCCGGGGACGGGTCAGGATCACCTGGCGGTTCGGATCGAGGCACTCGAAGCCGAGACCAGGCCCGGCCCGAGGAGGACGGTCGGATTGCGTAACCGGCGGCTCTCCGGTCGACACCGAGTCCGGACGATCTGGTCTTCGGCGCGTACCGTGGCGCGGCTTCCGGCACGCTCGCCAGCGGCGTGAACCCACTGGAACGCGCACACGCTCCAACCGCCCAGAGGACCCACCACCGACGCCGCCACGCTGCACTGAGCACGCCCCCCGTGGCCTTGAACGGTGCGACCGAGATGGCCGGAGCACCGACGCCTGGCAGATGTCGTCCGGCCTGGATGCCCACCAGATCTCAGCTGAGACTTCGGTACTGGGCTCGCGAACGAGTCGCTCCGTGGGTCCGCACTCATCGGGTCATCGACCCGATGATCGCGCGGTTCCACATCCGAAGACCTAGTCCGCCAGGCGGTTGAGCAATTCCCTGTCGCGGGCAATGATTGCCCGCAACCGCTCCGTGAAGTCTTTGTCGTTGCGGACCCGTTCGACCTGGACAGCAAGTGAGTCGTCGATCGGATCTTCGGCGCTAGTACAACCCTCTTGCATCTCAGCGTCCGCCTGGTCCGCGCCATCCCGCGGCACTCCTGCGCTCGGCTCCGTCGTCATGCCGCCACGCTACCGAGGCCTCAAGATCACGCCGCTCGTGAATCCGAAAGCGACCGGCGCTGCTCGCTCCACGCGTCAGAACTAATTGCGAAACTCGACACTTCCTCCGCGTACGCTGGTGTCTCAGGAGGGCACCGTGGTATTCGAACGAATCAGCATTGATCCGGCACTGATGGGTGGCCAGCCGTGCATTCGTGGACTCCGGATTCCGGTCGCGTCGGTGGTCGCGATGGTGGCGGATGGAATGACCGTCGAAGAGATCGTCGGAGAACACCCGGACCTCGAGCCGGGCGATG
This sequence comes from Acidimicrobiia bacterium, assembly GCA_038250905.1. Classification (GTDB taxonomy): domain Bacteria; phylum Actinomycetota; class Acidimicrobiia; order IMCC26256; family JAENVU01; genus JAENVU01. Next base: position 67,396 of record JBBSBV010000015.1, read on the forward strand.
TTGCCGAAGCGCTTCGGTACGCCGCTGAGGCCGTTCGTGAACGCGAGTTGCCTCTTCGCCGCGGCGCGTGAAGTTCCTCGTCGATCAGAACCTCTCACCCGCCGTCGCTGGCTTGCTGACCGCAGCGGGCCACGACGCCATTCACCATCGGGATCGTGCGATGCAGCGCGCGACCGACGAAGCGGTGGTCGACTTCGCGAGGCTCGAGGACCGGGTCCTCATCTCTGCCGACACCGACTTCGGATTTCTTCTCGCCCGTTCCGGGGCGACGCGCCCATCGTTCTTGCTGCTCCGGCGAGGGACCGAGCGGCGCGCTGCGGAGCAGGCGCAACTCATTCTCGACAACCTCGGCGATGTTGAAGATGATCTCGTCACCGGTTGCATCGTGGTCCTCACCGATGAGCACGTTCGGGTCCGACGGCTCCCGTTACCTCCGGCGTGAAGAACTAGGTCGCCGCGACCGGGAGCTCCCATCATGGGGCTACCAGCCCGATGTCAGCGTCGAGCCGGCTCTCCAAGAACTGCAGTTGTCGGGTCCTCGCACGGAGGGCCGAGCAGAGTTTCGGTCGACAGCCCAATCGGTGTAGGAGCCAGCAGGGGCGCCGCCAATAATGACTTGGACGTGGTCTGCGATCGCCTGACTGGCAAACGCACGCCTAATCAGCGTCGACAGTCCGTAACACCAGCTATCCGGCGATCACGTTGCTTTCGTGCTGACCATCGGCGATCCAGCGACAACGAACTTGCTAACTTGCACCGCACCTGAGGCCGTGAAGGCCCACCCAAATGCCTTCCACTTGTCGGCTGTCGTGCCCCAAACGTCAGAGGCGAAGTACTGGGTGGTCAGACCGATGACAATCGCAATACCCAATGCGAGGACCGCCACTAGCACCTCAATGCCAACGACAATCTGATGGTCTCGCCGACCCGCTTGCAATGCCTTCGCTAGCTGGATCTCGACGGGAATGGGCTGTGCTCGACCAACGGTCGCAGCCCGTGCAGCCGTTCCGGAGAATCTCGCGACAGCAAGCTGGTCTAGGTCAAGCTCGTCAAGCTCGCCAAAGTCGGCGCGAACGTGCTGTTGCAGCTGTGCAAGACGAGAACGAAGAGTCCAAAGCGCAGTCTCCGGAAGCAGGGCACCGGTATCCAGCGCCTTCAGCATCAGATCCTGCAGCTGTTCATGATCATCGGCGGTACGTGAGAGCGTCTCCGCTATGTCCTCGACGAGATCGACCCATCGAACAGACACTGTCGCATACGCGTAGATCTCGGGATCGGTCAGACTGCGGAGATCTGGTGTTCGCATAGCCGCACTTACGATGGAGGCCGCAAGCCTAGAATTTGAGTGCTGGTTGCTGAGCCGCGCGCCTTGCGCCAGAAGGACTTCAAGCGCGCCAACCGCGGCGACGCAGACCCGGGCGCGCCGATCTAGCTCATCAGCGTCCGCTTGTAGACTCATCTGATTAAGACACTTCACCCACGCCTCGCGAAGCTCTTCTCGGGCAACTAACGCGATTCCTCCTGGTTCACGAAGCACGGCTTCTACGCGAGCTCGTTGCTTTGCCACTAGCGCTCCGACGTCGCTTTTACGCGAACGCTTCTGAACAACGGGAAGGAGCCATCCAGCCGCGAGCGCGACGCCCGTTGCGACCAATGAGCCGGCTCCGATGAAGCGGACCGCCGTCGACCAGGAGCGAGTTCTCCTGAACTCAAGAGATACCTCCCCAGAGTCCTTGGACGTCGGGTCGACGTCGATCTTGGTCGTCCACTTACCAACCTCTTTCAACGGTCCTGTCGCTATTAGCAGCCGTTTAGAGCCAGCAACACCCCGACGCCTTGCATTGGAAGGCCCGTTCAGGTCGCGGCATTCGACTGACTGACGACCCGATACGGGAACCGCCGCGAACGGCGTGAGCGACGAAGGCCCCGAGAGTTGACCGGTGTCTCCCCGGAACGATTGCCCACCTGGAACTGATTGAACGAAGCATTGGGGATCGTCAGTTTCGACGACTCGCGAGATCGTTGAAGGCGTTACGCGCCTAACGGCTCGAGCCTCAACCGTCACGGAGACCAGGAGCGATCCATTGTCCTTCGACGCGACAACCGTCAGTGTCCCAGACCCCGCCTCCGTCGCAGATCGACGAGTAAGGGTGACCTCCACAACTTGACCCGGACCCACAGACTGGCAGGACAAGCATCTACTGGCCACAAGCTCGGCGAGGTCAGCGCTCGGCGTGACTTCAAACTTCTGGCTGTCGCTCGTCGAATTTGTCAGCTGGATCGCGACGGAGCCACGAGTGGCAGGAAGTACTGCGGACGAAGGCCCTGACACACTCGCACCTCCGGCCGCCGTCGGACCGATGACGAGAGCAAGCCAGCACGCCGCAAGTAACACCATCGCTACCCTGCCGCACCGCACAAATGGCAGGGTATCGGGAGATCGAAACGAGGTCCAGGGCACTGCAGGTGAGAACTCTGGAGTGGTTGCCGTCCAAGGCCCGCCAATCGCGACTCCTCAGAGTTCGCGCGAGTCTCGTCGACCCCAATGATTTACGCTCACAAGTAGAGTTCGCTGAGTGAAGTTGAGTCGTCGTGGGCGGGCAAATCACCGTCGGGGTGAACCGTGGCCGCTCCGATTTGCCGCGGTCATTGTGATATCGGCCGCTGTGCTCGCCAGCGGTCTTACGGTCGTTGCGCTATTCCGACCTTCAGTCTTCGAACAGCACCTCCGTGTTCTGTGCTCGACGCCCGTCCGTTGTGATCCCATTGCGCTCGCGAACGCCCGTGCTCGAGCGCGGAGCGACGCCCGTAGTTCGGAGCTAAAGATCGCGGCCGGAATCGCGGCTCTCGCAGCGGGTCTACTCGCGTGGGGGCGACTTGAACTATCCAAGGCTGAACACCTATCAGCCCGGTACTCACAGGCGATCGACCAACTCGGAAGCCAGTCGTCGGATGTCCGCCTGGGCGGTATCTACTCGCTCGATGGCCTTGCTCGCACTTCCCGGGACGATCGGGCGACGATCGCAGCAGTCCTCTGTGCGTTTGTGCGGGACCACACCGGAAGTCCTGCGCTCGACATGACGGTTGCGCCGAGCACTGAAATCCAGGCCGCTCTGGACGTCCTCTGTCGGCAAGCCGACCGTGCGTGGCCGAATCCACTGGATCTCTCAGGCGCCAACCTCTCACGCGGCAACCTCATCGGCGCGAATCTGAGTGGCGCCAACCTGAGCGGCGCCAACCTGGAACGCGCCAATCTTGCATCTGCCTCGCTTGCTAACGCCAACCTCGGGCAAGTCAACTTCACCGACGCCCTCTTGATGTTTGCGGACCTAACCGACGCCGACTTCATCTTCGCAAGTCTCGTCCGTGCGAATCTCACCGAGGCCAACACGCTCGGCGCCGATTTCGAATCTGCCGATCTCACCGATGTGGTTGGTTTCCGACTGCCCTAGAGCCGACCCATCTCGTGCGTTTCGCAGCAACAGCGGTTGCGGATCGGGTTGCGGGCCCGATGACTCGTCGGCGAGTTGCCCAATGGTCGCGGTCGGGAACCACGCCGTAGTGAGGATCGTTGGGTCAGGGACCCGATGGTCGTTGGCGTGGGCGGACTCGGGGACTTCCGAGGGCACTGTTGCATTGAGCGATCGCCGCGCCCTCCGGCCAGGGCCGCCGCCCGAATTGGGCGAATCGTTCCGACCGAAACAGATCACCTTGCCTGATTCGCACACCGAATCGACGCCGTGACGCGGCGCAGGATTGTCTTGTTTGCGCCCAACGCAACAGTGCCCGACGTCGGGGTCAGCGCGATTGCAGGACGAACCGGCCTCCGCCGCCGGCGTCCAGTGCAGCCCGGGCCGCGGGGTCGTCGCGAGCCACGACCGCGACGAAATCTGCAACCAGCGCAGCGGTGTGCGCGAGATCTGGGTCGGTGGTGAAGGTCCCTTCGTGATCGCCGCCGGCGACTGTGAGGAGCCACGCGGGCCCGGGCACGTGCCGGTACAGGGCGATCGTGTGCGCGAGGGGGTTCACCTCGTCTGCTGCGCCCGAGACCGCGAACAACGCCGGCGCCGGACCGAACCGGACCGCCCCGGTCATCGGCACGTCGGCCGTGGACAGCGCGACGACCGCGCGGATCGGTGCCGAAGAGCAACTGGACACGTAGCCGGCCCACGCGGCCGCGGTTGCGCCGTCGGAATGGCCGGCGACGATCACCGGCGCGGCCTTCAGCGCCGCGGCCAGGCCCGCCGGCGGATGTCGCTCGAGCCAGTCGCCGACGAACCCCAAGTCGCACGGCTCGTTCTGCAGGTCGGACTCGACTGGTGGACCGGGATACGCGGTGCTCTCACCAGGCAGCTCTGGAGCCGCCACGACGACACCGGAGCGCGTGAGATCGTCGAGCAACGTCGAATAGGTGGCGGCGGTCGTGGCGTACCCGTGCGCGAAGACCACGAGCGGCAATACGCCCGGCGCGACCGTCCCCGCGATGGACGTCGGCCAACGCAGCGTGGTGCGGAGAAGTCGGCCCGCACGGGCCGACACCGATCCTCGGGCGGGTGACCCACGGGCCGGGTCGACAAGATCGATGGTCGCCGACTTCACCAGCCATGGTGGTCCGACGACCGGCACCGGGGGCCGGCCTGCCGCGCGCGGAACCGATCGCGGTCGAGCGTGGGGCCTCCGCGAAGCCACCGACGATGGATGACCCATCCGAGCGTCGATCACCACAGCGGTAACGGCCGCGAGAACCAGAGCCGCGCAGCACGTCAGCACCACAATCCGACGCGATCCGTTCACGCCCGCAACGCCGATTCACGATGCCCGAACCCGATCACGGTGCGATTCTGGTCCTTCGGGCGGAGATCGACCGCTGACCTGGCGCCTTCGAGTTCGGGTTCGGGTTCGGATGCTGCGCGCATGGCTCCAGTATGAATATGGGCGAAAAGCGGTAAGCGCCTGGTCATTTGGCCCGTACCGCGCCCTTCGCGTGGCCGAGAGCCTGGAAGGCTCTTGCCGTTCACGTCGTCAGTCGAGGAGCGACCCGATGTCTCGCCGCGCGGATCGCGTCACAGCGCCACACGATGAGGTCACAACCACAGCTGTAGCGACCTCGTCGTATCGCGAGCCGAGCGTGCCGTCAAACGTCGCGTCGGACGACTCAACGGCGTCGACGTACAACCCCCGCTCGGCGCAGAGGCGCCGCGGGCCGCTCCGGGCGTGGCGCGCGCGACGATCGGCGAAGCGGAGGGCGAAGCGGAGGGTGAAGCGAGCGCGCTCGCGTCTCAACCGCACCGTCCGGCGGGTCGTGCTGGTTGCACTGCTCGTCTTCTCGGTGTCCTTGGCATGGTCGATCGGTGTGGCGCTGGCTCGGCCGACCGGCGATCCCATGTCCACGAAGTTGGTGGAATGGGTTCGCGATCATGGGGGCAACGGCGTCGTGAACCGAGTCGAGAGCTGGTGGTACACCAGCCATCCCCCTCGGATCGGGGGACTTCCGAAGGGGGGCAAGCTTCCGACCGCGCGTCGAACGTCGACCGTGCGGCAGCCGGTCGCTGCGCCTGCTCCGGCCCAGGTGCTGCCGCCGAACGTCGTGCCGTTCGCGCGCTCGCCGCTGCCGAACGAGGGGGTGTGGGCCCCGACGGGCAAGGTTGTCAACGGCAAGGCCGCCGTGTACGAGACGTTCCTGCGGCCCGACCCGATCCACACGAGCGAGGTCGTGGGCGCCGTGTGGATGGACGCGACCCGGCTGCGAGGTGCCCTCTACAACGGGATCGAGCTCCCAGGCGGCGGCCCGTGGGCGCGTCCGGCGCGGATCGCGCCGAACGACTACGCGGGGCTCGTTGCCGCGTTCAACTCGGGCTTCAAGCTCGACTCCTCCCTCGGCGGCTACTACACGGAAGGAAAAATCGTTCGCCCGCTCGTCGACGGTCGTGCCTCCCTCGTGATCTTCAGCGACGGGACGATGACCGTCGGAGTCTGGGGCCGTGACGTTCTTATGGGCCCCAACGTTGCCAGCGTGCGTCAGAACCTGAGCATGCTCGTCGACGGTGCGCAGAACACTGCCGCCGGCGACCCGAACGACACGCATCGTTGGGGCGACACGCTCGGTGGCCGGGTGTACGTGTGGCGCTCGGGGGTAGGGGTGGATGCCCGCGGCAATCTCATCTATGTCGGAGGTCCCGCGCTCAACGTCGGCACACTCGCCGACTTGCTCATCCGGGCCGGGGCCGTGCGCGCCATGGAACTCGACATCAACACGGCGTGGGTGAGCTACTTCACCTACGCCGGCGGGGGCGGGGTCGGTCCGATCCAAGGTACCCGGCTGTTGCCCAACATGGACCGACCGCCGGACCGCTACCTCACCGGAAACTCTCGCGACTTCATCGGGCTCTTCGCGCGTTGAGGCCGGTTGGCGGAATTGACGGGACCGCGAACGGGTGTAGCGTGCGAGCACATCGCAAGCTCCCCATTTGTGGAGCGACGCCGAACCGGTCAGTCCTAGACCTTGACCCACTGGCTTTTCGCCTCTTCTGCATCGACAGAATCGAAGGCGACATATGTGGTCCGACGTGTACGACGAACTCGAAGAGAAGCGCGCGCGAGTGGAAATACTGCAACCCGAGACCAACGAGCAGGCCGTCGTGCAGGTGCAGGTGCAGGTGTCGGGGCCGGAGCGTCCTCCGGGCAGGGTGGAGTCCACTCAAACGACCCCGACCCGAGCGAGGGTAGAGACCGACCCACGCCTGAGACCGAGCAGTGGCCGAGGGTCACACCGCACGGCGCATTCGAGGGCCGTGGAGTTGGGTACCAAGAGCGCCGGCGGTGCGGGCCCCAGCTTCCACTGACTGGGAACTCGCACCGCCAAAATCAGCGAGTAGCCCACCAAACCTGGGTTTTCCTGACGCCTGGCTCGTCGCTGGCCGCCTCGGTTTGGAACTGCGGACGAGGAAAGGCTCGCCGGTGTGCCGAACCAAGCGTTTGCGAGGTGCGAAAGCGGTGGACCGACTTCCCGAGTGGGACACAACCACATCCGGAGCGTGGGAGTTCGCGCGATCCCTAGCGTGGGAACGCCGCCGCCGGGACGCTACGTTCGGCCATTGTGGACAAGGCCCCAGAGTTGTGTCGGTAACCCCTATCGGATCGAGCCCACCGCGTCTGGGTGTCGAGTGACCGAGTGGAGCGAAGACCTGCGGCCCGACTCGGTCCTTGAGTTCAGCGAGCAGATGTCGGGCGTGAGCGACCGAGCTGCGCGGAACCAACACACAATGAGCGGCACGCTCGAGCGACTCGCCGCCGCCCTCGAGGTTTGAGAAGACGCGGTGAGTTCCGCAAACCCGGACGACACCCCGGACTCAAGCGATGATTTTGGACTTCGGCAAGGACTCGAGATGCGGTGCAGCCGCACGCATCTGAAACCGACGGAGAGCGTCGGGCGTCGTACCCGATCGCTTGTGCTGATCCTCTCGGACCAAATCGAAAGCGGCCGACGCAGCGGACGTCCTCGCTTGAATCAGCGTGAATCAGATCTAGATCCGAGATGATCGCTTTACGTAGGCAGGGGAAACCTCGAACCATTGATCGGCACTCGTTCACCGGACAAGGCACGCGAGGCGGGGCCGGGCCCCATTAGGGGGGTGGCCGCCGACCACCAGTCGACACGCCGATCTATCGCGTTCAGAAATGCGATTTGACGGACCACATGCGGGGGACCGAGGTCGACCATGGGCTTACGCTCGTAGTAACTAATCATCTCGTATTTTTCCTCACTCCTGCTCGTCGTCTAGGGCTAGCAGCAACAGATAGAGTACGCCAACTTCGCAGACTAAGGTGGCCCTCTCCTTCCAGTCGTTCATGAATTCCTCTTCGTACTCGGAACTGAACGTCTCACCATGAGCAAAAGGATTCCGGATCTGCCTCGTGAACAGCTCAAGCTTCTTAGGCCAGCGAGTTCCCAAAGATGCCTCGAGAATCCCTACGTCAAGCCCATCTGCACGGGCGATCACGTTTAAACCTTGTCCGAGCGTCCCCACACTCTGCATCATAAAAGGCCGCGCAACCTCTGAGGCATTGAGGGTTGGAATTTCCTTCAGTACCGATCGGAAATCCTCCTCCCAACTATCCTCGCCGAAATGATTCGAGAGAATGCGAGAGAAGTGTCGCTTGAATAGCCTTTCAAAGTGGTTGATTATGGGAAGACAGGAGTTGATTGGCTCGATCTTGGACACGATCCGGCCAATAAATAGAGCCCGGAATAGCGGCTCGACGTGTCCGCTTAGAAGGGAGCTTGAGTACGAAACAAAGACACTACGAATCTGCTCTTGTGTTGCTGGATCAAGCTCTCGGATCTCGTCGTAGAACTCACCCCCGAGGATGGATCCTAGGGTTGTGATCGACCCTCCGACTTCTCGTGGGTCGAGTTCATCATGTTCCCACTCGGGCAACTTAGCAGCGACGAATGTCTCCGTGTGGAGTTTCCACTCCTCAGCAACGTCCGTGAATATTCCCTCGAGTCGCCTTCCGATCTCAAAGTAATCCTCCGAGCACATCCGAAGAAGGTAATTGGTAAATCCGATGCCCTTATAAATCGTCACCGATGCGTCATCGAGATTCTTTGCGACTTCCGACATCGCGTCGATACCCCTGCTGTCTCCACGTCCGGAGCCGGGAAGTGCGTGAAATCCTATGAAGAACGGAATTCTCTTGGGATCTCGCGGTCGGACAGGGATCAATAATCCATCGTCAAAGAGTTTTAGGACAAGGTCTTCGGTCGGACGCTTGCAGACCTGCAGCACATCCTTGCGATGGATTTCAATGGTCTTCGAATCCAAGCCCGGTAGGCCGTCCTGAAGCCAAAGAAATCGGAAATCCTCTACGTGGAACTCCTCAAACTCTTCGATCGCGTTTGACTGCGTGAACTTGTCAGCGACTGCAGTATGTTCGCTAGGGTTCAGCCAGGCTCTTAGGAGCAGATCCCACGCACCGAGTATTGGGAACGGAGAATAGGTCGTAACGTGTGCCTCGGTCATTAGTGTGCTGACCGCCTCCTGGATGGTTCGCAGGTTGCGGTTTCGCATCTTGATACGGTAAAAAATGCAGCGATGTCCATACTGGTGTTGAACTAAGGGATGCCACAGAAATCGCGCCTGGGAATCGCCGAGATGCACTGCAAAAGGATTCTCACTTGCCGCAGCTTCGACAATCCACGAATCCCGATCGCCCATCATGACACCCGGGCTGGAAGTACGGGGAGCCTTAGATTCAGACAACGAGTCGTCGATCTTCTTAGACGGTTTAGGCATCGGCCCGCTCACGAGGTCGTGTGGTCATAAGTCCTTGTCCTGTCGTTCGAGTTGGATTCCTCGGACGCCGGCCGCTACAAGTTGGGCCAACTCCTGAAGGGCTTCGTGAGGGTCTGGGAAGTGGACGCCGACACTCTCCTTCGCGCTCACACTTTCGGGATCGAGGTCGAGAATCGCGGCCGCGACTTCGGCGAGCTCGGGAGAATTCTTCTCCAAATCGACATTGATGGACCACGGGCGATATGCAAGCGGAGCGAGCGCATCGTGAATTTGCCAGAGCTCGCCTCGATCTGCCGGCTCCTTTGCCATCGCTCGTGCGATGGCGTCAGAAACGGCGGGAGTGATGGCCGGATTTGTCTCCGAAATTGACGGGACAGGGTCGAGGCAATGTTGACGAAAGAGCGCTGGGACGTTCCCCTTGTAAGGAAGCTCGCCGGCAAGAAGCTGAAAGACCGAGATCCCAAACTGATAGATATCGGTCGCCTCGGTGGCCCGATCTGAATTCCACTGTTCGGGCGCGCAGTATGCCGGCGAGTTGAAGTTGAATACCGTATGTTCTCTCGTCGTCTTGTCGAGCACCCGCGACAGCCCAAAGTCACAGACTTTGGGCAGCCCAAGCCAAAGAAGAACATTCCCGGGCTTGACGTCTCGGTGCAGGATACCCTTCGAATGCGCGAATTCGAGTGCGCTGCATATCTGAAGGGACACGTATGCGCCCATTGCGAGCGCAGCGGAGCTGTCCGCGGACACATGAAGGCGGGGTGCCCATTCGGCAAGGCTCGGCCCTTCGACATACTCCATTACGACGAATGGGACCGATATTCCCTCGTCTTCGATTGTTCCCACGTCGAGGGTGGACACGATATTCGGGTGACCGATGAGACCGGCAGCGTGCCGTGCCTCATCTTGAAGGACGGCGTGTAGGTCTGGAGCAGAGGCGGTCACGCCGGCGTCTACAACCTTCACCGCGACGTCCCGCTGAAGGCTGGTGTCTGTAGCTCTCCATACCGCGCCCATTCCTCCGCGAGCGCGAAGCTGCAAGAGTTCGTACCGTTCGCCCAAGAGAGACCCTGCCGTGAGCATGCGAGGCGGGACACTATCGACATCCGTTGTACCGCCGCCAGAAGGGAATGGAGATCCACTCCGGACTGGCGGCATGCCCTTGCGCTACGAGAACCCAGTTCCCGTCCTTAAGGCGAACGGAAGCCGGTGCTGCGATACGCGTCCGGTGGCACCAGTGGTGTCAGTGCGGCGTCGCTCCACCCGCTTCGGTCCGTAATCCCGCAGCAATGGCAATACTCAGGATCGTCTGAAACGGCCCTTCCGCAGCCGTCGGAGTGTTCAGCTCGAGGCCGCCGAACATCGGGCTGGTAGCCCCGATCATCCCGCGACCATCGGGTCCACGACTCCGACGAGCTTCACCGGGTCGACAAACCGCCTCAACCATCGGGGCGTTCCACCGATCGGATCAACAATCGGGCACCCGACCCGATGCACCGGGGTCTTCGGTTGGGAACCCGCACGCCTCATGGTGCAACGACACCCGGGCTTGTCCGAAGCGTCACGTTTACCCGAAGAGGTCGTCGAGCAGTGCGCGCGCCTTCTCCTTGAGCGGTTCAGCGCTGTAGTACTCAGTGAACAAGGCTTCTGCTTCCTTCGCCGTATTCACACCGCATGCTGCGACAAGGACCTCGATGTCCTCGAAGTCCCGTCGGCCACGCGCGGCGTGCAGCTTCATTGCAAGGAGCAACTCGGGTCTTCCAACCTCGACGACGACCGAGTCAACGTCGCGGATGACACTCCAGGCCGGTTCCGGGTGATCTGGGTCAGGTTGAAACATTCGGACCTTCGTGTTGAGCCAATCCGCCGGCCATCCGTGGAGGTCGGCGAGCCGCTCGACCGATCTCATGACCACATCCTCCGGATGGGCATCGAGTGCGTCGATATCGCGCGTCGCAGTTCTGCGGTCGTCGTACTGGAGAGCGACGGCTGCTCCACCGACGATTCTGATTCGAACAGTCTCGTTCTGCTTGCGGAGATCCTCCACCAACAGATCGATCGCCTGGATCAGTTGCTCGGTCGTGAAGGTAGCCACACCTAAACGCTCACGAGTTCGCTGGGGTCCAGGTACAACCGACGCTTGCTGAACGCGCGAGGCGTTGCAGCCCTGACGAGGTCGCGCGTCGCTGGCAGATCTTCAATCCACCAGTCTGAATCGGCGACCCGACGCTCGTCGTCAACCCAAGTTGGAAGCGGGAGGCCGTCTCGGCCGAGAACGAACTCGACTAACGCTGCAAGAAGCGCGTCGTAACGAGAATCTCCAAGCAGTACTGGCGGGGTCACACAAAGTGCGACGCGCAGTGCAGGATCAGATCGCTCAAGGTCGTCGTTCAATCCCAGCCACGCTCGATAGGCAGAGCGTTCCTCACCGATCGCGAGGAACTGGCGGATCTCCTCAGCGGCATCGGCGACTGTGTCGCTCGTTGTAGGCAATACACAGAGGTTCGCCCCGGCCGCACGGACAAGGTCGGTCACGGTCTGGAACTTCGCATCCCGTTTCCCAGACTCGATCGCAGCAATGTTCGGCTGATAGTCCTGGGCCCGCGAAGCAAGAGCGCGCTGTGTGAGGCGCGCGATGCCACGGGCTTGCCTTACCGCCGAGGATGCCGACGTTGCTGTCATACAAGTATGATATCGGAAGTTATATCGCGGCGCAAGAGGGCAAGCCACGCCTCTTGGCCGCACGGACTCTGTGACTCTGAGGCACGCCCGACGATATCCTTACCCTCTACAGAAAGTAAGGAGTCGCCGTGGATGCTGCAGCGAGGGTGACATCGAAGGGGCAGGTGACGGTACCCAAGGCGGTGCGGGAAGCCCTCGGCATCAAGGAGGGCGACCAGATCGTCTTCCGGGTCGAAGGCAATCGAGCCGTTCTCGCGCGTACGCCGGACTTTCTGGAGCTGGCTGGGTCGATTCGGGTTCCGGCCGCAAAGCGCAACGTGGCCTGGGACGAGGTGCTGCGCCGTACACGTTCTGACCGAGGCGCAACTCGACGGTGAGCGCTTTCATCGACACGAACATTCTTGTTCGGCACCTGACCGGCGATCCCCCGGACATGGCGCAGCGGGCGACCCGCTATCTCGGTTCGGAACGTGACCTCCTCCTGGTGGACCTCGTCGTTGCTGAGACGGTCTACGTCCTGGAGTCGTTCTACGAGGCGCCTCGCGGCCAGGTGGCTGAGGCAATCCGATCGTTGATCGCGTTCGACTCAATCGTGTGCGTCGATCCGGCACTGCTGCTTCGCGCCGTCGAGGTCTACGAGACCGATCGTCTCGACTTCGCGGAGGCCTATCTGGTTGCCTGTGCCGAGACCACTGAGGTCGGTCGCGTGGCGTCATTCGATCGGGCCGTCGATCGGATCGACACGGTCGAACGAGTCGAGCCACCTCGAACCTGACCCGGTAGATGCCAACTCGGCCATCGGGTTGTGAACCCGATGCACCGCCTTCAGGCCCGTTCGACGTACGTCAGGGCATCGTCGGCTAGCACCGCCCCGACCGTGTGGGGTATCGACGCCTTTACGCCGGGTTGAGCAGACGTTCCATACCCGTCGCGCGAATGAGTGTGACGCCGGTGCCGGTGAGGTTCGACAGGGTGATCGTGAACGCGTGGTCGGCGTCGGGCAAAGCGTCGGGCCATCAGCGTCGCAACCGGCTCCCGGCCGAGCAGTTCGACATATCGCAGTTCAGGCCTTCAGGCGGTCGCCTTGAAGGCGTACAGCTTGCCGTCGTCGGCTCCGACGTAGACGGATCCGTTCTGGGATCGGACCCGGACGTTGGCGTCAGTCCTTGGGTGTCGGACCGACCGATCATCACGACATCGTCCCAGTCGACGCGCAAGATCGAAGGGGCCCGTCATCCCCTGTCCCTGATGACGAGCCCCCTCGAAGGTGTGCGCGACGGCGCGTCGCGCCGCGAGCTGCGATCAGTCGTCGTTGAGGATCCGGCCGATCCCGGTGCCACGCCCGATCGAGACTCCTCGGGCTCCGGACAAGTGCACTGCGAACGCTTCCTGATGCTCGACCACGGTGTCGGGCCGGATCTCGACACCGATCGTCACCGAAGTGGAGCCAGCTGGGATCGTGACGGCGCCCCGCCGAGCGATGAAGTCCGATCCGGCTCGGGCCGTCCCGCTCGCGGTCGCGTACCCCATGGTGACGGTCGTCCGCGCCGGCAGCGAGAGGCCGACGGTGAACTGCAGCATCCGGCTGCCGTCGTCACCTTCGACCGTCGAGGCGTCGCCGATCGCCACTTGCAGCCCATGTGATGGATCGTCGGTCAGGATCCGCCCGGTTGCGAACGCCCGACCGAGCTCCGCACCCACGGGTAGACCCAGGAGGAGACCGAACTGCTCGGTCGGCTCCCGTGTGACATCGCCCTGGATACCGATCGACACGCTGGCTGATGTACGCCCGGCGGGAATGGTGACCGTCCCCGACTTCGCCGTGAAGTCGACTCCCGCAGTCGCCGTTCCTGGAGTGGTGATGAACGGCACCCGCACATCCGTCGCCGCAGGGTGCGACAGCGAGACGTTGAACCGCAGGAGCCGCCGGCCCGCCGCGCCCTCGGGTATCGCCGCGTCGCCGACCGACACCTGCGCCGGCGTACCGACGGGCAAGCGGATCGCCAGACCGTCGTACAAGAGCCTCGAGTTCAGCGAAGCGGTGAGTGCCACGTCGCCCGTGGCATTCTCGATGCCGACGGTAACGCCGGCACCCGACTCGACCGACGCCTGGTCGACGTCGTGGTACTGGAACCGGACCGCTTGATTCGGGTCCTCGTACATCACGGCCTGCACCGACACCCGGCGACTGTGATCCGCAAGGAAGGCCACATTGCGCCACTCGACGACGAACCGGCGTTGCGGCGCGGTGCCGAACGTCCCAGTGACGACGCTCGACGACGCGTCGACGTCAAGATCGTCCCAGAGCGGGTAGAGCGCGGCGTTCGGAGCCCCGGGCTCGGGGAGGGCGGTGTTCGAGTATTCGGTGCTCGGTGCCAGGAAGTTGAGAACACCGTTCGTGGATACGTAGGCGGTCGAGTACTGCTGTCCGTAGTGGTGGTACGGGAACGGCAGCGCGACCGTGGCCGACTCGTCGTCGCCGCCCAGTGGCAGCACCGACGTCGGGGACTCCCAAACCGCGGTGTCGAGTAAACACGACGTTCCCGGAGCGGGAGGTGAGAGCGTGAAGTCCGCCGACTGCGTGCCGGTTGACGTGACCACGGACTGCTGCCGATCATTGAAGCAGATGTGGTGTGCGCCGATGGTGTGACCTCCCTCCGGAACGTTCGCGAGGAGGTAGTGCCCACGGACGTCGGTGAATGCGGTCTGGCTATCGTCGATCTGGACGACGGCACCCGGGAGTGCACTGCCGCGTCCGTCACGCACGATGCCGGTCAAGGTGCCGACCGACGGGCGCGACACCGTGACGGTCGCGCCGCCGGCTGTGACGTTCGCAACGGAGATGACCACGCCTTCATCACTCCGCCACGACTCGCCCGCTCGGAGCGTCGCCGACCCGACGTCGAGCCCATCCCCTGGGCGGGCATCGAGCAGGCTCGATCCGTCGTCAGGGACCGGACCGGTCGGATCCTTCATTGTGACCAGCACTCCGTCGGTGCCGGTGTTCGGCAGCGCCGCATCCGAGTCGCGTGGTTGGCGGTATTCGACCCAATAGGAACGGTCGGCGGTGACGTCGATCTTCGCTGCGACGGTCGCCATCGCGTCGGTCTCGTAAGGAACGAGTGTCGTGGTCCCACCGGCGGAGAGGTTCTGGACCCGCCCGTCCATCCATCCGAGCTTCGACTTCTGCGACGCACTGAACTGGCCGACGTATCCGGACCCGCCCATGGCGTCGTAGTCGTTGCCGTACTCGTTGAACTGGCACGACGCGTCGATCGGACCCGCGCACAACAGCGAGTGCGAGTGCCAGAGGCCGTAGTTGTGGCCCTGCTCGTGGACGGTTACCCGCCGGTCCATGTAGCCGTTCAACCAGATGCCGGGCGCACCGACGTACGCCCAGCCTGCGTACCCGGTGCAGTCGCTCCCGGCATCGCCGTCGTAGGGGAAGTAGACGATGAAGTTGTCGTAGGCGCCGAGGTCGTACCCGAGCGCGTGGGCAGAGGCCTGCGCGTTCGTCATGATGCTGCCGCTGTCGCCGGAGCACTGATTTTCGGCTGGCGGGTCGATGTGCATCCAGGGCGTGACGACTCCGGATTGACCGAGCGCTCCGTAGGAGCTGTCGCGATACCAGGCATTCGAGTCGCCGAACATCTGCGCCGATGCACTCTCGGGGGTCACGCTGTCGGGCGCGGTCCAGTAGGCGAGCATCACGAGAACGTGGCTCGTTCCGGCCGTCGATAGCCCGGCGGTCGTCCGAGCGTCGGCGCTGAACCCCGCCTTCGGCGCCGTAGTTTTCGCTGGTTCGACCGACAGTGCAGCGAGTGTCGACCCATCGAGGGTGCCGGCGACGCGCACCCGCTTGTTCGCCGGAAAGTGACGCCGACCGGCGAGGAAGATCATGCGGCCGTCGTCGCCGACCAGCACCGCGCGGTAGACGTCCTCCGAGGTGCCCTTGAGTGCCTGGTCGTGGACGTGATCAGGACCGGCGTCGGCAACGGTATCCGACGCCAAAACGCGCACCGTGCCTTCGCGCACCGTGAGCGTCGCGCCGTCACTTCGGCCCTCGGCGACGAGACCCAACCCCGCGGCGGTGAGCACCGCCAGCGCGATGACGCTCGGCCAGATCCGCCGGGTTCGGTATTGCATTCTGAGCCTCGGCGCCACGTCTCTCGCCCGCATCTCCTGCTCCTCCTGCCGCATGACCGACACCATGTCGGCCTCTCAGCGAGCATGCGGGTTGGCGACCACGGAGCCCAGACGGAGTAGTGACCCGGCGCTACCCCTTCACGGGGGCAGTTCGGCCCCGTGCGCCCGGATCGAGAAGGCGGTCAGCGCGTCGGCCCTTCCGAGATCGAGTCGCGCGACTGGGCCCCGGAGAAGCACTCCGGGGCCCAGTACCGAACATGGAAATGGATCGCGTCGTGGATCACGACGGACAGTGCAGACCCGTCACGGGTGAATGCTGTGACACACCGAGGTGACCCGAGCGCCGTTGCTCTTGAGGGTCGAGCACATCTTCCCGGTCTTCATCGTCTTGTTGATGGTGATCGACGGGAAGGCGTACGTGCCCCAGGTGCAGCGGGCCTGGAGCGGTCCGGTGAAGGTCTGGTACCAACGACCTTGGGAATCGAAGAACTCCGCCGTGTCCTGGTAGTTGCAGATCGGGGCACCGTTGACGCTGAAGCTGCCGTTGACGTTCCGCACAGAGAGTCCCGAACCGTTCAGCCCGACGCAGTAGTTCGAGGCATAGACGTTGCCGGTGTACCCCTTCACCTGCACCGGGATCTTCTGAAAGCCGGCGCAGCCGAAAGCGGACGCTCCCGCGGGCGCCGGAGCGATGCCCACGATCGGCACCGCGAGACCGACGACGACCGCCGTTGCGACAATGATCCGCTTGCTCCGACTCCGAACCCTGTCCCATGTCGAGTCGAATGTCGTTCCGGTCGCGGTCTCCATAGTTGTCTCACTCTCTCGGGGATGATCCCCGTTTCGTGAACCGCCACTCCAGCGGCTCAGAAGACCAGTGTCCGGCAAGCGATCGCCGGTTCCGAGAGGCCGCCGTGCCCCTTCGCCGGCGGGGAAAGGGGGCAGCAGTACCCCGCCGCCCATCCGGCCAAGGTCACCGTCGGGGGTCGTCGATGCAACCGTTCGTCGGCCCCATCGCGGACGCCGGAACTCTGCGGCTCTGTCGCAGGTGAGTTGTCCCGGAGGTCGGCACGTCGTTCGGGACAGCCAGGTGCGGCCCTGTGCGAGGATCAGGTTGACGGCACGCGACGGCGTCGAGGCATGGGAGAACTTCGATCGTGAACACCGGGTCACAGCAACAGGCCGGAGATTCCGGACACGAACGCGCCTTCGTCCTCGCAACGAGCGGGACATCAGGCGGAACCCGCCGTTCGAACTCCGGCGGGTCGCGACCGTGATCGCCGATGTCCTGTTCGTCGATGACCCTGCCGCCCGGCCGCGGCGACTCGCAATCACCTTCGATGAGCACGACGACATCGCCGCGCTCAAAGTCGGGCTCCGCGCGTTCGCTCGCAACCTCGATCACCTCTCGGTCAATGGTCGGCCCGTCGACGACGCCGAGACGCTGGTCGGCGTCGGCGTCGTGCCGGGAACAATCCTCTCCGCGCGCCGGCCTGCGGTGTCCGAGGACCCAAATCCCGTCGGCCCGCGCGTGCAGATCATCGGGGGTCTCGACGCCGGCAGGACCGTTCCTCTGCAGGCACATCAATGCATCGGACGTGGAAGCTCCGCGGACATCTCGCTCCCGGATCCGCTCGTCTCCCGTACCCACCTCGAAATCCACCTCGAGGATCCGAACACCGTGCGGCTGGTCGATCGCGGCGGGAAGAACGGAACGTACGTCGAGGGCGAACTCCTCCACGGCGAGCGCGTCGTATCGCTCCCCGCGAAGGTGCTCATCGGTTCGACATTGCTCGAGCTCACCGACACTCCCGTCGAGCACCTGCCCACCGAAACGCGTCCCGGCGCCGTCACAGTCCGACGGCGATTCCGCCGGGCCAATCCGGATTTCCCGCGCGTCGTGGAGTTCCCGCCCGAACCGCTCGAGTCACACCCGCCCGGCATCCTCTCCAACCTCGCACTGTCGGTGCTCCCGGCCGGCGTCCTGGTCGCGATCGGGTTGCTCACGGGGAACACGTCGATCCTCGTCTTCGCGGCAATTTCTCCGATCCTCGGTGTAGCGCGCGCGTTCACGCAGTGGCGGTCGTACCGACGGTCCCAGCGCGACGGCGAGGCCGGATATCGCAGTGAACTGCGAGCCGCCGAGGCCCGGCTCGCCGCGGCCCGGATGGCCGAGCGTCAGGCTGCCGACGCCGCGCTCCCGGATCTGGCCGCACTGGCGCTGGAGGCCGCCGGCCCCGGTCGGCGGCTGTGGGAGAGGGGCGCGGCCGATCCCGACGCGCTCGGCCTCCGGGTCGGTACGGCGTCCCTCCCGTCGAGTATTCGCTTGCAGTCGAAGGACGGACGCATACCGGACGCGTGGCATCTTCCAGTTCTCTCGGACCTGCGAGTGGTCGGCAACCTCAGCGTGGCGGGCGAGAGCGAGCTCGGTGTACGCGTGGTCGACGGCCTGATTCTCCAGCTCGCCGTGCGCAACGCGCCGACCGAAATGAAGATCATGGTCATCGACCACTCCGGCGACGGCGAATTCGACTGGGTCACATGGCTTCCCCACAACCGGTGGTCGCCCGACGAGAGCTTCCGCCTCGTTGGTGCCGATCGCGCCAGCACCGATGCCCGCCTGTTGGAGCTGCGAACTCTGATCGCACAGCGACGCGAGCAGGTGCGGGACCGTAGCGACGCGCTGCCGCTCCCGTACGTGGTCGTCGTCCTACGCGACGCCTCGTCCGCGCTCGCGGGCGGGTTCGGTGACGTCCTCGCCGAGGGGCCGACCCACGGTATCCACGCGATCTGTCTCGATCGGACCCAGGTCCCCGAGCAATGCCGCGCGTCGGTCGTGCTCGGGACCGGCCTCGACGATGCGATCTACGACCAGCACCAAGCCCAGGTCGTGCGTGACCTCCTCATCGAGGCGCCGGGAGCGGAGCAGTGCGTCCGAACCGCACGGCACCTGGCCGCGTACCGTTCGGAGTTGGATCCCGGCGGCATGGTGGAGCTCCCCGGCTCGCTCCGGTTGACCGACCTGTTGAGCATCGATTGCGACCCTGCGGCCGTGCTGGCGGGCTGGCAGCGGACGAGCCCGACCGCCGAGGCCATCGTTGGTATCGGGCGCGACGGTCCGGTTGCCATCTCATTCACGACCCAAGGCCCACACGGATTGGTGGCGGGGACGACGCGTGCAGGGAAGAGCGAGTTCATCAAGACCCTCACCGCCTCGCTCTGCATGGCCAACCATCCTGACGACCTGCAGCTCCTCTTCATCGACTTCAAAGGTGGCGGTGACTATCAGATCGCACGAGTGCTTCCGCACACCGTCGCCCTCGCGACCAACGAGTCGGTCTCCGACCTCGAGGACTTCATACGCACGACGCGGCTCCTCGAGTCCGAGATCAACCGCCGCAAGCGCGTTTTCAAGGATTGCGCGCAGGTCAACACGATCGAGGCATACACGACTGCGAGATCGCGCAATCGATCGCTCGAACCCATCGGCCGCCTTGTCGTCATCGTCGACGAGTTCGCCGAACTCGCGGCGAGCGCGCCCGAGCAACTCGAGCGACTCGTGTCCGTGGCCCGCACCGGCGCGGCGTACGGCGTGCACCTGCTCCTGGCGACCCAACGGCCCGGCGGCGTCATCACGAGCCAGATCCAGGCCAACGTGAACCTCCGCGTCTGCTTCCGGGTACTGGGGAAGGACGAGAGCACCGACGTCATCAGCGCCCCGGACGCCGCCGACATCCGCGAACGCCACCGGGGTAGGGGCTTTGTCCGGACGGGTGGTGCACCGCTCACCGAGTTCCAGTGCGCGCGGGTCGGCGGGGCACGCGCCGGATCGGCTGTGGAACGAGCGCCTCTCACCGTCGAACTCGTGCTGTTCTCGGAATGCGGTCGGCTTCCGCCCGGTGCCGGGCTCACACCCGAGGTCCCCGATCCCGAAACCGACTTCTGGGATGTCGCGGAGGCAATCCATGCCGCAGCAGACGCCAGCGGGTGGACACACAACTGCGTGCCGTGGCCTGCACCACTGCCGGCCTCGGTTCCCCTCACCGAGCTGCCGCCAACGGCCGACCCGGCACTCGTCCCGTTCGTGCTCTTCGATGATCCCGACGAGCAATGCCGGACGTCCGGCGGACTCACTCTGGGTGCCGGTCACCTGGCGTTGGCAGGGAGTGCGCAGACCGGCAAGACAACTGCGCTCCTCTCCCTGGCGACATCGGCCGTGCTCGCACGCTCGGCGGCCGAGTTACACCTCTTCGTCATCGACTTCGGAGGCGGCGGGCTGCGACCGCTCACCGCGCTTCCACATTGCGCGGCGTCGAGCTTCGATGACCTCGACCAGGTGGTGAGGATCCTGAGCGAACTGGAGCGACTCGTCGCCGACCGTCTCGACGCCGGGGCGCGAGGCATCGTCGATCCTTCCGGCGGAACCGACGGACCGGGCGCGCCGCGCCTGCTCTTGCTGATCGACGGCTGGGATGCCCTCTCCGAAGACGGTGCCCGCCTCGGTCTGGTCGACCGGGTCCCCGCCTTGCTCCAGAAGGGGCAGGCGGCGGGTCTTCAAGCCGTGGTCACGGGGGATCGCACCGTGCTCGCCGGACGGTTCGGTCGTCAGATCGAACACCGCCTCGCGCTGCGCTTCAACGACCCCAACGACTACACGTCCTTCGGGTTGAGTCTCCGGGACCTCCCCGGCTCAATGCCTCCGGGCCGTTGTCTCGACGGCGACGGGCGCATCGGTCAGGTCGTGACGACACGGTCGGACCACGACGCGTTCGACGCGCTGGCCGACGAGCTGCATCGCCGTGATGACGGCGTCCGGACCGCGTGGCCCCGACGCATTGAACCGCTCCCGCGATCGATCAGTCTCGCCGACGCGATCGCCAAATCGCCGATCGATCCGACGGTCATGGTGCCGCTCGTCCTGGGCGTCGGAGCCGACCAACACGAGCTCGTGGTCGTGGATCTCGAGCCGGGTCAGCCGGGCGTGTTCGTCGGCGGTCCTGCCGGATCTGGACGGACGACCGCGTTGACGACGATGGCAACGCTGCTCGTCGGCCAAGGGCTCCGGATTGCCGTCGTAGATCCGCGCCGTAGCGGCCTCGGCGACGTTGCGGGCGCTGCGTTGCGGCTCCAGGGCCCGTCGGCGACGACCGTCGATGCCGCCGCACTGGCGGAGGCCGAAATCCAGGTCGTGCTCATCGACGACGCGGACCTGCTCGACGGGCAAGCGACCTCACACATCGAGTTGGCGTCGGGCGCCGCTGGTATCCCCCTGGTAGCCGCGTTCACTCGCGACACGATCACCGGTGCAGCCACGGGTTGGGTCGGCCAGCTGCGCCGCAACCGCAGCGGCCTGCTGCTCCATCCCCAGTCGCGTTACGACGCCGCCGTGTTCGGCGCAACCACCCTCGACGACTCGATGATCTTCACCGGCCCGCCGGGTCGTGGAGTCGTCGGCCTCAGCGGTCGCCTCGGTGTCGTGCAAGTTCCTACGCCCTGACGAACTCGAGTGTGGTTGCGATGGAGTCGAAGAGGTCGGTGAACTCGTCAACGAGCGCAACGTTGGGTGTGATGAAGCCGAGCACAGCGAGACCCTCGCCGTCGCCAATCGTCGAGAAGTACCTGACCCCGACTGCGGCATAGGCGTCGTCCTCGCCACGGTCTCGGTAGAGCAGAGACTCGCGAACCACCGGCCCTTGGCCAAGGTCGATCACAATCGGATCCTGCGCCCGTTCGGCGTTCGCCGGCAGTTCCATATCGTTGACGGCGACACGGACGTCGGCGAACGACAGGGTCTCCGTACCGAACCGCTCCGCAGCGGAGGTCACGAGGTAGGCGGCGGACGTCATGACGGTCTCGCCATCGTCACCCTCGGCTACGTCACCGAAGCCGGCGAGGAACACCACGCCTGCCAACTGAGTCTGTTCGAGTATCCGCCGGAGCAGCAGCAGCTGGCGCCGGAACTCGAGCGAAGCCACGAAGGTATCGCCGCGATCGGCCCGAGCCCGTTCCGTCACGCCGGTCACGAACCGAGCTGGGTCGAGGTCGATCTCCCCCCACGAAGAAGGAAGGGAGATCACGAAACTGTCCATTGGTGCGTTCATGAGACCCTCGTTCACGGTCAGGCCGCCGGGACCAGTTGGTAGCAGCCTCCGGCATACGGCACCGAAACGCCACTCCGGAGCTCTGTGTTGGATCGCTTCAGGAACCCGTTCGCGAAGTCCTGGCTGGCCCCCTGTGCGTCACCCTTGAGGCCAAACGCCGAACTCGCGTAGTCGTAGGTCTCGACGCCCTTCACTACCAGCGCACCCTTCGCGAAAGTCACCGAGCGTTGCGTCCCGTGAAAGTCCCGAATCCAACCAGTCGCCTTTCGCATGTTCGGCGACTCGATCCTCTTCATATAGCTGACGACGGTATCGTCAGCTTGCTTGTAGTGCTCGAGCGCGCTCACGCCCCCTGCCTCAGCTCCCTTGATGACGCCCTGCGCTTCCCTCAGCTCCTTGAAGGCGCTGGCGCCGCTGAACAATGCTCCGCCGCCCTCCCAGGCCAGTTCGCCGACGGTGAGGCCGTGCGCCTTGCGCTCTTCCTCAGTCGAGGTGAAGTACGCGGCGAGACCGGTGACGAACGTCGCGATGGCAATGACTGCTGCCGCAACGGCAAGCAGGGCGGCGGCGGGTGGGAACAGGAACGCCACGATCGGCAGTACGAGGGTGGCGATGTCGTTCATCACCTTGAGGAAGTCGTGCAGGGCTAGCAAGACCTTGTGCCAATCGACCTTGCTGAGGATTTCGGCGATCAGGAGCTCCGGGCACAGCAGGTCCTTGCCGACCTCGGCGGCCGCGTGGAGGAATCGGTGGAAGTTGCTCTCGTTCTTCAGGCCCTTCTCGAGCGCGTCGTGGAGGCGGTCCGCGGTCGAGCGTTCCAAGCGGTGGAAGTCGCTGCGGATGGCATCCGCGACCGCCTTGGCGGCATTGATCTCGCCGTTCGCGTCATCGACTTCGCGCTGGAGGCTGCCGAAGCGTGTGCGTTCGTTACTGAGTGCGCTGGCTACGGATCGATGAGTGGACTGCAGATGTTGCAGTTCCTGGGTGTGCGCGGCGGATGACGCCGGATCCGTCGCATAGAGCGGCGCGACGATCACGTTTCGCCGCTCCGCCGCGCTCACCGCATTCAGTTCGGCATTGAGCCGATTGACCGATGCACGCGCGGCATCGAGTTGCGGGCCGGTCGCGTCGCGGCGCTGCCGTGCGACCCTCGCCCGAGCCAGGGCTCGCGCCACCTCGGCCTGGAGCTGGTCCAGCCGGCCTGCATGCGAACCGAGCGCCGAACTCGCCAACTCGTACGACTCGGCCATAAGCCCGAGCGACGGAGCCATCGGCGCGAACGTTGCGTGGAACTTCGTCGCGGCTTCACCCTCCCAACCGATCGAGAGGATGTCGTTCGTGCAGCCGTCGAGTGCGACTCGGGCCTCGTGCGCGCGATCTGCCGTCGACTGGATCTCGTGTGCCAAGGTCCGGATCGAGCCCGGGTCGCCCGGTGCCGGGTCGCCCCCGATCAAATCCCAGTCGCTCATCTCATTTCCCTCCCCCGCGTGTGGCCGACCCGTCGGCCGGGGTCTCGCCGTTGAGACCGCCGGCCAGCTGGGTATCGGCTCCCGTGAACTCCTGCTCGGTATTGACCAGCACGTTGCGAGCGTCGCCGAGTTGCTGGATGAGCTTCGAGCGTTTCTGGCTCCATGCGCCGTTGAAGTGCTCGAGCGCGTCCTCGACGGGGCGGCTCCGGATCCCGCCGTACGGATCGCCAAACAAGTCCTTGGCCGACGCGAGGTCGGCGTGGACCTGACCGATCCGTCCGGCGAGACCGTCCACCGCTTCCGGCGCGATCGCGATTCGGACTGACATTGTTCGCTCCCGGGTCCCGTGACGTCGATCAGCCGTTCAGACCGCTGGCGATCTGGCGGTCGACGTCTTCGATGGTGTTGGCCGAGCTCTCCAGGAACTGGCCGAGACCCTCGAGCGCCTGGATCAATCCGGCCGCGTGGGTGTGCCAGTCGTTCCAGTGCGTGTCGAACGCCGTGGCGGCCTGGCCACGGAACTGCGTGGACAGCTGCTGTAGCCGGGACTTCATCGAGTTGAAGTCACTCGTGGTGTGGTCGGCCTGAACCTTGATCGCTCCGGAGTGGTCCCGCAGCTCCTGTGGCGTGACGAGGATGTCACCAGACATGTCGTTGCTCCTTGGTGTCGGGCCCGACCCCGTTGGTCGAACCGGTGTGTGCAAATCGATTGTGGAACGGTGGGCCCCGAGCGAGCAGGGGCACTCCTGCCCCATCGATCACCCCGTTGTGTGGGTAGTTCCACCCGAGAGGGCGTCGGCAACGCCTGGGTAGTCGACTCACGGCATCGGCAGCCTTCGGATCCCACGAACTGACGAATCGTTCTGGCAGTGCCCGGCTGTACGGGTCAGACTCTGCCGTCCGAGCCGGAAGGGGGAGCAACGTGCTCGAGGTGTGGGTAGGGGAAACGCGGTTCGACTTCGACGACGACGAGGTCGTCACGGTCGGGCGGGCAGAGGGGTGCGCGGTACGTATCGACGACCACCGCATTTCGCGCCGTCATCTCGAGGCCCGTTGTGAAGACGGGTACTGGCGCCTGATCGACCTTGGGAGCGCCAACGGCACGTTCTCGTCCGGCCGTCGCATCAAGGAGGTCGAAGTTCGTCTGGCGCTCGAGGTTTCCTTGGCCGATCCGGAGAGCGGCATCACTCTCCAGCTGTGCCCACAAGGCCCGACGGAAACGCTACGCGTCGATGCGCCTCAAGGATCTGCCCACGCCATTCGTATCGGCCGTGCCCGCGACAACGACGTGGTCCTCGAGGGGACGCTGGCGTCGCGATATCACGCCGAGTTGATCCCGCGCGGAACGCGAGCCGAGATCCGAGATTGTGGCAGCGCCAACGGAACCCGAGTCAACGGGGCTTCCGTCGACCGCGCCGAAGTCGGGCCTGGCGACCTCGTAGAGATCGGCGAGACCACCCTTCGCGTCACCCAGGCGTCGAACCGGCTCATCCTCGAAGTCGTGGCTCAGGGCGCGACAGTCCACGCGAACCAGGGCGACCGGGCCACCACTCCGACGCCCGCCAACGCCGCGGAAGCCCTTCCTGCAGTGACCGACCGTGAGCGAGAACTGTTGGCGCTCGTGGCGGGTGGCGCGTCGGACAAGGAGATCGCGTCGGCGCTCTTCATCGGGATCACCACGGTGCGATCGCACCTCGATCGGATCCAACAGAAGACCGGCCGACGCAAGCGCGCCGACCTGACTCGCCTGGCGTTCGAACTCGGCGTGCAACCGCAGTCAGCAGATCCGTCGACCCGCTAGGACCGTGGAGCAACCACCAAAGGGCGTCGACGGCATGCTCGCTGGCTCGCAGCCCGGGTCGTCGGTACCCCTCGACGCCGTGGCGGGGACCTCAGTTGGCTCGAGATACCGACTGATGGAACCCATCGGACGCGGTGCGATGGGCACGGTGTGGAGCGCCGAAGGCCCAGCGGGCCGGGTAGCGATCAAAATCCTCCGGTCTGATCTCACCGGCGACGCAGACGTCGTCGATCGATTCCTCCGAGAACGAGCAATCCTGCTCTCGCTGCGTTCGCCCCACATCGTGTCGGTGCGTGATCTCGTCGTCGAGGGCGACCGAATCGCGATCGTGATGGACCTGATCGACGGCGCCGATCTCCGCGCGACCCTCCGTCGTGAACGCACCCTCCCGGCGGATCGCGCGATCGCGATCGTGCGGCAGGTGCTCGAAGGGCTGGCCGATGCACACGCCGAGGGCGTCGTCCACCGTGACGTCAAGCCAGAGAACGTGTTGCTGACGCTTCGCGCGGGTGTCGAATCGATTCGCCTCGTCGACTTCGGCGTTGCGCGGATCATCGAGCATGCGACGACCGGCACTACAGGGGTCGTAGGCACCCCTAACTACATGGCACCGGAAATCACGATGGGGCGTACGCCTCAGGGATCGACCGACGTCTACGCCGCTGGCGTCCTGCTGTACGAGATGCTCTTCGGTCGTCCACCCTTCACAGGCGAGACGGTCGCGCAGGTTTTGCACGCTCAGCAGACCGCGAAACTCGTGCACCCCGACGGGCTGCCCACCCCGTTGTGGAAGGTCATCCACTCCATGTTGGGCCGCCGACCCGATCGTCGACCAACTGCAGCCGAGGCGGCGGAACAACTCGACCGCCTGCCGGCGAGCGCCACTCCCATCGCACCATTTACGCCCCCTGCATCGGTCGACGCCGATCTCACCACCGTCATCGGCGGCCGCCGTGATGCCTCCGAGCTGCAATTCGCGCATTCGGGTCCCGTTCGGCGCTCCCGCCGATGGTGGATCGCGGCCACGCTCGTCCCGATCCTCGCCGTCGGCGTGTGGCTCGGTGCATCGCGCCTGGATCCGAGCGGAACGGCGAGATGCGCGAAGGACCGCTCTTTCGTTGCGACGGCGCCTCCTGACCTCGCCGGTCGCGAGATCGAGACGGCCGACGAGCACGGCTTTCATGTCGGCATGTACTTCGGTGACACGTTCCTCGGATTCGGCAACCGCGGCGTGCCCGGAGACCAGGAGGAACGCGGAATGCGAGCGGACGCAGCAATCGATCCGATCCTCCCGGAGGCGCTCATCGACTCCGCTCGATACCGGTCGCTGCCGAATCGCCCGAGCGACGGCACGGTCTTCCGTGAGTGGAAGGGCCGCCGCGCGCACGAGTCGCCGGTGTATTTCTTCTCCGTCGGCGGCACCGTGATCCGCACGGACACCTCCGCGCTCCGTGCCATCGGTGTTGATCCCCGGACGCCGGTGCTTGTGCCCCGCTACTCGTTGGACCACATCGAGCACCAGCCCCCCGTGGACGGGACCCTGTTCCGCATGGGCGACGAAACCTTCGCCGTGGAGCAGGGTCATCGCGTGGCGGCGACGCCCTGCGCGGGGACGACGGCAGTTCGGGTTCCCGAGGCGCCTTCCTTCCTCCAGCGAGTTCCCGCCTGATCGTCCCGACGTCTACGCTGGGCCCCGCGTCGGGGCACGTCGGTGGGAGGGCGAGGGGTGAGCGCGGAAGAATCAGGCGTGGCACCGGAGCGCGCCGTGAGTGGCCGGGCACTCGGGAGCGCCTACCACATCGAAACCGTGATCGGGCGGGGCTCGACGGGTGAAGTCTGGCGCGGTCAGGTCCGCGAGACCGGGGAACCGATCGCCGCCAAGGTCCTGGACGCGGCGCTGACACGCGATCCCGAGGTGGTGACTCGCTTCATCCGCGAACGTTCGCTGCTCACGAAGGTGGCGCACCCGAGCGTCGTTTCGGTCCGCGACCTCGTGGTCGAGGGCGACACGCTCGCCATCATCACCGACCTCGTCGACGGCCCGAGCTTGCGCGCCGTGCTCGACGACCTCGGCACTATGCGACCGAGCCACGCGATCGAGCTCGTGGAACAGGTGTTGCGCGGTCTCGACGCCGTCCACTCCCAGGGCCTCGTCCACAGGGATCTCAAGCCAGAGAACGTGCTCGTGGCCGCCGGAGAGGACGGGGAGGCGGACGCTCGCATCGTCGATTTCGGGATCGCGCAGCTCGCACACGGCGCGTCGGCGAACGCCCGCGGTGAGGTCATCGGCTCAGCCGAATACATCGCGCCAGAGCTGCTCGAGGGCGGGAAACCCTCGCCGGCAGCCGACATATACGCGGTTGGCATCATCCTCTACGAGCTCCTCTGTGGGCGAACACCGTTCGGCTCGGAGAACGTCGCCACCGTGATCCGCCGTCAACTCGACGAGCCCGCCGGACGCCCAGCTGGCATGCCCCAGGCGCTGTGGACGGTGATACAGCAGATGTTGGCGAAGAACCCGGATCGCCGCCCGCCGACTGCCTCGGACGCGCTCCGCCAGCTCGCAAGCGTCGAAGACTCGGTTCGTTCGCTCCCTCCATTGCCCGTCTCCGTCGAAGATGACCCAGTCATCCTCGACGGAGACGAGACGATCATCACGCCCCGAGGTCGGCCGAACGTCTCCACCCATCAGGCCCATTCGCCCGCCTCGCCGCCATCGCGTCGGCGGTGGTGGCTCATCGCCGCCGCCGCCGTGGTCATGACGGCGGTGGCCACGTCCGTCGTCGTTTTGACCGGCGGGACGGACGCGGCCGCGTCGATACAGTCCGCACCTGAGTACTGGACCAGCCCAACTGGTGGGCGTCCGATCATCCATCGGACACTCACCCTCGACAACGACTCGATCCTCGTCAATCTCGTGGTCCGCAATCGTCCGGTCCACGGTTACACGGCCCATGAGTTCATCCCCGCCGGATTCCGGAGTTCGATCACGGTCAGCGGGAAGCGCGTGCGTGACGTCGGACCGGACGGACTGCTCCTGATCCACATCGCAGGCCGGGACTTGGACGTGGCCTCGCTGCAGTACCGCGTGGGCCTCGGTGACGTCCCTGCCAGCCAGGCGACCCTCGCACGGTATGAACGCGCCCGCGTCGAACTCATGCAAGCAGCTCCCTCCGGTCCCAATGGCAACACGCTCATCGGTCTCGAGGTCGGCTCCGCGATCCGGCTCCGTCCCTTCGAACGCGCGTGGCTCCCCGTTGGAGGGATCTGGGCGACCGCCGATCGTGGGATGTCCGTCGCCGACAGCCTCGGCTCGGCGTGGCACTGGTCATCGTCTGATTCGAGTGTCGCCGTCGCGGCACAAACCAAGGTGCACGCGCCCGGCCCCGGACGCTCGGCCGGGCGGACGTACTTTGAGGTTTCGGCAATCACACGGGGAACAACGACGCTCTCCACGAGCGTCGCCGGCCACCGTTACTCGGTACATGTGACTGTCGGCGGCGCTCCCCTGTCACGTCGCAGTCAGACCTGCGAATCAGGCGTCGACATCCCTGGCGTCCTCTACGTCGGACCCGGCGAGACATCACATCCCATCACGGGAACGCTGCTCGGATACCACGGCACGACATACAAAGCCCTCGCGCCCGACAGGAGCGTCGCCGTGGTGCCGCACGTCGCCCTCTGCAGCGATCCGAGCGTGGCGCAGATCTCTGCCGCAGACAAGGCCCGGTTCGATCTCTTTTTGCTGCTCTCCACGACATCCAAGGGGTAACGGAAGAGGTCGCGTTACCCCTCCCGGGAGCCGGGACAACCAGGCACGCTGTCGAGACCACAACACACTGACCATTGGGGCGAACGCAATGACCGTACGACTGGGATCCCGCTACGAACTCGAAGCAGTGCTCGGCCGAGGTGGCTCGGGTGAGGTCTGGCGCGGGTCCAGCCCGGAAGGAGCCGTCGCGATCAAGGTGTTGCGGCCCGAACTCTCGAACGATCCGGAGATCGTCGAGCGCTTCGTCCGTGAGCGCTCGCTGCTCCTCGGCGTGCAGTCACAGAACGTGGTTGCTGTCCATGACCTCGTGATCGAAGGCGATCGCCTCGCCATCGTGATGGACCTCGTCACCGGTGGCGATCTCCGCACCCGCCTGCGTGCCGAGCGGACGCTACGGCCGCTCACCGCGGTTTCGCTGATGGTCCAGGTGCTCGACGGCCTCGCCGCCGTCCACGATGCTGGCATCGTCCACCGCGACCTCAAGCCCGAGAACCTCCTGCTGGACGAATCCGACGACTCGAGCATCCGCGTCGCCGATTTCGGCATCGCCCGTCTCTCGTCGTCGACGCGCACGACGCGGACCACCGGACTCCTGGGCACGCCGCGATACATCGCGCCAGAGCTGTCCATCCGTGGGCGCGTGACGCCTGCGGTAGACGTGTACGCCGCCGGAGTGACGCTGTACGAAATGCTCTTCGGACGCGTACCGTTCGACGGTCCGCATCCGGCCGCGGTACTGCGGGCGCATGCCGAGGACCTCCCGTATCGGCCCGAGGGTGTCCCGGACTCACTCTGGGCGATCATCGCTGCGATGCTGGAGAAGAACCCGGCTGACCGTCCGACGGCGGTCGAAGCCTGCGAGCAGCTCCGTGCGATCCGGACTGACGTCGTCACCCTTGGTGCCTTCCCGGCACAGCCTCGATCCGGTGGGCCTGACACCGATGAGACCTACACCACCGACCCGCACGGCAACGCCACTGACCTGACCGGCATCGGCCGGCGCAATCGATCGCACACTGGCCCGGCCGACGCTGATGCACCGACGCGACGACGCCAGCGGTGGCTCGTCCCGGCGGTCGCGCTCGCGGTCGTCGTTGCGGTCGTGGGCACCCTGGTCGCGGTCACGGGTGGGAACCCGAAGCCCGCCGCGCCACCGTACGGATATTCCGGTGCATCTCCTGCGGATGCCAAGGTCGAGCACGACTGGACCTTCGGCTCCGATCGCGGCGACCGTCTCGACGGCGTGATGAACGTGACGCCCGAAACCGCCAAGGGCTTCGGCGATGGCTCGTCCGTCGTGTCGGCGTTCCCCAGCAACGTCACCAACCTCCACTTCACGCCCTCGCCCACCAAGCAGATCACCATTCCGAACCCGAGCGCCGGGAAGGCCGCCGGCCAGCGCGACGAGGTCGTGCGCTTCGATCTCCCCCACGGCCAACACTCTTTCGCGGTCCACTACACCGCAGACCTGCCTGCGGCGGGGACGTCCGCTGGCCGGTTCGACGACCTCGGCTGGGACATGGACAAGACCTACGCGCGGGTGTGTTACGGCAACGGTGCTCCCGCGATCTGCCCGGTGCGCGACCGTCCGACCCGGCTGACGTTCACCCAACCCCTCGCCGGACCAGTAGGCCCCGGCCAGACGGTGGACCTGCGTCAATATCTCCAGGCCGCGACAAAATCCGGTGCCATCCTGACCGGAAGAAAGCTCACCGGCGTGCGGTGGTCGGTGCTCGATGAGCACCTTGCCCGCATCAACCGGAAGGGTGTGCTCACCGGCATTGCCGCGGGAGCCGTCGAGGTGACGGCGCAGGTCGGTGACCTGAAGACCGCATCACCCATCACGGTCCAAGTGGACACAGAGCACGTCAAAGAGATCGTCAAACTCTCGATTGACGGCCCAGGCTCGACCAAGACGGCAAGCCAGTACCGAGCCACCGCCAAGTTTGACGACGACTCAGTCGAGGATGTCACTCCGATCTGGACCGTCACGCCGATCGCAGACGCCATCATCGATGTGAACGGGGTCCTTCTCCCGCTCCGCCCGGACCGGACGGTCCAAGTACGGGCCGAGATCCTGAGTACGTCCGGCAAGACGATTGACGAGCACAAGAACGTTCGCATCGGCAGGTTTGACGGTCCGCCACCGACGACAACGACAACGACAACGACAACGGGTGGTGGCGGTGGTGGTGGCGACCCCGTCGACCAATGCTCATCACAGCCTGGCATCCAGACCGAGCCATGTCCGGGGCCGACCGACCAGTGCCCTGACCTTCCGGGCGTCCAAACCGCCCCGTGTCCGCCACTGGACTCCGACGGAGACAAGATTCCGGACAGCGTTGACCAGTGCGACCACGACGCCGGGCTGCCGACGACCACGACATCGGGCTACTACCCGACGGTCAACGGCTGTCCGCCACCGGACCTTGTGATCACCGACTTCGGTCCCGACAATCCGAACCCCGTTGCCGGTGAGTGCGTCTCGTTCCACGTGACGATCACGAACCAGGGTCGCGGACCCACGCCGAGCGGATCCCCGGTCCATCTCGGTGTCCTCTTCGTCATCGATCCCGGAGTTCGCAACGACCACATCTGGTGGGAAGACAACAACCCGGTAGCGCTCGCAGCCGGGCAGTCGATCACCCGAACCTCCAGTGGCGGGAACCAGGGCTCGTGCGCAGACCACTCGAAGTGGTCGGCCGTGACGGGCGACCACACCATCCGAGCCGAGGTAAACGACAAGAGCGGCGATGGCAAGCACCTGCAGATCTTCGAATCGAACTTCGGCAACAACATCCCAACGACCCGTGCCCTTCACGTGAACTAGCCACGGGATATCGAAGTCGGGGTTCGATGGGACTCAACAGAGCGCGGAAACAGTTCGTGTGAGGGTTCCGGTGGAGGAGTAGGCGCCGCCGAACGGGCGGAAGGGAGCGTCGTGGGCGAACGACGAGCTCCGCGCCGCGTCGGTGACGTGGTACCTCCGGCCCGCCGACCGGACGGGGAAACACGCGAGCGGGAGGAACTCGATCGTGTTACACCGCCATCGACGACCGGGTCAGTTCGTTCGCGTCCGAGGTCCGCAGCGATTTCCGCGCCGGCATCGCCGAGATGCGGGCCAGCGGCACGCGCTGGGCGGTCGGGACCACCGGGGCGTTCACCCGATGAGTGTCCGACACGGCGCCCAAGCTCTGCGTCGGAACCCCCTA
>JBBSBV010000016.1:0-92590 GCA_038250905.1 Acidimicrobiia bacterium
CGCCGCGAGCCGCGAAATCCTCACCCCTGCACCTCAACCGTCGTGGTCGAGGCAGCCTACGGGTGTGAACCCGGCCGCACCTGCACACGATCTCCGAGTGGGGCCGGAAGGGATCGAACCTTCGACCGAGGGATTATGAGTCCCCTGCTCTGACCACTGAGCTACGGCCCCGCACATTTCTCTTGCTAGACGGTCTTGCGGGCCATGGACCCCGATTCAGTTCGTGATGGTTGGTCTCGCCTGGTCTGAGTGCTCGAGCCTTGTGTGCAGTGGTCGGAGCACGGAGATGATGCAGTGGAGTGTTTCGTCGGGCCTGCGCACCGCGACTCGGTGTGATGCGTAGTCGAGGTGGGTTCCATCAGCGAGCAGTTTTCGGCCGTGGACATCGAGATAGTCGACCTCCCCCGACAGCAGGCGCTCGAAGCTCACTCGTTCGTCCGCGACGGTATCGGGATGCGTGAATGATTCGACGGGCTTGCCAGTGACGGCGCTGAGCGGATACCCGGTGGTTTTTGCAAACGTATCGTTCACTGTGACGATACGGCAGTGGGCGTCGAGGACCGCGAGAGGTAGCGCCATCGTGGTCGGGTGGTCCTGGAGCATCTGCTGAAGCTCGTCGGCGGTCGGAGGTTCGGGCCGGGAGCAGGTCGCGATCTGAGCGCGGACTGCATCAGAGGCAACGCGGCGCAGCTGCCATGCCGCCTTGATCTGTCGCTCGGTCTCGAACAAGGAGCCGATGCGTATCCCGAACCGGACCGCGAACTCCTCATCAGCTGCCGTGTAGGGGTGAGCCGGCGTGTCCCGTACGAACGCGACGAAACCCATGGCGTAGGGCCCGGCGGCGATCGGAGCCGAGAGCAGGCTGCAGATGGAGTAGCTCGGTAGGTACTGGAGCAGCTCGGGATCGATCGACTCTCGCAGCTGATCTTGGGGAATGTGGGGGATACGTATCGCCTTGCCGGTCTCGTAGGCCTTTTCAGCCATCGAGCCCGACCCGTATGTCCGCTGCCCGCCCCGAGTCTCGAGCGCGGCGGCAACAAAGGCCGCGCGGTCTGGCTCCGGATGGTCGACTGCGACCTGGACGCGTCGCCCATCGCTATCCATCCGCACCACGAGGCACAGATCGCCGAGGACGTCGACACCCCGCCGGGCGGCCAGGTTCTGCACCGCCGAGGCGGTCACGATCGGATCCGCCGCCATTGCCTCGAGTTCCTCGAGGACGTCTTCACGGGACAACTCGCAACCCGGCCGGGAGGGCGGCGGAACCTCTGCGGTGGAGGCAACCGCACGGCGGCCGGCGAGAAACCGCTCGATCGCCGATTCCGATACTTCGTAGCGGCCGCTCACTCTCACCGCAGTCAACTCGCCAGACCGGACCCACTTATACGCAGTCTGGTAATGCACCTCGAGTTGGCGTGCGGCAGCTTTGAGGTTCAAAGTCTCTCCCGGTTTGAGGGACAATGTGCTCTCGAGGTTGAGTCGAGATGTCCAACGTGGAGTTCGTCTGACGCACCGGCCCTAAGGTATCCGTCCGGCGACTCTCAAGTCGGCTGCCTGCGGCGGCGGCGCGGAAGCCAGGCGCTGACACGGTGGCTGGCGAAAGCCAAGACGGCTCTCTCCTCGGACGGTTCGAGGCCGCTGTTCCACCCGCACGTGCACGTCGCCATGCACGCGTATCCGACGCGATCGAACCCGCCGAAACGGTGCCCGCGCGTCGCCACTTCCCGCCCCATCGCCTCGGCCCCCCAGCCACACAGTGTGATCGCCTGGACGATAGAAGTAGCACTCCGTCGCGTCCAGCCTGCGCACTGACTCGGACGCGGCGACGCCCCATCAACCTGAGCGGGCATGGAGCTCAAGGACGGGGCTTCGCCGGTCGGATCTTCTATCGGAGCGACATCTCTCGACCTCGGCTCTCGGTTTTTGGAATTTTCAGTCGGGGCGACCCGGGCGGGGATCAAGCCAGACGCGTTGCGCAGTCAGCATTCATTCTCGGCCGATAAATGGACCGGGCACTCAACTCGGGTGCGGGTGACGGTGGTGCACGTCACTCACGTGTGGATGGGCGTGGGTCAGTGGATCGTGCCGGTGCGGATGGCTGTGTGGTCCGTCGGCGTCCGCACCCGGAGGATGCTCGTGTTGGTGGTGGACGTCATGATCGTGACGATGCTCGTGCTCGACCGGAGCATGGGTGTGGAGATGCTCGTGGCGATCACGAATCAGCAGCACCGCGCCCACGACCATGAGGCCCGCGGCGACGGCCTCTTGTAGGTCCCAACGCTCGCCGAGGAGCGGTACCGCCAGGACTGCTCCGGCGAACGGAGCAACCGCGAACATCGCGGCTTCCCGCGCCGCCCCGATCATTCGCAGGGCATACGCATCGAGCACGATGCTGATGCCGTATGCGAACGCGCCCAGAACGAGCGCGCCGGCGACGACTCCGATCCCTCCGAGTTCCTCGCCGCGCATCACGGCCAAGCCGATATTGACGACGGCCGCGACGCCGGTCTTGATCGCGACGACCTGGAACGGGTCGCGCACCGAGAGCCGCTGCGTGAGGTTGTTGTCGATCGCCCACCCGAGGCATGCCGCGGCGATCATCACACCACCCACCACATCGGCATGGCCGGTGGTGGCCTGCAGGGTCAGGAGCGCGCCGGCGGCAAAGACGAGAACCGCTCCGGACCAGGAACGGCGGCCGAGGAACTCACCGAGGACGAGCACGCCGATGAGCAGCGTCAGCGGACCTTCGAGATTGAGCAACAGTGAACCTGTAACACCGCTGACCCGCTCCAACCCGACCATGAGGAACACCGGAGCGACGATCCCACCCGAGATCACCACCGCCGTCAGCAGCGGCGCGTCACGGCGCTGGATCGAAGCCTCGTGCCGCGCCGGTCCGAACCGGGCAATCGGGGCGACGGCCAGGAACGCGCCGAGGTACAACATGCCCGCGAGCAACTGCGGGCCGGTCCGGTCCAACAGCAACTTCGACACCGGCGCGCTCAGTCCGAACAGGATCGCGGCGCTGAGCCCCACCGCATACCCGGAACGCACACCTTTCACGGACGCGACGGTACCGCTCCCTCGAATCCGAAGGGCGACCCCGGCTCAGCCCAGCCAGCACGGTCCTTGCCGACTTGCGGCGGCGGACTTCGGGCCATCCGAGCACACGGAATCGACAGTTTCTCCATCGCTCTGTTGAGTGGTGGCATGACCGCGGGCGGCTCGGAGCCGAGCCCCGACTCCACCAATCTCACGTCGGCCGTCGGTAACTTCGCGGCGGGTGCGCCGAGCGGGACCGTCGACACGATCGCCGTGGTCAGTAGAAATTCTCGCGCCGCTCGTAGCGCGCCGCGCGCTCACGGTCGTAGGCGTCGGGATCGATTCGCTCGCCGTTGATCACGCGCAGGATCTGCCCGTTGCTCGGCAGGTCAGCCTGCTCGACGAAGCGCTCGGGGTCCCAGAGATGCGAGCGCAGCATCGCCTTGGAACACTGCGTGTACGCCTCGTCGATGGCGACGAGAACGCCGAGCTTCGGCACCTTGCCCTCCACGGCACACGGATCGAGGAGCACGTGGTCCGTGGTCAGCGTCGCCCGACCGTTGACCCGGAACGTCTCGGTCGCACCGGGCACGAGGAACAACAGACCGACGTGGGGGTTGGCAAGGATGTTCGTCAAGGTGTCGGCGATCCGATTGCCCGGGCGCTCAGGCAGCAACAACGTGCTGTCATCGAGAACCCGCACGAAGCCCGCCGGGTCACCCCGCGGGCTGAGGTCACAGTTCCCCTCGGCATCCGATGTCGCGATGCACAGGAACGGCGACCGCTCGATGTACTGGCGGGTCAACTCGTTGAGGCGCGTCGTGACCTTCGAGCACACGCTCTCGGTGGGCGCCCCGATCAGCTCCCGCAGTGCAGATTCGTCGGTGATCAGGTGCTCGGTCCGGCTCGTGCCCATCCCGTCAGTGTTCCAGAACCACCCCGAGCGCGGCGGACATTTCTCGCCGACCAACCGGCGCCGCGGCAGACTGTCGCGGTGACCGACTACGTGCCTCCTCTCACCGACATCGACTTCGTCCTCCAGCAGTGCGGGATCGACGACATCACCGCACTCGAGCCGTTCCAGCACGTCGATGCCGATGGCATTCGGGACGTGCTCTCCGAGGCCGGACGGTTCTTCGCCCAGACGGTGGCACCCCTCAACGTGATCGGCGACCAGGTCGGCAGCGTCCACAACGCCGACAACTCGGTGACGACTCCCCCAGGATTCGCCGACGCGTACCACGCGTACGTCGAGGCTGGTTGGGGCGCGGTCGCCGCATCGCCCGAGTACGGCGGGGGCGGGTTCCCGTTCCTCGTCGGCGTCGTGTTCGAGGAACTCATTTCCACCGCGAACCTCGCGTTCAGCATGTGCCCCCTCCTCTCCCAGGGTGCGGCGCGTCTCCTCGAGGCCCACGGGTCCGACGCGTTGAAGGCCACGTACCTGCCACACATGATCACGGGCGAGTGGACCGGCACGATGAACCTCACCGAGCCCGACGCCGGATCCGACCTCGGTGCCATCCGCACCAAGGCGGTTCCCCAGGACGACGGCACGTACCGCATCACCGGGACCAAGATCTTCATCACCTTCGGCGAACACGACCTCGCCGACCAGATCGTCCACCTGGTCCTCGCCCGCACGCCGGACGCACCGGCCGGGACGAAGGGCATCTCGTGCTTCGTCGTACCCAAGTTCCTCGTGAACGCCGACGGTTCGCTCGGCGATCGGAACGACGTCACATGTCTTTCCATCGAGCACAAGATGGGCATCAAGGCGAGCCCCACCTGCGTGCTGTCCTTCGGTGAGAACGGCGACGGCGCGATCGGCGAACTCGTCGGCGAGCTCAACGGCGGGCTCATCGCGATGTTCACCATGATGAACCACGCGCGAATCGGCGTGGCGGTCGAGGGACTCGCCTTGGCCGAGCGCGCCTACCAGCAGGCGCTCGAGTTCGCACGGGAGCGCAAGCAGGGCCGGGCCAGCACCACGCCGCGCGGCGAACGCGCCACCATCATCGAGCACCCCGACGTGCGCCGCATGCTGCTGACGATGGAGTCGTCGATCGAGGCGATGCGGCGACTGATCTACACGACCGCCGCCGCCATCGACCGCAGTGAGTTCCATCCCGATGCCGAGGTCAGGGCCTTGAACGAGGAGATCGCCGCGCTGCTCACCCCGCTGGCGAAGGCGTGGTCCACCGACACCGGGTTCGAGGTGACGTCGCTCGGAATCCAGATCCACGGCGGGATGGGCTTCATCGAGGAGACGGGCGCCGCCCAGCACCTGCGGGACGCTCGGATCGCGATGATCTACGAAGGCACGAACGGCATCCAGGCCATCGACCTCATCGGCCGCAAGCTCGGGGTGCGAGGTGGGGCCGCGGTCATGGAGCACTTCGCCCGGATCGAAGCCGGCGTTGCCGAGCTCACCGCCATTCCCGAACTCGTCGCCAGCGGCCAGGCCCTGACCGAAGCGGTCGCGGCCGCCCGCGAGGCCACCCTCTGGATGGCCGGCGCCACCGTGATCGACGATGCACTGGCCGGGGCCACGCCGTTCCTGCGGCTGCTGTCGATGCTGACCGCCGGTGACCTCATGGGCCGCTCAGCGGTCCTCGCCCAAGGCACCGGCCGGACCGAGGCGCAGGTGCGCACCACCCGATTCTTCTGCGAGCAACTGCTGCCGACGGCCACCGCACTGGTGCCGTCGATCACGGCCGGCGCCGAGGCGCTGGCCGTCTCCTGACTGGCTCCGGGGGCGAGGCTCGAACTCGCGACATT
This sequence comes from Acidimicrobiia bacterium, assembly GCA_038250905.1. Taxonomy (GTDB): domain Bacteria; phylum Actinomycetota; class Acidimicrobiia; order IMCC26256; family JAENVU01; genus JAENVU01. The sequence continues at coordinate 5,824 of JBBSBV010000016.1, forward strand.
TCGATTAACAGTCGAACGCTCTGCCAACTGAGCTACCCCGGAAGGGCTGCTGAGGATAGCAGCGCGCCTTCTTCGATCCTTGGTCTTCCAGACGCTCTGCGGGTCGTCCGGGGACGGCCGGAGGATCCACGCGCCGTCGGCAGGCACACAGGGGCATCTCAGTCAAACGCATATTCGCCCCGCCTCCGGTCGGCATGGGGCCCGGTAATCGCGATAGGAAGAGCACATGAAATTTCGCCTCGGCCTGATCGTCGGCTTCAGCCTCGGCTACTACTTCGGCGCCCGCGCCGGCCGGGCCCGGTACGAGCAGATGCACCGTCGACTCGAACGTCTCCGCGACAGCCGGATCTTCGATCGCATGCAAGCGGCGGTCGAACTCGGTGTCGAGCGACTGCGCCCCGAGGACACCGGCGATGCCAACTTGCGCCTCGTCGACGACGTCGTCGACGTGCGCGCCTGATCCGACCCGGAGCTACGCCTCTTCGAGGTAGTCGCGCAGACGGTTCGAGCGCGTCGGGTGACGCAACTTCGCAAGCGTCTTGGATTCGATCTGACGGATGCGCTCACGCGTGACGTTGAACTCGCGCCCCACTTCTTCGAGCGTGCGCACCTGACCGTCGTCGAGGCCGAACCGCATCCGCACCACCGCACGCTCGCGGTCGTTCAGTTCCTCGAGCGCCTCTTCGATGGCCTCGGTGAGCAATGCACGCGCCGCCGCCGTCGCGGGCGCGGTGGCATTCGGGTCCTCCACGAAGTCGCCGAGCGAAGAGTCGTCCTCCTCCCCGACCGGGGTCTCCAACGACACCGGCTCCTGACCGAGCCGCTGGATCTCCCGTACGCGGTCGGGCGTGAGCTCGACCTTGGCCGCGATCTCGTCGACCGTCGGCTCGCGGCCCAACTCCTGGAGCATCTGACGCGAGATCCGCGTGACCTTGTTCATCGTCTCGACCATGTGCACCGGGATGCGGATGGTGCGGGCCTGGTCGGCGATGGAGCGGGTGATCGCTTGGCGGATCCACCACGTGGCGTAGGTGGAGAACTTGAAGCCCTTCGTGTAGTCGAACTTCTCGACGGCCCGGATCAGACCGAGGTTCCCCTCCTGCACCAGGTCGAGCAGCGCCATCCCCCGGCCCACGTACCGCTTCGCGATCGAGACCACCAGGCGCAGGTTCGCCTCGATGAGCTGACTCTTGGCCAACTCTCCGTCGCGCACCACCGCCCGCAGGCTCGCCCGCCGCTCGGGTGAGAGGTCGGTCGCGGCCTCGATCTGTTCCACGGCGTCGAGGCCAGCCTCGAACCGCTTGGCCATGCTCACTTCCTGCGCGCCCGTGAGCAGTGGGACCTTGCCGATCTCCTTGAGGTACATCCGCACGGGATCGAAGCTGGCACCTTCAGCCAGTGCTCGCGTGTGGCGGGGACGCGCCGGGCGCGGTGCGCGCTCCTGACTTACGGGTTCCACCGCGGCCTCGACCGGCGCGGCGGGCGGGGTGATCGGTTCGATCACGCGGCCGGGATCATCACCGTCCGAACCCCCGGATCGGCGCTCGTCCTCCCGTTGCAGTTCCTCGATGATCTCGTCGACGACCTGGACACCGTTCGCTTCGAGGCTCGTGTAGATCGCCGCCAGCTCTGCCGTGTCCGGTTCGAGGTCGGGCAGCGCGGCGAAGATCTCGCCAGTGGTCACGAAGCCGCGCTCGCGTACGCGCGCGACGAGATCGTCGATGCCTTGGGCTGCGGGCGTCGGAGAAGCCGCCGGTTCCGGTTGTGGCACAGGTGCCACGTCCGCAACCGAATCGACCGTCCCGTCCGCCACGGGTGTGGGTTGGTTCAGCTCGTCGTCCACGAAGAGATCAAGCGTACCAACTGCATGGCGGCCCCTTCGCCGCCCGCCCATCCCGCGTGGGCGTTGTTCCGCATCTGGTCGACGAGTTGTGCCAACTCCATCGCGCGTTCGTCACCATCGGCGAGCATCCGGCGCCGCAACCGCTCGGCGGCGGGCCCCACCATGTTCACCACCAGCCGGGCCCGAACGGTCTCCGGCTCGTCGTCATCCATCGGGTCCTCGACCGCGAGACGCTCGAGCAACGCCCGGGCCGGACCCTCGGCCCCTTCGATCGCCTCGTGCAGTTCGTCGGCCGCCCACAGGTGTTCGAACGCCTCGCGCGCGACCGGATCGACGAACAGCGACGCGTCGAGCCAGTCGACAACGAGCGTCGGCTGATGGATCGCCCACCGCAGCACGTCTTCCTCCCGCCGATCGACCACCAGTGGGGCGCGACGGACGAAATCGTCGGACTCCGGTTCCGGAGCGAGGCGCGGGCCCCGCCGGGCCACCACCTGTTTGACCAGGGCGTGGTCGATACCGGTCGTGCCGGCCACCGTCTGGATGTACTGCTCCCGCACCAACTCGCTCGGGATCTCGCGCAGGACCGACGCCACCTGCTCGACCGCCCGGGCGCGACCCTCGGGAGAGTGCAGGTCGGCGGCCGCGAGCACCCGGTCGACTTTGAACTGGGCGAATCGTGACGCGCCTTCGACCGCCTTCGGCAGCGCCGCCGGATCGCGCTGCCACAGCTCACCCGGGTCCTGACCAGCCGGCAGCGCCGCGACCTTCACCTCGATGTCGAAGCGTTGCTCCCACTGGTACCACTTCTCGGCGGCGTTCTGGCCTGCGGCATCGGCGTCGTACGCGAGCACGACGTGACGGGTGAAGCTCTTCAGGATCTGCACGTGTTCGTCGGCCAGTGCCGTCCCACACGTTGCGACCGAGTTGGGCACGCCCGCGAGGGCGAATCCCATCACATCGGTGTACCCCTCGCAGATCACGACTTCGTCGCGCGCGCCGATCTCCGCCTTCGCCCAGTTGAGGCCGTATAGCAAACGGCTCTTGTGGTACAGCGCGGTCTCCGCGGTGTTCTTGTATTTCGGACCGTCGTCAGTGAGCGTGCGACCCCCGAAACCGACCGGGTGACCGGCCCGGTCGAACACCGGGAACAGCAGCCGGCCCCGGAAGAAGTCCTGCGCCTTCTGGGCCCGGTTCACGAATGCGAGCCCCGCGCCCACGATGTCATCGCGACTGAACTTCTTGGTGTAGAGGTGGCGGACCAACGCGTCGAACGAATCGGGCGCCCAGCCGAGGCTGAACTGGCGTGCCGCGTCACCGTCGAAACCGCGGCTGCGGAGATAGCCGCGCGCGTGGCCACCCGACGCGTCACCCAACAACAGGTCGTGGTAGAAGTCCACGGCCGCGGCGACTGTCTCGGTCAGCCGTTCCCGTTTCCGACGGTCGCTGGTGGCGCTCGCCGAGTCGTACCGCAGCTGGATCCCGGCCCGCGCGGCCAGGCGCTCGACCGCGTCGGCGAAGTCGAGGTTCTCCATCTTCCGGACGAACGTGATCGCGTCGCCGCTCTCCTGACACCCGAAGCAGTAGTAGAAGCCGAGCTGCGGATTGACCGAGAAGCTCGCCGTCTTCTCGCCGTGGAACGGACACAGTCCCGAGAACCGATTGCCCGCGCGTTTGAGGGCGACGTGCTCGCCGATGAGGGCGGCGATGTCGGTGGCTTCCCGAACCCGTGCGATGTCCTCGTCGAGAATGCCCACTCGCTCAGGGTACGGCGTGCCGTGACAGGGCGCCGTATGGGTTCATCTGGGGTTCATCGGCCGATGTCGAGGCCCGCCGGCAGGCCGCTCGGGTCCCACCCGAGGTGCGCCCGGGCCTGGGCGAAGGCGAACCGGTCGGTCATGCCCGCCACGTAGGTGACCGCCTCCCGGAGCGCCTGGGGCGAGCCGGCGACGGCGCCCGCGGCCGGGTGACCCGCACCTTCGATGTCCCGGGCGGGCAACGCGTTGGGGCGGTCGGCGAAGAACTCCACGAGGGCCCGGAGCACCCGCACGACGACATCGCCCTGCGCGGTCGACGCCGGCCGCATGTAGATCTGCTCGTAGTTGAAGGCCCGGAACACGGCCAGCGCCTCGGCGAGCGGCGCGTCGAGGCCGACTTCGCCGTGATCGATGGTGGCGTCGATCACGCCGGAGATGAAGGCATCGAGTTGACGACTCCGCCGGTCGCCGCAGCGTGCCCCCACGATCTCGGGCAACATCGCCGGCGACACGATGCCGGCACGCGCCGCGTCTTCGAAGTCGTGACACACGTAGGCGATCCGGTCGGCCCAAGCCACCACCTCACCTTCCGGCGTCCCCGGCGCGGGCCGCGACCACGAATGGTTGCGGATCCCGTCGAGCGTCTCCTCACACAGGTTGAGCGGCGCGAGCACGACGTCGGCACCCCAGACCGCGTGGTCGTACCCACCGTCGATGTACGAAGAAAACGCGTCCTCACTGGCATGGCCGAACGGTCCGTGCCCGCAGTCGTGACCGAGCGCGATCGCCTCGGTGAGCGCGACGTTGAGCCGGCAGGCCCGCGCGATGCCGGTCGCCACCTGCGCGACCTCGAGCGCATGGGTCAGCCGGGTGCGTTGATGGTCCTCGGGGAAGATGAACACCTGGGTCTTGCCGGCGAGCCGGCGGAACGCGGACGTCCCGTGGAGGATGCGGTCCCGGTCCCGCTCGAAGCAGGTGCGCCACTCGTCGGGCGCTTCCTCACGGGCCCGATGCCCCGAGCCGCGAGCATGGGTGGCTCCCGGCGCCAGGATCTCGTCCTCCGCCGCCTCCCGTTCGAGCCGGGCGAACGGCGTGATCGCCCCGACCTTGGCCGTGGAGTCCACGTGCGCCCGCCGCACCGGGCCCTCCCCGCTAGGCGCCATCGTCGACGCCCAAAGCTTCTCCCGCTTCGTCCGCGCCAGGTCGTCACTCATACGACGACACTACCGACGGGGTACGACATAGGCCTCAGACCACGAATCGACACGCGAATTGGTAGCTACAGGCCGCGATTCGCGCTCACATTGCGGGGAGGGTGACGCGGGTGGCTCAGGCCGTAGATCCCGGGCCGGTTTCTTCCAGGGCGGCGTGGGCGGCGGCGAGGCGGGCGAGGGGCACGCGGTAGGGCGAGCACGACACGTAGTCGAGGCCGACCTCGTGGCAGAAGTGCACCGAGGCGGGATCGCCACCGTGCTCGCCGCAGATGCCGAGCTTGAGGTCGGGACGAACTTCACGGCCCCGGGCCTTCGCCCACTCGACGAGCTTGCCGACACCGTTGCGGTCGAGTTGCTCGAACGGGCTGACCTTGAGCAACCCCTGCTCCAGGTACGCGGGCATCATCCGGCCTTCCACGTCGTCGCGCGAGAACCCGAAGGTCATCTGCGTGAGGTCGTTGGTCCCGAACGAGAAGAACTCCGCAGTCGTGGCGATCTCGTCGGCGACGATCGCGGCGCGCGGAGTCTCGATCATGGTCCCGACGAGATAATCGACCCGGGTACCGGATGCGGCGAACACTTTCTCGGCTTCCTCGCGCACCCATCCGTCGAGCAGGTCCATCTCGGTCTTGGCGACCGTGAGCGGGATCATGATCTCCACCTGCGGGTCACCGCCGGCCTGCTTGCGAGCGACCGCGGCTTCCATGAGTGCACGCACCTGCATGCGGTACAGACCGGGCTTGAGGATGCCGAGGCGGCAGCCGCGGGTCCCGAGCATCGGGTTCGCCTCTTCCCACGCGCGCAGAGCGTGCATGAGCTTGTCGGCTTCGGGATCACTCACGCCGTTGATGAAGGCGTCGACCTGACGGCCGAGCACCTCGCTGTGCTTCGGCAGGAACTCGTGCAGGGGCGGGTCGAGCAGTCGGACCGTCACCGGCAGACCGTCCATCGCCTCCAGGATGCCGACGAAGTCGGTGCGCTGCTGATCGAGCAGTGCCTCGAGCGCGGCGTTCTCGCTGGCTTCGTCGTGGGCGAGGATCATCGCCTGCACGATCGGCAGCCGGTCGCCGAGGAACATGTGCTCGGTCCGGCAGAGGCCGATGCCCTCCGCACCGAACTCGCGGGCCTTCGCCGCGTCCTCGGGCAGGTCGGCGTTGGTCCGGACCTTCATGGTGCGGTAGCCGTCGGCCCAACCGAGCACGATGCCGAACGGACCGGTCGGCTCCGGCGTCACCACCGGGACCTCACCGACCACCACTTCACCGGTGCTGCCGTTGATCGAGATGATCTCGCCTTCGCGCACCGTCGTCGTGATGGAGGAGACGACCCCGCCCACCTCGCGGTCGGCCGTCACGCTGAACTCCTTGCGCGCCAGATCGATGTCGAGCGCATCGGCGCCACAGATCGCCGGCGTACCCATGCCGCGGGCGACGACGGCCGCGTGCGACACCAGACCGCCGCGCGAGGTCAGGATCCCCTGCGCCGCGATCATGCCGTGGAGGTCCTCGGGCGAGGTCTCCGGTCGCACGAGGATCACGGTCTCGCCGGCGGCGGCGGCCGCTTCCGCGTCGTCGGCGGTGAAGTACACCTTGCCGACCGCGGCACCGGGCGACGCGTTCAGGCCCTTGGCCATCACGTCGTAGCTGGCCTTCGGGTCGAACTGCGGGTGGAGCAGTTGGTCGAGTTGGGCCGGCTGCACGCGCAGGACCGCTTCGCGCTTGTCGATGAGCCCCTCGGACTCCATCTCGACCGCCATCCGCAACGCGGCGGCGGCGGTGCGCTTGCCGACTCGCGTTTGCAGGATGAACAACCGACCCTGCTCGATCGTGAACTCGATGTCGCACATGTCGCGGTAGTGGTTCTCGAGGCCCTTCATCACCTCGAGCAGCTGCACGTGACACTCGGGGAACGTTCCACCCATCGCATCCAGGGGCTCGGTGATGCGGATCCCGGCGACGACGTCCTCGCCCTGGGCGTTGGTGAGGAAGTCGCCGTACGCCGCGCTCTCCCCCGTCGACGGGTTGCGCGTGAACGCCACGCCCGTGCCGCTGTCGTCACCTTTGTTGCCGTACACCATGGTCTGGACGTTGACCGCGGTGCCGAGATCGTCGGCGATGCGCTCCATCCGCCGGTAGTCCTTGGCCCGGCGGCCGTTCCACGACTTGAAGACGGCCTCGACCGCGTAGCCGAGCTGCGCCTTGGGGTCGTCGGGGAAGTCGACGCCGGCGGTCTTGGAGACGATCGCCTTGAACGTGGCCACCAGGCCGCGCAGGTCGTCGGCGCTGAGGGCGGTGTCGACCGTGACGCCCCGCTCCTGCATGAGGTCGTGCAACGCCTCCTCGAAGTCCTCGCCGGGCACGTCGAGGACGATCTTGCCGAACATCTGCACGAAGCGGCGGTAGGAGTCGTAGGCGAACCGCTCATTGCCCGTCTGCTTGGCGAGGCCCGCGACGGAGTCGTCGTTCAGACCGAGGTTGAGGACGGTGTCCATCATCCCCGGCATCGAGAACGCGGCGCCCGAACGCACCGAGACGAGCAGCGGGTCGGTGCCGTCGCCGAGCTGCTTGCCCATGTCGGCCTCGAGCGCGACGAGCGAGGCGGCCACCTCGTCCATCAACCCGGCCGGCATGGTGTCGCCACCGGCCATGTAGGCCTTGCACGCGTCCGTCGAGATGGTGAACCCCGGCGGGACCGGCAAGCCGAGGTTGGTCATCTCGGCCAGGTTCGCCCCCTTGCCCCCGAGCAGGAACTTCTGCTCTCTGGAGCCCTCACGGAAGGCGTACACGTACTTCATCTGAGTTTCCGATCTCGTTGGTTTCGACCGTCGGTGTTTCGACGGCCGGTGTTCGACATGTCGTGGAAGCGTACAGAAGCGCGGCGCGCCGGAGCCGGTTCGTTCGGGTCGCCGCGATGCCAGAACCCCTGGTGGGACGGGGTGTGACCTACGCGGGGTCGGCGACCACGAGCGTCTTCGCGAGCTTGTCGTGGAAGCCCTGGTGGTTCCGGTCCCGGAAGAACCACAGCACCATGCCGAGACCGGCGATCGCCCCGAGCGACGGGATGAAGATGGTGAGGGCCAGCGGGATCAGGAACCGGCTGAACGCGCCGATCCACGTGACCCGGCTGCCGTCCACCCTGACCACCCGGATGTGCTGGAACCGCATCCCCAGCGTCTTGCCCGTCAGCGCGGTCGCGGGGACGAGGATTGCCAACAACACCGCCAGCAACGCGCCGTAGATGCCCAGCGCGAGGCCCTGGAACTTCTTGCTGACCGTCGTGATCTTGTCGTTCTGCTTGGTGATCTGCTTGTCGAGCGACTTCGACTGCGCCTTCGCCGCGGCACGCTCGGTCTTACTGAGCTTCGAGTTGCCCGCCCGGTTGTCGGCCTTCGACTTGTCCTTGTCGAGTTGCTTGATCTCCTTGTTGATCGCGTCGATCCGCTTCGACTCCGCCGGGTACTGGTTCTTGATCACGGCCGGGAGGATGACGACCAGCGCCAGGATGTAGATACCGAAGACGATGAGGAAGTCGATGAGGAACGCCATCCCGCGCCGGCGGTTCTCGGCGAACTCCATGCCGGGTGGCAACTCGATCGTCGGTTCGAGCGGCGGCCGCGGTGTCGTCCGGTCGCGCGGCGGCCGGGCGCCGCGTACCGGCTGCGCGCCCCGACTCGCACGGGACGACGCCGCGGCCGCGACGACGACATCGCCGCCGTCCAGGTCGCCGAACTCCTCGCCGCTCGCGAGGTAGTCGTCGTACCGGCCCCGCTGGACCGGATCCGACAGGATGTTCCAGGCCTTGTTGAGCTTGGCGCGTTGGCTCTGGTCCGCACCGTCGAGCCGGTCGCGGTAGGCGCCCCGGATGGTGTCCTTGTCGGCGTCGCCGTCGACGCCCAACAGTTCGTAGTAGTCGCTCACAGCACTCCTCGGTCGCGGACGACCTCGATCAGTCGGTCGAGCGACACGCGCTCCTGGGTCATCGTGTCGCGGTCCCGCACGGTCACGGCCTGGTCCTCCAGGGTGTCGAAGTCGATCGTGACGCACAGCGGTGTCCCGACCTCGTCCTGGCGCCGGTACCGCTTCCCGATGGAACCGGCGACATCGACGTCGATCATGCATCGCTTGCGCAGGTCCGACGCCACCCGATCGGTGACCACGACCAGATCTTCCTTCTTGGACAACGGCAGGACCGCCACCTTGGTCGGGGCGAGCCGCGGATCCAGCTTGAGGACCGTGCGCGTCTCGACCTTGCCGTCGGCGGTCGGTGCCTCTTCCTCGCTGTAGGCCGCGAGCAGGAACGCGAGCGTGGCGCGATCGGCACCGGCTGCGGGCTCGATCACGTGCGGGATGTAGTGGGTGTTGGATTCCTGGTCGAAGAACGACAGGTCCTGACCCGAGAACTTCGCGTGCTGGGTGAGGTCGTAGTCCCCACGGTTCGCGATCCCCTCGAGCTCACCCCAGCCCCACGGGTACATGAACTCCACGTCCGAGGTTCCGGAGCTGTAGTGCGAGAGTTCCTCCGGGTCGTGCGGCCGCAGCCGCAGCATCGACTCGGGGATCCCGAGATCGAGGTACCACTCGAACCGGGCCTGGCACCAGTACTCGTACCAGCGCGGCGCGTCGGCCGGCGGCACGAAGAACTCCATCTCCATCTGCTCGAACTCGCGGGTACGGAAGATGAAGTTCCCCGGCGTGATCTCGTTCCGGAACGACTTGCCGATCTGCGCGATGCCGAACGGCGGCTTCTTGCGGCTCGTCGTCTGCACGTTGGCGAAGTTCACGAGGATTCCCTGCGCGGTCTCCGGCCGGAGGTACGCGGCCGCCGCGTCGTCCTCCACCGGACCGACGTGGGTCTTGAACATGAGGTTGAAGTTCCGCGCCTCGGTGAAGCTGTCCTTCGAGCCGCAGTTCGGGCACGCGCCGGACTCGGGCAGCTGATCGGCGCGGAAGCGCTCCTTGCATTGCTTGCAGTCGACGAGCGGGTCGGTGAACGTGGCCAGGTGACCGCTGGCCTCCCACACCTTCGGGGCCATGAGAATCGCCGCGTCGAGCCCGACGACGTCGTCGCGCTCCTGCACCATCGAGCGCCACCAGGCGTCTTTGACGTTCCGCTTGAGCAGGACACCGAGCGGCCCGTAGTCCCACGTGGATCGGAACCCGCCGTAGATCTCGCTCGACGGGAACACGAGTCCCCGGCGCTTCGCGAGATTGACGACGCGATCCATCAAGTCAGATTTGGCCATGAGGTTCTCAGGCTAGGTGAATCGGCCCATGAAACCGGAGTCGAATACCGCGGTTCGGAGCCCTAAAGGAGCGATGCGCTCCGAATGCGTCGTTCGGAGTGGTGCTCGAGCGCGGCGATCCCCAGCCGTTCGATCTCGTGCAGGTGCCGGCGCTCCGGTGGGTCGGCCATCGCGCGGCGGAGCTCACCACCCACCAGCCGACCGAGGAACTCGAGCGCCTCCGGTGCCACCCTCCGACCACCGAGCCGACCGCAGGTCGGGCACAGGACCCCGCCATCGCCGAGATCGAATGCAGGGAACGGGCCCGACTCGTCGCCGCAACGGACGCACCCGTCGAGGTGCGGGTGGTACCCCTCCAACGACAGCAGCTTCCAGAAGAATCCCGGGGTGACGACCGGCGACGGAGTCTCGTCGAGGGTCCGGAGCGCTCCGGTCAGCAGGCGGTACAGCGCCGGCGCCGGTTCCCGCTCTTGGGCCACCTGGTCGACGGCTTCGAGCATCGACACCGCGTGGGTGAGCGTCGTGTAGTTCTCCCGCAGGCTGCGGTGCGCCTCAATCGTCTCGACCTGGGTGACGACGTCGAGTTCCCGGCCGCGGTAACACTGCAGCGCGACGTGACTCGTCGGCTCCAGGCGGGCTCCGAAACGACTCCCGCTCTTGCGCACGCCCTTGGCCACGGCCCGGACCTTGCCGTTGCCCTGGGTCATGAAGCTGACGATGCGGTCGGCCTCACCCAGCTTGATGGTGCGCAACACGACTCCCTGGTCGCGATACAAGCCGGGCATCGCGTCAGCTTACGAAGCAGCGTGAGCGAGGCGTTGGACATCACGTACCGCCGTCCAGTCCCGCCCGTATCGCCGCCCGACGGTCACGCCCGGCGATACGGCGGGGCCACCCGGCCCGGCCCGCAGGGCCAAGAGGGATGAGACGTCAGTCGGCGGTCCAGAGTGGTGCCGGCAACTCGTGGACACGCACCGTCCGGCCGTGCAGTCCCACCTCGCGGAACTGGTAGAGGATCGCAGCCGTCGGCGGGTTGATCCACTCCCCGCCCACCGGCATACGCAGCACGTCGCCGTCGACGCCCTCGACCGTGACCCAGCGGGGCGCCTGCGGATGGTCGAGTTCCGAGATCGACATCACCCACGCCGCGTGGACCTCTTCGGGATGCGGCACCAGTTCGACCGCGCCGGCCGCCCACAGCACCACCGGCGTGATGACGGTGCCGGTGCGGGTCGGGATGTCGTCCAGTAGTCCGACCACCGCCGTCTCCGGGAGATCGACACCGAGTTCCTCGTCCAACTCGCGCCGGGCGGCATCCTCGATCGTCTCGCCCGGGTCGATCCGACCGCCGGGGAGCGCGAACTGGCCGGCATTGCTGCGCAGGTTCAGACCGCGGCGGAGAAAGAGGTAGCCCGCGCGCCCGTCGAGGTCGACGAGGGTGACCGCCACTGCCGCCCGTGGGCCCTCGGCCGCGATCTCGTGGCGGTCATGTTGCTCGAGGTTCTTCAGGATTCGCCGCCGGAGCGACACTGCGTACTCGTAACTCATGACTTCCCACCTGGGTCGACTCCACCGTATCTACGGTCCCGGCGCCTCGATTGCCGTCTCGCCGCTCTCACTGCTGCTCCGAACTCGGTTCGACGCCACCGAAGCGGCGATCCCGGCGCCTCGATTGCCGTCTCGCCGCTCTCACTGCTGCTCCGAACTCGGTTCGACGCCACCGAAGCGGCGATCCCGGCGCTGATATTCCCGGACGGCGTCGTAGAGATGCTCGGACCGGAAGTCTGGCCAGAGGACGTCGGTGAACACGAACTCCGAATACGCGCTCTCCCAGAGGAGGTAGTTCGAGACCCGGAACTCGCCCGAGGTCCGGACCATCAGATCCGGGTCGGGCATGTCGGGCGCATAGAGGTGGCGGGCGATGGTCTTCTCGTCGATGGAGTCGGCCCGCAACCGGCGGGCCGCGACCTCCCGGGCGATCGTCCGCACCGCGTCGGTGATCTCGGCCCGGCCGCCGTAGTTGAACGCGAACGTGAGCGTCATCCGCCGGTTCTTGGCCGTGAGTGCCTCGGTGTCCTCGATGTGGCGCAACACGCGCTTCGGTACGCGCCCGCCGCGCCGGCCGATGAACCGCACGCGCACGCCCCGCTCGTTCAGATCGTCTCGCCGGCGGAGCAGGAGACTCTCGTTGAAGCGCATGAGGAACCGCACCTCGTCGAGCGGTCGACGCCAGTTCTCGGTCGAGAACGCGTACACCGTCATCCACTTCAGACCCAGGGCGAGCGCACCCTCGACCGTGTCGAAGAGTGCCTCTTCACCGGCGGCATGGCCTTCGGTGCGCTTCAGCCCGCGGTGTTGGGCCCACCGTCCGTTGCCGTCCATGACCAGCGCCACGTGGCGCGGCACGCGGGACGCATCGATGCCAGGGATCACCCAAGCAACCTAGCGGTCGGTCCCCGCCGTCAGGTGACGGTGAGGGTTCCCTCCATCCCCTGGGCGCGATGCCCGGCGATGTCGCAATAGAACGTGTACTTGCCCTTGGAGAGCTTGATCTTGCCCGAGGCCTTGGATCCGCTGCCGCTGACCTCGACCTGGAATCCCGGCTGACCCTCGATGACGAGATCGTGGATACCGTCGGTGCTCTCGACGTCGAACTGGATGATCCCGGCCGGTGAACTCACCTTGGCGGGAGTGAACGCGAAGTTCCGCGCCGACAGCTTGATCGTCTTGATCGGCGGTCCGGTCGGCGGCACGTAAGCGCCGCCACCGCTGTCGCTGCCACACCCCGCCAACCCGGCGATGCCGACGGTCACGATGCATGCGTAGGTTGCCAGCTTGCGCACGGTTCAGTTCCCCGACTGGTTGCTCGACTGCGCCGACGAGTCGACGTTGGACTTTCCGTTCGGCGCGGTCGTCGTCGACGGCCCGGCCAGCGTCGTCGACGGCGTCGCCGTTCCGGCGATCGGCTTGCTCGCCCCGGCCTTGCCGACGGTGATCGTCGCCTGCATCCCCGACGCCCGGTGGCCCGGGATCGTGCAGAAGATCGTGTACTGCTGCCCGGCGACGAACTCCGCCTTGGCGACATTCTTCCCCGACGGCGCCGCGAGGTTGATGTACGAGAACTGCGGTTCGTCGAAGGCCAGGGTGTGCGAACCCTCGTCGCTCACGTAGTCGATCTCGTTGATCCCGGCCGGCACGTCGAAGTTCTTGGCCTGGAACTTGAAGTTCGACGCGTGGATCACCAGCTTGAAGATGGCCGGGCCGGTCGGTTCGGCCGACTTCACGACTTTGTTCTCGGCCGAGCCGAGGACGATCGAACCCGAGAGCAGCACCAGGACCGCGATGCCGCACACGGTGAGCACGAGCGAGGACGTCCGCAGGTTCGGGATCGCCGCGATCGTGGTGGCGCCGACCAGAATGCTGACGGTCACGATGATCGCGGCCACCACTGCCGGGGTGCTGTCTCCCTGGGACGCCGCGAGGAAGATGCGTGACAGGTTGATGGCGAAGAGGGCCACCGCGAGGATTGCTCCGACCGGAAGCAGGAACGGCAGCAGGATGCGGTCCTTGCGCAACTCGGAGCGCTTCTGGGTCTCGGTGAGCGCGGGCACGGCGAGCGCACCCGGGCGCTCTGCGACCGCGACGGCGGTTCCGCCACCCGAGTCCGCGTCACCGGTCGGTTCGATCTCGGTCTCGTCGCTCATGCCGTGATCTCCAGCGTCGTCGTCGTCATGCCTTCACCTCGGTGAGCCGTGGCGTCTCGTCGAACCCGGGGGGCCGGAGACGAGGCGCCGTGTCTTCAGTTGCCACCCAGCGGAAGAAGATCACCGCGATGAGCGTCATCAGGAGCAGTCCCGCCGCGATCTTCATGATCAGGCCGGCGATCAGTTGGTCGTCCAGTGCCGTGAGGCCCCACAGTTTCGGGAGCGACTCGTACCGACGATACAGGGGGTGATCGCCAAAAGTGAGAAACGAAGCCGGCACCGTCGGCACGATCGTCTGTAGGAAGAGGAAGACCATCCGGCTGATCGGGGCGAGCCGCGGGATCTCCGGCAACGGCGAGAGGATCGGCATCCAGATCAGGAACGCGGAGAGCAGCAGCAGCGTGTGCGCCAGGAAGTGGACGACGGCCGACCGCAGCGTCAGGTCGACGAACGCGGGCCAGTGCGTGAAGACGATGACGACGTTGAAGGTGACGATCGCCGGCACGAACCGGGACATCGTTCGCACCGTCGAGAAGAGCCACCGGGGTCGGAGTAACCACCGGGCGAGCCAGGCCGGTGTACCGAGCAGGAGCAGCGGTGCCGCCACCATCGTGTAGAGCAGGTGCTGCACCATGTGCACGCTGTACATGTACCCCTCGGCCAGATCGTGGATCGGCCAGGCGGACGCCAGCAGGATCGTGAACGCGCCGAGACCGAAGCAGACGCGCTGGTAACGGGTGGCCACCGCGGTCCCCGGCGGCGCGAGGCGAGGACCCAATCGGGTCAGGGCCGAGACGTATCCGACGACGATCGCGCCGACGACGAGGAAGACGTCGGGATGCAGCGTGAACGCGGGGATGGCAGCGCCGAACACGGCGGCGGCTACTCGAAGACGTGCAGTGTCGAGAGGACGATCAGGTACAGCGTGAGTGCACCGACCCCGCCGACGATGAAGAGCCGGCGGAAGATCGGGCGGTCGGTGCGCAGATGCATGTACCAACTGACCACGGTGACGAACTTGGTGAGCGCCATCGTGAGCAGGATCGCCACGTACAGCCCACGTGGGATCGAGTCGGTCAGGTAGTACATGCCGACTTCGAGGCCGGTGATCACGCACAGCACCACCGCGATCATCACGTACTGGAACGGCGACGGGTGAGGGCGCAACTCCCCGGGGAGCATCGCCAGCTCGCTCGAGGGAATCGCACTCATGCCGTGCAGAGCCTCGTCGGCCCGTTCCTCGGCTGAGCCGGGCAGCTGGGCCGGGTCGTCCGCGATTGCGATGGTCGTCTCGTCACTCATGGTGTGGTCCGCCTACGGGATCAGGTAGATGACGGTGAAGATGATGATCCAGATGATGTCGACGAAGTGCCAGTACAACCCGGCAATCTCGACTCGTTCTGCGTGTTGGACTCCGAGCCGGTTCTGCATCGAGAGACCCCAGAGCGTCAGCAACCAGATGATGCCGACGGTGACGTGCAGCCCGTGCAGGCCGGTGAGGACGAAGAAGCTGGATCCGAACACGCTGGTCTTCAGGGCCAGGCCTTCGCGGTAGAACTCGGTGAACTCGTAGATCTGGCCACCGATGAACGTCACACCGAAGAGCGCGGTGGCGACGATCCAGATCCGGAAGCGCCGGTGGTCACCGCGTTGGATCGCCGCGAGCGCCAGGACCATGGTGAGCGAACTCATCAGCAGGATGAACGACGTCACCGACGTGAACGGGATGTTGTACACGTCCTTGGGCAGCGGCGTGCCCTTGGGACTGCGACCGCGGTACAGCAGGTACGTGGAGATGAAGGCACCGAAGAAGATGCACTCCGACGACAGGAACACCCACATCGCCAACTTGGTGTTGCTGGTGCCGGTGTTGGTGTCGGCGTGGCCGTGGGCGACGGGATGTTCGTCGGGGCCGGCCTCGCGCACGGGGACGGGAGCGGTTGCTTGGGCCATCGATCAGTCCTCCGCCGTTCCGGGTTCGATGCCCCAGGCATAGACGCCGAAGAGGAGCACGATCACACCGGGGACGGCGAGCCACGGCTGCTTGAACACGGCCGCGTACCCGAGGATGGGCAGGCCGAGCGCCAGGATGAGCGGGAAGAAGGACGGCGACGGCAGGTGGATGCCGTGTCCGTCACCGTGGCTGACCCCGTCGTCGGATCCACCGGCCGGGAGGCGCACCAGGCGACCCTCCTCGTCCTCGGTGTACTTGCGGTGCCAGAAGTCGTCGGCCGCGTGCACCTCGGGGATCTCGGCGAAGTTGTACTCGGGGGTGGGCGACGGGATCGACCACTCGAGCGTGCGGCCGTCCCACGGGTCGGCGCCCGCGACCTCGCCGCGCAACGCGGTCTTGAACACGTTGAGCAGGAACACCGCGACCGACAGTGCGATGACGAACGCGCCGATGGTGGCGAGTTGGTTCCCGAGGTCCCAACCCATGTGCGGCGCGTAGGTGTAGGTACGGCGGGGCTGACCCTCGAGGCCGAGGAAGTGCATCGGGAAGAACGTGAGGTTGAACCCGATGAGCATCAGCCAGAAGTTGAGCTTGCCGATGCGGTCGTCGAGCAGCCGGCCGAAGAACTTCGGCCACCAGTAGTAGAAGCCACCGAAGATCGCGAACACCAGACCACCGAAGAGCACGTAGTGAAAGTGGGCCACGACGTAATAGGTGTCGGTCTGTTGCGTGTCGGCGGGAACGATCGAGTGCGTGACGCCCGAGAGGCCGCCGATGGTGAACATCGCGATGAACCCGAGCGAGAACAACATCGGGGTGGTGAGTTTGAGCGAGCCGCCCCAGACGGTTCCCATCCAGTTGAAGATCTTCACGCCGGTCGGGATGGCGATGAGCATCGTCGAGAGTCCGAACGCGGTCTGGGCAACCGGCCCGAGCCCGGTGGCGAACATGTGGTGCGCCCACACACCCCAGCCGAGGAAGCCGATCGCGATCCCCGAGAAGATGACCACCGAGCGGCCGAAGAGCGGCTTGCGGGAGAACACGGGCAGCGTCTCGGAGACGATGCCCATCCCGGGCAGGATGAGGATGTACACCTCGGGATGGCCGAACAGCCAGAAGAGATGCTGGTAGAGCAGCGGATCACCGCCGGCGGCCGCGACGAAGAAGTTCGTCGAGAAGTTGCGGTCGAAGAAGACCATGATCAGCGCCGCGGTGACGGCGGGCATCGCGAACACGGTGAGAAAGGCCGTGACCAGCATCATCCAGACGAACACCGGCATGCGCATGAGCGTCATTCCCGGCGCGCGCATGTTGAGGATGGTGACCACGAAGTTCACACCCGAGGTCACCGATCCGATACCGAGCATCACCAGCCCGACGGCCCAGAAGTCGGGACCGTGGCCGGGCAGCGCACCACCGGTGAGCGGGGTGCTGGTCAGCGGCGTGTAACCGAACCAACCACCGTTCGGCGCGCCGCCGAGGACGAACCCGGAGTACATGAACAGACCGCCGAGGGCGAACACCCAGAAGCCGAACATGTTGAGCCGCGGGAACGCAACGTCGCGCGCCCCGATCTGCAGCGGGATCAGATAGTTCCCGAACGCCGTCGCGAGCGGCATACCGACGAGGAAGACCATCGTCGTGCCGTGCATCGTGAACAGGGTGTTGTACTGGCTGGCAGTCAACACCATGCCGTTCGGACCCGCCAGCTGAAGGCGGATCAGCAATGCCTCGATGCCGGCGATGAGGAAGAAGACGAGCGCGAGACCGCCGTAGAGGATCCCGATCTTCTTGTGGTCGACCGTGGTCCACCACGACCAGAAGCCGTGGGTGGACTTCGGCCGACGCAGGAGTCCACGGGGCGGTCCGATCGCGGCCGGGACCGTCGTCGTCGTCGTCATCGGCGTGCTCCCTTGCTCTGGTGCACTACTTCTCTCCCATGAGGTACGTGACGATCTTGTCGGCGTCGTCAGACGTCATCGTCTTCTGACCGTGCGGCGTGTTCTTCGTGAACGACGGCATCCCGACACAGGTGGCCGGAGGCGGAAGCCGGCAGTCCTTCGACTGCATCGCGACCTCGCCCGGCGCATTCATGATCCACCGCTTCAGGTTGGCCGCGTTCAGTTCGAGCGAGCCACCCGCGAAGGTCGAACGGTCGGCGAGGTGGGTCAGGTTCGGGCCGTACGGCTGCTGCTTCGAATCGTTGAAGACGTGGCAGTTGGTGCAGCCGTAGGTCTTGCCCGTGAGGGTGGCGATCTCACCCGTGTACGGCTGGGCCGGACCACCGGCGATCTTGTCCCGCCACTTCACCCAGTCGGCCATGGGCTCCGCGATGACACGGAAGCGCATCCTGGCGTGGGAGAGCCCGCAGTACTCGGCGCAGGCCCCGAGGTAGGTGCCCGGCTTGGACGCCTCGAGCGTGAGGTGGTTCGAGCGGGCCGGCATGACGTCTTTCTTGCCGTTCAGCTCGGGGACCCAGAACGAGTGGATGACGTCGTACGCGTGGAGCGCGACATCGACTTTGGTGCCGACCGGGATGTGCAGTTCGGTCGAGGTGGTGATCATGCCCTTGGTGACCTTCGAGCTGTAGTTCACCTGCGTCGAGGCCGGCACCAGGTGCTGCTTCGGGAGTTGGAACTGCCACCACCACTGCTTGCCGACGACGTCGACCTTGAGCACGTTCGGGCCGACCGGCCGTTCGGCGAGGTCCCAGATGGTGGAGACGGTGGGGACCGCGACGACGGCGAGGATCAGCGCGGGAACGATCGTCCAGCCGATCTCGAGCGCGGTGTGGCCGTGGATCTGCTTCGGGTTGTCCGGCTTGCCTTCGCGGGCCCGGAAGCGGATCGCCATGAAGATGGTGGCACCGATCACCAGGATCCCGATGACGATGGCCACCCCGAGGATCGGGATGAACAGGTCACGGATCTCCTGCGCCGCGGGACCGTGCGGCTTCAGGGAGTTCTGCTTGTTGTCGCTCCCGCCGCACGCGGCCAGAAGGATGGTCAGTCCTGCGAGCAGGAGCGGCGCGGCAATGCGCCTCTTGGGATGCCTCATGCCGTCGTCCCCACGCGTACCGGTCCGAGGGCCCGCGCCCCCGAATCCGTCCCCGGCCACGTGGCGGCGACTCTATCCTCGCCCGAAACACGCGAAGCAACTCAACGCGTTCCTGCCGGCAAGGTTTTGCCGGGGTCCTGGTCAGCGCCCCGCCCACGACTCGAGCGGCTCGTGCTCGCCGTGGGTCAGAGACCGAGACGGTCGAGGGCATGCGCCCGCCGCTGCCACTCCTTGTCCACCTTCACGGTGGTCTCCAGGTAGACCCGGGCGCCGAAGAGGCGCTCGAGTTCGTGGCGGGCAGCCGTGCCGGCGTCGCGGATCACCGCGCCCCCCTTGCCGATCACGATCCCCTTCTGCGAATCCCGCTCGACCCGGACCACGGCGCGATACCGCAGGATCGGATCGGTCTCCTCGGAACTCGTCGCTTCCTCCGGGTCGTCGAGGCCTTCCTCGTCGAGCGACTCGGCGGTCACCATGATCGAGTGCGGGAGTTCCTCGCGTGCCACCGCGAGCAGTTTCTCCCGGAGCAGTTCGGCGACGAGGGTGGTCTCGGGCTGATCGGAGACCACGCCGTCCGGGTAGTACATCGGTCCCTCGGGCATGTGGACCAGGAGTTCGGCGAGCAGGATGTCGACGCCCGCCCCCGTCTTCGCGGACACCGGTACGTAGGCGTCGAAATCGCCCAGGTCGGCGCCGGCGATCGCGAGTTGTCCGCCGATCTCGTCCGGCGTCGCGATGTCGACCTTGTTGACGACGAGGATCTTCGGCGTCGTGGTCCGACCGACGAGATCGGCGATGAACCGGTCCCCCGGCCCGACCTTCGCGTTGGCCTCGATCAGCAGACAGACCACGTCCACCTCGCCGAGGGTGGCCACCGACCGTTCGTTGCACCGCTCCCCCAAGAGGGTGCGGGGCCGGTGGATCCCGGGGGTGTCGAGCAGGACGATCTGGGAGTCGGGCGCGGTCCGGACGCCGCGGATCTGGGTACGGGTCGTCTGGGGCGCAGCCGAGACGATCGAGACCTTGGTCCCGACGAGTTGGTTGACCAACGTCGACTTGCCCACGTTCGGTCGGCCCACCAGCGAGACGAACCCGGAGCGGAATGCCGGGACGGGATCGGTCATGGCTTGTCCTCCTGGTCCTGCGACCGGGCCGGAACGGGATCGCTCACGCGGTGTCGGCCGAGACCGCGTCGTCCGACGCGTCGGCATCGGTCGCCGGGAGGACGGGAACGATCGAGACCAAGGCGATCCGGCGGCCGTCGACGCGTTCGGTACGGAACTCGAGTCCCTGGAAGCGGACGGTCTCGTCGGCCTCGGGGACGTGACCGAGCAGGTTGAAGACCAGCCCACCGACGGTGTCCCACTCCTCGTCGGGCAGCTCGATCCCGAGTGCTTCGCTGACCTCGTCGATCGAGGTCCGGCCCGGCGCCCGAATGCCACCACCGGGCAGGTGCTCGACGCCGGGCGAGTCGGTGTCGTACTCGTCGGCGATCTCACCGACGATCTCCTCGAGCAGGTCCTCCATCGTCACGAGTCCGGCGGTACCGCCGTATTCGTCCACGACGATCGCCATGTGGAACTTCTCGGTCTGCATCTCGCGGAGCAGCTCGGCGACCCGCTTCGACTCGGGGACGAACACCGCGTCGCGCACGACGATGCGCACCGATTGGCTCCCGGCACCGGCCCGGGCCTGCTGCACGAGGTCCTTGAGGTACACGAGCCCGACGATGTTGTCGGTCGAGTCCTCGTAACAGGGAATGCGCGAGTACCCGGCGTCGATGGCCTGGGTGATGGCGTCCTCGACCATGGCGTCGGCTTCGACCGCGACCATGTCGGGCCGCGGCTGCATCACCTCGCGGACCACGGTGTCGCCGAACTCGAAGATCGAGTGGATCAACCGGCGTTCTTCGCGTTCGATCGCCTGTTCGTCGGCCGCGACGTCTGCCATCGTGCGCAGGTCCTCCTCGGTCACGAACGGCCCCTGCTTCAGTCCGCGTCCGGGGAGCAGCACATTCGCGAGACCGATAAGCCCGCGTGAGAGCAGTCGCAACGGCGGGAAGTTCGAGATCGCCCACAGGAACGGCGTGAGCGCCAGCGCGGCGCGGTCCGAGTGCTGGATCGCATAGGTCTTCGGCGCGACCTCGCCGATCACGAAGTACACGACGATCTGGATGACGAGTCCGAAGACGAGACCGGCGCTGCCGAACGCGCCTTCGAGCACCACGCCGAGCAGTGAGGCACTCGTCATCTGGCACACGAGGATCAGGAGCAGCACGACGTTCAACGTGCGCTCGGGTCGCTCCAGCATCTGCGCGAGCCGGGCCGCACTCTTGCGACCCTCCTCCTCGAGCGAGAGCGCGCGGATCCGGCTCATGCGCGTGAACGCGGTCTCGGCCCCCGCGAGCAGAATCGAAAACAGGAACAGGACGATGACGGCCGCCACGATGGCGCCGTCGCGTCCGCTCAGCGGGCCGCCTCCTGCTCACGGAACAACGCCAGGAGTTCGCGCTCGCGCTGCTTCATCCTCGCGGTTTCGTCGGGCTCGGCATGGTCGTAGTTGAGCAGATGCAACACGCCGTGCACGACCAGGAGCGCCAGCTCCTCGTCGAGGGTGGAACCGTGCTCGGGGGCCTGGGCCTGAGCTACCACCGGGCACACCACCACGTCGCCGATGATCGTCGGCGGCTCGGCCGCCTCCGCCGGCGCGCCAGGGCCGCGGCCACCCTGGTCGGGCTGACGGCCGGGCAGTACCAGGTCGTCGTCCATCGGGAACGCCAGCACGTCGGTGGGGCCGTCGCCGCCGAGAAATTTCTCGTTCAACTCGGCGATCGTGGTCCGGTCGACGAAGAGCAGCGAGAGTTCGGCGGTCCCGGGGACGCGCTCGGCTTCGACGACACACCGCGCCAATCGCACCCATCGGGCGAGATCGACGGACACGTCGCTCTGCTCGTCGCTACCGAAGACCGAGAGTGCCATCAGGTGTGGGTCGCGTAGGCGTCGACGATGTCCGCGACGATTCGGTGGCGGACGACATCGCGCGAGCCGAGATCGACGAACGCGAGTCCGTCGATCCCTTCGAGGATCTTGCGCACCGCGAGCAGCCCCGATCCGCCGCGTCCCTCGGGGAGGTCGATCTGGGTGACGTCGCCGGTCACCACGATCTTGGATCCGAAGCCGAGCCGGGTCAGGAACATCTTCATCTGTTCGGCGGTCGTGTTCTGCGCCTCGTCGAGGATGATGAACGAATCGTTGAGCGTGCGACCGCGCATGTACGCCAACGGCGCGACCTCGATCACGCCTTTCTCCATCAACCGCGCGACCGCCTCGGGGTCGAGCATGTCGTACAGCGCGTCGTACAACGGGCGCAGGTAGGGGTCGACCTTCGCGAGCATGTCGCCGGGGAGGAACCCGAGTCGTTCGCCCGCCTCGACCGCGGGACGGGTGAGGATGATGCGGTTCACCGACTTGCTCTGCAACGCCTGCACCGCGAGTGCGACCGCGAGGTAGCTCTTGCCGGTGCCGGCCGGCCCGATGCCGAACGTGATCGTGTTGTCCCGTACCGCGTCGACGTAGCGCTTCTGGCCCGACGTCTTCGGGCGCACGCTCTTACGTCCGCGGACGACCTCGGTCGCGAGGACGTCACTCGGCTTCTGGTCCGCCTCGATCATCGCGATCGCGCGATCGACGCCGTCGCGGTCGAGGACGTGGCCCCGTTCGACGAGCACGACCAGTTCCTCGAACAGCCGAGCGACCCGGGTGGTCGCGTCGGCGTCGCCCGACACGTTGATCTCGTTGCCCCGCACCAGGATCGACACGGGGAACGCAGCCTCGATGCGGCGCAACAGCTCGTCACGTTCGCCGAGGACGTTCACCATGAGGTGGTTGCCGGGGACGAGGACCTTGACCTGAGCTGCGGTCGGGATATTCACGACCCGGTGAGGTTAGCGGTCGTCGTGCTCTCGGGGCAGGGGGTTACAGGATGCGGGATCAGCTCAACCCACTGCCACACCGGCGCGCAGGCCGAGTTCGTCGAGTCGGATTCCCAGCTCCTCGGGCCGGCGACCGAGGACGGCGGCGAGGACCCGGAGGTCGTCGCGCCGGATCGTCAGCAGGCGGCCGTTGAAGTCCTGGCGCTGGAGCTGGATGGTGGCCGCGTACCGGGACAGGACCGCGGCCTCGGGCTCGTCGAGCGCGTGCAGCTTCACCAGATCGATCGTGAACCCAGAGTCGACGTCGCCGCTGTCGGTGAGGTTGATCTCGATGTCGAGATCGCGCGGCAGGAGTTGATCGGGCGGAACCTCGTAGATCTCGGACAGCCGCAGGAGCCGCGACACGGAGATCGCACGCTCACCACGTTCGTAGGCGCCGAGCACGCTGGCCTTGAACTCGTGGCCGGACCGCGCTTCCACATCGTGGAGCGACAGACCCTTCTGACGGCGGATCGCCCGCAAGCGCTCACCGACCTGTACGCCATTCATCGGATAACAACTGCCCCCTACGAAAAGAATTTTCAGCCCCCGGAACGGCGTGACTATGTCACGTTTCCCGGGCTACGTCGAACCTCGATGTCCGATATCGGCGCGGCGGCGTTCCGGACCGAACTCAGTGGCGCCGCACCGTGCCGAGCGCAGACGCGACCGCGATCGGTGCCGTCACCGACCGCAGGACGTGCGGGCCCGTCGCGATACGAGGGGCGGAACCGAACGACTCGAGTTCACCGGCGGTGAATCCCCCCTCGGGACCGATCGCCACACACCACTCATCCACTGGCGGCCAGTTGACCGGGTCGATCGGACCACCATCGCGATCGGCGACGAGCAGTCCGCCCCGGGCGGCCAGGGCGGCGACCGTCGCCGGCGCTTCGAGCACTGGTAGGCGGGCCCGATGGCACTGCACCGCCGCGGCCCGGAGCACGCGGTCGAGCCGTTCGTGGGCCCGTGCTCCTCGCGGGCCGTCCCATCGGACCACGCTGCGCTCGGTGACCAGCGGGATGATCCGGTCGACGCCGATCTCGACCAGTTGATGGACCACCTCGGTGCCGTGATCTGATTTCGCGGGGGCGAAGGCGACGGCGATCCGGGGCGTCGCCGTGGGCTCCTCGCGGTGTGGGCCGGCCGGCACCACCGTCAGCGTCGCCTCCCCGCACGACTCGACCTCGCTCAGGTACCAGCGACCCGACCCGTCCGCGACCACGATCCGCTCCCCCACACCGATCCGCCGGACCCGCTGGAGGTGGTGCCCGTCCGGGCCCGAGATCACACGCGCTCCGTCGTGGTCCGACCGGTCGTAGTCGTCGACGATCACGAGTGCGGTCGCGGGTGCGGCCGCCGCCCACCCGACCTCGGTCATGCTCCGGGACTGAACATCACCGGTCACCGAAGGCGGCCCGGATCTTGGAGAAGAGGCCGCCCTCGGGTGGATCGATGGCCTCGCCGCGCAGGTCCGCGAACTGGGCCAGGAGTTCGGCCTGCTCGGCGTTGAGCTTGTGCGGAACCTCGACGTTGACCTCGACCAGTAGGTCGCCGCGGCCGCGGCCGTTGAGCACCGGCACGCCCCGGCCGCGCAGCCGAACCACATGCCCGGGCTGGGTACCGGGCTCGATGGTCAGAGTCTCCGTGCCGTCGAGGGTCTCGAGTTCGAAGGTGGCGCCCAGGGCGGCCTGAGTCATCGCGATGGTGCGCCGGTGGACCAGATCCACACCGTGACGTTCCAGGGTGGCGTGGGAACGCACCCGGACCAGCACGTACAGATCGCCCGCCGGACCGCCGCGCGGTGCCGCCGGTCCCCGACCCGGGAGCCGGAGCCGTTGCCCGTCGTCGATGCCGGCCGGGATCTCGACCTCGATCTCCTGATGGGTCCGGATCCGACCGTCGCCCTGGCATTGCGAGCACGGATTCGGGATGACCTGGCCGGTCCCCTGGCACCGGATGCACGGCGCCGCGGTGACGAGCTGACCGAGGATCGACTTACGTACCTGGCGGACCTCGCCGCTGCCGCCACAGTCGGGACACGTCTCCGCGTGGGTACCCGGTTCGCCGCCGGTGCCGTCGCACCGGTCGCACGGACCGGGGATCTGCAGATCGACGTTGGTGGTGACCCCGAACGCGGCCTCGGCGAGATCGAGTTGGACGGTCGTCTCCGCGTCCTGACCGCGGGGCGGTCCGCCGCGGCCACCGCCGCCGCCGAAGCCACCCGAGAAGAACGCGTCGAAGATGTCGCCGAAGCCGAAGGCATCGCCGCCGGCGCCCCCGGAGTTGCCGCGGCCGTCGTCGCCGAAGGTGTCGTACCGGCGACGACGCTCGGGGTCGCGCAGCACCTCGTACGCGGCCGAGACCTCCTTGAACTGCTCCTCGGCCGCCGCGTCGCCCGGCTTGGCATCGGGGTGGAGCTCGCGGGCGAGCTTGCGGTAGGCGCGCTTGATCTCGTCGTCGCTGGCGTTCGCCTCGACCCCGAGCAACTCGTAGTAATCGGTCATGACACCGACGGCAACAGGAGACGACCGAGCTGCTGGGAGACCGCGGCCACCGCGGCGAGTGCCTGCGCGTAATCCATGCGGGTCGGGCCGAGCACTCCGACGGTGCCGGCGAGCGCGCCCTCCACCTGGTACGGCGCCAGCACGATGGAACAGTCGCGCAGTTCGTCGACGTCGTTCTCGGAACCGATGGACACATGCACGCCGTGGTCGAGCAGGTCGCGTACCAGACTGACCACGACCACCTGTTCCTCGAGCATCTCCAGCAACCGTGCGGTCGTGGCCGTGGTGGCGAACGCGTCCTGTTCCGCAGCCAAACGGCTCACGCCGCCGACGTACAGATGGTCGGACACGTGACGCGCGCGGGTGGTGACGGCACGGACTGCGTCGGTGACGAGCGCGTCGACCGCACGGTCTCCGGTGCTGGTCGACTCGGTGACGGGCGCGAGCGTGCCGCCGCGGATTGCTTCGTCGAACGTACGGGAGGCGCGGGCGAGTTGGTCACCCTCGAGTTCGGAGCGCAGTACTTCGCGTTCGACCGCGCCGTTGCCGAGCACCACGACGGCGAGCACCGTCCCCGGCTCGATGGCAACGAGTTGCGCCGAACGCACGCGGACCGCGTCCGCGTCGGGTCCGACGACCACCGCGGCGTGACTCGTCAACTTCGCGAGCAGCTGGCTCGTCTCGTGCAGGAGATCTTCGAGCGCACGGTGGGTGGTGGCGAAGAAGTCGGCCACGGCGCGCCGCTGGCCCACCGGCAGTCCCCCGGCGGACGTGAAGTGGTCGACGAAGTAGCGGTAGCCCTGGTCGGTCGGGATGCGCCCGGCCGAGGTGTGGGGCTGGGCCAGGAACCCCTCCCGCTCGAGCTGGGTCATGTCGTTGCGGACCGTCGCGCTCGACACGCCGAGATCGCGGGAGTCGGTGACCGTCTGGGACGCGACGGGCTGGGCCGTCCGCACGTATTCCTCCACCACGGCCTTGAGCACCGTGGCGCGTCGCTCCGCTGCTTCCATCTGCACTGTCCCGTCGTCGTGGGGCCGAGAACTCCGGCTCCGGGGCGGTAGCACTCGAGTCTACCGACTGCTAACTGCCTCTTTATGGCCCGTCCGCTCGCACTCCTGTCGGTCATGCCTCACCCGGCGCTCGCTCCCCGGCTGCTCGCCTCCGCAAGCTCCGGCTCGGGAGCGGGTCACCGGCGCTCACTGCAGGCGCAGGGTGACCTCGTTGGCGAGCAGCCGACCGGCGCGGGTGAGGGTGACGCGGTCGTCCCGGACCTCGATCAGCCCGGCGGCGCCCAACTCCGCCACCTCGGCTGCGAAGCGCGGCTCGTCCGGGATCCCGGCGCGGGTGCGCAGCGCAAGCGCGAGTGCCTCCCCTGCCCGACCGTCGGCGTCGAGCTCCTCCGACCCGGCCTCCGGGGATGCGCCGGAGCCGATCGCCTCGATGTACCGCTCGGGGGTGCGCACGTTCCACCACCGGCGGTCGCCGGTCTTGCCGTGCGCGGCACAGCCGATGGCCAGGTAGTCGTCGCCGAACCAGTAGAGCTCGTTGTGGCGGCAGGCCTCGCCGGGTCGGGCCCAGTTCGAGATTTCGTACCAGTCGTACCCCGCGGCCACGAGGAGATCGTCGGCGATCGCGTACTTGTCGGCCTGGTCGTCGTCGTCCGGTGCCCGCTGCGCGCCGGCGGCGACGTCCTTGCCCAACGGCGTGCCCGGTTCCACCGTGAGGGCGTACGCGCTCACGTGCTCGGGGCCGAGGGCGATCGCGCCGGCGACCGTGCGGTGCCAGTCGTCCATCGTCTCCCCCACCGCGCCGTAGATGAGGTCGAGATTCAGCCGCTCGATGCCGGCGGTCCGGACTGCCTCGACCGCGCGCGCGACGTTGTCGGGATCATGGGTGCGCCCCAGCGCGAGGAGCACGGGGGCGACCATCGACTGCACGCCGAGTGAGATCCGGTTGACGCCGCCGGCACGCAGCACGCGCAGCGCCTCGACCGTGATCGAGTCGGGATTGCACTCCACGGTGATCTCCGCATCGGCGGCCCGCGGGATCGCGGCCACGATGCGCGCCAGGTGCCCGGCCGGGACCATCGACGGGGTTCCGCCACCGAAGAACACGCTGGTGGCGTCGGGAACCTCCCCGCGATCGACCCGCTGCCGGAGATCGAGGACGCACGCGTCGACGTACTCGTCGATCAGGTGCTCCCGGTCGGTCCACGTCGCGAAATCGCAGTAGTCGCACCGGTGCGCACAGAACGGGATGTGCACGTACACGCCGAAGCCCACACCCGATGGTCCCACGCCCCGCCCCTCCAACTTGCGTCGCAAACCCGGGGTAGTCGCGGGTTTGCGACGCAAGTTGGTCGGGATGGTGAGGGGTGTCGTTGGGCGAGACGATGGATTTCGATCTTCCGCCCGAGGCCGACGCGTACCGGGCCGATGTCCGCGCCTTCCTCGCCGAACACGCGCCGGACGGTCGGTATCCGGCCGACTGGAACCGGCGCCTCGCGCAGGCCGGGTACGTGGCACCACACTGGCCGGCGCCGTGGGGGCGCGATGCCGGTCCGGTCGAGCAACTGGTGATCGACGAGGAACTCCGCGCCGCCGACGCGCCGCGGCCGATGAACCCCATCGGCGTCGGTTGGGCCGGGCCCACCCTCCTCGTGGCCGGCACCGAGGAGCAACACCAGCGCTACCTCCCCGGCTTGCTCGACGGTTCCGAGATCTGGTGCCAGCTCTTCAGCGAGCCCGGCGCGGGCAGCGACCTCGCCGGCCTCACCACCAGCGCAGTCCGCGACGGCGACGAGTTCGTGCTGAACGGCCAGAAGGTGTGGACCACGCTCGCGCACGTCGCCCGCTACGGGATCCTCCTCGCCCGCACCGACCCCGAGGCCGACGTCCACCGCGGCATCACCTATTTCGTGCTCGACATGAGTTCACCGGGCGTCGAGGTGCGGCCGCTCGTGCAGATGACCGGCACCCACGAGTTCAACGAGGTCTTCTTCACCGACGTCCGGGTGCCGGTCGAGAACGTCGTCGGCGAGATCAACGACGGGTGGCGCCTCGCCAAGGTGACGCTCGGCAACGAGCGGGTGTCGCTCTCCGGTGAAGGCGCGCTGTGGGGGCGCGGCCCGACGGCGAACGACGTGCTCGACATCGTGCGGGCCCACGGCGGAGCGGCGGATCCGATCACCCGGCAACGCCTCGTGCGCATGTACATCGAGAGCGAGATCCTCCGCCTCATCCGCTTGCGCACCGTCTCCGCGACGGTGCGGGGCATGGAACCCGGACCCGAGGCAAGCGTCCGCAAGGCGCTCTCCGACGAGCACGGCCAGCACGTGATGGAGATGGCGATGGAACTCGCGGGTACCGGCGGTCTCCTCGCGTCGGCGGGACCGTACGGCGACGACGGCGGCGGGATCTGGAGCTACGGCTACCTCTACGCGCGGGCACTCACCATCGGCGGCGGCACCAGCGAGGTCCAGCGCAACATCCTCGGCGAGCGCGTCCTCGGCCTCCCCCGCGACTGAGGCGAGATCCAATCGCGTCGTGATCGTGCAGCACCCCGTTCGACACCTCCCGAGCCGGAGCTTGCGGAGGCGAGCCGCGGCAGAGCGAGCCCCACGTCGGGCACTCCGCTAGGAGCGCGGGCGGAGCCGCCGAAATGGACCTCAGTCGCTGAGCTTGAGGGCGGCGACGAAGGCCTCCTGCGGGACCTCGACACTGCCGATCTGCTTCATGCGCTTCTTCCCGGCCTTCTGCTTCTCGAGCAGTTTGCGCTTGCGCGTGATGTCGCCGCCGTAACACTTCGCGATGACGTCCTTGCGCTTCGCCTTCACCGTCTCGCGGGCGATGATCCGGCCGCCGATGGCCGCCTGGATCGGCACATCGAACAGCTGGCGCGGGATCAGCTCCCGCAACTTCTCGGTCATGCGCTTGCCGTAGTCGTACGCCTTGTCGCGGTGGGCGATCGACGAGAACGCGTCGACCGGCGTGCCGTTCAGCATGATGTCGACCTTCACGAGCTTCGACTGCCGGTACCCGACCGGTTCGTAGTCGAGCGAGGCGTATCCCTTGGACCGCGACTTCAGCTGGTCGAAGAAGTCCATCACGATCTCCGCGAGCGGCACCTCGTAGACGATCTCGAGCCGCTCCTCGGAGAGGTACTCCATCTTCTTCAGTTCACCGCGCCGCCCCTGGGACAACTCCATGAGCGTCCCCACGAACTCCGACGGCGTGAGGATCGTGATCTGCACGTACGGCTCCTCGATCCCGATGATCTCCGTGGGGTTCGGGAGCGACGAGGGATTGTCGACGACCGACACCGTGCCGTTCATCGCGATGGCCCGGTACTCGACGTTGGGCGCGGTGGCGACGAGGTCGAGGTCGTACTCACGCTCGAGTCGTTCCCGCACGATCTCCATGTGCAGCAGCCCGAGGAACCCGCACCGGAACCCGAAGCCGAGCGCACCCGACGTCTCCGGTTCGTAGGTGAACGACGAGTCGTTGAGCCGCAACTTCTCAAGCGCGTCGCGCAGGTTCGCGTACTCGTCGCCTTCGACGGGATAGAGCCCGCAGAACACCATGGGCTTGGGTTCGAGGTACCCCTCCAGTGGCTCCGACGGACGCGCCGCGGTGGTGATCGTCTCCCCGACCCGCGCCTGGCCGACGTCCTTGAGTCCGGTGATCAGATACCCGACCTCACCCGGACCGAGCGACGCGACCGGGGTCGGCACCGGGAGGCGGGTGCCGACCTCCTCGGCATCGTGGGTGCTGTTCGCCTGGATGAAGCGCAGCTTGGCGCCCGTGTTCAGAGACCCGTTGAAGACCCGCACCGAGCTGATGACGCCGCGGTACGTGTCGTAGATGGAGTCGAAGATGAGCGCCTGGAGCGGAGCGTCGATGTCGCCGACCGGCGGCGGGATGCGCTCGACGATCGCGTCGAGGAGGTCGGACACGCCGGCGCCGGTCTTGGCCGAGATGCGCAGGATCTCCTCCGCCGGCACGCCGAGGACCCGCTCGATCTCCTCGCACACCCGATCCGGGTCGGCCGCCGGGAGATCGATCTTGTTGACCGCGGCGACGATCGCGAGGTCGTGTTCGAGCGCCAGGTAACAGTTGGCGAGCGTCTGCGCCTCGATGCCCTGGCTCGCGTCGACGACAAGGACGACGCCCTCACACGCGGCGAGCGAACGCGAGACCTCGTACCCGAAGTCGACGTGCCCGGGCGTGTCGATGAGGTTGATGATGTGCCCGTCCCAGCCGATCCGGACGTTCTGGGCCTTGATGGTGATGCCCCGCTCGCGCTCGATATCCATCGAATCGAGGTACTGCGCCCGCATGTCCCTGGCCTCGACCGCACCCGAGAGTTCGAGGAAACGGTCCGCCAGCGTCGATTTCCCATGGTCCACGTGCGCGACGATCGAGAGGTTGCGCAAGCGCGAGAGGTCGGACACCACCCCATTCTCCCCGCAAAGACGGTCGGGCATCGAAAGCGCAGCGTGACTGCAGCCGAACCGGGCCCGATCCGGCCCGACTGCTACTGTTCCCGGGTTCCGAGTACGTCTTTGGGAGATCGTTCACACCGTGGCAAACATCGCCAGTCAGAAGAAGCGCAACCGTCAGAACGAGAAGCGCCGTGTGCGCAACGTCGCGGTGCGTTCCGAGCTCAAGACCCGGGTCAAGAAGGCCCGTACGGCGATCGCCGGTGTCGACGAGGACATGACCGAGGTCGTGACCCGCGCCCAGAAGCGCCTCGACAAGGCTGCGTCCCAGGGCGTGCTCCACAAGAACGCCGCCGCCCGGCGGACGTCCCGCCTGATGAAGGCCGCGAACAAGGCCGCACAGCAGGACTGAACCACCGGTATTACCGCCGCGCCGCCCGACTCCGGGGCCCGGTCGCACCGCTCCGCCGGTGCAGGCTCGCGATGCGGGCCACGGCAATCTCCAACGCGACGCCTTCGGGGAGTCCGGTCGCGCCCTTGAGCCGAATATCGGCCTGGTGGAGTTCGTCGAACACGCGGGTGAAGCCGTCGGACCCGAGCGCCCGGGCCGCTTCGAACGCCTTCTTCGCCGGGAACGAACTCTTGCCACCCCAGACGCGGTGGGCGTCGTCGAGCGTGTTCACCGACCCCCGGTCGAGCCGGGCGAGTTTGCGATAGCGGCCGGAGAGGATCCCGAGCACCTGCAGCGGATGCATCGGCTTGGGCTGCATCGCACTCGTGACCGTCATCAGCCGGTCCAGGATCTCGAGCGCGCCGGCGACGTCGCCCTCCTCGATGCGGTTGGTCAACTCGTAGGGCTTCACCGCGCCGGCGTCGTTGAGGTACGGCGTGACATCGTCGAGAACGAGGCGGTGCCCGGCCCCGAAGGTCGAGGCCCACAGGTCGACGAGACCACCCAGGCGGCCGGCGTCGTCGCCGAGATGCTCCATCACGGTGCGGGCGGCATCGGCCTTCATGGTGAGCCCGGCCCGGTCGAGTTCGCGCTGGAGCACGTCGGTGACGTTCTCCGCAGTACCGCCTCGCACGTTGGCACCCTTCAGCGCGTCGGCGAGCGATTTCACCACCCGGCCACCGGCACCCGCGACGAACACGAGGTCGGTGGAGGGCAGCAGGTCGCCGAGGACGGCGACGATGGGTGCGCACGCGTCGGCGGGAAGCGCCTCGTAGTCGCGGATCACCACGATCCGCTTCTCGGTCATGAACGGCGGGCTCTGGGCGGCATTCACGACCGCGGCGACGATCGGTGCAGCACCGGCGACGTCTTCGACCGGGGCGTCGTCCTCCCCCGCCGCCGCCTTGCCCGGGACCGTGTACTCCTCGACGCAAAGACTCCGGTCGTCGGTCCCGACGAGCGAATCGATCAACTGACCGAGTTCACGGTCGCGCAGGATCGGGTCGCTCCCCTTCACGATGTACGAGCCGCCCACGGGAGGGGATGCTACCGGTGCGCCTCCGCCACCACCGGGTGCCGAGCCCGAGGATCACAACGGTTGCGATCCCGACGGTCTGGGGCGCGTCGAGCGCGAGCGGCACCGTCGCTGCGCTCCGCGCGAGCCATTCGACCGCGCGGAGCATTGCGAGCGTCGGCAGTTGTACCCACCACGCGATTCCGGACCCGAGCAGGCCTCCGAGCAGGCCGGCGACCAGACCCCACACCGTCAACGGGCCGACGAACGGCGCGGCGAGGAGGTTGGCGGGCAACGAGATCAGCGGCACGGTGCCGAACGTGGTGAGGAGGACGGGCGCGACGCCGACCTGGGCGGCGGTGGTCACCCCGAGCGCCGCCCGGAACCACGCGGGGCCTCGGAGCCGGGCCGTCACCGGCGCCGCCAGGAGCACGATCCCGGCGCAGGCGCCGCACGACAGCACGAAACCGACCGAGTGGAGCAGGAACGGATCCGCCGCGAGCAATGCGAGCACGGCCAGCACCAGGACCCGCCGTGCCTCGGCCGGCCGACCCAAGAGCCGGGCGAGCATGACCAGGCCGACCATCACCGAGGCCCGCAGCACCGAGGGCTCCCACCGGGTCATCGTGCCGAACAGCCCCAGCACAACGAGACCTGCCGCCAGGCGTGGCCCGCGCCGGAGCCGACGCAGCGCGGGCTCGACCACCGCGAGTGCGAACGCGACGTTGGCGCCGGACACCGCGAGCAGATGGCTCAACCCGGCGTCGCGGAAGGCCACCACCAGGTCGTCGGGAATGGCGCGGGTGTCGCCGAGGAGGAATCCGGTCAGGAGCGCCCGCGGGGTCGACGGCAGGGTCGCGCTGCCGCGCAGCACCGCGCGCCGCGCGACGTTCGCGGCCCGGAACCACGGACTGTCGGGCCGGGCGACGGCGCGGATGTCGTCGACGCGGAACTCACCCACCGCATGGAGCCAGCGCAGACGCGTCGAGTACCCGTGCAGTGGCGTCATGGTGCCGGACGCACGAATCCGGTCGCCGGCGTCGAGCGCGGCGAACACCGACCGTTCGTCGCCCTGGACGACGACGAAGACCCGGCGGTCACCCGCGGCGCGACCGGCGAACGTGGCGACCCGGGCGATCGCGCCCGACTCGAAGCTTGGTCCATCGGGGTCTTCGGCCAGCGTGAGGACCGCCTCACCCGTGGAACCGCGGGCGACCGCAGTCGTGAGGGGTGACTGGTCGAGACCGTGGAGTGCCCGCTGTTCGACCGCGATACCGAGCAGCACGCACGTCGCGATCGCAGTGACCACGGCGACGCGTGTCCCACGACGCGTGAAGGCGACACCGAAGCCGATCATCGCCATGACCAGCACGGGCCGCGCCGAACCGCCACCGAGTTGCTCGCCCGCGAGGACACCGGTGACCAACGCGCCGAGCATGCCCGCCAGGACGATCACACCGTCACCAGCGGCTTCAGATCAGCAAACCGCTTGTCGCCGATCCCGCGGACGTCCCGCAACTGATCCACGCTCGTGAACCCGCCCCGACGTTCGCGCTCCGCGATGATCGCGGCCGCCAGGCTCGGACCCACGCCTGGCAACGTGTCGAGTTGGGCCGGCGTGGCCGCGTTGAGATCGATCGGTCCGGTCTCGCCCGCCGCGCCCGGGACTCCGGCGGTGGCCGCGCCTCCGTCCCCGGCGGCCGCAACCGCGGGTTGCCCGACCTTGGCCACGGGGATGCGCTGTCCGTCGACCACCTTCGCGGCGAGGTTCAACCGGTCGAGATCCACGTCAGGCACCCCGCCTCCGGCTGCGGCGATCGCATCCGCGACCCGACTCCCGGCCGGGACCCGCACCAGCCCGGGGTGAGCAACCGCGCCGGCAACGTGCACCAACACGGCCGGGCGCGTGGTCGTGGTGGTCCGGATCGCACGGATGGGCGGCACCGACACCGGGGGATCACCGGGCAGCGCACCCGACGACCGGCTCCCACCGACCTGGGAGAAGCAGTACCCCGCGACGGCCGCAACGAGGAGCAGGGCCCCGATCCTGACCCTCGGATCACTCAGTCGGTCACGGAACCCCTCGATCGTCGCGGCGAGGCCGTGAACGGGTGGTCGACGTGGGGTCTGTTCGATCGGGAGCATGACTTCCTCCGGGCGCGCGCGGGCCGACGGAGGAAGTGCACGGGGAAGGTGGAACGGTCAGACCGTACCAAATCAGACGGACGTCCGTTCCCGCGCGATGCGCTCGACGCGGATGGCGCGGTAGGCGTCCCAGTGGCCGAGGCCGGACCGGCGCCCGCGCACGTAGTCACCCAGGTAGGCCCGGAGAAACCCGAACCGTCCCTGCTCGCGCCACTGCTGCACGTGGACGAGTTCGTGGGCGATCAACTCGACGTTGGTCTCGTTCCCGCGCCGCACCAGGACGTACCGACCGAGGGTCATCGCCAACACGCCCGGGGTGAGCCACGGGACCACCACGATCTTTGCCCGCGCCACATCGACCGGATCGACATGGGTGAACCGCCCCTCCGGGGCGTCGAGAGCTACGCGACGTAACAACATTCGTTTATCCAACTACGAAGTTGATCAGGCGGTCGGGCACGAAGATCACCTTGCGGACGCTGGCGCCGTCGAGGTAGCTCGCGACGTCGAGTCGCGCCGCGGCCTCGACCACCGGCTGCTCGGCACCGGCCGCCACCGTGACCTTGCCGCGCACCTTGCCGTTCACCTGGACCGGGTACTCGACCTCGTCGACCGTCAGCCACTGCGGATCGGCCACCGGGAAATCGGCGTACGTCAGCGACGACTCGTGGCCGAGCCGCGACCACAACTCCTCGGCGATGTGGGGCGCGAGTGGCGCGAGCATCAGCACCAACGGCTCGACGGTGTCCCGGGGTGCACCGCCCGCCGTCGCGACCTGGGTCAACCGGTTGTTCAGGGTGATCAGCTTCGACACCGCGGTGTTGAATCCCATCGTCGCCATGTCTTCGCGTACCTCGGCGATGGTGCGATGCAGGAGCCGGCGGGTCTCTTCGTCGGCGGGGGTCTCGACGACGCGCAGCGCGCCGGTGTCCTCGTCGACCACGTTGCGCCACAACCGTTGCAGGAACCGGAACACCCCGACGATGTCGCGCGTGCTCCACGGCCGAGATGCGTCGAGCGGGCCCATCGACATCTCGTAGAGTCGCAGCGAGTCGGCGCCGTAATCACGGAAGATGTCGTCCGGCGTGACCATGTTCTTCAGGCTCTTGCCGATCTTGCCGAACTCGCGTTGCACGGCTTCGTCGCCGGCGAAGAAGCCACCGTCGCGTTCGACGACCGTGGTCGCCTCGACGTAGATCCCGCGACTGTCGGTATACGCGGGGGCCTGGATCATCCCCTGGTTGAAGAGTCGCTGGAACGGTTCCGGGGTCGACACGTGCCCGAGGTCGAACAGCACCTTGTGCCAGAACCGCGCGTAGAGCAGGTGGAGGACCGCGTGCTCGACGCCGCCGACGTAGAGGTCGACCCCGCCGGGTCCTTCGCCCATCCAGTAGTGCTCGGCCGCCGGACCGACGAACTGTTCCTCGTTCGTTGGGTCGAGATACCGCAGGTAGTACCAACACGAACCGGCCCACTGCGGCATCGTGTTGAGCTCGCGGCGGTAGGTCTTGGGACCGTCGCCGAGATCGAGTTCGACGGTCGTCCACGCTTCGGCGCGCGACAGCGGCGGCGCCGGGACACTCGCCGAGTTATCGGCGACGATCTCCGGCTCGAAGTCGATGATCTCGGGCAACTCGACCGGCAGCAGCGATTCCGGCAGCGCGATCGGCAGGTCGAGTTCGTCGTAGACGATCGGGAACGGCTCGCCCCAATAGCGCTGGCGACTGAAGAGCCAGTCGCGGAGCTTGAAGTTGACCGTCGCGTCGCCCGCACCGCGACCTGCGAGCCATGCGGTGATCGCGGCTTTGGCGTCCCGGACCGCGAGACCGTCGAGCGAGACATCGGCGTTCGCGGAGTTCATGGCGCGCCCGTCGCCCACGAAGGCCTCGGGCCACTCGGAAGCCGGCGCGAGCGGGCAGTCCCGTTCGGCGAGCCACTCGGCCGGCGGTTTGATCACGCCGACGATGGCCAACTCGAACTCGCGCGCGAACTCGAAGTCGCGCTCGTCGTGGGCGGGGACCGCCATGATGGCCCCGGTGCCGTACCCCATGAGGACGTAATCGGCCACGAAGATCGGGATGCGCTCGTCGTTCACCGGGTTGACGGCAAATGCGCCGGTGAACACCCCCGTCTTGTCCTTGCCCTCGGCCTGGCGTTCGAGGTCGCTCTTGGTGGCCGCGAATTCCCGGTAGCGCCGTACCGCTTCGGCCGGACCGCCCTCGGCGCCGAAGATCCCCTTCCATGCCGCCGGGACGTCGTTGAACGCGTCACCCAACATCGCGCCGGGCCACTCTCCCGGCACGATCGCGTCGACCAACGGATGCTCGGGCGCCAACACCATGTAGGTGGCGCCGAAGAGCGTGTCGGGGCGGGTGGTGAACACGGTGATCACGTCGTCGGCGCCCTCGACCGCGAAGTCGACCGACGCGCCGGTGCTGCGGCCGATCCAGTTGCGCTGCATCAGCTTGATCGAGTCGCTCCAGTCGAGGAGTGCGAGATCGTCGAGCAACCGATCTGCGTACGCGGTGATCCGCATCATCCACTGCTTCAGTGGCCGGCGGTACACCGGGAAGTTGCCGCGTTCGCTCCGACCGTCGGCCGTCACCTCCTCGTTGGCGAGGACGGTGCCGAGCGCCGGACACCAGTTGACCGGGGCCTCGGTGAGGTACGCGAGACGGTACGAATCGACGAGTTCGCGCCGGGCCCGATCGTCGAGGTCGACCCAGCCGACGTCCAGATCGGACTCGAGCCGCGTGATCAGTTCCGAGATCGGGCGGGCACGGTCGGCATCGAAGTCGTACCAGGCGTTGTAGATCTGGAGGAAGATCCACTGGGTCCACTTGTAGTAACCGGGATCGGTGGTGGCCGGACCCCGACGCGAGTCGTGGCCGAGCCCGAGCGCCCGCAACTGACGGCGCATGTTCGCGATGTTCGCCTCGGTGGTGACCCGCGGGTGCTGGCCGGTCTGGACCGCGTACTGCTCGGCGGGCAGGCCGAACGCGTCGTACCCCATCGCGTGGAGCACGTTCTTGCCGTTCATCCGCTCGAACCGGGCGTAGACGTCGGTCCCGATGTATCCCAGCGGGTGACCCACGTGGAGCCCGGTACCGCTCGGGTACGGGAACATGTCGAGGACGAACACCGGCTCCCGGTCTGTGAACCGCTCGGCCCCCTCGGACAACAGTCCGGTGGGGTTCGGCGCCCAGAAGGTGTGCTCGGCGTCCCATCGATCCTGCCAACGCGCCTCGATCTCGTTGGCGAGGCGCGCGTCGTACCGGTGGCGGGGAATGTCGTCGGTCATTGTGGGCGAGCGTACCGGGAGGTCTAGGGACCGCCTGCTACTTTGGCCTCTCCCATACGGGGCTGTAGCTCAGGCGGTAGAGCACTTCCATGGCATGGAAGGGGTCAGGGGTTCGAATCCCCTCAGCTCCACTTCTCCCGGTCGACGGGGTTGCGGCACGACATCGCCCGACCCACACGGGACGACCGCAGCGCCCGGGGCAGCCGGTTGCTCGAACCGTCAGGAACTGCCGATGACGACCGACACCAAGCCGGCGAAGAGTGCGGCGGCGGTCGTGCTCGCCACCCTCGCGGCGGCCCAGTTCCTCATGACCCTCGACAGTTCGGTCATGAACGTCTCGATCGCCACAGTCGCCAAGGACGTCGGGACCGACGTGACCGGCATCCAGTCCGCCATCACCTTCTACACCCTCGTCATGGCGTCGATGATGATCACCGGCGGGAAGATCGGCCAGATGCTCGGCCGCAAACGCGCCTTCGCGATCGGCTGCGTGATCTACGGCTGCGGATCGCTCACGACGGCGATCGCGCCCAATCTCACCGTGCTCATGATCGGCTGGTCGTTCCTCGAGGGCATCGGGGCGGCGCTGATCCTCCCGGCGATCGTCGCCCTCGTCGCCTCCAACTTCGATGCCGGTGAGCGACCGCGCGCGTACGGGCTGGTCGCGTCGGCCGGCGCCATCGCGGTCGCGGCCGGTCCGCTCATCGGTGGCCTCTTCACCACCTACCTGTCGTGGCGCTGGGTGTTCGTCGGCGAGGTGCTGGTCGTAATGGTCATCCTGGCCATGAACCGCCGGACCGCCGACGCGGCGCCCGGAGCGCGCACCCACCTCGACCTCGCGGGCACCGGACTCTCGGCCCTCGGCCTGTCCCTCGCCGTCTTCGGCGTGCTGCGTTCGGGCGCGTGGGGGCTGTTCCAACCCAAGGCCGGCGGACCCGAGCTGTTCGGATTGTCCCCGGTGGTCTGGTTGATCCTCGGTGGCGGACTGGTGTTGTGGCTCTTCCTCGCCTGGGAAGCCCGGTTGGTGAACCGCGGTGGCGAACCACTCGTGAATCCCGAGATCCTCCGCAATCGCGTCCTGCGCGGCGGGCTCACCTCGTTCTTCTTCCAGTACCTCCTCCAGGCCGGACTCTTCTTCACGGTCCCCCTGTTCCTGTCCGTGGCCCTCGGCCTCTCCGCCGTCGCCACCGGAGTCCGGCTCCTCCCGCTGTCGGCCACGCTGCTGCTCGCGGCGGTCGGCATCCCACGCGTCTTCCCCGACGCCTCCCCCCGTCGCGTCGTCCGCATCGGCTTCTTCGCGCTCTTCGCCGGCATCGTGGTGTTCATGGCGGCGCTCAACGCGGGCGCGGGGCCGGAGATCGTCACCTGGCCGATGCTCCTGGCCGGTCTCGGAGTGGGCGCACTCGCGTCCCAACTCGGCAGCGTCACGGTCTCCGCGGTGCCCGACGAGCAGACCGGCGAGGTCGGCGGACTGCAGAACACGCTGACCAACCTCGGTGCCTCCATCGGCACCGCGGTCGCGGGTGCGGTCTTGATCGGCGTCTTGACGAGTTCGTTCCTCACCGGCATCGCGAACAATCCCGCGGTGCCGAAGAACATCAGTTCCGAAGCCCAGGTGAAGTTGGCCGGCGGGATCCCGTTCATGTCGAACAGCGATCTCGAAGCCGCGCTCCGCAAGGCGGGCGTCGCGCCCACGGCCGCGACCGCCATCACCGCCGAGAACGCCGACGCACGCATTCAGGGACTGCAGAGCGCACTCGCGTTCCTTGCCGGACTCGCGCTGCTCGCACTGGTCTTCAGCTGGCGCATCCCAACCGTCCAGCCCGCGAAGCAGGCCGCTACCGCGAGCGCGTAGCCCAGGCTCTCAACCGTCGGTACCGGCCTGGAACGCGCCGGCTTCCCACCGGCCCCACCCCGGCGACGGCCACAGGGGTGCGAGCAGGATGCGACCGTCGTCGCGGTACCCCTGGAGGAGTTCCCAGGCCAGATCCGGTTCGGGATGCTGCGCGGGGCAGAGCCCCGTCACCAGATGCATCGGGTTGAGCGCCAGGTGACCCAACCAGGTCGCCGCGGGCTCCGCGCCGAAGTGGAAGACCGTGTGACCCGGGTTGTGGGCGCCGGTGAGTTCGGCCCGCATCCCCGGCACGACTTCTGCACCGTCGGCCACGGTGTCGACCCGGCCTTCGTCGATGAACTGGCGCCAGACCTTCGACGACTCGAAGTCACCCGGCGCCCGGTCGAAGTCGTCGAGCGCGGCTTCCGGGATCACGATGCGCGCGTGCGGGAAGAACGGCGACCACGTGCCGTCATCGGCCCGCCGACCCACCATCCCGATGGTCTCGATGTGCGAGATCACCACCGTGTCGACCGATGCAACGTCGAAACCGCCCTCCGTCATGCGTTGCGCGAACGCGTCCGTGTGGAACGTTCCCGCGGCCGGGTCGTGGAGCACCTCGTCGGCCGCCTGGAGCGGTTCGAGCACGACCCGACGGGGGCCGGCGTCGATGACCCAGGCCCACGCAGTGGCGCCTACGGTGTCGTCCTGGCGGGCCCAGTGGGGCCGGCGCCACGGCACCCCGCGCACGTCGGCGGCGGTGAGTCCGACCCGCTCGGGTGGGATCGTCACGTCGGCGTACATCACACGGGTCAAGCTCAGCCCGTCGATCTGCAGCGTGGTGGGGTCGGTCATCAGGACCGACGCTAACGGCGAGCGCCCCGCCGCGTCACGGGTTGGGGTCGAGCGGGGGCCGGTCCTCGGCGAAAGTGCCCGAGGTAGCACCGGCGTAGCCGTGCTGGCGCCACGCCTCGTACGCCACCACCGCCACGGAGTTGGCGAGGTTGAGACTTCGATTGCTCGGTCGCATCGGTATCCGCAGCCGATGGTCGGCGTCGAAGTCCGCGAGCACGTCCTCTGGCAACCCGGTGCTCTCGCAGCCGAAGACCACCACATCGCCGGCGAGGTATTCGACCTCGTCGATCCGCCGGTGCTCCGCCCCCGCGGTCGTCGCGAACCAGCGGCGATCCCCGCCGAGCCCGCGCCGACACTCGGCCCAGCTGCCCCACACCGTCGTCTCGGTGAGTTCGTGGTAGTCGAGCCCACCGCGCCGCAGCGCCGGTTCGTCGAGGGTGAAACCCAGCGGCGCGACGAGATTGAGCCGCGCGCCGACGTTGGCGCACAGCCGGATGATGTTGCCGGTGTTCACCGCGATCTGCGGAGCGACGAGGACGATCTCGAGCACCCGACCATTCTGACGCCGCATCCTCACGACTCGTAGAGCGGTTCGCCGAATGAATGCCGCAACCGCGCGTCGTGCAGCAGCGAACCGCGGGTGATGGATGCGTTGCCGAACCGTTTCTGGAGGCCGTCGACCGCGGCATCGAGGTCGCGATTCGCGCGGCCGGGACGCGGGAACGGCAACGCGAGTTGGAGCGGGTCACGCGGGACCAGGTTCGACAGCGCGAGCCCGATGAGGGTGCAGCCGCGGTCGTGGATGACGGGCGCGGCCTTGGCGAGCAGTTCGCGGCCGGCGCGCCGGATCGGCTCGGTGAGGTCGGTCGGCATTGCAGTCGAGGACGAGCGCGTGATCCGCTCCCCGTCGCCGATCCGCAGCCGGAGGGTGATCGTGCGGGCCAGGCGTTCGTCGGCCCGCAGTCGCCGCGCCACGCGGTCGACGATGGCGAGGAGCGCCACCTCGAGGTCGGCGACATCGTGGCGCGGGCGACCGAGCGCGCTCTGGGACCCGATCGAGCGGCGGCGCGCGGGCGTGCGGACCCGCCGCGGATCGCGGTTCCACGAGATCGCGTGCAGATGGGCTGCGGCAGCACGGCCGAGCGTCACCGCGAGCGCCCGATCGGGGACGCCCGCCATCTCCCCGACCGTCGCGATCCCCATCGCGTGGAGCCGCGCCGCCGTCTTGGGGCCGACACCCCACAGCCGTTCGACCGGCAGTGGATGGAGGAACTCGAGTTCTCCGCCGACCGGGACCAGACAGATCCCGTCGGGCTTGGCGCTGACGCTCGCGACCTTGGCCAGGAACTTCGTCGACGCGATGCCGATCGACACGGGAAGTCCGACGTCGTCGCGCACGCGGGCCCGCAGCCGGGTGGCGATGCCGTCGGATGGTCCGAGCAACCGGCGGGCGCCGCGAACATCGAGGAACGCCTCGTCGATGGAGATGCCCTCGACGAGGGGCGTGACGTCGCGAAAGCAGTCGAACACCGCGCGACTCGCTTCGAGGTAGGCGTCGAACCGCGGCGGGACGACGACGGCGTCGGGGCACAGGGCGCGGGCGGCGCGCTCGTTGGTGGGGGTGGAGATACCGAACCGCTTGGCCTCGTAACTCGCGGCGACGATGACTCCCCCGCCGACGAGCACGGGGCGCCCGCGGAGCTCCGGGTCGTCGCGCTGTTCGACCGAGGCGAAGAACGCGTCGAGGTCGGCGTGGAGGATGCCCGGCGGCTCGACCGCCGGGTGGTCCCGGGACGGTTCGGCTCGGTCTCCGCCTCCACCCGGGTCGGACCCGCCGTCCGGCGCTACCATGATCACGAACGCATGTTCGCATATGGGTGTGACCGGTGACAACCGTCTCGTTGCGTTGTCACAGGGCACCGATACCCTGGACAACCCTCTTCTCCCCGCACGGAGACAACGATCAATGAACGCAGCCGGTCAGCGCCCGATTGGCGCATCCAAATCCGGTCGATGAGCCGGAACCCGCTCGGTAGGTTGACCCCCACCCCCGAATGCCCGGAAGCGAGACCATGACCACCACCGGCACTGCCGCGCGCACCGACGCGCCCGGCACCGATCCTCCACTCGGCATCACCGCGACCGGACTCGGGAAGCAGTTCGGCGACCTCTGGGCGCTGCGCGACCTCGACCTCGCCGTCGCCCCCGGCACCGTGCTCGGCCTCCTCGGCCACAACGGCGCCGGCAAGACCACTGCGATCCGCATCCTCACCACGCTCAGCCAACCGAGCGAAGGCGCGGCGACCGTGGCCGGCTTCGACGTCGTCCGGGAGGCGGCATCGGTGCGGCGCCACATCGGCGTGGCGTCCCAGCAGGCCACGGTCGACGGCCTCATGAGCGCCCGCCTCAACCTCGTCACCATCGGCCGGCTCTACGGGCTGTCCAAGTCGGTGGCCGGGACCCGGGCCGACGAGCTGCTCGTCCAACTCGACCTCACCGACTTCGCCACCGCGCTCGTGAAGACGTACTCGGGGGGAATGCGCCGCCGACTCGACCTCGCGGCGAGCCTCATGGGCAATCCCGACGTGCTGTTCCTCGACGAGCCGACCACCGGCCTCGACCCGATGAGCCGGACCCACCTCTGGGACATGCTCACGGAGCTGGTGCGAGGCGGCACCACCGTCATCCTCACGACCCAGTACCTCGAGGAGGCCGACCGGATGGCCGACGACATCGTCGTCCTCGACCATGGCCGCTCGGTGGCGCACGGCACCCCGGCCGAACTCAAGGCGCAGATCGGCGACGACCGCCTCGACGTGAAGGTCGGTTCGGCGGATGCGGTCCAACCCGCGGCCACCGCGGTTGCCCCCTTCGCCGATCGGCCACCCACGCTGGACCCCGAGCGTCACATGATCACCGTGCCGATCAAGCCCGGCGTGCGGGTGGTGGAGATCGTGCGCGCCCTCGACGACGCGGGGATCGACGCCATCGACGTCACCCGCCGCGAGGTCACCCTGGACGACGTGTTCGTCACCCTCACCGGCACGTCCCGTCGTGATGATGCCGAGACCGACCAAGCGGAAGGGAACCGATGAGCAACAGTCTGATGAACGACGCGACCACGCTCGCACGCCGCAACCTCGAACACATCCGCCAGCTGCCCGAGAAGCTGACCAACGTCACCATCCAGCCGCTGATGTTCGTGCTGCTCTTCGCGTACGTGTTCGGCGGCGCGATCCAGGTACAGGGCGGCAATTACAACGAGTACCTGATGGCGGGGATCCTGATCCAGACCCTGGCCTTCGCGATGATGGGGCCGGCGATGTCGGTCGCGACCGACTTCCAGGAAGGCGTGATCGACCGGTTCCGATCACTCCCCACGCGGCGCTCCGCCTATCTGCTCGGCCACTACTTCGCCGAGATGCTGGGCGCGATCCTCACCATCGTGATCCTGCTGGGGACCGGGCTCATCGTCGGCTGGCGGACCCACGCCAGCGTCCTCGAAGTCACCGAGGGCATGGTGCTCCTGCTGGTGTTCGCGTCCGGGGTCATGTGGATGGGCCTCTGGCTCGGCGTGCTCGTACGTTCCCCCGACGCGGTGATGGGCATCGGGTTCGTGATCGTGTTCCCGCTCACGTTCGTCTCCAACGCGTTCGTCCCGATCAGTTCGATGCCCGCCGTGCTGCAGTGGATGGCGGTCATCAACCCGGTGAGCGTGATGATCGCCGCGATGCGCGAACTCTTCGGGAATCCGGTGACGCCCGTGACCAAACACGTGTGGCCGATCGACCATCCGGTGGCGGCGGCCTGGATCTACAGCATCGCCCTGGTGGCACTCGGCTGGGTCATCGCCCAACACCGCTACCGCGCTCGCACGACCGACTGATCGGGTGGGTACGGGCAGTGGCGACAGCCGCTGCCACAGCACTCGCCGCGCGCCGCAAGGGTCGCGGCGGTCATGACGTCGTAGCCCGTCGCCGGATCGCGGTACGTCGGCGCGCCCGCCGCGACCGCCGCGTCGTGTGCCCGCTTCGCAGCCGCCGAGATCATCGGGGTATCCGCACCGACCTCGATCGCTACGCCTGGCGGCCGACCAGGCCGAGCATGCGTGTCGGCGCGTCCGCGTCGGGTGCCACCTCCACCTCGGGACCACACACGCCCGGACTCCGCAGGGCCGGGCCGAATGCGGACGCGCCGGCGATCACACGCTCGGCGTCGGCGGCGGCGATCGTCTCGTCACCACCGGTCGCCCGGGCGAGATCCCAGCGGTGCACCACCAGGTCGAAGCACGCGAAGCGTTCGATGGCCGACTCGAACGTGGACGGGCCGAACGCACCGTCGAAGGTCTGGGTCGCCAGCGCGGAATCGTCGAGGACCGCGATCACCGAATCGAAGGCGGTGCGCAGTGCTCCCTCGGGATCGTCCGCCACCGGCGGGATCACCGCGGCCTCGCGGCCGACGAAGGGAAGGAACAGTCCCTGCACGTTGGCGACGTGCTCGACGACACCGAGGGCAGTCCAGCCTTCACACGGGGACGGTGACGACCACCGGTCGGCGGGCACGGCGCCTACAGCCGCGATGAACTCCTCGGTGAGTCGCCGATAGAGATCTCCTACTTCACTCATGCTGCTCGTTTCGTCAGAGGTTCGGCTCGACCCGGTTCACACCGGGCGGCCCTGGAAGTCGCCGATC
Source organism: Acidimicrobiia bacterium (assembly GCA_038250905.1). Taxonomy (GTDB): domain Bacteria; phylum Actinomycetota; class Acidimicrobiia; order IMCC26256; family JAENVU01; genus JAENVU01. Next base: position 50,805 of record JBBSBV010000016.1, read on the forward strand.
AGCGAGACCTGCACCCGGTCGTCGGGACTCGCCGCCGCGAACTCCGCCAGTTTCTGGCGGTAGTACGCGTCGCGCAGGTCCCCTTCGGCGGCTGCGTTGTACGTCGGATACAGCGCGCGCCGGTCCCGGCCCGAGGTGTTGGGACCACTGCGGTGTGGGGTGCGGGAGTGGAACCACAACGTGGTGCCGGCCACGACGGGGACCGGTTCCCAGGAGAGCGCGGCGACGACGTCCGGGCGGAGACAACCGTGGTCGTCCATCGGCAGGACGCGGTCGAAGGAAGCCGACACCACCTCGAGGCAGCCGTTCGCAATGTCGGCATCGTCGACCGCGACCATGCACGACACGTGCGACTCGACGAACCGGTACGCGGGCGCGTCCTGGTGCGGGGCGTACCCAGCACCGCCGACCGCCTTGTAGTTGATCTTCTCCTTGTAGAGCACTGCTGGCTCGCCGAGGAGCGCGCCGGCGGTCTGCACCATCGCACCGTCGGTGAGCAGGGCCCGGAGCCCCGGATGGAACGGCACGAAGTTCTCGGTACGGCAGAGGCGGGGTCCGGCGTCGGTCTGTTCCCGGTAGTGGAGCCACCCGCCGCCGTCGGGCCACGCCATGACCTCGTCGACCCAGGACCGCAGACCGACCGTCGCGTCGGCGTCGAGGGTCCGGGTCATCACCCAGCCGCTCCGGGCGAAGAACTCGACCGCGTCCGGGTCCGCGGCGAGGAAGACGGGTGCGGTCACTCGGCCAGGGTACGCGTCCCCGTCGCGGGCCCCGGGCCTGCGGTCGCCCACTCGACTGGGACCGCCGGTACGGGGGCGGCCGGGGCGCCGTATCCCGTCAAGGTGGCGGCCACCGCCTCCGCCCACGGGGTGGGCACCAGCCCGAAGGCCGAAGTCGTCTCCGAGCCGTCCACCACGAAGGGGCCTTCGAACTGATGCAGCACCTCGGGCAGCTCCCGGACGATCGGAATGACGAGACCGGCCGCCCGGAGCGCCGCCCGGGGCAGGACCGCCAGCCGAGGGGTCGGAACGCCGGCCGCGGCCGCGATCGAGGTGATCGCCTCACGCTGGGTGAGAGGTGGCCCGGACGGGACGATCCAGGGCCGGCCCCAGGACGTGTCGCCCGCACCGAGCGCGACCAGGGTCCGGACCACATCGGGCACGAACGCCCACGAGTGTGGGGCATCCAGCGATCCGAACACCCGGACCGGCTTGCCGCGCAGGAGCCGCGGGATCACCCGGTCGCCGAGATGCGCCTGCGCACCGGAGTCCGGACCGATGTAGTCGGATGCACGGGTCTCGGTGACCCGCACGCGGCCTGCCTCGTGGGCCGCGAGTGCCGCCTCCCACATTTCCCGCCGGATCCGGCCCTTGGTCCCGGTCGCCCGCAGGAGTTGGTCGGCTCGGATCGGACCGTCGACCGGCCCGTAGCCGTAGAGGTTGCCCATGATCACGAGGTCGGCCCCGGTCGCCTCCGCCGCCCGCAGCATCGCGTCGGCCAGCGGTGGCCACTCGGTCGCCCACCGGTGGTAGTGCCGGGGGTTGGCGCAGTTGTAGATGGTCGCGGCGCCGCGCGCGATCTCCGTCAGGGCCGCGGCGTCGGTCGCATCGAGACCGACCGCCCGGACCCGGGGATCCGCCGGTGCCCGTCCGGATCCCGAGACGATCACCACCTCGTGACCCGCGTCGGCGAGCCGACCCGCCACTCCCCGACCTACTGCTCCCGCTCCGACCACCAGGTGCTTCGCCATCGTTTCCCTCTTCTCGTGAGTGCGAGAGCAGTGCTCTCGTTCCTCGCCACCATCGCGCCGGGACGACCGAATGTCAAGAGCACTGCTCTCAGTTCTTGTCACCGCTCCGGTCATGGGCGATGATGGGCGCCATGCCACCTGCCACCGCCCGGGCGCGCGTCCGCGCCGAGATCACCAGCGAGATCCTCGATGCCGCCCGCCGCCATCTGGCCGCGGAGGGATCGGCGGCGTTGTCGCTCCGCGCCATCGCACGCGAGGTCGGCATGGTCTCGAGCGCGGTGTACCGCTACTTCCCGAGCCGGGACGACCTGCTCACCGCCCTCATCGTGGACGCCTACAACGGACTCGGCGCGGCGGTGGAACAAGCCGAGCACCGGACCCCCCGCGGCCGCCACTTCCGCCGGTGGATGACGATCGGTCGGACCGTGCGGACGTGGGCGATCGCCCACCCGCACGAATACGCGCTCATCTACGGCAGTCCGGTGCCGGGCTACCAGGCGCCGGTCACCACCATCGCTCCGGCCACCCGTGTCGCCCTGGTACTCGTCCAACTCCTGATCGACGCGCAGGCGGCGGGCCATCTGACCGACGTCCCGGCGGCACGCCTTCCCAGCGGCGCACTCGCACGCGATCTCGACCGCCTGGCCGACGTGTTCACCGGGGTCCCCGAATCCACGATGGTGCGGGCCCTGACCGTGTGGGCGGCGTTGTACGGCACCGTCAGCTTCGAGTTGTTCGGGCAGTTCAACAACGTGATCGCAGCCACGAGCCAGTACTTCGACGCGGCCATGACCGAACTGGGGGCCTTCGTAGGTCTGCTCCCCGACTGACCCCACGGACACCCGGCGGGCTTTCTCTCGGAGGTGCGCGGGAGGCGCTCCCTAGAATCGACCGCTCATGATCGGAGTCGTCGACTACCGCGCCGGCAATGCCCCCAGCGTGATGTTCGCGCTGTCCCGCCTCGGCATCGACGCCACCCTCGTGCGCACTCCCACCGAGGTCGAGGCGGTCGACCGCATCATTCTGCCCGGCGTCGGTGCCGCGGCCGCGACGATCGCCTCCCTCGCGGAATCGGATCTCGTCGGTGTGCTGCGGACCAGGGTCATCGAGGCGGATACGCCGTTCCTGGGTATCTGTATCGGCCTCCAGGTGATCTTCGACCGCAGCGACGAGGGGCCGACCGACACCCTCGGCTGGGTGCCCGGTGTCGTGACCCGCTTCCCCGCCACCGACCGCGTCCCCCAGATCGGGTGGAACCGGGTCGAGTTCTCCCGTCCGCACCCGCTCACGGTGGGCCTCCCCGCCGATCCGTACTGCTACTTCGTCAACAGCTTCTACGCGGCGCCGGCTGACCCCTCCGCCGTGCTCGGCACCACCTCCTACAGCGTCGACTTCTGCTCGATGGTGGCCCGCGGCAACATCGCCGCCACCCAGTTCCATGCCGAGAAGAGCGGCGAGGTCGGCCTGCGTATCCTGGCCAACTTCGCGACCTGGGACGGTCGTGAATGCTGACCAAACGCCTCATCGCCTGTTTCGACGTGATCGACGGTCGGGTCACGAAGGCCCAGAACTTCCAGGACAACATCGACGTCGCCCCGGCGGCGGAACTCGCGCAGCGGCTGTACGCCGACCAGATCGACGAGATCGTCTTCTACGACATCCTCGCCAGCGCCCAGCAACGCGTCATCGACCTCGACACCGTACGCGCGGTCGCCGAGCACGTCTTCGTCCCCTTCACGGTCGGGGGCGGGATCCGCGATCTCGACGACATGTTCACCGTTCTCAAGGCCGGCGCCGAGAAGATCAGCATCGACTCCATGGCGGTTCGCAATCCCGACATCATCCGGGCCGGCGCGGAGGCCTTCGGCAACCAGTGCATCGTGCTCTCCACTCAGGTGAAGCAGGTCGGCGTGAGCGAGTCGCTCCCGAGCGGCTACGAGGTGTTCATCGACGGCGCCCGCACCGCGACCGGCATGGACGCGGTGGAATGGGTCAAGCGAGGCGCCGACCTCGGTGCCGGCGAGATCGTGGTCAACAGCATCGACGGTGACGGCACGGCCGCCGGGTACGACCTCGCGATCACCCGCGCGGTCGCCGACGCCGTCACCGTGCCGGTCATCGCGTCGGGTGGCGCAGGCAATGTCGACCACATCGCCGCCGGTCTGACCGAGGGCGGGGCCAGCGCGGCGATCATCAGCTCGATCCTCTATTCACCGCGACTCGACCGCAACGTCGGCGTGCGTGAACTCAAGGCCGGTCTGGCCGAGCGCAAGGTCCACATGCGTCCGTGGATCGAGATCGCCCCGACCTGAGGGTCAGCTCACCGCGCGGTGGCCGGGGTCCCAGTCGACCCGTGGCGCGTCCGACCACAGCCGCTCGAGGTCGTAGTACTCGCGCGTCTCCACGCCGAACACGTGCACCACGACGACGCCGTAGTCCATCAACACCCACGACGCGTCGGCGAGCCCCTCGGTGCTCCGCGGGGAGATGTCGGCCTCGACCTTCAACGCGAACTCGATCTCGTCGCAGATTGCCTTCACCTGCCGGGTGTTCGACCCCGATGCGAGCACGAAGGCCTCGGTGATGCCGATGATGTCGCCGACGTCGAGCACGACGACGTCGGTGGCGAGCTTCTCGGCCGCGGCACGAGCCGCGACGATGGCGATTTCGGTGGCGTTCAGTGGTTTCCTCCGGGTACTCCGTATTGCGGGCAGTCGAGTCCGACCACGATGGTCACGTCCGCGATCCCGAGATCGCGACTCGCCTTTCGCAGCGAACCGCACTTCATGGCATCGAGCAGTCGCTGGGCGCCGTCCCGCCAGCTGTCCTTGTAGTACACGATCTGGGTCGTGGGCACGCCGAAGCCGGGAACATTCTCGGTCAGGGTCACCTTGCCCCCCGCCGGGACCACCGCCTGGGCGACCGCCTGGGCCACCCCGAGGAATCCGGTGCCGTTGAGCACCTCGACCCGGGGGCGCCGGATACCGGACCCCAACCGGTCCGCCGAGAACGACCGGGCCACGTACCGCTCCAGCTCCGCGTTCCGGACGCCGAAGCGCTCGCCGCCGCCGGTGGCGATCGAATCGACCGGCAGGGTGTCGATGCGGTACCCGTCCTTGGCGGTCGCGGCCGCGACGAGCGGAGCGAGATCGCGGGACAGGGCAAGCGTCCGGCGTGCCACCGACGGATCCTCGAGGCGGGTGAGCCAACCCTCGATGACGGCCGACGCCGTGACCAGGCGGTCCAACTCGTTCACGGCCTGGGGCCCGCTCATCAGCTCTGCCGCCTGCGCGGCTGACACCCGCTGGGCGCCCGCGTCGTACTTCGCCCCGGTGCCGACGATCTCGATCGGATTCGTGAGCGTGACCGGCAGCGGGGCCGCCGGCCCGAGGACCGCGGTCAGGCCCGCGTCGTCCAGCATGGCGGTCTTGCCGACCCCGACGCCGACCACGTTCTCCACACTGTTGGCCAGACCGGCGCCGTTGTCGTCGACCGGCACCGCGCTGAGCGTCGCGACCCCGAGCGAGGGAACATCGAGTTGGGTTGCGCCCGGCACCATGAGCACCGACCCACGGTTCTGCTCCCGGCCGACGAGCACGATGAGATCGTTCCCGTAGGCCGCGCTGTGGTGCACGAGCAGCAGGGTCTTGGTCCGAACCCCGGACGGTGAAACGGCTGCCGTCCGCCTCGGCGATCCACCGTCGTCGGCCGCGCGCATCACGGCACCGATCGCGACGAGGAGCGCGAGGCTGAGTGCGATCAGCGGCACGACGCGCGTCCAGAAGCGGCGGTCGTCCCGATTCGGGGTCGGGCGCTCCCGGCCGCGGGACGATGGTCGGCGGGCCCGGGCCGGCGCGGTCGAGGCCAGTCGTCGTTCGCGCCGGGTGCTCGGCGGCCCGGTCACCACGGGGGCGACGGGGACGTCCTCCGGTGCTGCGACAGGGGCGGTCGCGACCGCGGGAACCGCGGGATCGGGCTCGGGGATCGCAGCCGGCGGCTCACGCGGAGTCTCCGCGGGCGCGGCGTCCGGCTCGGGGACGACATCAGGCTCCGGCTCCGGCGCCTGCTCCGACTCGGCGGGAGGCGCGGCGAGCGGCGGACTCGGCGCGGCCGTGCGCCGCGTCTTGGCCTCCCGCAACTCGCGGCGCTCGCGCCGCGTCAGGCCGACCTCGTCCTCTGCGCCAGCCTCGGGTACCGGCACCGGTTCGGGCGGCTGCCGTGTGGGCGGTACGGGCCGCGCCGTGCGCCGACGGGCAGCCCGGCTGCGGTCCTGGCGGCGCTCGGCGCGGGTGCGGGCCGGCTGATCGTCGTCGATACCGGTCATGAATAGAGCCCGCGCGCGCAGATGAACTCGACGACGGGCGTCGGCACGAGTCCGTCGATCGGACGACCGGCGGCCACGCGGGCGCGGATGTCGGAGGACGAGACATCGAGTCGAGGGATGTGCACGTGCTGGAACTCCCAATCCGGGCCGGGCGGCTCCGCGTGCTCCCCCTCACGTTCGACCACGACAACTGCCGCCAGTTCGCGGGTTTCGTCGAGCCGACGCCAGGTGGACATGTTCGCCGCCGCGTCCGTCCCGAGAATCACGAACAACTCCCGATCGGGGGCGGACAGGGCTTCGAGCGTATCGGCCGTGACCGAGGCGCCCGCGCGTTCCACCTCGACTCGCGACACGCCGATCCCGGCGAGTCCCGCGGTCGCCAACTCGCACATCTCGGCGCGGAGCTCCTTCGCCGCGACGACCGCGCCCCGCTTCTGCCAGGGGTCACCCGCCGGCATCAGCCACACCTCGTCGAGACCGAGCGCGTGCCGTACATCACCGGCGACCACCAGGTGCGCGACATGAATGGGATCGAACGTCCCGCCGTAGATCCCAACCCGCATCCGGATGATTCTAGGAAACGGTCCCTCCCGGACCGGGGCGGGTGCCGGGCGACACCTCGTAGGATGCCCCATGGCCAACTGTCTCGCCCTCATCCGGGTCCGGGTCCCCGACCGCCCCGGCGCTCTGGGTCTGGTCGCCTCCCGGATCGGCGCCCTGCGCGGCGACATCGTCGGGATCGAGGTCCTCGACCGGACCGACGGCGTGGCTCTCGACGAGTTGGCGGTCGTGCTCCCGGACGCCGAGGTGATCCCTGCCCTCACCCGCGAGATCGCCGAGGTCGACGGTTCGGTGACCGAATCGGTCACCGTCGTCGATGCGCTGCCGGAACCCCGCCTCGATGCATACCGGACCGCGACTGCGATCTGCCGGGCCACCACCCGCGCCGAGGCGCTCGAGGTCCTCGTCAGGTCGGCTCACGCCGCCGTGGGCGCGGATTGGTGCTCGGTCCTCGACGGCGTCCAGGTGCTGGTGAGCTCCGGCAATGTGCCGGCCGAACCGACCACCACCGCGGTATTGCTCCATCCGATCGGTACCGGAGGGGTCACTCTCGCGATCGGGCGGGCCGGCGGACTGCGCGCCGGCGAACTCGAACTGGTCCGTGCCCTGGGTGACCTCACGGATGCGGCGGCGACCCAGGTCGACCCGAGCCGGTCGGCCCCGGCCTGAGCGGCGATCCAGCGCTCGTCCGGCGGAGCGACGAAACTGGCGGTATGAGCGAGCCCCGCTGCCTGTCGGTCGTGATCCCCTGTTACAACGAGGCCGCCACGGTCCGGACCGTCCTGCACTCGGTGCTGGCCTCGCCCTACGTCGACGAGGTCATCGTGGTCGACGACGGCTCGACCGACCAGACCACCGCCGAGGTGCGCACCGTCTCGGATCCCCGGGTCCGGCTGTTCGAGCAGATGGTCAACCAGGGCAAGGGTGCCGCGCTCCGCCGCGGTTTCCAGGAGGCCACATCACGGTTCGTGATCGTCCAGGACGCCGATCTCGAATACGACCCCGAGGACTACGGCACCGTGCTCGAGCCGATGCTGTCGGGCAAGGCCGACGTCGTCTACGGGTCGCGGTTTCTCTCGGGCCGCCCGCACCGGGTCCTCTACTACTGGCACTCGGTCGGGAACCGCCTCCTCACCACGACCTCGAACATGTTCACGAACCTGAACCTCACCGACATGGAGACCTGTTACAAGGCCTTCCGCCGCGAGGTGCTGCAGAGCATCACGCTCGAGGAGAACCGGTTCGGGATCGAACCCGAGATCACGGCCAAGGTGGCCGCCGGCGGCTGGCGGATCTACGAGGTGGGGATCTCGTACTCCGGGCGCACCTACGACGAGGGCAAGAAGATCGGCTGGAAGGACGGGGTCCGGGCGATCTACAGCATCGTCCGCTACTCGCGTCAGACGCGGCGGACTCGGACCGGCTCCCAACACGCGGGCTCGTTCATCGATCTCAACGACCCGACGACTACGCCTCGATGACGTCCGCCACGAAGCGTTCGAGTTGCCGCAGGTTCCGACACTCGTAGACGCCGTCGCAGTACATCCCGTATTCCGACACGACCGAGTCGCCGGTGTCCCAGTAGCCGCGCGGCTCCGGGTTGAGCCAGTACAACCGCCGCGACTTCTGGCGCAGTTCCTTGAGCACCCAGTTCTGCGTCGCGTGGTAGTTGTTGCGGGCGTCGCCGAGCAGGATGATCGCGGTCTTCGACGTGATCTCGCTCAGGTGACGGTCGTGGAACACCTCGAACGCATGGCCGTAGTCCGAGTGGCCGTCGACCCACACCACGTCGGCCTCGGTGTTGACCCGGTGCACGGCCTCGGAGATCTCGTTCGACTCGTCGAAGAAGCGCGTGACCTCGTCGATCCCGTCGATGAACACCCAGGACCGGACCTTCGAGAACTGTCCGGCCATCGCGTAGACGAACTGCAAGGTGAACCGGGCGAAGCTGGCAACCGACCCGGAGATGTCGGCCACGACCATGATCTCGGGCTTGGACGGCCGGGGGTTCTTGAACTTCGGTTCGGCCGGCACCCCGCCGTACGACAGGGAGTGGCGAACCGTGGCCCGGAAGTCGAGCTGGCCCCGATTGCGCCGCTTCCGGCGCTGCGCGAGCCGGGCTGCGAGAGCGCGAGTCAGCGGTTCGATCGCCCGTTGGAGCTGGGCCATCTCCTCGCGGGAGGCGTGCATGAAGTCGACATCCTCCGGCAGCGGCTTCCGAAGCGTGCGCGCCATCGCCTCGACCCCACGGTCCGCCACCAACCGACGACGGATCTCGGCCTCCACCAGTTCCCGGAACTCCTTGAGCCGGGCCTGGAACTCCTCGTTCTCGAACCGGGTCGCCAGCTCGTCGGGCGGTTCCTCGCCCGCGTTCGGCGTCCGCTGCTCCATCATCTTCGCTGCGAGGCCGTCGAAGTCGAGCTGCCGCAAGGTGCGGTACAGGTAGTACGTCCCGCCGACGGGCCGACCCGGTTCCATGCCGGCGTACCGGGCGACCGCCATGGCCGCGAGTTGCCGCAGCTGCTCGCGATCCATGTTCATGAGCGCGGAGAGCAACATCTCCGCGAGCGCCTCGTTGCTCACGCCCTCGCCCGCACCGCCGCTGCCCTGTTGGCCGGGCACGCCCCCGGCGTCCGGGTCCTCGCCGGAGGACTCACCGTCGCCGCCATCACCGTCGTCGCCGATCCCGCCGGAGTACAACGCGAAGTAGACGTCGAACACCGTGTCGAACGCGCGCCGGTGGCGGAAGTGCTTGACCAACGTGGCGGCCAACACCTCACGGAACGCATCGCGATCGGTGAGCGGGATGAACTCGACGCCGCGCATGGCATCGAGGTTCTCGGTCATCGACACCGGCAGCCCGGCGGCGCGCAGCTCGTGCACGAAACCCTGGAGCACGTCGAGCATGACGCCCGAGCCGACTCCCGACGGCACCTCCAGCTGATTGCGGGTCATCGCGTCCTGCAACTTCGCGAAGTGCAGGCCCACATCATCCCCGGGTGCTCGGCAACGGAGAGTCGACGAGCTCCTTGCGGGCCTTGGCGATATCGGTCTGGTACTTGAGCAGCACGTGCAGCGTCTCGCCGATCACCTGCTGGTCGACGGACTTGTACCCCAGGTACAGGAGCGTGCGCGCCCAGTCGATCGTCTCCGAGATCGACGGCGCCTTCTTGATGTCGAGCGACCGGATCGAACGGACGACCTGGGCGATCTGCTCGGCCAGTTCCTCGTCGATCTCGGGCACGCGGACCCGCACGATCTCCTTCTCCCGTTCGAGTTCCGGGTAGTCGATGTGGAGGTACAGACACCGACGCTTGAGGGCCTCGGACAGCTCCCGGGTGTTGTTCGACGTGAGCAACACGATGGGGCGTTGCCGACCCTTGATCGTCCCGAGTTCCGGGATCGACACCTGGAAGTCGGAGAGCACCTCGAGGAGCAACGCCTCGGTCTCGACCTCGACCCGGTCGACCTCGTCGATGAGGAGCACGACCGGCTCCTCCGACCGGATGGCCTCGAGCAGGGGGCGGGTCAGGAGGAACGACTCGGAAAAGATGTCGGACTCGACCGCAGCCCAGTCGGCCTCGTGCTCCCGGTCGGCCTGGATGCGCAGCAGCTGCTTCTTGTAGTTCCACTCGTACAGGGCCTTCGACTCGTCGAGTCCCTCGTAGCACTGGAGCCGGATGAGGCGCGAGCCCGTGACCTCGGCGATCGCCTTGGCCAACTCGGTCTTGCCGACACCGGCCGGGCCCTCGACGAGCACAGGCTTCTCGAGCCGGTCGGCGAGGTACACCACCCCGGCAATGCCGGTGTCGCAGAGGTAATCCACTCCGCGCAGCCGCTCGACGACATCGTCGACCGAAGAGAAACGTTCCGCCACTAGGCCCTCACTTGTCCGCTACCCCAGACCACGTACTTCGCGGTCGTCAGCTGTTGCAATCCCATCGGTCCACGGGCGTGGAGCTTCTGGGTCGATATTCCGATCTCGGCGCCGAATCCGAACTGCTCGCCGTCGGTGAATCGCGTCGACGCGTTGACCACGACTGCGGCCGCGTCCACCTCGTGGGTGAAGCGACGCGCGGCGTCGAGATCGCGCGTCAGGATCGCCTCGGTATGGCCACTGCTGAACCGGTTCACGTGATCGATCGCCGCGTCGAGCGAGTCCACGACGCCGATACTCAGCTTGAGCGCGAGGAACTCGCGCGCGAAGTCGTCGTCGGTCGCGACACCGGCACCGGGAAGGATGGCCCGGGTACGCGCGTCGCCGACCAACTCGACGCCCTCCGCGGTCAGCGCCGCGGCCACCGTCGGCAGGAACTCGGCCGCGATCGATTCGTGCACCACGAGCGTCTCGGCCGCGTTGCACACACTGGGGCGCTGCGTCTTCGCGTTCACCACGATGTCGACGGCCCGGTCGAGATCCGCCGACGCGTCCACGTAGATCTGGCAGTTGCCGTCACCGTCGATGATCACGGGGACCGTCGCGTTCTCCCGGATGGAGGCGATCAAGGCCGGACCTCCGCGCGGGATCAGGCAGTCGACGTAGTCGGTCAGCTGCATGACCTCGACCGCGACTTCGTGGGAGGCGTCGTCGACGAGGATGAGCGCGTCCTCGGGTAGGCCCGCCTTCGCGAATCCGGCCCGGAGCGCGGTCGCGATGGCGACGTTCGACCGGAGCGCGGTCCCACTCCCCCGGAGCAGGGCGGCGTTGCCGGCCTTGACACAGAGCCCGGCGGCATCCGACGTGACGTTGGGTCGGTTCTCGTAGATGATCGCCACCACGCCCAGGGGCACCCGCACCTGCTGAATCTCCAGACCGTTGGGGCGGACCCAGCCGGCCACGATCTCGCCGACCGGGTCGGCCAGGGCCGCCACGCTGCGGAGTCCGTCGGCCATCGCCGCGAGTCGGGCCTCGGTGAGGCGGAGCCGATCGAGCGGGCCGGCCTCCATCCCGTCGGCGGCCGCGGCCTCGAGATCGGCGGCGTTCGCAGCCAGGATCTCGCTCGTCGATTGCAGCAACACGTCGGCCGCACTCTCGAGCGCCGCGTCCTTGGCTTCGGTGCCTGCCTTGGCCAACGTCCGCGCCGCGGTGCGCGCGCGTCGACCGAGTTCGTTCACCGCATCGGACATCGCCGGAGCATACCGGCGGGTCTTGTGACCTCCCGGAGAGATTGGGACGTGAACGCGTCGAGAGGCCGAAGGTGAGGAGAAGCGGGGCGCTACGGAACGCAATCACGCGTCGGCGACCCGAACGACTGATCACGCCTGCGCCGCCCGAACCGGGGCCCGAGCGGCCTGCGCCGGAGGCGCAAGAGCGGGAAAGAAGTCATGAGCGAGGGGCCGCCGGATTTCTCCGACGGCCCCCCGTCTGCTCGTCTGCCGTGGGCCCGACCCGCCGATGGCGTTCGGGCCCTCCCCCCGTTCCGGCAGGCGAGCGACGGGGATCAGTGTGACCCGTGACACAACCGGATTGCAAGCTCTCCGCCACGAAATCTTTCCCGTCCGTCAACCTGGCAGCACGACCAGATCGTCCCGGTGTACGACCTCGGTGGCGACGCCACGCGGCAGGTCGGCGGTGCGCTGACCGGCGGATGCCCGGATGGTCGCAGCGTCGGAGCGCACCAGGCCCTTGGCGAACACGCGGCCGTCGGGACCGACGATCTCGACCGCGCTCTCCGACTCGAACGAGCCGACCACCTCGCGCACGCCCGCGGCGAGCAGTGAACGACCCTGTGTGAGCAGCGCGGTACGCGCGCCCTCGTCCACCACGATCCGACCCGATGCACCGATCGCGAACGCGATCCACAACTTGCGGCTCGCGAGCCGTTCGGCGTGCGGTTGGATGACGGTGCCGACCGCGCGACCCGCGATGGCGTCGGCGATGACGCCCGGTGCGTCGGCAGCGGCGATCACGGCGCGCACCCCCGACCAGGACGCGATCCGGGCCGCCGACAGCTTGGTGGCCATCCCGCCACTCCCCCGGTCGGAGCCGGCCCCGCCGACCATCGCGTCGAGCGCGGCGTCGACGGCGGTGATCTCCTCGATGAGTGAAGCGCTCGCATCGATGCGCGGGTCCGCGGTGAAGAGCCCCGCGGTATCGGTGAGCATCACCAACACCTCGGCTTCAATGAGGTTCGCGACCAGCGCGGAGATGCGGTCGTTGTCGCCGAAGCGCACCTCGTCGTCGGCCACGGTGTCGTTCTCGTTGACGATCGGGATGACCCCGAGGTCGAACAGGCGCGCCAGTGTCTCCCGCGCGTGCAGGTACTGGGTGCGGTGGAGGAAGTCGTACGGCGTCAGGAGGACCTGACCGGCGACCACGCCGTGGGTGGCGAACTGCTCGTTGATCCGCGCCATCAACCTCGGCTGACCGACGGCGGCGATCGCCTGGAGCGTGCCGATGTCGGTCGGGCGGGCCGCGAGCCCGAGTGCGGGCATCCCCGCCGCGATCGCCCCCGAGAGGACCACCGCAACCGTGTGCCCCGACTCGCGCACCGCCACGAGTTCGTCGCACAGCTTGCCCAGCGCGCTCTCGTCGAGTTCGCCGACGGCATTGGTGACCGACGAGGTTCCGATCTTGACGACCGCGCGCATCAGAGTCCCTCGACGTACTCGAGTTCGACGTCGCCGATCCGCACGAGGTCGCCCTCGCTGGCGCCGGCGCGCGCAAGGGCCTTCTCCACCCCCATCTTGCGGAAGCGGTGGTGGACGTATTCGATCGCCTCGACATTCGTGAGGTCGGCCATCGCGACCACCCGTTCGGCGGCCCGACCACTCAGGCGGTAGGCGCCGTCGGAGTCACGACTGACGGTGAAGCCTTCTTCGGCCGGCCGGTGCACCACGTAGGTCTCCGCCACCGGTTCGGTGCCGCGGCTCTCGTCGATCAGAGTGCCGAGCCGGCCGAGCAACTCGTCGAGCCCACGGTGGGTCACGGCCGAGATCACCGGGTGATGGGTCTCGAACTGGGCGACGTCGGCCTTCGCGCCCACCACCAGGCGCGGGCGGGTGAGCAGTTCGGGCTTGTACCGGCCGAGTTCGTCCAGGAGGATCCGCTCCTGCTCGTCGGGGCTGCGGCCGTCCATCGGCGCGAGATCGAGGAGGACGACGAGCACGCGGGTGCGTTCGACGTGCCGGAGGAACTGGTGGCCGAGACCCCGGCCCTCCGCGGCGCCTTCGATGAGTCCGGGAATGTCGGCCACGACGAACTCGTGGTCCTGGAACCGCACCACCCCGAGGTTCGGCACCAGCGTGGTGAACGGGTAGTTGGCGATCTTCGGCTTGGCCGCACTGATCGACGCGATCAACGTGGACTTGCCGGCGTTGGGAAACCCGACGAGGGCGGCGTCGGCCATGAGGCGCAGCTCCAACTCGAGCCATCGCTCCTCGCCGTACTCACCCTGTTCGGCAAAGCTCGGGGCCCGGCGGGCATTCGACAGGAACCGGGTGTTCCCCCGCCCGCCCCGGCCGCCGTGCGCGGCCAGCCAACGGTCGCCGTGACCGACGAGATCCGCGATCACCTCACCGGTGTCGTGCTTGCGGATCGTCGTGCCCTCGGGGACGTACACCGTGAGGTCGGCCCCCGAGGCGCCGTGGCGCTGGTTCCCCGAGCCGTGCGTCCCGGAAGGTGCGCGGCGGTGCGGGTGATCGCGGAACGAGAGCAGCGAGGCGACGTTCCGATCGGCCTGGAGCCAGACGTCGCCACCGGTGCCCCCGTCGCCACCGTCGGGGCCGCCCTTGGGAGTGTGGGACTCGCGCCGGAACGAGATGCAGCCGGCGCCGCCGTCACCGCCGCGCACGTTGAGTTGTGCTTCGTCGACGAAGTTGGACATCTCTATGACCCGTCCGCTCGCAGGATGAACATCAGTTTGCCCATCGCGTCTGCGCGCTTCCGGGTTCTACAACCCGTCCGCTCGCATGGTGGAAACCCGTCTGCCGCTCGCGTCTGCTCGCGTGGCCGGATCCGGTCCCCGGATCGGAGCTGGACTCAGCCGACGAGGATGTCGACGAGCTTGCGGCCCCGCCGGTGACCGAACTTCACGACACCGTCCGCGGTGGCGAACAACGTGTCGTCGCCGCCACGCCCGACGTTCTCCCCTGGGTGGAACTTGGTCCCGCGCTGGCGCACGATGATCGTGCCCGCGGTGACCTCGGTGCCGCTGTACACCTTGATCCCGAGCCGCTGCGCGGAGGAATCACGACCGTTGCGGGAAGAGGCTGCGCCCTTCTTCTTCGACATGGCTCAGCCCTTCGTAATCGCGGTGATCTCGATGGTGGTGTAGTGCTGCCGGTGTCCCCAACGCTTGCGGTTGTTCGACTTCGGCTTGTACACGAACCCGTCGATCTTCGGGCCCTTGGCCGCGCCGATCACCTTCGCGGTGACGGATGCCCCACCGAGCTCGCCCGGCGTCGCCAGGATCGTGGAGCCGTCGACGAGCAGCACCGGTCGCAGCGCGACCTCGCCCTCGTCGACGCCCAGACGCTCGACATCGAGCTGCTGGCCGGTTTCGACCTTGTATTGCTTGCCGCCGGTGGCAATGACTGCGTACATGGCGCGTGAAGACCTCAGAATCTGCGGGAGAACCCGGCGACTCTACAGCATGGCCTCGTCGACGACGAAACCACGCCCTCCACAGACCGTGCAGGTCTCCGAGAACGCCTCCACGAGGCCCTCGGAGATGCGCTTGCGGGTCATCTGAACGAGTCCGAGATCGGAGATGTCGAAGACCTGGGTCCGGGTCTTGTCCCGGGCGAGAGCCTCGCGGAGGCCCTTGGTCACCGCATCCCGATTCTTCTTGATCTCCATGTCGATGAAGTCGATCACGATGATGCCGCCGATGTCCCGGAGTCGCAGCTGACGGGCGATCTCGTCGGCCGCCTCCAGATTGTTCTGGAACACCGTGTCCTCGAGGTTCGACTTCCCGACGTTCTTGCCGGTATTCACGTCGACGACCGTCAGGGCCTCGGTGCGCTCGATGATCAACGACCCACCCGACGGCAGCCACACCTTGCGGTCCAGCGCTTTGTGCAGCTGTTCGTGGACGTGGAACCGCTCGAAGATCGGCAGATGCTCGTCCTCGTAACGCTCGACCCGCTCCGACAACTCCGGCGCGATCGCATCGACGTAGGACTTGACCTCGGCGAAGATCACGTCGTCGTCGATCACGACCGACCGGTACTCCTTGGTGAACTCCTCGCGGATCACCCGCACGACGAGCGGTGGCTCGCGGTAGAGCAGCGTGCCGGGCTTCGACTGGGCGGCGAGCGACGAGATCTGGCGCCACTGGTCCTGGAGCCGAGCGAGGTCCCGCGCCAGTTCGTCGGCGGTGGCGCCCTCGGCTGCGGTCCGCACGATGAGGCCGGCGTCGGTCGGGCGGATGCCCTCGAGCACCTTGCGCAACCGCTTGCGCTCGTCGTCGGGCAGGCGCTTCGAGATCCCGTAGGTGGTCGGCTGGTTCGGGACCATGACGACGAACCGTCCGGCCAGGCTCACGTCCTGGGTCAGGCGAGCCCCCTTCGCGCCGATCGGGTTCTTGGTGACCTGCACCAGGATCGACTGGCCGTTCTTCAGCGCGGTCTCGATCTTCGGCGCGCCGCCCTCCATGTCGGTCGCGTCGAACTGCACATCGCGCTGGTAGATGACACCGTTCTTCGGCGTGCCGATGTCGACGAACGCGGCCTCCATGCCAGGGAGCACGTTCTGGACCTTGCCCAGATAGATGTTGCCGTCGATCGAGGTGGCGCCGTCCTCGGGGCGGCTCACGTAGTGCTCGACGAGCGAGCGGCCTTCGAGCACGCCCATCTGGATCGTCCGGTCGTCGCCGACGTGCACGATCATCTGGTATCGGCCGGTCGGACGACCCTTGCGGGTACGACCGCGCCGCCGCTCGAGGGTCTCCTCGTCGAGGTCCTCGATGCTGGTACCACCGTCGGCCGGGATGCTCGACGTGACCACGACACCGGCCTGACCACCGCGACCGCGACCGCCTCCGCCGTTCGTGCCGCCACCGCGGTTGTTGCCACCGTTGTTCGTACCGCCGCCGTTGCCACCGTTGTCGGCACCACCGCCGGTGCCGGACCGGGAACGATTCCGTCCGCCCCGTCGGCGCCGACGTTTCGCCGCGCCGGTGCCGGTGCCGTCACCGGCGGGTCGTGACCCTCCAGCGGGTCGGTCGTCGCCTGCTGCCGGGGTGACGACGGGCGCCGGGCGGGAGTCACCGATCTTGGGCCGGGTCACTTCGCTCGGCGACGCGGCCGCGAGACCGGCCTCCTGGCGGGCCTCGGCCCCGACGTCCTCGGCGGTGAATCCGCGGTCGGCCGCCGCTCGGGCGTTGCGGGTCCGGTTGGGCAGCGCGTCCTCGTCGTCGGTCGGCCCGGATTGCGTTGCCCGGCCCTCGCCACCGGGCGAGCGACCGGCGTCGCCCGCGGGCCGCCGGGTCCCCGTCGCGCCGCCGCCGCCGGCCGGCCGGTCGCTGCCGGCCTCTGTCTCGTCGCCGTCCGCGCCCGCGTTCGGGTTGGGCTTGCGCCGGTTCCGGCCACCGCGGGACCCACGCCGCCGCGGCCGCGGCGAGCCACCTTCACCGGTGGGTCCACTGGCGTCGCCACTCGCGGACTCACCGGCGCGATCGCCCGCCGCGCCGGCGCCCGCGTCTGGGTCGGCGGGCGCGGCCGGCTGCGGCGGGCTCGGACGATCGGGCTGCGTGGTGGGATTGGACGGACGCGCCTCAGGCGCGGGAGCCGGATCCCCGGTTGGTTCTGGGACCGCAGCGGTCCCGGTCGTCTCGTCGGACATCGATGCCTTCTCTCATGACGCGCGCGCCTCCAGGGCGATGCGCGGATCGGCCGTCAACGGGTCGAGCCGTTGCTGGCCGCGTTCAATCCACTGCCGAGTCCGGCGGACCCGGCCCTCGCGAAACTCTGTACCCAGCGCGGCCACCAACTCGGCGGGACGCACGCTCGCGGGTCGAGTTGCCAACTCGACCCCGATCACGGTGCCGTGCTCGGTCGGACCGAGCACGATCATCCGACGAATCGTCGGACGGATGTCTTCGGTCGTGGTGCGCCCCTTGCGGACGCGCTCGACCACGAGTGTCGGCGCCTGGAGCAGCGCCTCGACCCGTTGGGTCACGGCCTCGGGTGCCGCAAGCTGCGCGTCACCGTCGGTCGTCAGTTCGATCTCCCATTCGACTGCGCTGACCGCTTCTTGGAGCGCAGGTGCCCGATCGGCCAGGGCCGTCACCGCGAAGACCTCGATCCCCTCGGGCAATGCTCCCGAGATGGCGCGGGCCAGCGGTTCGAGCGGGACGGGTTCGGCCAGTTCGAAGTCGAGGTATTCGGCATCGGACTCGTGCCCGACGGACAGTGCGAGCCCGAAGCTCACCTTCGGCCGAGGTGAGAATCCGAGCGTGAAGGACAGGGGCAGGGACTCGATGCGGAAGGCGCGCTCGAACGCCCGGGCGACATCGCGGTGGGAGATGAACCGAACCTTGCCCATCTTGGTGAACCCGATCCGGACCGGGTAGCCGACGTCGCCCCTCACGACTCTCCCGCGCTCGGCGGCCGCGCGGAACTCGCCACTGCTTCCGCCTCGCTTCGGACAACCCGCGTGGGCCCGAGCAGCACCGGGACCGCACCACCGGCGCTGAGGTCCTGACCGGTCCCCTGACTCCCACCGGCCGGCGGGACCGACGACGCGACGACGTGTTCGAGCGCGTAGTCGGTACATACCCCGCAGTCGTAGCACGGCGTCCACCGACAATCGGGGAGCCCGTGCGCCGCCAGCGACGCCTGCCAGTCCTGCCACAGGAAATCGCGGTGCAGCCCGGCCGCAATGTGGTCCCAGGGCAGGATCTCGTTCTCGGTGCGGTGCCGCGTGACGTGCCAGTCGGGGTCGAGACCCTCGGCCGCCATCGCGTCCGTCCACCGGGCCAGGTGGAAATGTTCCGACCACTCCTGGAACGTGCCGCCGGCGCGCCAGACCCGTTCGATGACGGCACCGATCCGACGGTCACCGCGCGAGGCGATGCCCTCGGCGAAGGTCGCCTGCGGGTCGTGCCACTTCACCTGGGCTGCGGTCTTGCGCAGGTCGTCGCGCAGCATCGTGATCTTGCGCTGCAGCTCGGCGGTCCCGTTCTGGCCGAACCACTGGAACGGCGTGTGGGCCTTGGGCACGAAGCCGCCGACCGAGACCGTCGCACTGGCCTGCTTGGTGTACTGCTTGCCGATCTTGACCACGTTGCGGGCCAGTTCCGCGATGCCGAGGGTGTCCTCGTCCATCTCGGTCGGGAGCCCGACCAGGAAGTAGAGCTTCACCCGACGCCAACCCTGCGAGTACGCACCCTCGACCGCGGCGTAGAGGTCCTCCTCGGTGATCAGCTTGTTGATCACCTGGCGCAACCGCCACGACCCGCCTTCGGGGGCGAAGGTCAGACCGGTCCGGCGGACCTTCTGGATCTCGCTCGCGATGCCGACGGTGAACGCGTCGACCCGTAGCGACGGGAGGGAGACGCCGACGTTGCCGCACCCGATCTGGTCGGTCACGAGGTCCGACACCAACGCGTCGATGCCGCTGAAGTCCGCGCTCGACAGCGAGGTGAGGGCCACCTCGTCGTAGCCGGTACGAGCGAGGCCTTGTTCCACCATCGACCGGACCTGGTCGGCCGGTCGTTCGCGCACCGGTCGCGTGATCATCCCGGCCTGACAGAACCGGCACCCGCGGGTGCACCCGCGGAACAGCTCCACGTTGAGTCGGTCGTGGACGACCTCGATCAGCGGGACCAGCTGCTCCTTGGGGTACGGCCAGTCGGCGAGGTCGGCCACCGTGCGCTTGTCGACCACAGCGGGCACGTCTGCGTAGCGAGGCGTGACTGACCGCAGCGCGGGGCCGTCGTAGGTGACGTCGTACATCGACGGGACGTAGACGCCGGGTACCGCGGCGAGTTCCCGCAGGATTCCTTCGCGCCCGCCCGGGTGCCCGGCGCGCTTCCAGTCGCGGACCCGCTCGGTCATCTCGCCGACCGGCTCTTCGCCGTCGCCGATCACGAACGCATCGACGAAATCGGCCATCGGTTCGGGGTTGAAGGTGCAGTGACCGCCCGCGACCACGATCGGATCGGTCACGGCCCGTTGCTGGGTCCGGACCGGGATCCCGCCGAGGTCGAGGCACTCCAGCACGTTGGTGAACACCAGCTCGGCGGAGAGGTTGAAGGCCACGATGTCGAAGTCGGCCGCGGCGCGATGGGTGTCGACCGAGAACAGCGGCACCGCATGGGTCCGCAGCGCGGCGGCGAGGTCGAGCCAGGGCGCGTAGGCCCGCTCGGCGGCCGCGTCGTCACGTTCGTTGAGGATCTCGTAGAGGATCTGGAGGCCCTGATTGGGCAGCCCGATCTCGTACGTGTCCGGGTAGACGAGGAGCCACGAAACCGAGCCCGGTCCATGGTGGGGAACCTGACTCCCCCGCTCCATCCCGATGTAGCGGGCGGGCTTCTCGACCCCGGCCAGGAGCGGCTCGATCCGCGGCCAGAGGCTGGTCATGAGGGCACCACTGTACTCGGCCCCCGTTGACGGCCCGGGGCGACGACCCCCACTCAGGGAACCGTGGTGGTGGTCGTGGTGGTGCTCGACGTGCTCGTGGTCGACGTGCTCGAGGTGCTCGTCGTCGTGGGCGGCGCCGTGGTTGGCGGTGCGGTCGGCGGCGGTGACGTGGTGGTCGTCGGGTCCGAGAACGGCGCGGGAACGTGGGGCCCGTTCAGGACGTAGACCGGGGTGCCCGACGGCAAGGACGCGTAGATCCAGTCGGCCGAGACCATCGGAACGCGGACACAACCGTGGGACGCCGGCCCGCCGGGGACCGAGAGCGCACCGTGGATCGCGATGTTGCCGTTGAAGTACGAGGGCTTGTAGAGCCGGCCGAGCTTGCCGGTCTGCCAGCCGCCCACCTTGCCGCCGACCCGGAACGAACCACCGGGCGTGACTGCGGTCGCGCACTGGCCATCGACGCAGAACCGCTCGCCGCTGCCCGTCGACACCGAGACGATGCGGTAGAGCGCGTTCCCCTTGTAGAAGAACAGGACCTGCCGCGCGACATCGACTTCGACGCGTGTCGAACCGCCACCGGGCACCAACGCGCCAGGCGTCGCGGGCTCGGCGAGCTTGGCGAGGGTGATCGCCCCGGCGACGCCGTCACGGCCCAGCCCGTTCATCTTCTGGAACGCCATCACGGCCTGGGCCGTCGCCGCGTCGTAGGAACTCCCGGGGCTCACGTCGTAGTGCAGGTCCGAGAGGCGCTGGCGCAGGGAGGCGACCCTCTCACCCGAGTCGCCGGGTCGAACCCCGTCGAAGGGCACCGTGATGGCGGTCGTGCTGGTGGACGAACTCGTCGTGCTCTACGACGTGGTCGACACGTGCGCGCGACGCTTGGCCTTGTGCGCGACCGCCTGTTCGGCGCCCGATCCACTGCACGCGGTGGCGCCCACGAGCAGCAGCGCCGCCCCGGTGACCAACCAGCCCCTGCGCCCGATCAACTGAACCTCCTCATGCGCACATTCCCTACCAGACCGATGCACGCGAACGAAACGATCACCGACGATCCCCCGTAGCTCATGAAGGGCAGGGGAATCCCGGTCACAGGCATGATGCCAGTTGCCATACCCACGTTCTCGAAAACCTGGGCCACGAACATGGCCAGGACCCCCATACAACACAACATCCCGAACGGGTCCTGGGCCAGGCGGGCGGCGCGGGACGTCCGCCACACGATCACCGCGAACAGCCCCAACACGAACGCACCGCCCACGAAGCCCAACTCCTCCCCCACCACGGTGAAGATGAAGTCGGTGTGTTGCTCCGGCACGTGGGCGCCGATCGTCTGTGACCCGCCGAAGAGGCCCTGGCCGGTGAGTCCCCCGGTGCCGACCGCGGTGACGGCCTGATCCTGGTTGTAGCCCGCGCCCTGGGTGTCGGCGCCGCTGTTGTCGAACGAGGTCAACCGGTCGATCTGGTACTGGTCGAGCACCCCGGCGTCGATGGCGACGACGGCCAGGGTCATGGCGAGCAGGAGCAGCACCACGAGGTGGCGGGCCTTAGTCCCGGCCATGAGCAGGATCGTGAATGCCATGGCCATCAGCACCAGGTCGGTACCGAGGTCCGGCTGCAACATGATCAGCCCCATCGGCAACGCGCAGATCGCAAGCGCGATCATCAGGCGGCGGGCGCCCATCTCCTCGCGGTGGATGGTGCAGTACGCGGCGAGCACCAAGGTGAGGAAGATCTTGGCGAACTCACCCGGCTGCACCTGGAACGCGCCGATGTCGAAACGCGCCTGGGCACCCTTCACCGACACGCCGAACTTCAGCACCACGAGGAGCATGAAGACGGTCGCGCCGTATCCGATCAGGGACAACTCGCGGAGGCGCCGGTAGTCGATGAGCATCAGCCCCACCATCACGACCACGCCGACGACGATCGCGATGACCTGGCGCTTCACGAAGTACAACGGATCGATGTGCTGGAGTTCGAGGCGGTGGCGCGTCGACGCGTAGATCATCAACGTGCCGAGTGCCGCCAGCAGCGCGGCCGAGCCGAACAGCAACGGGTCGAGATGACGGATCGGCGACGAGAGGAACCGCTCGCGACGTTCGGAGACGACGACGGCCACGTCAGTTCCCCCGCGGCGGGGAAACGTTGACCACCGGGCCGACCGGAAGCTGGTTGAGTTGCTCGATCACCGCACGGGCGATCGGCGCCGCGGTCTGGGCGCCGTAGCCACCCTCCTCGACCATCGCCAACACCACGTACTTCGGGTTGTCGGCCGGGGTCAGCCCGACGAACCACGAGGTGTTCTGCTTCGGGGCGGCCTGGGCCGTGCCGGTCTTGCCGGCCGCGAGCCCCGCCGGCAGTCCGGCGAACGCCGCCGCCGCGGTTCCTTTCGGGTCGGTCACCACGCCGCGGAGCCCGGCGAGGATCGTGTCCCGAGCTTGGATGACGACAGTGCCCATGGTGATCGGCGCGATGTCACGGAGCTTCTTGCCCGAGGCGTCCAGCACCTCGTCCGCGATTCGCGGTTGGAACCGCGTCCCGCCATTGGCCAGGGTGGCGTACGCCGACGCCATCTGGATCGGCGTCACGAGCACGTCACCCTGACCGACCGCCGACTGGATGTTGTCGCCCGGCAGCCAGTCGGGATACGGGAAGGCCACCGGGTTGGCGGCGTGGATCTTCTGCTTCCACGCCGCGTCGGGCACCCGCCCGACCGATTCGGTCGGGAGCGCGATCCCGGTCTGCGCGCCGAAGCCGAACTCGCGCGCCACCTTCTGCAGTTCGTCACCGAACGGCTGCTGGTGGTGATACCGGAAGAAGAGGTCACCACCGATCGAATAGAAGTACGCGTCGCTCGACACCGTGAGGGCTCGCGCCAGTGCGACGTGTCCATTGGCCCCCTCGCCGAGGAACGGGTGCTTCGGGTCGGTGGGATAGCTGTACTGGCCGGGGTCGTTGACGGTCTTGGTCGGCGTGATGAGACCCGCGTTGAGTCCGGCCTCCGCCGTGACCAGCTTGAACGTGGAGCCCGGGGCGTAGGCGCCGGAGACGGCCCGGTCGACGAGTGGAAGGTTGTTCTCCTTGGCCCCGAGCCAGTTCCACGTCGCGAGCGGGATCCCGTGGACGAACTGGTTCGCGTCGAAGGTCGGATTCGACGCGAGCGCCACCACCGATCCGGTCGCCACGTCGAGCACCACTACTGCGCCGGCCGGCGCGTTGAGCTTGCGGAAACCCTGCTTCTTGTACGCGATGTCCTGGACCGTCCGCGCCGAGTCGATCCCCTGCTGCAATGCGGACTCGGCCGTCTTCTGCACGTCGAGGTCGAGTGTGAGTCGGACGTCGTGACCCGGCTGCGCCGGTTTCGTCGCCGTCCGACGGATGACCCGACCCGAACTGTCGACCTCGATCTTGGTGACGCCGGGACGGCCGCGCAGATCCGACTCGTAGGTGAGTTCGACGCCGCTCTTGCCGATCTCGTCTCCGAGGCGGTACTGGTTCGGGTCGACCTGCGCCTTCAACTCGGTGGAGTTGATCTCACCGAGGTAACCCAACTCGTGGAACGCGACCGATCCGTTCACGTAACGCCGCACCGGAGCGGCCTCCGCCCGCACACCCGGGAAGTCCGATCGGTGTTCGGCGATGTACACGAGCGCCGACTCGTCGACGCCATCGGCCACCCTGAACGCGGTGAACGGCGAGTTCCGGGGGTCGGACAGATTCGCGTTGAGCTTGGCGATCGGCGTGCCCAGCAGTGGCGACAAGCGCACGATCACCTGGTGCAGCTGTTTGGGGGTCAGCGTCCGGCTGACCGTGATCTGGTTCTCGACCTGATTGTCGACGAGGACGCGGCCCTGCGCGTCCAGGATTCGGCCGCGCAGCGGCGGCTCGACGATCTCGCGCACCGAGTTACTGACCGCCGCGGCCTGGAATTGGTCGGTGGCCGCCACCTGGAGGTACCAGAGCCGCGCGAACAACGCGCTGAAGAGCGCGAGCACGACGACCCCGACGATGCTGCTGCGGATGCGGGTCTCGCTCACGTGCCGTCACTCCTGTGCAGTCGGCGCGCGCCGCGAGAAAGGGATTTCGCCATGAGGGTCAATATCCTGCCGCACGAGCGGCGATCCCGGTACGCGGGTCGGCCACCGAGATCGCGAGCGGGAAGATCACCACCGCGACGACGCCGTCGTAGATCGCCGCCAGCACGATGGTCCGCAGCGACAGCACGGCGAACAGCTGTTCCTGCCCCACCAGCGCGCCCAGGCCCACGAAGAGGAGTCCGGCCACGAGTCCCGCCCCGACGGCGATCGCCGGCCGCATCCAGGGGGCGGGCCGGGCGAGGGCGTTCTGCATCGCGCCGACGAGGTACGCCGTGAGCGCGAACGCCAGGGCGGCGAGCCCGAGCGGCGTCTGGAGGAACAGGTCCGAGGCCAGCCCCGCCGCGAATCCGAAGATTGCGCCGGTCTCCGGCCCGTACCGCACCGCGATCGCGACCGCGGCGACCAGACCGAGGTCGGGCACGACCCCCGCCACCCGTAGGTGCGGGAACACCGCGGTCTGCAGGACGGTGAGGAGGATGAGCAACAGCGCGAGCCGGATCAGACGGACGGCCATCACGGCACCGGCCACTGCAGGATGCGTACGAACTCGGTGATCGACGCGTTGGCGAGGAGTCGGATGGTGACGCGTTGGGTGAGGTCGCCCGCACGCCGGCGCACGGCCACGACCTTGCCGACCGGGACATCGGGTGGGTACGGGCCTTCCGCACTCCCGATCGTGACGAGGTCGTCTCCCACCTTCACATCCGACTTCGCCTCGAGCGCGTCGAGGGTCTGCAGTTGCGTGTCCGGATTGCCGTTGAGGACCGCCTGGACCTGCGAGCGCACGTCGCGCAGACCGACGCCCGAATCGCGGTCCGTCAGGAGGAGAACAGTGGCACGCCGACCCGACGCCCGCGCGACGCGACCGAGCAGCCCGGCGCCGCTCACCACCGGCATGTTCGTGCCGACGCCGTCGTCGGTTCCCTTGTTCAGGGTGACGGTGGCTTCGAAGTTCCCGGGCGAACCCACGACGATCTGGGCGTCGACGCCGGGGATCGTGGGCGCGAACGGCAACTGCGCCAGTTCCTTGAGCCGCTTGATCTCGGCGCGCGCGGCGCGTGCCGTCGCCACGTCACCGCGCGCGGCCTGCAGCTCGCGCCGGAGGCGGCGGTTCTCGTCCTTGATGGACCCCGCCTTGGTCACGCCGTCCCACCAGTCGGCCACCGGGCTGAGGAGCTGATCCACTCCGTCCTGCACCGGGGCGAAGGCGTCCCTGGCCGCGTTCCGCACGGTGCCGCCGACGCCACTGTCACCGCCGCGGGTGTCGAGCGTGATGAGAGTGATCGACGTCAGGATCAGCAGGATCAGGATGGTGCGCCGACGATTCGAACGATGATCCGCCACAGTTTTTCGCTCCGGCCGATCAGGCTCAGGAGTGTTTCTGCGAAATCATGTTCTTCTTGAACGGGGCCTCTTCCAGGTATTGACCCGACCCGATGACCACGGAGTACAGCGGGTTGTCCGCGATGGTGATCGGCATGCCGGTCTCGGACTCGAGCCGGGCATCGAGACCGTGCAGGAGCGCGCCGCCGCCGGTGATGACGATGCCGCGCTCCATGATGTCGGCCGCGAGTTCCGGTGGCGTCTTGTCGAGTGTGACCTTCACCGCGTCGACGATTGCCGAGACCGGCTCCTCGATCGCTTCCCGGATCTCCTCGGTCGACACCACGATCGTCTTCGGCAACCCGCTCACGAGGTCACGGCCGCGCACCTCGGCGTAGAGCTCCTCCTGGAGCGGGTACGCACTCGCCAGCGCGATCTTGATCTCCTCGGCCGTCCGCTCCCCCAGCGCGAGGGAGTATTCCTTCTTCACGTAGTTGATGATCGACTCGTCGAGTTCGTCACCGGCGATGCGGATCGACTCGCTCGCCACGATGCCACCGAGCGAGATGACCGCGACCTCGGTGGTACCACCGCCGATGTCGACGACCATGTTGCCGGCCGGCTCGTGCACCGGGAGCCCGGCACCGATTGCGGCGGCCATCGGCTCCTCGATGATGTCGGCGGGCTTGCGGGCACCGGCGTGCTCGGCCGCGTCGACGACCGCGCGCTGCTCGACCCCGGTCACGCCGGACGGCACGCAGATCACCATGCGCGGGCGGGCCCAACGGCGCGTGTGCACGCGCTGGATGAAGTAGCGCAGCATCTTCTCGCAGATGTCGAAGTCGGCGATGACGCCGTCCTTCAGCGGACGGATCGCCTGGATGTTGCCCGGCGTCCGACCGATCATCCGCTTGGCCTCGGCGCCGACCGCGAGCGGCCGCCCGTCCTTGACGTTGATGGCGACGACCGACGGCTCGTTGAGCACGATGCCGCGCCCGCGTACGTAGATGAGCGTGTTGGCCGTGCCGAGATCGACGGCCATGTCACGGCCGACGAGCGATGAAAACCAGGGTTCGGACACGGTGCGGGAGCCTCCGGGGGCGGGCCGGGCCGTTCAGGCTACGGGGTCGGGCCGCAGAACTCCACTCCGCCCCGACGCGCGCGTCGCCCGTGCGGCTCGCCGATCAGGCCAGGCCGGGGAAGAACAGTGCGATCTCGCGCGCCGCCGACTCCGGTGCATCCGAGCCGTGCACGAGGTTTTCCCCCATTTCGATGGCCAGATCACCGCGGATCGTGCCGGGAGCGGCTTCCCGCGGGTTCGTCGCGCCCATGAGGGTCCGCCAGACCTTGAACGCCTCCGGGCCTTCGGCGACGATCGCCACCAACGGGCTGCGCGTGATGAAGGTCACGAGCTCCTCGAAGAAGGGCTTGCCGACGTGCTCGGCGTAGTGGGCCTCGGCCGTCGCCCGGTCGAGTGTCCGCAGCTCCATCGCCACGATCGTGAGCTGCTTGCCCTCGATGCGGCGGATGATCTCCCCGACGAGCTGGCGCTCGACGGCGTCGGGCTTGCAGAGGACGAGAGTGCGATCAGTCATAGGGCTGAGAATGTAGGGGGTTCGTCTCGCTGCGAGCGAAGCGTGGATCGGACTGTGCGGTCGGCATCACGCCATTCGCTCAGACAACGTTCGCCGTCGTCGCTGACACTCCTCCGCGGACGAAATCGCTCGGTGGCGAGACACCGACCGCACTTCTGGGACTCTCGGTGCTCAGCCCTACGAAGGGAGGGAGGAGGAAGGGCGTTCAGGCGTAGATGTTGGCGGTTTCGTCGAGGTTGAGTGCTTGCAGGTTGCCGCGGCCGGTGGTGGCGAGGACGAACGGCCAGGCGGGACCGGTGATGGGGTCGCCACCGCCGGAGACATCGAACGCGGGGAGGCCGTCGAGCGCGATGGTGGCCGGGCGCCAACCCCGCTGCGTGAGAATGTCGGCGATGTGCGAGGCCGCGGCCAAGGTGTCGACGTCCGCGGGCGCCGCCCGGCCGATGGCGGCGCGGATGTCGTCGGCGTGGAGGACCATGTCCGACCACAGCGCCTCGACGCCCTGACCGAGCGTGCCTGCCGCACCGCCCGGTGCCGGTGCCGCCCACGCGTCGTCGTCGAAGAGGACCAACAGACCGCCAAGCGCGGGACGAATCTCGGCGAGTTCGTCGGCCACCTCGACCGGACCGCGGCCCGCGCGCTCGTCGACCTCGCGTTGGGTGGCCTCGTCGGTCCCGAGTCCGTCGAAGCGACCGGCCACCACATCGGCGAACTGACCGACCACGTGCTTGGCGACGTCACCGGCCGACCAACCGGTACACCGGCTCGGTCGATCCCACTCCGCCGCGTCGACCGATCGGACGAGCGCTTCGAAGCGGCCGACCTCCGGCTCGAACTCGGACTGCGTGACGGTGCGGGGCAGGCTCATCGACGGTCTCCGGGGTGAGGGCAGGCAACGGCGGGTGCGGGGTCGACACGTTGCCCCGCCCCGGCCGGAGCGTCAATCGATCCGCGCGTGGCGTCGGTCACCCAGCGTGCCGTCGTCGGACACGCGGCGCACGATTTGCGGGCGCCGCGACCGAAACGAGGTCACGCAGGTGGTTCGAGGGTCCGACCCGCCAGCTGGGTCGGCACGATGCGGTAGATGCCCAACTCACCGGCCATCACCTTGCCCATCTGCTCCTCCACCCACCACCCGGGACCGTCGGCGAACCGGCCGAGTTGGTGGGGTTGGACCCGGGCGAGCATCTCGGGATCGGTGACCGAGTCCCAACGACCCACCCCGGTGACACTCGACCAGAGGTAGAACCCCGCCTCCCGTTCGTCGTCGATCTGAAAACTGACGACCGGGTTCGCCGCTGCCATCTCGGTCTTGCGGCCCGCGGTCGTCGCGACCCACAGCGCCGCCTCGAACCAGACGTAGCCCACGGGCACCAGGTACGGATCGCCGCCATCCTGGAAACCGACGCGCACGATGCGCTGCGACTCGAGCACGGCTTCGATCTCGGTCTGGGTCAGGTCACGCATCGGCATGGCCGGTGAACCTAACGGGACCCCGTGTTCCGCTTCCCCTCGGGCCGTAGCGCGGCGCGCGCGGCGCCGACGAGATAGAGCGAACCGGCCACGAGGACGTGGGCGTCGGCGCCGGTGACGTCGAGCGCACGGGCAACCGCACGGTCGACGTCGGGCACCACATCGATGGCGTCGGGATCCATCCCGAGCGAGATGGCGGCGTCGACGATGGCGTTCGGGTCCATGGCGCGGGGTGTGGATGCACGCGTACAGACGAGGTGCTCGACCCGACCGATGTCGAGTGCCTGCAACATCGCCTCTGCACTCTTCTCGCGCATGAACCCGACCACCAGTGTGCGCGGCGAGTCGGGGAACTCCTCGGCAATCGCCACGCCGAGGGCACTGGCCCCGGCGACGTTGTGGGCGCCGTCGAGCAGGACCAGGGGTTGCGTCCCGACCACCTCGAGTCGACCCGGCGACTCGACGCGTGCGAAGCCCCCGAACACGATTTCTTCGTCGAGGACGCTGCCCACCGCGGTCTCGACGGTGGCCAGGGCAACGGCGGCATTGTCAGCCTGATACGCGCCGTGCAACGGAAGGAAGATGTCGGTGTAGCGCGCGAGCGGCGTGTCGATCGTCAGGAGTCGACCGCCATGCGCGAGCTGGTTGCTCGCGATGCCGAAGTCGACGTCGCGCACCACCATGCGTTTGGGCTCGCGGGCGACGAAGATCTCCCGCAGAGTCGGGTCGGTCTCCCCCAACACGAGGGTCGCGCCCGGCGTCACGATCCCTGCCTTGTCCGCCGCGATCTCGGCCCGGGTCGTCCCGAGGAACTCCACGTGGTCGAGTTCGACGTTGGTCACCACGGCGATCGGCGCGTCGACGACGTTGGTGGCGTCCCACGTTCCACCCATCCCCACCTCGACCACCGCGACGTCGACCGCGACGTCCGCGAAGTAGGTAAAGGCGGCGGCGATCATGATCTCGAAATAGCTCGGGGACTCGGTGAGGTACTCCTCCACCCCTGCGATCTGGGTCAGGACCCGGGCGAGTTCCTCGTCGGAGATCGGCGCCTCGTTCCACATGATCCGCTCGTTGACGCGTTCGAGGTGCGGACTCGTGGCGAGCCCCGTCGAACGACCGCTGGCGTCGAACAACGACGCGATCATCCGTGCCGTCGAGCCCTTGCCGTTCGTACCGGTGACATGGACCGCCGGGTATTCGAGCTGGGGCGTGCCGAGGTACGCAGTCAACTCGCGGATGCGATCGAGGGTCGGTGCTCCGCGCTGGCGACCGGACGTGAACCCGACGCCGGTCTCGAGGTTGACGTGGCGGTCGAGCCACACCAACGCGTCCCCGAGGTTCACGACTCGGGGTCGACGAACGTCGTGGCCACCGCCAACGCGGCGCCCACCTCCACGGTGACGGAGGTGATGACGCCCGCGCGCCGCACGTCGTCGAGCGCGAGTTGGAGCGCGTGGAGCCGCATCTCGGTGTCGATCACGTGGACGGATTCGACCTCGGCGCGCATCGAGACCTTGGCATCCGACTTCGCCTTGCGCACCGCACCGAGGACCTCGGACGCCACTGCGAACACGAGGGGCGCGCCGTCGGGCGCGAGTTCCTCGAGGGTGGGCCACGGCGAGCGGTGGATCGATCCCGCCTGCCACCACGACCACACTTCCTCGGTCACGTAGACGAGGAACGGCGCGAACAAGCGTTGGAGCGTCGAGAGGGCGACACTCAACGCGCCGCGCGCCGACGCGGCGCCGGCGTCGTCCGAGCCCAGTGCTGCGTCGCCGTAGGCCCGATGCTTGACCAGTTCGACGTAATCGTCGCAGAAGCCCCAGAAGAACCGCTCCGCGCGTTCGAGCGCCCGGGCGTAGTCGTAGCGCTCGAAAGCCGCCGTGCACTCCTCCACCGTGACGGCCAAGGCCGTGAGCATGGACCGGTCGATCGGGTCGACGATCGCGCCGCCCGGACCCTCACCCGTCACGCCGAGCACGAACTTCGAGACGTTCAACAGCTTGATGGCCAGCCGTCGGCCGACCTTCATCTGTCCTTCGTCCACCGCGGTATCGGTCCCCGGGCGCCCGGACGCGGCCCAGTACCGGATCGCGTCCGAGCCGTGCTTCTCCAGGAGCGGCATCGGCGTGACCACGTTGCCCTTGCTCTTCGACATCTTCTTACGGTCGGGGTCGAGGACCCAGCCGTTGATCGCGGTATCGCGCCACGGCAGGCTGTCGTGTTCGAAATGCGCCCGCACGATGGTGTCGAACAACCACGTACGGATGATCTCCGGACCCTGGGGTCGCAGGTCCATCGGGAACGTGCGCGCAAACAGGTCGTCGTCGTCGCCCCACCCGGTCGCGATCTGCGGAGTGAGCGACGAGGTCGCCCAGGTGTCCATCACGTCGGCGTCCGCCTGGAACCCGCCGGGGGCGCCGCGCTGGTCGGCGGTGTACCCGTCGGGCACATCACTGGCCGGGTCGATCGGCAGCACCGCCTCGGTCGGCAGGATCGGTGCGTCCCAGACCGGCTCGCCGTCGGCGTCGATCGGATACCAGACCGGGATCGGCACACCGAAGAACCGCTGCCGGCTGACGAGCCAATCGGTGTTCAGTCCCTCGACCCACGAGTCGTACCGCTGGCGCATGTGCGCCGGGTGCCAGCGCAGCTCCTCGCCGCGCGCGAGGAAGGTGGCCCGCAGATCCGCCTCACGGCCACCGTTGCGGAAGTACCACTGGCGGGAGCTGACGATCTCGAGCGGCCGTGACCCGCGTTCGTAGAACTTCACCGGGTGCTGGATCGGCTTCGGTTCCCCGACCAACTCACCGGACTCACCGAGCAACTCGACGATCCGCTTCTGCGCCTGCTTCGCCGTCTTGCCCGCCAGCTCCTCGTACTGCGCCGCCGCGTCGGACCCGACGTCGTCGCCCCAGTCGGGGGTGCCCGCGATCAACCGGCCGTCGCGACCCATCACGTTGCGGAGCGGCAACTGGAGTTCCCGCCACCACACGACGTCGGTGGTGTCACCGAACGTGCAGATCATCGCGATGCCCGAACCCTTCTCGGGATCCGCCAACGGGTGGGCCAGGACCGGCACCCGGACGCCGAACAGCGGGGTGCGCACGAACTGGTCGAACCGTGATCGGTATCGCTCGTCGTCCGGATGCGCGACCAACGCCACACACGCGGGCAACAACTCGGGCCGTGTGGTCTCGATGAGGATGTCGGAACCACCATCGGTCCCGTGGAACGTGAGGGCGTGGTACGCCGCCGCCATCTCCCGGTCTTCCAACTCGGCCTGGGCTACCGCGGTGCGATCGTCGACGTCCCACAAGGTCGGTGCCTCCGACGAGTAGGCCTCACCCCGGGCGAGCATCCGGAGGAACGCCCGTTGCGACGCGCGCCGCGACCGTTCGCCGATGGTCGTGTAGGTCATCGACCAGTCGACCGAGAGCCCCAACGTCCGCCACAGCTCTTCGAACTTCTTCTCGTCCTCGATGACCAGCTGCTCACACAGGTCCACGAAGCTCTGGCGCGCGATGGGGATCTCCCGGTCGCCGGGCTTCTCCGGCGGTGCGAACTCGGGGTCGACCTGCAGGCTCGGATCGCAGCGGACGCCGAAGTAGTTCTGCACCCGACGCTCGGTGGCGAGACCGTTGTCGTCCCAGCCCATCGGGTAGAAGAGTTCGAGCCCGAGCATGCGGCGCTGCCGGGCGATGGTGTCGGTCTGCGCGTACCCGAACACCGAGCCCATGTGCAGCGACCCGCTGACCGTCGGCGGCGGCGTGTCGATCGCGAAGATCTCGCCGCGGGTCTTGGTGCGGTCGAACGCGAACGTGCGGTCCGCATCCCATCGCGGGCCCCACTTCTGTTCGAGCCCGTCGAGCGACGGCTTCTCCGGAACTGGCATGGGCGGAGTCTAGAAAGTCGGTCCTCGGCGCTCAGGAGTGGAGCGACCGAACCGTCACGCGCTCTTGAGTTCGGATTCCTCGGTGGTGACGAGGGTCGGGTGGACCTTGTCCATCACGACGGCACGGTCGATGACGCACTGCTTCACGTCGCCGCGGCTCGGCAGGTCGTACATCACCTCGAGCAACACCTCTTCGAGGATTGCCCGCAGGCCTCGGGCACCGGTCCCGCGCGCCAGGGCCTGGTCGGCGACGGCTTCGAGTGCGTCGTCGGTGAAGTGGAGATCCACGTCGTCGAACTGGAAGAACTTCTGGAACTGCTTGAGCAGCGCGTTCTTCGGCGTGATGAGGATCTGCATCAACGCTTCCTGGTCGAGGTTGTGCACCGCACCGATCACGGGCAACCGACCGACGAACTCGGGGATGAGCCCGACCTTCAACAGATCTTCGGGCATCACGCCGGCGAGCATGCTCTTGGCGGC
Source organism: Acidimicrobiia bacterium (assembly GCA_038250905.1). Classification (GTDB taxonomy): domain Bacteria; phylum Actinomycetota; class Acidimicrobiia; order IMCC26256; family JAENVU01; genus JAENVU01. The sequence continues at coordinate 83,836 of JBBSBV010000016.1, forward strand.
CCGCTCGGCCTTGCCGATGACCTCACCCCGGAAGCCGACACCCTGGCTGCCGTTGCGACGTTCGATGATCTGGTCGACCCCCGCGAACGCTCCCCCACAGATGAAGAGGATGTTGGTGGTGTCGATCTGGATGAACTCCTGGTGGGGATGCTTGCGTCCGCCTTGGGGCGGGACGGCCGCGGTGGTGCCCTCGAGGATCTTGAGCAGCGCCTGTTGCACACCCTCGCCCGACACGTCGCGCGTGATCGACGGGTTCTCGGCCTTGCGGGCGATCTTGTCGATCTCGTCGATGTAGATGATCCCGGTCTCGGCCTTCTTGACGTCGTAGTCCGCGGCCTGGATCAGCTTGAGGAGGATGTTCTCGACGTCTTCGCCGACGTAGCCGGCCTCGGTGAGCGCGGTGGCGTCGGCGATCGCGAACGGCACCTTCAGCAGCCGGGCGAGCGTCTGCGCGAGCAGGGTCTTGCCGCAGCCCGTCGGGCCGAGCAGCAGGATGTTCGACTTCGCGAGCTCGACGTCCGGATCGCCGAAGCCGCTCGCCTGCACCCGCTTGTAGTGGTTGTAGACCGCGACCGACAGGACCTTCTTCGCCTGCTCCTGGCCGATGACGTAGTCGTTCAGGTACTCGTAGATCTCTCGGGGCTTGGGCAGCTCGTCGAACTTGACCTCGGTCGACTGCGAGAGCTCTTCCTCGATGATCTCGTTGCAGAGATCGATGCACTCGTCACAGATGTAGACGCCCGGACCCGCGATGAGCTTCTTGACCTGCTTCTGGCTCTTTCCGCAGAACGAGCACTTGAGGAGGTCTCCTCCATCACCGAACTTCGCCACGTCGTCTCCCCCCGGAGTGTTCCCGGAACTCGATGGTTCGAGCGGTCAGCTCACACCGGCAGGTACACCGACGGCGGCGAGCTCACGATTGGAGATCACCTCGTCGACGATGCCGTATTCCTTTGCTTCGTTGGCGCCCATGATGAAGTCGCGGTCGGTGTCCTTGGACACCTTCTCGACGGTCTGGCCCGAGTGGTGCGCCAGGATCTCGTCGAGGGTCTCACGCATGCGCTTGATCTCTTTGGCCTGGATCTCGATGTCGACGGCCTGGCCCTGGGCCCCACCGTGCGGCTGGTGGATCAGCACCCGGGCGTGGGGAAGGATGAACCGCTTGCCGTGCTCGCCGGCCGCCAGGATGACCGCCGCGGCCGACGCGGCCTGACCCATGCAGATGGTGGAGATGTCCGGCTTCACGAACTGCATCGTGTCGTAGATCGCGAACAGGCCGGTGATCTCACCACCCGGCGAGTTGATGTAGAGCGAGATGTCCTTGTCCGGGTCCTCGCTCTCGAGGTGCAGGAGCTGGGCCATGATCAGGTTGGCGACGTGCTCGTCGACCGCAGTCCCGAGCAGGATGATGCGCTCCTTGAGGAGCTTGCCCAGGAGGCTGGTGGTCCGCTCGCCGCCGTACGGCGTCTTTTCCCAGACCTCGGGGACGTAGAACGAGTTGTAGGCCGGCTGCATCACGCTTCTGGCTCCTCTGTGGTGTCGGTATCGACAGATTCGGTTGACTCGGTTTCGGCAGTTGCAGCGGGTACGTCTGGCGCAGGAATCTCGACGTCGAGCTCGTTGCCTTCGGAATCCAGCGCGACCGCGGCGTCGACGACGAACTGCAGTGCCTTACCGCGGGCGACATCAGAGCGTACCGCCTCGAGCAGGCCCCGACGGTCGAGATCCCGACGGACCTTTGCCACTTTGTCGCCGGTGCGCTCGGCCAGGCGCTCGATTTCGCGGTCGACGTCCTCCTCGGACGCTTCGATCGACTCCTGGTTCACGACGGCCCGCAACGCGAGGTCGGCCAGCACCGCCTTCTCCGCGCCGGCGCGGATCTCGGCGAGGAACTGGGTCTGGTCCTGGCCGGTGGCGCCCAACCACTGCGGGATCGACATGCCCTGGGACTGCACCCGGTGCATGAGGTCGTGCAGGCGTTGTTCCATCTCCTGGGCCACGAGCGGTTCCGGCGCCTCGATCGGCACCAGACTCGAGAGCTCCTCGAGCACCTTGTCCCGCATGCTCATCTGGGCCTGGAGCTTGCCCATGAGTTCCATGCGCCGCCGGGACTCGTCACGCAGGGTGTCGACGGTCTCCGATTCGGTGTTCTCGGTCACCCACTCGTCGGTGAGTGCGGGAAGCACCTTGCGCTTCGCTTCCTTGACCTCGGCGCGGAACGTGACCTCGGTGCCGGCCTGCTCGCCGAACCGCTCCGGAAGCGAGTCGGTGAACTCGAGCACCGCACCGGCGGTGGCGCCGCGCAGCTTCTCGTCGAGCGCGGGCACCAGACCTTCGGAGCCCACCTCGTACAGCAGGTCGGTTGCGCTCAGGGCGTCCACGGGTTCGCCGTCGATCTCCGCGCTGAGATCCATCGACGCGTACAGGCCGTCGGCCAGCGCGTCGTCGGTGTCCTCGAGGTCGGCGAACCGCTCGCGCAGCGCGTCGACCTGGCGGTCGACGTCCTCGTCACCGATCGGGGTGTAGTCGAGTTGCACGCGCAACTCGTCGTACCCGGCGAGGCGGACCTCGGGGCGGGTCTCGACGACCGCGACGAACTCGATCGGACCCGACTCCTCGCCGGCGGTGATCTCGATCTCCGGCGGTGCGATCACGTCGATCGACTCGGACGTCACTGCGTCCGCGTAGAACTCGGGCAGACCGTCCTTGAGCGCCTGCTCGCGTGCGACGTCGGGGCCGAAGCGCGCCTCGAGCAGCTTGCGGGGTGCCTTGCCCGGTCGAAAACCGGGGATCCGCACCTCCTGGGCGAGCTTGCGGAATGCCGCGTTGATCGCCGGCTCGAACTCCTGCTCGGAGATGGCGATGAGCAGCTTGACTTTGTTGCCCTCGAGGGGCTCGATCGACGTGTCCATAAGGGTCGGTCACCTTACCCGTGCCCCCCTGTGATCCCGGGATAGTGGTCGGGAGCGCGGGCGTCGGACACCCGCGCGCCTCAATACGTCAGCCGGTAGCGTGCCGGACCCGACCGGCCCATTCGAGACAGGCACCATGGACGTCAACATCACCGTCGACATTCTCGAGTTCCTGTTCCTCATCGTCCCGTGGATCGCAGCGATCGGTTGGCTGAGTTCCCGGGTGCTCGGGATCCACCTCGGCCGTTGGCGGTCGACGATCGTCGCGGTCGTCGGCTGGGTCGGCGGACTGCTCACCACCGGCCTGATCCTGAACCGGGATCCGGGAGCCGCGCCGGGCGTGCCGATGACCATCTTCTTCGGGGTCGTGATCGCGATGCCCGTGGCGATCGTCCTCGATCTCGTCACCCGCTCCACCCGGGACACGCCGCGCCGCTCGCTCCGACGGGACATCACCCACCCCATCCGCACGACGCGCAATGCGCTCGCGCCGTGGGGTCGACTCCGCGAGTTGGTCCGCGACGCGCGCCGGCACAACCTCGTCCACGTCCGCTACCACTCCGCCCAGGCTCTCGACTCCGCCGACTTCGCGCACCGGGTGCGACTCACGCTCGAGGACGCGGGCGGGATGATGGTGAAGTTCGGACAGATCGCATCCACCCGGACCGACATCCTCCCGGACGCGCTGACCACCGAACTCGCACACCTGCGTTCCGACGTCCGTCCCATTCCGGAGGCCGAAGTCCGCACCGCGGTCGAGGACGCGCTGGGTGAGCCGGCCGATATCGCGTTCGCGAGCTTCGAATGGTCACCGCTCGCCGCCGCGTCGATCGGCCAGACCCACCGCGCCACGCTCGTGACGGGTGAGGCCGTGGTCGTCAAGGTCCAACGACCGGGCGTACCCGATCTCGTGCGCCGCGACGCGTCGGTGATGCGGCTCCTCGCCCGGCAACTCGAACGTCGCGTGGACGCCGCGCGTCGGATCGGCGCCGCGAGCCTCGCCGACGAGTTGATCAGAGGCATCGAAGCAGAACTGGACTATCGCCAAGAGGCGAACTCGGTCCGGAAGTTCGCGCGGAACCTCGCCGACGGTGACGGTGCCGTGCGCGTCCCCGAGATCTATTCGACCCTGAGCACCAACACGGTCCTCGTCATGGGCGAGGTGCCCGGGACCAGCGTCGACGACGTGGACGCAATCGCGAGTTGCGGAGTCCCACGGGAGGAGCTGGCGCGCCGGCTCCTGCGCTCGTTCCTGCAGCAGATCCTCCAGGACGGCCTCTACCACGCCGACCCGCATCCCGGGAACGTCTTCATCTCACCCGAGGGACAACTCTGGCTCCTCGACTTCGGCGCGGTCGGTCGCATCGCCCCCGCGGTGCTCGAAGGTCTCCAGGGAATCGCGCTCGGGATGGGGCTGCAGGATCCCGCGCTCGTCGCGCGTGGGGTCCGCCACCTCGCGAGCGACGACGAGTCCACCGACCTGCGCGCACTCGAGTCCGATCTCGGCGCAGTGATGTCGGAGATGGGGAGCGGCTTCGACCCGAAGTTGATCCGCGAGGTGCTCGAGACCATGGACCGCCACGGTCTGCAGATCCCGAGTTCGTTGTCGTTGCTCTCTCGGTCGTTGATCACGCTCGAGGGCACGCTCGGCGTGATCAGTCCCGGCTTCGACTTCGCCGGGGCGGGTCAGGAACTGGCCAAGGCCGACGCGACGTCGACGTTCGGCACCCCGGAGGAAGTGATGCAGCGCGAGTTGATCCGCGCGCTCCCCTCGCTCCGCACCCTCCCCGAACACGCCGAGGCCATCGCCGGGCAGTTGCGCGGTGGTCGGCTGACCCTCCGGACCGAGCGCTACGCCGGGGAGGATCGCGTCGTGGTCGACCAGTGGGTCGACCGCGCGCTCGTGGTCTTCATCGGGGGCAGCGGGGCGGCCGCGTCCGCACTGCTGCTGGTCGCCGCCGGAAGTACGCATGCGGAAGCGATCCGCGAGACCTTGTGGGTGCTCGGCTTCGGCGGGCTCACGTTCGCGGCCACCTTGCTCATGCGGACGGCCGCCCAGGCGCTCCGGCGCCTTCCCGTGCGCGACAACTGATCGGTGCGGTCGTGGTCAGCTCGCGACGACGTACCCGCGGTTGACCAGCGCGACACCGCCGGCGTGCAGCCACGTCCAGCGCGCCCAGTTGTTCTTCACGCCCGGCAGGCTCCCCGATCGATGGACGCCGCCGTAGGCATCGACCACTCCGTAACCCCGGTTGTCGGGCGCGATGACCAGCCCCCGGGCGATGTCGTAGGGGGCCCAGTATCCGGTCGAGCGCGGCACCGCATCACCGCCGACGTGCACGCCACCGAAGCCGTCGAGCAGATACGCGCCGCTCCCCGTCGGTGAGTACGCGAACGATCGGGCGATGTCCCATCCGGGCCAATACCCGAGGTGGTAGACCGGCGCGCTCCCTCCGGTGTGAACGCCACCGAAACCGTCGAGCACCGAGTAGCCGCGCCCGTTCGGCGTCAGGGTGATGTCTCGGGCGATGTCCCACCCGAAGTAGGTACTCGAACGACGCGCCATGACGCCGGTGGCCGCCGAGCCGAACTTGTGCACCCCGCCGAAACCGTCGAGGACCAGATACCCGAGCCCGTCGCGCATCACCGCCAAACCGCGCGCCAGGCCACCGGGAAACTTCGGTGACCCGAAGTACGGCGCGCCGTCGTACGCGGTCACCGTGCCGTCGGAAGCCATCGTGTAATAGCCGCCGTTCGGGTTGGCGACGACCCGTCGGCCCGGTTTCGGGATCGCGAGACCTTTCAGGTCACCGGCGGTGGTCTGGACGCCGCCGCTCATCACCTGCTGGTACGCCGCGTAGCCGGGCTTCGCCGTGCCGTCGACATGTTCCAGGCCGAGGTTCTCCCACCGGTTCGCGATGTTCGACCCGGCGTCGCGCAGCTGGAACCAGATCAGCGGGCCGGTGAAGGCGCGGAACGTTGTGTTCCACCCGAGGTAGTAGTCGTGGACCCATTGGGTCTGTTGCGCTTCGGTGAGTGCCTGTGGGTCAGTGCCGGTCGGTGCACCCATCTCGGTGCCCCACACCTTCTTCGCCGCGTCGCCGTTGGCGACCATCACGTCGTAGAGCATCTGGGTCTGGGTGAACGCGTTCCAGTCGTGGGCATCGAGTGGGTTCGTGGGGAACATGTAGGGGTGGTGGCCGACGCCGTCGAAGTAACCGTGCGCGCCGCGGGCGTAGAGGTCGCGGAGCCAGGTGAGCGGTGAGTATTCGGTGCCGTCCGCGGCGTCCGGTGCCGGTGCGGTGCCGCCGGTCAGGATCGTCGTGGCCGGATCCGCCGCCTTGGCCGCGACGTACGCCGACATCAGCATGGCGGTGTAGCGATCGGGGTCGGGCCGCGGCTGGGAGAACTCCTGGTGGTTGGGTTCGTTCCAGATCTGCCACACGTTGACGGTGCCGCGGAGACGGGCGATCGGCGACTGCGAGCCGTACCGGGCCGCCGCGGCGCCCACGAAGTTCCCGTAGTCGGCGGGGTTGGCGGCGAGGCAGTGCAACTCTCCCGGCGGACAGTCGGCCGTGCGGGCCCACGGTGGGCTGTACGCCGCGGTGCCGATGATGTTGAGTCCGCGCGCCCGTGCCGCGAGCACGACCCGGTCCGTCGCCACGTTCCACCGCCAGGTGGTCGGGCCGTCGTACTGGATGCTGTTCCAGTCGATGTCGATGTTGATCCACTTCGCGCCCGACGCGGCGATCGCGTCGAGGTCGGCGGCCTGGTCGGCGTCGGATTCCCACAGGATGCCGGGGCCGGCCGAGAGTCCGGCGCGTTGCGCGATGTCGGAACCGGCGGCCGAAACGGCTCCGGCCGTCGACCGGGTGGACAGCGTGACTGCGGAAACCGCGGCCATGACCATGATGGTGGTGACCATCGCAGTCGCGACGCGACGACCCATTGCTCGGCGCATGCCGAAGACCCCTTCTTCGCCCGAAGATTCCCCATAGGTGTCGGTCACTTTGCGTGGGATCTTGAGTCGTACGGCCCACTTTCCGTGGCTGTGACCAGGGTCATCCCCGTGCGGTCGGGACCGCGGCCCGCTCCCGACCGGGCCGCGTAGTGTGCGCAACGGAGGCGCGCGTGCACCCGGACCGACTGAGACCGACGAACCCGCCGCCGCGCCACGCGGTGGGGGCTGCCGCGATCCTGGTGCTGTTCACGCTGGTGCTCTACGGCGCGCCGGTCCCCCGCCTGTCCGAGGAGCTGTACCTCCCACTCGTCCGCCACGCCGGCGACGGCCACTATCTGGGACTCGACTGGACCCTCCGTGGCCCGTTCACCGAGCACTGGGTCTTCGACCACGCATTCGGTTGGCTTGCGGCCGCCCTTCCCCTGCCACTCTTCGGCTGGATAGGACGGCTGGTGTCGTGGAGCGTGCTCGCCTGGCTCCTCGTGAAGCTCGGGACCCGGCTGGGCGCGTCGGTCACGGCGGCCGCCGTCGGCATCGGGCTGTGGCTCTTCGCCAACCAGGCGTTCATGGGTGGCGACTGGATGCTCGGGACATTCGAGGCCAAGACCGTCGGGTACTGCTTCCTGGTCGCGGCGCTGATCGCCGCGGTCGACCGGCGCCTTCCCGCGGCGATGGTGCTGCTCGGGGCGACGGTGAGCTTCCACCCCGGCGTCGGACTGTGGGCCGGGATCGGTCTTGGTCTGACGCTCGTCGCGCTCCGAGAAACCCGCGCCGCCGCGCTCCGTTGGGCGCCCGTCGGCGCGGTCGTCGCGCTTCCCGGGATCATCGGTGGGGCCATGGCGGCCGGACACCAGACCGCGGCCCTGTCGCGGTTCCTCGTGATCGAAGCAGTTCCCCAACACACCGACCCGTTTTTCGACGGCGCACGGTTCGTCGGGCCGCAGATCGTCCTCCACGTCGTGGTGCTCGCGGGGATGTTCGGCGCGAACTGGTGGTGGTCCCACCGCACCCCCGCCCGCTTCGCACCGCGAGTGCTGCTCGGGGTGCAGGGCATCACGCTCGTCGCGGTCGCGGCCGCGTTCGTCGCGCGGGCGCTGCACTGGTGGTCGTTCCTCCTTCTCTCGCCGTTGCGCGTCGGGCCATTGCTCGTCCCGCTCGTCTTCTTCGTCAACCTGATGCAGGAGGTCGACCTGCGCCGCGCGACCGAACCCGGGATCCAGTGGTGGCGACGGCGTTCGGTCCACCTCGCCGTCCTCGGCCTGGTCGTGGCCACGATCGTCACGGCACCGGTGATCGCGGGCCCGCGGATGGTCTCCAGGACCATCGCGGCCTGGACCAACGCCGACAACGAACTCGACGCGTTCCACTGGATCCGGGATCACACCCCGGCAAGCACCCGGTGCCTCGTCCCGGTCGATCGACAGGATGCCTTCATGGCCACCGAACGCGCGGTGGTCGTCAACTGGCAGGCCATCCGGTACGACGACGTCGCGGGTTGGCAACATCGTGTGTTCGCACTCGTCGGCGGCCCGCGGTACTTCTTCGACGGGGCGTCGCCGGGACGCATCGCGGGTCGTCGAGGCGGGGACCTCGAATCGTTGCGCGGCGCGTACAACGCACTGAGTCGCAACCAGATCGTGTCCATCGCGCAGCGCTACCACGCAACGTGCATCGTCGCGACGACCAGCTACCGGCTCCCGGTCGTCGACCGAGTCGGGGCCGCCCGGGTCTACCGCACCCCCTGAACGCGCCGGGTTCGCAACCACTGCCGGCCGCCGGGCGTCCGGGTTCTAGTGTCGGGGATTCGGGAAGTGGCGCAGCTTGGCAGCGCACCTGCTTTGGGAGCAGGGGGTCGCGGGTTCAAATCCCGCCTTCCCGACCA
>JBBSBV010000017.1:0-91439 GCA_038250905.1 Acidimicrobiia bacterium
CAGGAGTTCGCGTTCGAGGCCGCCGTGCGCATGCGTGACCGGTTCCTCCAGCAGGAGGTCTGGGAGCGGATGGGGGTCGACGTGAAGGAAGCCCTCACGCTCGTGCTCCAGGACCCGAGCCGCCAGCAGTTCCAGAACATCCTCTTCTCGAAGATCGTCCCGAACTGCAAGAAGCTCGGATTGCTCGACGCCGGTGACGGGTGGTTGCGTGATCGCTTCACCGACCTCGGCGTGATCCAGTTCGAGGACTGGGCCGACACCGAGACCGAGTACGCGGACCTCGACGAGGTTGCACGGGACCGCGCCACCGCGTAGACCTCCCCGCGTGAGATCTCGTCAGCGGCTCCGAGTCCTGTGGCTCGGGGCCGTTGTCGCGCTCGGATCCGCCGGTGTGGTCGGCTCGGTGCCCGCCTACGGCGCGACCGCGCCCGGGCCGGCGGCTGTGGTCCACGCCGTCACGGTGACGCCCACCTCGGGTCTGGCCGACGGGCAGACGGTCACCGTCGCCGGGACCGGGTTCGTCGAGACCCCGGCGCTCAACGACTGGGCCGTGAGCGAGTGTCGAGCCCAGGTGCTCGACCAGCCCATCACCCTGTCGAGTGCACTCGACAACTGCGATGTCACGACTGCGCCGGGTGTGTTCACGCACGCCGACGCGGCGGGCAACCTGTCCACCGACTACAAGTTGCGCAGCAGCTTCACCTTGACCGCGGGCGGCGTCGGAACGGTCGACTGCTCGGTGACCGCGTGCGCCATCGTCGTCGCCCAGATCGTGACCGAGTCCGTGAACTTCGTCGGCGCCGGTGCGCCGATCTCGTTCGGTCCACCGCCGCCGCCCCCGCCCGACGTCAGCCCGTGGCTCGCGCGCCGGCCGCTGAACATCGCGCACGCGGGTGGCGATCTCGAGGCACCCCACGAGACGATGTACGCGTACCGCCAGGCGGTGGCCGGGGGTGCCGACATGCTGGAGATGGATCTCCGGCTGAGCAAGGACCACCAGCTCATGGTGATCCACGACGACACCCTCGATCGCACGACGAACGGCACCGGACCGGTTCGCGACCTCACCGCCGCGGAATTACAGGCCCTCGACAACGCCTACTGGTTCGTGCCCAACTGTTGGAGCTGCCACGACCGTCCGGTCGGTGAGTACACCCTGCGAGGAGTCCGCACCGGTGCCCGGCCGGCGCCGCGGGGCTCCTCCCGGGCCGACTTCGCGATCCCGACGTTCCAACAGATGCTCGACCGGTTCCCGGACCGCATCATGGACGTGGAGATCAAGGACGGGCCCGACGGCATGGCGACCGCGGAGGCGCTCGCCGCCGTGCTGAACGCATCGCCGCACGCGTCCCGCATCGTGGTCGTCTCGTTCGACGACACGATCCTCGCCCACTTCCGGGCGCTGGCCCCGACCGTGGTCACCAGTCCTGGGCTCACCGCGACGACGAACTGGTTCGTCGGTCCCCGCACCGAGTTGCCCGGGAGCGCGTCGTTGCAGGTGCCGCCGGTGTATTCCGGGATCGACGTCGTCTCGCAACAGTTCGTCGACGATGCGCACGCCGCGCACCTCGCGGTGTGGGTGTGGTTCAACGGCAACGACGACGATGTCGCGTCCGAGTGGAACCGGTTGCTCGACCTCGGTGTCGACGGGCTCATCACCGGCAAGCCACGGCAACTGCAGGCGGTGCTCGACGCCCGCCAGGAGTCGTTCCGGCCTCCGCTCGTCGTGGCGCCGACGTTGCGGGTGCACCATCACCGGGCCGCGGTGGCGGTCCGGTGTTCGGCGTTGACCGCCGACCGCTGCGACGCGATTCTCGCGATCCGTTCGGGCGGCGAGATCGTCGGTGGCGCGTACGTGAGCCTCGCGCCCGGAGAACCGCGGTCGTTCCGTGTCGACTTCGGCCGAACCCAGTGGCACCGGCTCGCCCGTCGGGGGTTGAGCTTCGAGGTGTGGGGCGCGGCCGACACCGGGCCGTCCTCGGGCCCCCTGATCCTGGGTTCGTGAGAATCCGCACCTGATCCCGCCGATCCGGTGGGAGACTGCGCCCATGGCGGTTGTCGACCACATCACCGCGTGTCCGTTGGACTGTCCGGATACGTGTTCGCTCACCGTGAGCGTGACCGACGGTCGGATCACCAAGGTCGACGCTGCACCGGGGAACCCGTTGACCGACGGCTTCATCTGCCAGAAGGTCAAGCACCACGCGCAGCGCGTCTACGCGCCGGAGCGGATCCTCACGCCGTTGATCCGCACCGGGCCGAAGGGCGCAGGTGAGTTCCGTGCCGCGAGTTGGGACGAGGCGATGGAATCGATCGTCGCCAACCTGCAGCGCGCCGAGGAGACCGCCGGCCCGGAGTCGGTCGTGCCGTACGTCTACAACTCGTCGGCACCGCTCCTGCAGGACGAGGCCGGCGAACGGTTCTGGAAGCGCTTCGGGGCGAGTCGGGTGCGCCACACCGTGTGCGCGGCCACGTACAGCGCCGCGTACTTCTCGCTCTTCGGGTCGATGTTCTCGGCCGACCCGCTCGATGTGATCCACTCCCGGCTGATCGTCCTCTGGGGTGCGAACCCGACCGTCTCGAACACGCACTTCCCGCCGCTGGTGACGCGCGCACAGCGCGAGTTCGGGGCCAAGGTGGTGGTCGTCGACCCGCGCGCGACGGCGTCGGCGCGCCGCGCCGATCTGCACCTCGCGGTCCGCCCCGGCACCGACGTGGTGCTCGCGTACGCGGTGGCCCGCGAACTCGCGACCCGTGACCTCCTCGACTCCGAGTTCCTGGCCCAGCACGCGACCGGCGTCGAGGAGTTCCTGGCCGCGGCCGATGCGTACCCGGTGGCGCGGGCGGCCGAGATCTGCGACGTTCCCGCCGCCGGTATCACCGAACTAGCCACCATGCTCGGCACCATCCGCCCGGCGCTGATGCGACCGGGGTGGGGACTCGAGCGGAATCGCAACGGCGGCTCCGCGTGCATCGCGGTGATGGCGCTGCCCGTGTTGGCCGGACAGTTCGGGGTACCGGGTGCCGGCGTGCTGGCGAGCCTGGGGGAGGCAACGCCGCTCGCGTGGGACGCCCGTGAGCCCGAGACGCCCGAGGACCGGCGCCGGCCCCGTGCCTTCAACATGAACACCTTCGGGGCCGCGCTGTGCGACCCCAATCTGAGCCCGCCGATCCGTGTGCTCTTCGTGCAGGGATCCAATCTCGCGGCGACGAATCCGCATCAGACCGCGGTGCTCGCGGGGCTGGCACGCGAGGACCTGTTCACGGTCGTGCACGAGCAGGTCATGACCGACACCGCGCGCTTCGCCGATGTCGTGCTGCCGGCCACGACGCATTTCGAGACCCACGACCTCGCCGCGTCGTACGGCTCCTACACCCTGCAGGAGACACCGGCCCTGATCGCGCCGGTCGGGGAGAGCCGATCCAACAACGAGGTCGCCGCGGACCTGGCCGGGCGGATGGGCTACGACCTGACCCGGTTCTCCGTCGGCCGCGCCGAGATCCTGGCGCGGTGCCTGGGCGACGACGGGACCTACGACGGCGCGCGCCCGACGCGACCCGCCGGGGGCACGGTGCAGTTCCGAGACACCTTCCCGACTCACGCCGATGCCCGCGCCCACCTGGCCGAGATGCACGAGCTCGGGCTGCCGCGCTACGTCGAACTCGACGACCCGTACCCGCTGACGTTGATCACGCCCGCCACCGCGAAGACGATCAACTCCATCTTCGGCGAGTTCCAGCCGGCGGATCCGGCAGTGAAGCTGCACCCGGACGACGCGACCGCTCGGGGTCTCGTCGACGGCCAGCAGGTGCGGGTGGAGAACGACCGGGCCGGGCTCACCACGATCGTGCGGGTTGATCCCTCGCTGCGGCCCGGCGTCGTGTCGATGCCCAAGGGTTCGTGGTGCCGCGACTTCGCCGAACGGCTCACTGCCAACGCGCTGGTGCCCGACACGGTCTCGGACCTCGCGGGCGGCGCGTGCTTCAACGACACCCGGGTCGACGTTCGCCCGGCGTGACGAGCGCGCGCCGACGCGCGGCGCGTTCGTCGGGGTCGCGTTCGTCCGGTTTGGGGCGGCGTGAGGAACTGGCGCACCCACCGGGTAGCCTGCGCCCGTGGCGGACCCGGTACGTATCGTTTTCCTCGGCGGTCTCGGTGAGATCGGCCGTAACTGCTTCTGTATCGAGGTCGCGGGCCGGATCCTCATCGTCGACTGCGGGATCATGTTCCCCGAGGTCGACATGCCGGGCGTGGATCTCGTGCTTCCCGACTTCACCTATCTCCGCGAGCGCGCCGGCGATGTCGAGGGTGCGATCCTGACCCACGGCCACGAGGACCACGCCGGCGGGTTCTCCTTCCTGCTGCGGGAACTCTCGTTCCCGATCTACGGCTCGCCGCTGTCGCTCGGCATGGCGAAGTCGCGCATCGAGGAGGCGGGCCTGCTCAAGCGCACCGAACTCATCCCGGTCGCCGACGGCGAGCGGCGCATGATCGGCCCCTTCGACGTCGAGTTCGTTCCCGTGACCCACTCGGTGCCCCACGCGTTCGCGGCGGCGTACCACACGCCCCAGGGCACGCTCCTGCACACCGGCGACTTCAAACTCGACCTCACGCCCGTCGACGGCCGCCGCACCGACCTGTCCCGCCTGGGTGAGATCGCCTCCCGACCAGGTGGGGTGCGGCTCTTGCTGTCGGACAGCACGAATGCCGAGCGGCCCGGCTTCACCCCGTCGGAATCGACGGTGGGAACCGCGATGCGGTCGCTCTTCCGTGAGCACGAAGGCAAGCGCGTCATCGTCGCGAGCTTCGCGTCGCACCTCCACCGGGTGCAGCAGGTCGCCTTGGCCGCGATCGCGAGCGGTCGGCGGGTGGCGTTCGTGGGCCGGTCGATGGGCAAGTACGTCACGCTCGCGCGCGAACTCGGCATGATCGACGTCCCGGCCGACCGCGTCATCGACATCGACGAAGCCACCAAGTACCCGCCCGGTGAGTTGTGCGTGATCTGCACCGGTTCCCAGGGTGAGCCCATGAGCGCGCTCGCGCTCATGGCGTCGGGTGAGCACAAGTACGTGAAGGTCGGCAACGGCGACATCGTCATCATCTCCGCGCACGCGATCCCCGGCAACGAGAGCAACGTGAGCCGGGTGATCGACGCGTTCTACCGGGCCGGCGCCACGGTGATCCACGACGGCAACGCGCCGGTGCACGTGTCGGGCCACGCGTCGCAGGAAGAGTTGAAGTTCATCCTCAACCTGGTGCAGCCCGACTGGTTCGTCCCGGTGCACGGTGAGTTCCGCCACATGGTCCACCATGCCGAGTTGGCCGAGGACTCGGGCGTCGATCCGAGCCACGTGATGGTCTGTGAGGACGGTGACGCGATCACCATCACCGACGAGGGCATGACCGTGCAGCTCGACGCGGTGCCCTCCGGGTACACCTATGTCGACGGCATCGTCGGCGACATCGGCCAGGGTGTGCTGCGCGACCGGCGCCAACTCGCCGAGGAGGGCGTCGTCGTGGTCTTCGTGACCGTCGACCGCCGCAAGAACGAGATCGTGAACGGGCCCGAGATCGTCACCAAGGGTTGGGTCTACGCGCCGGAGGCCGAAGAACTGCTCGAAGAGGCGAAGGAAGCCGTCCGTCAGGCGGTGCTGAGCGCGATCGAAGGTGGATCCACCGATTTCGAGACCGTGCGCCGCAACGCCCGGCGCGCCCTGGGCAAGTTCATCACCGAGCGGACGAAGCGGCGCCCGGCGGTCATCCCCGTCGTGCTCGAAGTCTGAGCGGTCGAACCGTGATCCGCGACTGGTCGAACTTCATCGCCGGACGGTCGGCCCTGGTCACCGGGGGCGGTGGCGGCGTCGGACGCGCGATCGCCATCCAGATGGCGCGCGCCGGTGCGCGCATCTGGGTCAACGACCTGTTCGCCGACCGGGCCGAGGCGGTGTGCGCGGAGATCGCCGCGGAGCACGGTGAGGCGTCGCCGGTGATCGCCGACGTGTGCGATCCCGAACAGGTCGCCCGGTTGGTCGCCGAGACCGGCGCGGTCGACATTCTCGTCAACAACGCCGGCATCCCCGCCGAGGGATTCACGGTCAAGTCGTTCGTGGAGTCCGGGCCCGAGGACTGGGACCCGCTGCTGCGCCTGAACCTCGCGGCGGTGCTGCACGTGACGCGCGCGTACCTGCCGTTCATGATCGAGTCGCAATGGGGCCGGATCCTCACGATCGTCTCGGACGCGGGCCGCAAGGGGGAACGCAAGCAGGTCGTGTACGGCGCGGCCAAGGCCGCGGCGATGGGCTTCTCCCGCGGGCTGGCCGCCGAGGTCGGACGCGACGGCGTGACCGTCAACTGCATCGCCCTCGGCACCATGAACCACGGCCTGCTGGCGGCGGCGATCGAACACCAGCCGGAGCTGGAAGCGAAGCTGGCTCGCAACTATCCCGTTGGTCGCGTCGGTCGCGTCGACGACTCCGCGCCACTCGCGGTGCTGCTCTGCAGCGACGCGGCCGAGTGGATCACCGGGCAGGTCTATCCGGTCGACGGCGGCTACGCGTCTGCGCTCTGATGGCCGAGTTCCCGACGGGTTACGTCGTGCGCGCTCCGGCCCCGAGGGACGCGAGCGCGATCGCCAAGGTCGTCCAGGCCCTCGACATCGCCGACTTCGGTGAACCGAACTTCACCGAACAGGACCTGCTCGACGACTGGCTGCGCCCGCGGTTCGATCTCGAACACGACGCCTGGGTGCTGAACGGTCCCACCGGTCGCGTCATCGGGTACGGCTACGTGTGGGAGGCCGTCGTCGACCGGGAGATCGACGCCGACGCGTACGTGCTGCCGGAGTATTCGGGACGCGGGCTCGGGGGCCAGCTGCTCGGACTCGTCGAGGCCCGGGCCGAGGAGTTGTGCGCGGGGCGGGGCATGGCACTCGGCGTGTTCGCATCCAGTGCCAACGAGTACAAGCGCAAGCTGTTGGAACGGCGCGGATTCCTCCGGGCCCGGTCGGTACTGCGCATGAGGGTCGATCTCGCCGACGCGGCCGCCGACGACTCGCCCGCGCCCGACGGAGTCACCATCCGGCCGTTCGTGCCGGCCGACGAAGCCGCGGTGCGCGCGGTGTGGCGGGACGCGTTCGGGAACCACGGCCGGTTCTCGTCGCCCCGGATGGAGGAGTGGCTCCAGAGCCGGTTCGATCATCCGGCGTTCGACCCGACGCTCTGGCGGGTCGCGGTCGACGGCTCCGAAATCGTTGCCGCGATCCTCGTGTACGACGTCGGCCCGACCGGATACACGTCGACGGTCGGGGTCCGGGCCGGCCACCGAGGCCGCCGGATCGGACCCGCGCTCCTGCGGGCTGCGTTCGGTGCCTTACGCGAACGGGGCCAGATGCGGGTGATCGTGTCGCTCGACCACGGGGCCGATGCCGGCCTGCTCGCGGTGTACGAATCGGCCGGGATGCGTATCCACGAACGCCACGACCTCTTCGTCAAGCGGCTGGACTGAACTCCTCGCCCGAAATCGCCGGAAATCGCCGGGAAACCCCGGGTGATCGGGGCGGCATTTCGGCCGGGCCGTCCGGTTGCTCCGGAACCTCCGGTTTTGGGCGGACGGAAGCGGAGATGTCAGTGTTGCTGATGTTGTCGGTGTTACGTTGATTTGGTGGCGACCACCAAAGCACGCAGCCGTTCGAGTGCCCCCAAGTCGAGTCGAGGCGCGTCGAGTCGGGGGAAGTCGAAGCCGGCGAAGCGCTCGAAGCGGGCCCCGGTCGAGAAGACCTCACGGGTCCGCGAGGCGGCCAAGACCCAACTCCGCGGACACGGCGGGGACGCACTCGCCATCGGCGTGATGGTGGTGGGCCTGCTCTCCGGACTCGCCCTCGCGACCGACCTCACCGGCCCGGTCGGTGCCGCGCTCGGCGACGGTCTGACCGCGCTGCTCGGCAACGGCGCATTCCTGGTGCCCGTGTCGCTGATCGCGTTCGCGGTGCTGTCGCTGTGGCGTCGTCCCGATGCGGACGAACCGGCCGCCGCGCCCATGCGCGTCGGCATCGGTGTCGGGCTCGTGGTCATCGCGGCGGCCGGCCTGATGCACGTCTTCGGGGGCACACCCGCGCTCTCGGGCCCGGTCGAGGCGTTGCGTGACGCCGGTGGATACTTCGGTGGGCTGATCGGCGCGCCGCTCGCGGCCGGACTCGGCACCGTCGGCGCCGCAGTGGTGCTGGTCGCCCTCTTGGGCTTCGGCCTCCTGCTCGCGCCCGGGACATCGATCCGGGGCGTCGCCGCGTCGATCGGTCACGGTGCGGTCCACGTCAAGGAACTGATCGTGCGCGGGCTCGAGCTGCGCGCCACGGGCGACGGTGAATCCGACGACGGCGAGACCGACCGGCGGCCCCTGCCGTCGCGCCGGACGACCGTCGAGTCCATCGCCGACGAACCGGTCCTCGATCTCGTCGAACCCGAGGACGCGTTCGAGGAGGTCGGCTACGAGGACGAGGACGAAGACGAAGACGAGGAACCGATCGCGGCGGAGTACGTCGAGGACGAAGACGAGGACGAAGACGAGCCCGTCGAGGTCATGGTCCGCGAGGACGCCAAGGGCCAGATGGCGATCGACCTCACCGCCTACGGCCACGGCGACTGGACGCTGCCGCCGCGCGATCTGCTGAAGCGCAGTGCGGCCAAGGCGATGGACACCCGCGCGGTCGAGCAGGGCGGCGAGGTCCTCCAGGCCACGCTCAAGGACTTCGGCGTCGACGCCAATCTCATCGGCATGACCGTCGGGCCGACCGTCACCCGTTACGAACTGGAGCTGGCACCGGGCGTCAAGGTCAACCGCGTCACCGGGTTGAGCCACGACATCGCGTACGCGATGGCCAGTCCCGACGTGCGGATCCTCGCGCCCATCCCCGGCCGCAGCGCGATCGGCGTCGAGGTCCCGAACAAGACCCGTCAGCTCGTCACCCTCGGCGACATCCTGATGTCGAGCGAGGCCGCGCAGGCCACGCATCCGCTCGAGGTCGGACTCGGCCGCGACATCGCGGGCCACTCGCACATGATCAACCTCGCCCAGATGCCGCACCTGCTCATCGCGGGCCAGACCGGCGCCGGGAAGTCGAGCTGTATCAACAGCCTCATCACGTCGATCCTCATGCGCTGCACACCGGAGCAGGTGCGCCTGATCCTCGTCGACCCCAAGCGCGTGGAGCTCGGCCAGTACAACGGGCTGCCCCACCTCCTCACCGAGGTCGTCACCAACCCGAAGAAGGCGGCGAACGCGCTCGAGTGGGCGGTCCGCGAGATGGACCTGCGCTACGACCTCCTCGCCGAGGCCGGGGTGCGCGACATCACCGGCTACAACGCGATGTACGACCGGGGGGACCTGCCGACGGCGGAGAGCCCCGACCCGCACGGCGGTCGCACCTACGAGCGGTTGCCGTTCATCGTGATCGTGGTCGACGAGTTGAACGATCTCATGATGGTCGCGGCACGAGACGTGGAAGCGAGCGTCTGCCGAATCGCGCAGATGGCACGGGCCGTCGGCATCCACCTCGTCATCGCCACCCAACGGCCGTCGGTCGACGTCATCACCGGGGTCATCAAGGCCAACGTGCCGAGCCGGCTCGCGTTCTCGGTGAGCACGCTCGCCGACTCGCGGGTGATCCTCGACCAGCCGGGCGCAGAGAAGCTGATCGGCCACGGCGACATGCTGCTCATGTCCGCGTCGTCGTCGCGTGCCCAGCGCATCCAGGGTTCGTGGGTCGACGAGGAATGTGTCCGCAAGGCGGTGGCGCACTGGCGTCGTCAGGTGCAGACGCCGCAGTACGTCGAAGGACTCCAGGGTGACGTCTCGAGTGGGAGTGGCGGCGGGAGCGGTCGCGGCGGTGACGACGACGATGACGATCTGCTCGCCGAGGCCATGGAACTGGTGGTGCGCAGCGGGCTCGGTTCGACGTCGATGCTCCAGCGCAAGCTGCGGGTGGGATTCGCCCGCGCCGGTCGATTGATGGACCTCCTGGAACAGAAGGGCATCGTCGGGCCGAGCGAGGGTTCCAAGGCCCGTTCGGTGCTCATGACCGTCGACGAGTTCGAGGCGATGCACGTCGACGCGTAGCCCGCGGCACGGGTTTCGAGTTCCGTGGCCATGGCCCGAACCGGTGAGAAGGGTCGCGTGGCGTACTGTCGGTTCCATGGCAGGTGCTCGGTCGCGAATGTCGCCCCGAGCTGCCTATACGTGCACCGTCGCGACCCTCTGCGTCGCGGGACTCCTGCAGCTGGCGATCTATCGGCACGGCGGTCACACCGCGCTGGGCGACATCCCGGGGCGGTTCTTCGCGTGGAGACTCGGTCCTCACTCCCTGCCGTACATCGATCGTCCGGTCGAGTACCCACCGGTGATCGGGCTCCTCGCGTACCTCGTGGCACTGTTCGGGCGCACCGCCGGCTGGTTCTTCCTCCTGACCGCGCTCTTCAGCGCGGCCCTCGCGCTCGTCATGACCGGCCTCCTCGGCAGGTACGACACGCCCCGGCTCACGCGTTGGGTCGTCGGTCTCCCGGTGGCGCTCTACGCGTTCCACAATTGGGATCTCGTCGCGATGGTCCCGTTGGTCTTGGGGATCACTGCCTTCGAGTCGGGCTCGGACGGCGCTGCCGGGGCGTGGCTCGCCCTCGGGATGTCGGCGAAGGTGTTCCCCG
This sequence comes from Acidimicrobiia bacterium, assembly GCA_038250905.1. Lineage (GTDB taxonomy): Bacteria > Actinomycetota > Acidimicrobiia > IMCC26256 > JAENVU01 > JAENVU01. Next base: position 10,693 of record JBBSBV010000017.1, read on the forward strand.
GGCTCTTGATCCCACCGTTGGCGGCGAAGCGCTGGTTCGACGGTGACCGACGCGGCGCGATCCGACTCGTGGTCGGCGCGGTGGTCGTGACACTGGCGATCAACGTCCCCATCGCCGTCGCGTCGTGGGACGGGTGGTCGTACCCCGCGCGGTTCCAAGGTGCCCGCCACGCGACCTGGGGGAGTCTGCTGTCGTGGGTGACCTCCCCGCCGTGGGGTGGCCGTTGGACCGTCGGCGATCCGGCCCAGGTGGCCAACGTCGCGGCCGCCGGATTGCTCGCGGCCGGGCTCGTCACGATCAGTTACCTCGGCGTGCGCCGTCGGCTCGGCGCGGCGGCCATCGGCATGGCGACGGTCGGCGTCTTCATGCTGACGAACAAGGTGTATTCACCCAACTACGACCTGTGGCTCGTCCCCTTCTTCGTCCTGCTGCCGATCGGCCGCCGCTATTGGATCGCCTTCTGCGCGGCCGACCTCGCCGTCTTCGTCGTGGTCTTCGGCCGGTTCCACGGCTTACTCACCCGGCACCTCGGCGCCGAGCTCGTGCCGTACGTGATCTTCGCCCGGGCCGTCGTGGTCGTGGCCCTGATCGCCATCGCCTTGCGCCCCCTGCGGCCCGAGGATTCCCCCGAGCGGGCGCCCGGTCGTCCCGAGGTCCCACGCCTCGACCTGGCCCGATGAGGCTCGCCATCCGGGATCGGGTCCGGCGGGACCTGCGGGTCGTGAACCCCGGGATCGTCGTCGTCGTGGTGACGGTGATCGCGGCGATCGCGGTTCGCGGGTGGATCCTCGGTGGTCCGCTCGGCCGGGTCGACGGTGACGAAGCCGTCGTGGGCCTCATGGGGCTCGCGTTCGCCCATGGCCACGTCACCGCGATGTTCTGGGGTCAGAACTACGGCGGCGCGATCGAGCCCGCGACGACCGGCATCTTGTTCCAAGTGCTCGGCGCGTCGCGGATGACCCTCAAGCTCGTGCCGCTGCTGTTCGCGTGCGGGAGCGGACTGGTGTTGTGGCGGATCGCACGAGCGGTGTTGGATCGGAGGGCGGCGGCGTTCGCGGGCGCGTTGCTGCTCGTCTACCCGCCGTTCTCGGTCTGGTGGTCGACCAAGGCCCGCGGGATCTACTGGGCGGCGATGTTCATCGTGCTGCTCGCCGTGCTCGTCGGTCTCCGGTACGTGGCGACCGCACACCGGCGTGACCTCCTGATGTTCGGTGTGCTCGCCGGGTTGGCCTGGTGGACCAACCCCCAGTCCGTCTTCGTTCTGGCGCCGTTCGGTGTCTGGCTCCTGGTTCGTTCGGCCGCTCGGTGGCGCGAACTCGGGCTCCTCGTGACGGCCGCGGTCATGGGCGCGCTGCCCTGGGCATGGTGGAACGCGCACCACGCCTGGAACTCGTTGTCGCTACGGCATCGACGCAACCATTCCGCCTACCTCGATCGGCTCCAACTCTTCGCGACCCGGAATCTCCCGGAAGCGCTCGGCCTGCGAACCCCGTACAGCGGCCGCTGGGTCCTGGGACCGGTCGGTGGTCCGCTGCTGTATTCCCTGGGTCTCGTCGCCTTCGGGTTCGCCCTCGTGTCCCTGGCTCGGGCCGAGTCCCGAGTGCGGCGACGGTGGGAAGCGGTACTCGTCGTCATGCTCGTCTACCCGTTCGTCTACGCGATCCCGGCCCAGACCAGTTATACGGGCGAACCTCGTTACCTGCAGTTGCTGATGCCCTTCGTGATCCTCTTCGCCTGTCGCGCGCTGGTGTCGCCCGGCCGCCAACTCCTCGTGCTCGCGGGAGCCATGGTCTTGACCGTCTCGGTGCTCGGCGCCACCGCCTCGACGACGAACCGCGAAGCTGCGACCAAGGAAGCACACCCGCCCGACATGACCCGGCTGGTCCGGGTCCTGCGCGCCGACCACGTCCGGGCGGTGCACGCCGGGTACTGGATCGCGTATCCCGTGAGCTTCGCGTCCGGCCAGACGATCCTCGCCGATTCCAGCGGACTGGTCCGGGATCGGGCGGGGCAGGTTCGCGCCGCTCGGGCGAACCCGTCGGCCTATGTGGTGCTCCGCGGGAGTGAAAGCGACTTCAGGCTCGCCGCCTGGTTCACGGCCGCCCACGATGCCTTCCGCCGCACTGTCGTCGCGCGGTACTCGGTGTACGACGTCGACACGAGGACGGGTCGGCTGCTCCAAGCACAGGTCGAGCGTCCGCGCCCGAAGGCCGACCACGTCCCCGGACACAACACCTAGTTCCGGTCGAGGCATTGGTACGTGGCGCGCACCAGGTTGGCGCGCCGGCGGTCGACGGCCTCCGCGAGCTTCAACCGGTTCATCACGTACCCGAACCCGATCCGATGATGCGGGTCGGCGAAGCCCAGTGAACCGCCGGCACCCGAATGCCCGAACCCGTCCGGTCCCGCCTCCGGGTTGAGGCTGGGGCTCACGGAGTACCCGAGTCCGTAGCGCACCGGCCCGCCGAGCACCGCGTCGGTGCCGTCGCTGACCGTCTCGGTGGCGCGTGCGACGGTCGCGGGCTCGAGGATCCGTACGCCGTCGACCGGGCTCACGAGCGCGGCATACATGCGGGCGACCGCGTGCGCGCTCGCGGTCCCGTTGGACGACGGCAGTTCGCACGCGTGGACCGCGCGCGAGTTCCACATATCGTCGTAGTGGAAGAGGTTCGCCGGTCCGGTGAGCGCGTCGCCCATGAGCGTTCCCGGCGCCATGATCGCGTCCATGAATGCCCGCACCTCGGGATCGCTCGCCGGAGGTGGCGTGATGACCGGCGCGACGCGCGGCTCCACCGACTCGGGGAGCCCGATCCACCAATCGAGTCCGAGCGGCTGCGCGATCTCGTCGCGGAAGAACCCACCCAACGTCCGACCGTCGATCCGTCGGACGATCTCGCCGACCATCCAGCCGTACGAACGCATGTGGTAGCCGACGGCCGTGCCCGGTTCCCAGCGTGGCGCCTGGCGGGCGAGTTGCTCGACGACCGGGTCCCACGCGAGGGCCTGCTCGAGGGTGAAGTCGCCCTCGACCACGGGCAGTCCCGCCGAGTGCGAGAGGACGTGGCGCACGAGCACACCCGCCTTCCCGTTCGCCGCGAAGTCCGGCCAGTACTCGGCGACCGGGGCGTCGGGATCGAGGCGGCCGCGTTGCACGAGCAGGTTGGCGCAGGTCGCAGTCGCGCCCTTGGTGGTGGAGTAGACGAGCGCGACCGTCTCCGCGGTCCAGGGTCGATCGGTGGCCGGATCGGCGATCCCGCCGACCAGGTCCACCACCGGTGTGCCATCGAGGTACACGCAGCAGGCCGCGCCCACGTCGCCGTGTTCGAAGTTGGCCGCGAAGACCTCGGCCACCGCGCCCCAGCCCGGTGCCACGAGTCCGTCGACGGTCGGTGCCTCGCTCATCGGCGGAGTGTACGGAGGCGCCACCGGTAGGATCCGGAGGTGGTCGATCGCTTCTACGTCGAGACGCTCGGCTGCCCGAAGAACGCCGTGGATTCGGACAAGGTCGTCGCGAGTCTCCTGGCCGACGGCCTATTGCCGGCCGATCGGCCCGAGGATGCCGACCTCGTCGTGGTCAACACCTGTGCGTTCATCGACGCGGCCCGTCAGGAGTCGATCGACGTCGCCCTCGCGCTCTCCGACTCGCGCAAGTCCGGCGCCCGGCTGGTGGTGACCGGTTGTATGGCCGAGCGCTACGGCACCGAACTGGCCGATGCGCTGCCCGAGGCCGATGCCGTGGTCGGTTTCGCCGACGAGGGCGCCATCGCGGACGTCGTGCTCCGCGGCCGGAAACCGACCGGCGTCCGCGACCTCCTCGAGCTGCCGCGCCCCGCGCCGCGCGCCCCGTGGGCCTACGTGAAGGTCGCCGAAGGCTGCGACCGGGCGTGCGCGTTCTGCGCGATCCCGTCGTTCCGCGGCGCGCAACGGTCGCGCAGCATCGAGTCGATCGAGGCCGAGGTCGCGTCCCTGGTCGACGGCGGGGTGGGCGAGGTCGTGCTCGTCGCCCAGGACCTCGCGTGGTACGGCCGCGACATCGGCGCGCCAGGATCACTGGCGCCGCTGCTCCGTCGGCTGGACGCGCTCGCCGACCGCGGCCTCGCGCGGATCCGGCTCCTCTACCTGTACCCGAGCGAGGTGAAGGACCCCCTCGTCTCGACCATGCTCGAACTGCCGACAGTGGTCCCGTACTTCGACCTCTCGCTGCAACACGCGTCGGCGTCGTTGCTGCGGCGGATGAAGCGGTGGGGCAGCGGCGAACGGTTCGCGGCCACGATCGACGCGATCCGAGCCGTCGAGCCCGACGCGGCGTTCCGATCGTCGTTCATCGTGGGATTCCCTGGTGAGACCGAGGACGATCACGAAGAGCTGCTCGAGTTCCTGCGCGCGGCCCGCCTCGACTGGGCCGGGTTCTTCCCGTTCTCGCCCGAGGACGGCACCGCGGCGGTGGATCTCGACGGCGAGGTGGAGGTGACGCTCGCAGCCGAGCGGTTGCGCGAGTGTGGTGATGTGCAGGAGCCGATCACCCAGGCGGCGCGCGACGCACTCGTCGGGACCACCACCACCGTGCTGGTCGACCGGGTCGAGGCCGGCGCCGTGATCGGCCGTTCCCACCGCGAGGCACCCGAGATCGACGGCGTGATCCGCGTGCCGAATGCGAACGCCCGCCCGGGCGCGCAGATCAAGGTGGAGATCACCGACGCGATCGGTCCCGACCTCGTCGGGACCCCGCTCCACGCGGTCGTGGGGCGGCCGTGAACTCGCCTGCGCAATCGGTCAAGCGGTTCGGCCCCGGTGCGCTCGCCACGCCCGCCAACTTCATCACGGTCGGCCGGCTCCTGCTGGCGATCCCGACGCTGCTCCTCATCGAGCGGGACGGTTCGACGTGGGTCACGTGGGGCCTCTGGTTCTTCCTGTGCGCGACCGACAGTGTCGACGGTTGGCTCGCCCGCCGCGACGGCACCACCCGTTCGGGTGCGTTCCTCGACCCGATCGCCGACAAGGTCCTCACGCTCGGCGGGTTCCTCGCGCTCGTGTCGCGTGGTGACGTGTGGTGGTTGCCCGTGGCGATCATGGCGGCGCGGGAGGTCTGGATCTCGATCTACCGGGTCGTCGCCGGGAAGAAGGGCATCTCGTTGCCCGCGGCGCGGCTCGGCAAGTACAAGGCGTTCATCCAGATGCTGACCGTCGGCGGCTTCGTCTGGCCCCTGACCGCCGATATCGAATGGCTCACCGTCGGGCTGCTGTGGTTCGCGGTCGCACTCACCGTGCTGTCGGGAATCGACATCTTGCGGCGGGGCTACCAAGAAGGAAAGGCATGAGGGACGCGCGTGAGATGTGACGTGCTCGCCATCGGGACCGAGTTGTTGCTCGGCCAGATCGTCGACACCAACTCGAGCTGGATCGGCGAGCACCTCGCCATGGCCGGCATCGACACGATGGAACACCGGAAGGTCGGGGACAACCTGCCCCGGATGATCACCGCGCTCGTCGAACTCCTGGAGAAGGCCGACGCGGTCATCGTGTGCGGCGGGCTCGGACCGACCCAGGACGACGTCACCCGCGAGGCGATCGCGGCGGTCATGGGTGTCGAGCTCGAGCGGCGCGAGGAACTGGTCGAGCAGATCTCGGCGATGTTCGGGGCGCGGAAGCGCGACATGCCGCTCAACAACCTCCGTCAGGCCGAGATCCCGGTCGGCGCGGACGCCATCCCCAACCCCATCGGGACCGCACCGGGGGTGCGGGCGCGGATCGGCGACAAGGTCGTGTACGCGGTGCCTGGCGTCCCCTACGAGATGCACAGGATGGTGCAGGAACAGGTGCTGCCCGATCTGCTCGCCCGTGCGGGGGAACAGGCGGCGATCGTGAGCTTGTCGCTCAAGACGTGGGGCCAGTCGGAGTCGGGGCTGGCGGAGATGATCTCGCACCGCGTCGATGCCCAGACCAACCCGACCATCGCGTTCCTCGCGCGGGGCATCGAAGGGCTCGTCGTTCGGCTCACCGCCAAGGCCGGGACCGAGGCCGAGGCGCGGGCGCTCATCGCCGCCGAGGAGGCGGAACTCCGGGCGATTCTCGGACCATTGGCCTTCGGTATCGACGACGAGACCATCGAGCACGCCGCCTTGACCGCATTGTCGAAGCGCGGCTGGACCCTCGGTGTCGCCGAATCGCTCACCGCCGGGTTGATCGGCTCGCGGATCGGCGCTGTCCCCGGCGCCAGTGCCACGTTCCGCGGATCGATCGCCTCCTACGCGACCGACGTGAAGCGCTCGCTGCTCGGCGTGACGGCCGAGCGGGTCGTCAGCGAGGAATGTGCGCGTGAGATGGCGGTGGGGGCGCAACGGGTGCTCGGTGCCGACGTCGGCATCGCCGCGACCGGGGTCGCCGGCCCCGAGGAGCAGGACGGTCAACCCGTCGGCACCGTGTGTTTCGCGATCGCGTTGCCCGACCGCGAGCCGGAATCCTTCTCGACCCGGTTGCCCGGGGATCGGGAGCGGGTCCGGCAGTTCGCGGCGATCTCGCTGCTCAACGGACTGCGCCAGCGCCTCGCCGCCCTCGACTGATGGCGGCGTTGCGGCGCGCGTTCCTGGCCGTCGTCCCGCCGGCACCGGTCCTCGACACGGTCGACGGCCTGTTCGACCGCACGCTGCGCTCGAAGTTCCGCTGGACCCTTCGGGAGCAGTGGCACGTGACGGTGCAGTACTTCGGCAAGGTGGCCGATCCCGACGCGCTGATCGGCGCGCTCGCCGGCGCGGTCGCCCGGGTTCCCGCACCGACCGTCCAACTCGGTGGCGCCGGCGGATTCCCGTCCGCCCGGCGTGCCGCGGTGCTCTGGCTCGGGGTGGTCGATCCCGCACCACTGCGCGCCGTCCACGAGGCCGTCATCGAGGCGGGGTCTCCGTTCCTGCGCGCCCGGGACGTGATCCCGTACGTGCCGCACCTCACCCTCGCCCGCATCGACCCGGTGAAGAAGGTCGTCGACGTGGTGGACGCACTCGACGGGACCACCTTCGGGCCAGCGTGGACGGCCGAGGACCTGGTCCTCATGGAGAGCGAGCCGCACCGCACCGGGGCCGTGTACCGCACCGTCGCCCGATTCCCCTTGGGGGCTTGAGGGATCGGCCGGGGAGTCTCGGTCGCGGCGCTCAGGCGCCGAGCAGGTTCGACGCCCTCGCCCAGGCACCGGCCCGGGCCAGGTCGCCGTCGGCGCCTCGGAAGCCGGTCCACCAGCCGCGGTCGGCGGCCCAGAGCCCGGACTCGATCCCGCGAGCCACGCACCACGACGCGATTCTCGCGGGGTCGAGACCGGTGACGTCGGCGACGAGCCGGGTGCGGTCCGCGAGCTCGGTCGCGGCCGGCACGGTGACGGTCCAGTCGCCGACCTGGGTCAGCAGCGGCCACGGATCCCACGCCAGGTCGCCGTGCACCGGCTTCGGGTCGATCGCCAGCCACCCGTTCTCCCCGCCGGCTGCCGCGTCGTCGTGACGGAGGATGTTGCCGGGGTTGAGGTCGCCGTGTGCGAGCCCACGGCGAGCGGCGGTACCGGGCAGCGTCCTCAGCAGGTCGACGGCGCGGCGACACAGTCCGGCGTCGACCGGAATCGGTGCTGTGGGCAGCACGCGCTCGGCCCGCTCGGCGGCGATCACCGCGAGGCGGTCCGCCACTTCGACGAGGTTCTGGAACGGCTCACCCGCGGGGACCGGGACCGACGCCATCCGGCGCAGGAGCTCCGCTCCGACCGTGAGGTGTTCCACGGTCGGGAGTCGCTCGTCTCGCAGGGTGGTCCCAGGTCGCAGCCGGCGCAGCAGCAGCGCCCAGGCGTCCGCGTCCGCACCGAGCACCTCGACGGCGCCTGCACCGTGCCAGGCCGTGAGCGCGGCAGCCTCGTCGCGCGCTTCATCGTGCGGGTAGGAGAGCTTGACCACGACTTCGTCCCCGGCGGCCGTGGTCGCGGGCGCCGTCCACCCCGCCATCCCCGTCTCGAAGGGCTCACCGAGGACGAGGTTCCAACGCTCGACGGCTCGCGCCGCGAGCGCGGGGATGGAGTCGAGCCACTGCTGTCCGTTCTCCTCGTCGACGACGGCGTGACGTAAGCCGGTCGGTACCGTCACGGACATGTCGCCATTCTGGTGGAGGCGCGCCGCGGCGACGAGGGGAAAGGGCCGCACCGCGGAGTTCCCCGTCGAAATGCTTGATCCGAACGAACGTTCGGTCTACGATGCTTACGTCGATGAAACTCCACGATTGTGGTTCGACGCCCGGGGCCCGATCTCGAGTGTCACACCCTCGTCGTAGGTTCTCCCGCACGGCACCACGTTCGCTTCCCCCACTACTGCAGAGGCATAGACACATGGACAAGGAGATCACGCGAATGGATCGTGACAAGTCGCTCGACATGGCGCTCGGGCAGATCGAGAAGCAGTTCGGGAAGGGCGCGATCATGCGCCTCGGGGAGCGGGGCCACGTCGGGGTCGAAGCCATCCCGACCGGCGCGTTGGCGCTGGACCTCGCGCTCGGTATCGGGGGGTTGCCCCGGGGCCGCATCGTCGAGATCTTCGGTCCGGAGTCCTCCGGGAAGTCGACCCTCGCCATGCACGTGGTCGCCGAGGCCCAGCGCAACGGCGGCACCTGCGCCTACATCGACGCCGAGCACGCGATGGACCCGGTCTATGCCGCGGCCATCGGTGTGAACGTCGACGACCTGTTGATCTCCCAGCCCGACACGGGAGAGCAGGCACTCGAGATCGCCGACATGTTGATCCGTTCGGGCGCACTCGATGTGCTCGTCATCGACTCGGTCGCGGCCCTCGTGCCACGCGCCGAGATCGAAGGCGAGATGGGTGACTCGCACATGGGTCTGCAGGCCCGGCTGATGAGTCAGGCGCTGCGCAAGATCACCGGCAACCTGAACAAGTCCCGCACGATCGCGGTGTTCATCAACCAGCTTCGGGAGAAGATCGGCGTGATGTTCGGTTCGCCCGAGACCACCCCGGGTGGACGGGCGCTCAAGTTCTACTCGTCGGTCCGCCTCGACATCCGCCGCATCGAGTCGCTCAAGGACGGGGCGGAGATCGTCGGCAACCGGGCCCGGGTCAAGGTGGTCAAGAACAAGGTCGCACCGCCGTTCAAGCAGGCCGAGTTCGACATCATGTACGGCAAGGGCATCAGCCGGGAAGGCTCCGCGCTGGACATCGGTGTGGACATGGGCATCGTGAAGAAGTCCGGTGCCTGGTTCACCTACGAAGGCGAGCAACTCGGTCAGGGTCGCGAGAACGCGAAGAACTTCCTGATCGAGAACGTCGACATGATGGTGGAGATCACCGAGAAGATCCGCAAGGAAGTCCTCGCGGATGCGGAAGAGGATCTCGACCTCGAAGCGGCGGCGCTGGAAACCGAGTCGGACTCGGAATCCGCCGACGCCGAGTAGCGGCCGGAAGGCACACGCGTTTTGGTGAGTGCTTCGGCTCACCACGGATCAACGGGTGGGGACGGGACCACGAGTCCGTCTCCACCCGTCGTTCATTTTCCGGGGTTCGAGTTCCGGCCGGCCCGAGCCGGTCGCTCAGAGGGCCGAGAGGCCCCGCGCCATTGCCACGGTGCCGGCGACGGTCGCGAAGGTCAGGACGATGGGCCGGAGCAGGTGAGCGGGCAGGCGGCGGTGGAGTTGGCCGCTGATCCCGAGGCCGAAGAGCATGGCGGGCAGCAGCATCGCGGTGAACTTGAGTTGTTCGAGCGTGAGCTTGCCCGCGAGTGCGAGGGCCGTCCCCGACACCGTGGCGCCGATGAGGAAGCAGGTGGCCAGCGTCGCCCGCAGCGTGTGCGGCTCGTGGTGCTGGTACAGGAGTGCGAGGACCGGACCGTCGACTCCGGCCGCAGTGCCGGTCACCCCGGCGACCGATCCGGCGGCGATGCCGGAGCGGCGGGTCACCGCGATGCCGGGATGGACGGCGCTGAGGACCACGCCGACGATGATCAGCGCGCCGATCACGATTGCCAGCGCGCTGGTCGGCACCGCGGCGACCACCGCGACCCCGACGAGGGTCCCCGGGAGCCGGCCGATGGCGATCCAGCGCACCCCGGGCCAGTCGATGGCGTGGTGTTCGCGGAGCAGCATCGTCAGGGTCATGGGCATGCTGAGGACGACCATGGATCCCGGGACCGATCCCGGCGCCAGGATCGCAAGGACCGGGACCACGATCAGGTTGAGCCCGAAGCCGACGGCGCCCTGGACCATGCCGCCGAGGACGACGATCGCGAGCGCGATGACCAGCTCGGTCCCGTTGATGCCGAGGGGCACGTCAGTGGGCCCCGGTGCGGGGTGGGACCGAGGCAAGCGGACGCATCGGGGCGGATACTAAGAGGGCCGTACAATCCGGGGGTGACCCGTCGCTTCTACATCCGCACCTTCGGATGCCAGATGAACGAACACGACTCCGAGCGGATCGCCGGGGTCCTCGCCGCCGACGGGCTGGTGGCGACCGACGACCTCGAGGCCGCCGACGTGGTGGTGCTCAACACCTGCTGCATCCGGGAGAACGCCGACAACAAGCTCTACGGGCATCTCGGCCACCTCAAGGCGCTGAAGGACCGTCGTCCCGATCTCCAGATCGCAGTCGGTGGTTGCCTCGCCCAGAAGGACCGTGACGTCATCGTCGAGCGGGCCGGTCACGTCGACGTTGTCTTCGGCACCCACAACCTCGCTCATGCCCCGGCGCTGCTGGCCGAATCGGCGCGCCGCGGCGAATCCGTGGTGGAGATCCTCGAGGAACACGAGGCGTACCCGTCGGCCCTGCCGGCCCAACGTGAGGTCGACCACAGCGCGTGGCTCACCATCCAGATCGGCTGCGACAACAACTGCGCGTTCTGCATCGTCCCGTCGGTCCGGGGGGCGGAGGTGAGCCGGCGCATGGGCGACATCGTGCACGAGGTGGGCGAACTCGCGCGCGACGGCGTTTCCGAGATCACGCTGCTCGGCCAGAACGTGAACTCGTACGGCCGCGACCTCGGTGCCGGCCAGTGGAGCCCCCAGTTCGCGGATCTGCTGCGGGCGGTCGACGCGGTCGACGGCATCGACCGGGTCCGGTTCACGTCACCGCACCCGAAGGACCTGCGCCCGGAGACGGTGGCGGCGATGGCCGAGTGTGCCAGCGTGTGTGAGCACCTCCACCTGCCCGTACAGTCCGGCAGCGACCGCACCCTGGCACGGATGCGGCGGGGATACACCGCCGAGCGGTACCTCGAGAAGTTGGCGATGGCCCGCGCGGCGTTCCCCGACCTCGCGGCCACGAGCGACATCATCGTCGGCTTTCCCGGGGAGACCGAGGCCGACTTCGTCGCCACGATGGAGTTGGCCGAGGAGGCCCGATACGACGCGGCGTACATCTTCGTGTTCTCGCCGCGGCCCGGTACCGCGGCCGCGGAGATGGTCGACGACTTCGTGCCCGAGGCGGTGGCCCGCGACCGGATGGATCGCCTCACCGAGATCGTCGAGCGGCACGGTTACGCGAAGCACCTGGCCCGCGTCGGGCGGACCGAGGCCGCCCTGGTGGAGGGACCGTCCAAGAAGGACCCGTCGGTGTTGAGCGGCCGGACCCGGCAGAACAAGTTGGTGCACTTCGCCGGTGACGTGCCGGTCGGCGCCACCGTCGAGGTCACGATCACCAAGGCTGCGCCGCACTGGCTGCGTGGCGAACTGGGTGCGGTCCTCTCGCTCCCGCGTCCGGCGCGGACCCGGATCCCGGTCACGGCGGGCTGAACCGCGACTCGATCCGAATCCCCCGTGCATCTGGCGCTGGTGGGACCGACCGCGTCGGGAAAGTCCGCGATCGCGTCGGCCTACGCGAGCGACCACCCTGAGATCGAGATCGTCTCCATGGACTCGATGCAGGTGTACCGCGGGATGGACATCGGGACCGCGAAGCCGACCCCGGCCGAGCAGGCGCGGATCCCACACCACATGATCGACGTGGCCGACCCGCACGAGAATTTCTCGGTGGCCCGGTTCCAGGCCGAGGCCCGCGCCGCGATCGCGGCGGTGGAACAACGCGGGCATCGCGCGCTGCTCGTCGGTGGGACGGGGCTGTACCTCCAGGCGGTGATCGACGACCTGCGGTTTCCCGGCGAGGACCTGGTGTGCCGGGCGCGGATCGACGCAACCTGTGGGACCGAGGCGGGCCTGGCCGCGGCGTACGCGCGGCTCGTGGCGTCGGACCCGGTGGCGGCGGGCCGCATCGAGCCGGGGAACCGCCGCCGGATCGTGCGGGCACTCGAGGTGATCGAGACCACCGGTCGGCCGTTCTCGTCGTTCGGGGCCGGGATCGGCGCGGTCCACCCACCGGTGATCCGGGTCCGCATCGCCGGCCTGAGATTGGAGGCCGATCTCCTCACGGCCCGGCTCGAGGCACGCGTGCGGTCGATGCTCGCGGCGGGATGGGTCGACGAGGTGCGTGCCCTCGGGTCGCGTCCGGACGGCTGGTCCCGGACCGCCCGTCAGGCGATCGGCTACCCGGAACTCGACCGGTTCGTCCGCGAGGGTGAGGGCACGATCGACGACCTCGCGGCCGGCATCGTGGTCCGCAGCCGCCAGTTCGCCCGCCGCCAACGGGCCTGGTACCGGCGGACCGATCGGGTGCACTGGTGTGATGCCGCCGCCAAAACGCCCCCGGCGCTCGACGCGGTAGTGGCATGGTGGGAGCCGGCATGACGGTCCGACTCTCCAAACTCCACGGCACCGGGAACGACTTCCTCGTCTCCACCGCGGCCCTGACGCGTGCGGATGCGGTCGTGCTCTGCGACCGGTACACCGGGGTCGGGGCCGACGGTCTCCTCCTCCTGGGTCCGGGCCATGATGGCGCCGACGCCACGATGACGCTGTACAACGCCGACGGGTCGGTGGCCGAGATGTCGGGGAACGGCGCCCGCTGCCTCGCGTGGGTCGCGCGGCGCGAGGGCATGGGAACGCCCGAGCGGTTGGTGGTCGACACCGGCGGCGGTCGGCGGGTGCTCGACCTCGACGTCGACGGTGACGGCGCGGTGCGCTCGGCGGTGTGCGACATGGGGGCGATCACGTTCCTGCCCTCCGAGATCCCGTTGGCCGCGGCAAGTCCGTTCGAGCTCCCGGTCACGGTCGACGGCCGGGAACTGCTCGCCGACGCCGCGGGGATCGGGAATCCGCACCTGGTGATCTTCGTCGACGACCCGCAGGCCACCGACGTCGCGGGCGAGGGATCACGGCTCGAGTACGACGACCGCTTCCCGAACCGCGTCAATGTCGAGTTCGTCGCGGTGACTGCGCCCGACTGCATCGAGATGCGGGTGTGGGAGCGCGGCGTGGGGGAGACCCGCTCGTGCGGGACCGGAGCGTGCGCGGTCGCCGCGGTGGCCCACCACCGCGGTCTCGTCTCCGAGTCGGTCGCCGTGGTCCTCCCGGGCGGCACGCTGCAGGTGGAGTTGGGTGCCACCGTGCGCCTCGGCGGTCCCGTCACCCACGTCTTCGACGTCGAGCTGGATCTCGACCGGCCATGAGTGAGGACCGCGCCCATCTCGACCGGGGTCGCCGCCGGCTCACCGCGACCGAGGTCGACCTGGGCGTCGTCCAGCAGACGGCGTTGCTCGTCGGCACCGGGTTCAAGATGGCGACGCTGGAAGAGGCCGAGGCGAGCCTCGAGGAGTTGGCGCGTCTCGCCGACACCGCGGGCGCGGATCCAGTCGCGATCGAGCTGCAACGGCGGGACACTCCCGATCCCGCGCTCTACGTGGGCAAGGGCAAGGCCCACGAACTCGCGGAGTTGGCCGAGGCCCTCGACGTCGATGTCGTGATCTTCGACGACGAACTCTCGCCCGCCCAACAGCGCAATCTGGAGAAGTTGTTCGAACGCGACGTCGTGGACCGCGTCGCCCTGATCCTCGACATCTTCGCCCAGCACGCCGCGAGCCAGGAGGGCATGCTCCAGGTGGAACTCGCACAGCTGCGGTACCGGTTGCCGCGCCTTCGCGGCCGCGGGCTCCAGCTGTCTCAGCAGGGTGGAGGGATCGGCACCCGCGGTCCCGGTGAGACCCAGCTCGAGGTCGACCGCCGGCGCATCCAGCGGCGCATCACCAAACTCGAGCGGGACCTCGTCGGTCTCGGGCACACGCGTGACACCCAACGCAAGGCCCGGCTGCGGCGGTCGTTGTCGACGGTCGCGCTCGTGGGTTACACGAACGCCGGGAAGTCCACGCTGCTCAACCGGCTCACCGACGCCACCGTGCTCGTGGAGGACCGGCTGTTCTCCACGCTCGACCCCACCACACGCCGGCTGCGCCTGCCCGGCGGTGAGGTGGTGCTGGCGTCCGACACGGTCGGGTTCGTGCGCCGCCTGCCCCACCAGCTCGTCGAGTCGTTCCGGTCGACCCTCGACGAAGTTGCCGACGCCGACTTCATGCTGCACCTCGTCGATGCCAGTGATCCGGATCCCGACGGTCGGATCCGGGCCGTCCGTGGGGTGCTCGACGAGATCCACGCCGACCGCGTCCCCGAGCAGCTCGTGTTCACCAAGACCGACGTGGCCGCGCCCGACGTCGTGGCCGACCTCCTGCGTACGCACCCCGACTCGCTCGCGGTCTCGGCCCGGACCGGCGCGGGTACCGAAGCACTGCTGGAGCGGCTCGGCGACCGGCTCCGGGCGCTGGCGTCGATCGTGGAACTCCAGATCCCGTACGACCGCGGCGACGTCCTGGCTGCCCTCCATCGCGAGGGTGACGTGCTGGTGGTCGTGCACGAGGACGCCGGGACCCGCGTACAGGCGCGCCTCTCGGCGTCGATGGTGGGGCGGTTCGCGGCTCTCGTCACCTCGGTCGACGGCGTGCCCACGGTCCGCCGGTAGTCTCCGCCGATGTCTGGCGCCGGCTTCGTCCCGCCTCCGTACCCGCACGACCGCCTCGACGCGTTCCGGCGACTGGCCGATGCCGTCCCGGGCGGAATCGTCGACTGCTCGATCGGGAATCCGGTCGACCCGGTCCCCGAGTTGGTGCTGGCTGCGTTGGCGGTCGCCGCGCCCGACGGGACGGGTTACCCGGCCACGATCGGCTCACCCGCGCTGCGCGACGCGGCCGCGGGGTGGATCGGCCGGCGCTTCGGCGTCGAGGTATCGCCGGATGCCGTGCTCGCCTGCATCGGGACCAAGGAAGTCGTCGCCTCCCTGCCGCGCATGTTGCACCTGCGGGATCCGAGCCGCGACACCGTGCTGTATCCCGCGATCTCGTATCCCACCTACGCGATGGGGGCCGAACTCGCGGGGCTGCGATCGGTGCCGGTCCCGCTCGATGCGGACTGGCACCTCGACCTGAGCCGGGTGAGCGCAGCCGACGCGGCCCGGGCACTGATCCTGTGGACCAACGAGCCGGGGAACCCCACCGCCGCGGTCTCGGGACCGGCAGCGGTGGCGGCCACCGGCGCGTGGGCACGCGAGCGGGGGATCATCGTCGCGGCCGACGAGTGTTACGCCGAGTTCTCGGGGGGCGACCCCACGACGGCCCTGGCGGCGGGGCTCGAGGGTGTCCTCGTCGCACATTCGTTGTCGAAGCGCTCGAACATGGCGGGGTTCCGGGCGGGTTTCGTCGCCGGTGATCCCGACCTCGTGCGCTACCTCGGCGAGGTCCGCAAGCACGCCGGGCTGATGATGCCGGCCCCCATCCAGGCCGCCGCCGCGGCGGCCCTCGGCGACGACGTGCACGTGGCCGAGCAACGCGCCCGCTACGAGACGCGCCGGGACCTCATGATCGCGGGTCTGGCCGACCTCGGGTTGGTCCACGACGGTGGTCCGGCGCCCTTCTACCTGTGGCTGCGGTCCGAGGACCAGGTCGACGACGGATGGGAGCTCGCGGCGCGGTTGGCCGAGGCAGGGACACTGGTCGCGCCGGGCGGGCTCTACGGCGCGGCCGGCGCCGACCACGTCCGTCTGGCGCTCACCCAACCGACGGACCGCCTCGAACTGGTCCTCGAACGACTGCGGACCGCCGATCGCTTGTGAGTCGTGCCGGGTTCAGGGCCGTGAGCGGACGGGCCGATCCGACGGCCTACTCTGAGCCCATGGCCGACCTCGAAGGACAGATCAACGCGCTCTGGGAGCACCGCGACGACATGAGCGCGGTGATGTCGGACACCGAGGCCGCGGTGTGTGTGCGCGCCGCGATCGATCTCCTCGATCGCGGTGAGGCCCGCGTCGCGGAGTGGTCGGGCGACGATGTGGTGGTCCATCAGTGGCTCAAGCAGGCGATCCTGCTGCTCTTCCGCCTGACCCACATGGAGACGGTCGAACTCGCGCCGTTCGAGTACCGGGACAAGATCCCGCTGAAGCAGCACTACGAAGCGGCCGGGGTACGCGTGGTGCCGGGTGCATCGGCGCGGTGGGGCTCCTACCTGGCGCCGGGCGTGATCATGATGCCGAGCTACGTGAACATCGGTGCGTACGTCGGTGCCGACACGATGGTCGACACCTGGGCCACCGTCGGGTCGTGCGCGCAGATCGGCGCCCGGGTCCACCTTTCCGGTGGCGTCGGCATCGGTGGCGTCCTCGAACCGCCGAACGCGACACCGGTGATGGTGGGCGATGACGCGCTGATCGGCTCGCGCAGCATGATCGTCGAAGGGGCGCGGGTGGGGAAGGGCGCCGTCGTCGGTGCCGGAACCATCCTGTCGGGGTCGATCCCCGTGATCGATGCCGAGACCGGGACCGAACTGTCGCGCGGCGTGATCCCCGACTGGTGCGTGACGGTCAGCGCCACCCGACCCCGCACTTTCCCTGGCGGGGAGTTCGGCCTCCCGTGCGTCCTGGTCATCAAGCGGCTCACCGAGGGCGAACGCCACGACAAGGCCCAGCTCAACGAGATCCTGCGGGACAAGGGCCTCACGACCTGATGGATCTGCTCTCGCTCACCGAGGAGCTGTGCGCGGTCCCGTCGGTGAGCCGGCACGAGACTGCCATCGCGGATGTGGTCGCAACCCACCTACGCGATCGAGCGGCCACGCTGCGCGTCGATCGCATCGGCGACAACATCGTGGTGCGGACCGAGTTCGGTCGTGAGCAGCGCGTGGTGCTCGGCGGCCATCTCGACACCGTGCCGCCCAATGCGAACCAGGCCCCCCGCCGCGACGGCGACACGCTCCACGGCCTGGGGTCGGCCGACATGAAGGGTGGGCTCGCGATCCTGCTCACGCTGGCCGAGGCCCTCGCCGCGCAACCCGAGGCGGCCCGGTTCGACGTGACGCTCGTGTTCTACGTCGCCGAGGAGATCGCGGAGGAGTGGAACGGCCTGCGGGCGCTGTTCGCGGACCATGCCGACCTGGTCGCGGGCGACCTCGCGGTGCTGCTCGAACCGACCGACGGTTGGGTGGAGGCGGGCTGTCAGGGCACGTTGCACCTGCGCGCCACCTTCAACGGCGCTCGCGCTCACACCGCGCGTCCGTGGATGGGTGACAACGCGATCCACCGCGCCGCGGCCACGCTGGCGCGCCTGGCCGATCCGGCCGCCGATCCCGGGACCGCCGACGTCGACGGGTTGGAGTTCCGTCAGTCGTTGCAGGTGGTGAACGTCGAAGGTGGCATCGCGAACAACGTGGTCCCCGACCGGTGCTCGATCACGGTGAACCGGCGGTTCGCCCCGAGTGTCTCGCTGGCGACGGCCGAGGCCGAAACCCGCGCCCTGCTGGCCGACGCGGACGAGATCGAGGTCGTGAACGCATCCGTCGCCGGGCCACCAAATCTCTGGAACCCGCTGATCGCCGAGCTGGTGGGGTCGTTCGACCTCGGCGTCCGTCCCAAGCTGGGCTGGACCGACGTCGCCCGGTTCGCGGCGTACGGGATCCCGGCGCTCAACTTCGGACCCGGCGACCCGACCGTCTCGCACACGGCCGAGGAGTGCGTCACCCGGGAGTCACTCGACGGCGCGTACGCCGTGCTCGGCCGATTCCTCGGCGTCGGGTGATCGTGACCGCACCGACCGACCCGCCATCGACCGAACCGAGGGATCTGGCATGAGCATCGACATCGAGACGCGGGGCGACGTGCGGATCGTGCGCTGGGACGACGGCGAGAACCGGGTGAACATCGAGTCGATGACCGAGTGGCACGCGGCGCTCGATCAACTCGAGGCGATCGAGGGTCCGCTCGCCGTAGTGGTGACCGGCACCGGCAAGTTCTTCTCCAACGGCCTCGACCTCGACCGGTTCGCGTCGGATCCCGGTGAGTCGGGGTCCACCATCGAGTTGCTGAACTCGCTCTTCGGCCGGCTGCTGCTGTTCCCGGCCTATGTGGTGGGCGCGCTGAACGGCCACACCTTCGCCGCCGGGGCGATGATCTCGTGCTGCTTCGATGCCCGGGTGATGCGCAACGACCGGGGCTACTGGTGTCTGCCCGAGGTGGATCTCGGCCTGGCGCTCTCGGACGCGATGACTGCCGTGGTGAGCGCCCGTCTCCCCTTCGAGGCGGTGCAGGACGCGATGCTCACCGGTCGGCGCTATTCAGCCGAAGAGGCGGAGGCGCTCGGGATCGTCACCGACACGAGCGACGAAGCCCGACTGCTCGACGTGGCCATCGCTCTCGCCGCGCCCATGGCGGGCAAGCACCGGGGCGTGATCGGGGAGCACAAGCGGATGCTGTTCGGCGCCGCGGCCCGGCGCTGTGGGGTGGATCCGGACGGCCGGTGAGGGCGGGGAGGTGACCGTGGGTCAGGGCAGCTGCGGAAGGCCGGCGGCGTCGAGGGGCCACTCGGGGTTGTAGGCGACTTCCCAGGTATGACCGTCGGGATCGGCGAAGTAGCCGATGTAGCCGCCCCAGAAGACCGAAGCGGGAGCCTTCAGGATCGTGGCGCCCACCGCCGTGGCGGTGACGAACGCGGCGTCGACCGCCTCGATGCTCTCGACGTTGATGGCCAGCGACATCCCCGAGAAGCCGGTGCGGGCCGGCGCGAGTCCGGCGTCGCCCGCCAGCGATTCGAGTGGGTACAGGCTGAGGAGTGCGCCGCCGGTGCGGTAGAACGCGACGCCGTCGGTGTCGCCGACCCGCTCCCAGCCGAGTGCGTCGTAGAACGCCCTGGAGCGCTCGAGGTCCGTGACCCCGAGCGTGACGAGCGAGATGCGCCCCGGGATCGGTGAAGCCGTGCTCACAGGCGCCGCATCACCGTGACGACCTTGCCGTAGATGGTGATCTCCGAGGGCTTGAAGACCATGTCCTCGAGCGCCGGATTCGCCGGGCGCAGGATGATCTTGCCGTTCTTGGCGATGTAGGTCTTCACCGTCGCTTCGTCACCGGGCATGCCCGCCACCACGATGTCGCCGTTGGTGGCGTTCGGCTGCTGGCGGACCACGACGTAGTCGCGGTCGAAGATCCCGGCCTCGATCATCGAGTCGCCACGCACGCGCAGCATGAAGAGTTGCCCGTCACCGGTGAGGTCCTCAGGGAGCGGCATCGTCTCCTCGATGTTCTCGGCCGCGAGGACACCGGTACCGGCGGCCACGTCACCGAGCAGGGGGACGTGCACGACGGGGCGCCGGTCGACGATCGCGCCCGAGGCCGGCTCGAAGCACACCTCGATCGCACGCGGCTTGGTGGGGTCGCGCCGGAGGTAGCCCTTGTCCTGGAGTGCGGCGAGGTGCGCGTGCACCGTCGAACTCGACGACAGGCCGACGGCCTCACCGATCTCGCGGACGCTGGGCGGGTACCCCTTGCGGCGCACCTCGGAGTCGACGAACTCGAGGACCTGCTGCTGGCGAGGGGTCAGAGGGAGGGCTTGGCTCATGCCGGGCAGAATAACACGATCAGGCGTTCGCTGCAAACAAGCGTTCGGAAATGGCTTGACAACGAACGGGCGTTCGTGGTGTAGTGGTGAGCCGAACGGGCGTTCGGTCGCCCCCGCCCACCCGTCACGAAACCGTCGCAACCACGGGCCGGAACGGGGAGTGTCACACCCTCGTGGTTCGATGCCCCCGGTGCACAGGACCCACCGCAACTCATTCAGAAGCACGATCCCGATGGAGGATCCGATGGCCGCAGTCATGATCACCGAACGACCTGCTCCTCCCCGGAGCCGCACCCACACCCCCGGTCCCCGCCGGGGGCAACAGTGCCGGCTCGTCGCCGTCCCGGACGTCGCCCCTGGCGTCCGGAAGGCGACGACCCAGGTCACGCCGGCCACGTTCCGGCGGCGCCGCCTCGCGGCGCTGCTCGGCATCGTGGCCGTGGTGGTCATGGCCGGACAGGCGGGCGCGGCGCTCGGGGGCCCATCCCTCGCGGCCCCCGAGCACGCCCCGGCGGTGAGCCGTTATGTCGTCCAGCCGGGAGACTCGCTCTGGACCGCGGCCCGCCACCTGGCCCCGAACGACGACCCCCGCGAGGTGGTCGACGCGTTGGCCAACGCGCGCGGCAGTGGCCCCCTGCTGCCGGGTGAGGTCCTGCGCTGGCAGCACTGAGTCGAGGGACGGCGGCCGGGTCACCGGAAGCGGACGGAGGCTGACTCCCGATGGGGTCGGTGCGGCTACGTTGCGTCGGTGCGCTGTCCCTACTGCTCGGAGCATTCCGACAAGGTCGTCGACTCCCGCACCGCGGCGGACGGCGATGCCATCCGGCGCCGGCGGGAGTGCCTCGCGTGCGGCCGGCGCTACACCACCTACGAGCGCCTCGAACCGATCGCGCTCGTCGTGCGCAAGCGGTCGGGCGCGACCCAGCCCTTCGACCGAGCGAAGCTCGCCCGGGGGATCGGCCAGGCGGTGGCCGGGCGCGCGGTGGCCTCGGAGGCAGTCGAGGCGATGGCCGACGATCTCGCGGAATGGGCGGGCGCCCAGGGCGCCGAGGTCACGAGCGACGCGCTCGGCCTCGCCGTACTCGAACGGCTTCGCCCGCTGGACCCGGTCTCGTACCTGCGGTTCGCGTCGGTCTACAAACAGTTCGACGACCTGGCCGACTTCGAGGCCGAGGTGGTCGAGTTGCAGAAGGCGGCCGTCCCCAAAGTCACGGCGCCCAAATCGCCCGAAGGGGAACGCGCGTAACCGCATCGTTTCGCGTTTGCCCAGGTCACCGGGCAATGTCGGATCGCGCGCCGTCTGGCGTTGACACGCTCGAACTCCAGTGGTGTAATTCACGCCCCATGTCGGGGTAGGCGGGGAACAAACCACAACATCTTGTGGTTGTCGCCGAAACCGGGGGAGCACCACAAGACACCACCACACGACACGATCAGCAAGCGATCAGCACCACCGAAATCAGCACGACGAACTGGCAAGTGAGCAAGGGCGGAAATACAGCGGAGCGGCGCCATCCGGGTGTCGCACAGCAGTGGGGGAAGGGAAGCAGCTTTATGGCGATGGCGCCGGAACAGGTCGGAATCGGAATCCGTCGGTACTTCACTCGTGAGGGTGATCATCCGTACGAAGGAATCGTGTGGGAACGCCGCGATGCCCGCATCACGAACTACAAGGACGGCACCGACGCGTTCTTCCAGCCCGAGGTCGAGTTCCCGCTGTCGTGGTCGCTGAACGCGACCAACATCGTCGCCCAGAAGTACTTCCGGGGCACGCTCGGCACCGCCGAACGTGAATGGTCGCTGCGCCAGGTCATCGATCGCGTCGCCGACACCATCACCGAGTGGGGCCAGCGCGACGGGTACTTCACCGACGACGCCGAGGCCGAGTCCTTCCGCGCCGAGCTGAAGTTCATCCTCGTGACCCAGCGCGCCGCGTTCAACTCGCCGGTCTGGTTCAACATCGGGGTGAAGAACACGCCCCAGCAGGCGAGCGCGTGCTTCATCCTCGCCGTCGAGGACACGATGGACGGCATCCTCAACTGGTACCGCGAGGAAGGCACCATCTTCAAGGGTGGTTCCGGCTCCGGCATCAACCTCTCCAACATCCGTTCGAGCGCCGAGGGCCTGAAGGGCGGCGGTACCGCGAGCGGTCCCGTGAGCTTCATGCGCGGCGCCGACGCGTCGGCCGGCACGATCAAGTCGGGGGGCAAGACCCGGCGCGCCGCCAAGATGGTGATCCTCAACGCCGACCACCCGGACATCGAAGAGTTCATCTGGTGCAAGACCCACGAGGAGCGCAAGGCGCACGCACTTGCCGCGGCGGGGTTCGACATGGACCTCGACGGCAAGGACAGCCACTCGATCCAGTACCAGAACGCCAACAACTCTGTCCGCGTCACCGACGACTTCATGCGCGCGGTGATCGAGGACAAGGACTGGGACCTCAAGTCGGTCACCACCGGCGACACGATCCGCACGCTGCGGGCGCGCGACCTCATGCGCCAGGTCTCGGAGGCGTCGTGGGCGTGTGCCGATCCCGGCATGCAGTTCGACACCACGATCAACAAGTGGCACACCGCCCCGAACAGCGGACGCATCAACGCGAGCAACCCGTGCAGTGAGTACATGCACCTCGACAACTCGGCCTGCAACCTCGCGAGCATCAACCTGCTCAAGTACATCGGCGAGAACGAGGCGTTCGACGTCGAGGCGTACAAGCACACCGTCGAGGTGATGTTCACCGCACAGGAGATCCTCGTCGGCAACGCCGACTACCCGACCCAGTCGATCGGCGACAACAGCCGTAAGTTCCGCCAGCTCGGGCTCGGCTACGCCAACCTCGGCGCGCTGCTGATGGCCCAGGGCCTCCCGTACGACTCGCCGGCCGGCCGCTCGTGGGCTGCGTCGCTCACCGCACTCATGACCGGTCACGCGTACGCCACCAGCGCGCGCACCGCCGGTCGCATGGGTCCGTTCGCGGGCTACGCGGAGAACGAGGACGCGATGCTCAACGTGTTGCGCATGCACCGCGCCGAGACCGCCAAGATCGACGAGGAGCTGGTCCCGCCGGAGCTGCTCTCCGCCGCGCAGCAGAGCTGGGACGAAGCCGTCGACCTCGGTGAGCAGTACGGCGTGCGCAACTCGCAGGCCACGGTGCTCGCACCGACCGGCACCATCGGCCTGATGATGGACTGCGACACCACCGGCATCGAGCCCGACCTCGCGCTCACCAAGGCGAAGAAGCTCGTCGGCGGCGGCACGATGTTCATCGTCAACCAGACGATCCCGCGTGCGTTGCGCCAACTCGGATACGCCGAGGGCCAGGTCGAGGGCATCATCAACCACATCGACGAGCACAAGTCGATCCTCGGTGCGCCCGGCTTCAACCCCGAGCACCTGCCGGTGTTCGCCTGCTCCATGGGCGACAACGTGATCCACCACATGGGTCACGTCACCATGATGGGTGCGGTCCAGCCGTTCATCTCGGGTGCCATCAGCAAGACGGTCAACATGCCCGAGGAGGCCACGGTCGAAGAGGTCGAGGCGCTCCACATCGAGGCGTGGAAGCTCGGGCTCAAGGCGGTCGCGCTCTACCGCGACAACTGCAAGGTGGGCCAGCCGCTCTCGACCCAGAAGAAGGCCGGCGAGCCGCTCCCGCTCGAAGGCGGCACCATCGTCGAGTCGACGCCCGAGCGCATCGTCGAGCGGGTCGTCGAGCACGTGATCGTGCAGGAGCCGGTCCGTCAGAAGCTGCCGCGGGTGCGGTCGTCGAAGACGTTCTCGTTCCGGGTCGCGGACTGCCACGGCTATGTGACGGTCGGCGAGTTCGAGGACGGCCGACCCGGCGAGCTCTGGCTCAACGTGTCGAAGCAGGGCTCGACCCTCTCGGGGATCATGGACGCGTTCGCGATCTCGGTGAGCCACGGCCTGCAGTACGGCGTTCCGCTCGAGGCGTTCTGCGACATGTACACCAACATGCGCTTCGAGCCGGCGGGCATGACCGACGACCCGGACATCCGGTTCGCCACCAGCCTCGTCGACTACATCTTCCGTCGCCTCGCGGTCGAGTACCTCGACACCGACAAGCGCAAGGAACTCGGCATCCTCACCGTCGGCGAGCGGCTCCAGCCGACGCTGCCGGGCGTGGAGGAAGAGGTCGACGCGCAGGTCACCGACAAGCTGGAGTTGCTGCCGGCCGACGACCGGGCTCCCGCCGAACCGGTGGTGGAGGCTCCGGCCGCATCGGTCGCTCCGCCCGCCCCGCCGGCGGCGACGCCGATCGCGCGGGAACGGGAGCACGTGCTCTGTTACGTGTGCGGCGACATCATGCAGCGGGCCGGCACGTGCCACGCCTGCCCCAGCTGCGGCGCCACGAGCGGCTGCTCGTAATGTCGAGTTGCAACTGAACTTCAGCGGGTTTCGCGTCTGAACTTCAGTGGAGTTGCACGGTGTTTCAGTCGGAACGCGAGCGCTTGACGTAGATCCTTGGTGGGCCGGCCCGGCGGGCCGGCCCACAGGGTCAAGCGGACCGTTGGTCATCGACGAACTACTCGGTGCGGTCGCGACGGAAGGGTTCGAGCACGTTGCCCAAGAGCCGCAGACGACCGCAGCGCCCTGCTGAGCAAGCGCTTGGGGCGCGCACGTAGTATCGCCCGGCGCGACCGGTGGAAAGGGTGAAGATGCCGCGAAGCTTCGGAGTGGCGGCTGCGGCCGCGGTGGGCGCGATGTTGGTCGGGGCGTGTTCGCCCCTCGCCGGTGCCGGCCGATTCACCCCGCCGCGTGCCGTCTTCGTCGATTGTGGCGCGGCCGCCGCCGGCAACGGGTCGATCGTTCATCCGTTCAACGCGCTCGCACCCGCGAATGCCCATGTGCTTGTACCCGGCGAGCGGCTCCTTCTGCGCCGAGGCTCCCAGTGCAGGGGCACCCTCGCACCGCAGGGGTCGGGCACGGCACGGCAGCCGGTCGTGATCGGCGCATACGGCTTCGGATCGAGACCGCGCGTCGTGGCGACCGGAGAGGACGCGGTGCTCCTCGCGAACGTCAGCCACATCGTGCTCGGCGACCTCGACGTCAGCAATCCCGGCCCGATTCCCGCTCGCCGCCGCGGTGTGCACCTGCTCGCGAACGGAACCGTTGTACGCGATGTGACGGTCCGCAACACGTGGGTGCACGACGTCGCCGGCGACCTCAACAAGGACTTGGGCGGCAGCGGTGGGATCCAGGTCGACGCCACCGGGTCGGGCCCGCAGGGGCGCTTCGACGGTGTGCAGATCGTCGACAACCGGATCGAACGCGTGTCGCGCAGCGGCATCTTCATCGTCGGGTCGGCAGGCGGCACGCGGCCGCGCGCGGGTGCACCGTGGCCCGAGGCGTCGACGAACGTCGTCGTGCGGGGCAACCGGCTCGCGCACCTCGCCGGCGACGGGATCGTGCCGACGGGCACCGACGGTGCTGTGGTCGAGCACAACCTGGTGGTCGACGGGAATGGCGCAGCCACGCCTTGGGCCGGCCCGAACCCGGTCTGCAACGCAGGGATCTGGGCGTTCAACGCCAACTCGAGCTTGATCCAGTACAACGAGGTGTCGCACATGCAGTTCAACGGCTGCGACGGCACCGGGTTCGACGTCGACTACAACCAGGACCGCACGACCGTTCAGTACAACTACAGCCACGACAACGCGGGTGGGTTCATTCTGCTGTGCACCGACGCGAACCCGAGACTCGCAGAGGTGCGCTTCAACCTGAGCGTCGACGACGCCGCGACGCTGAGTGATGCTCCGTGCGGTATCGCGAGCGGCAACGTCGGATCGCTCGACGACGTCCGCTTCTTCAACAACACGATCGTCGCCGCCCGGCCCCTCGCGACTCTCGAAGAAATCCCGCTCACCACACTGTTCGCGCCCGGCGAGTTCGTGTTCGCGAACAACATCATCGTCGCGACGGGAGCGCACACCGACCCGCTGGCGTGCGGCGACCACTGCACGAACAACCTGTTCTTCGGACTGCCGTCGTCGGGCACACGCGCGGTGACGGGCGACCCGCGCTTCGCCGACCCCGCCCGTCGCGTCGACGGCCGTCTGGCCGAGGGTGTGGGCTTCCGCCTCCGCCGCGACTCGCCCGCAGTCGGAGCCGGTATCGGACTGCCGGGCTCGCCGGCCTTCGACTACTTCGGCACGCGGGTGCCGACCGGCACGCCACCGGCGATCGGCTTCGCGCAGACGTGGCCCGCATCACCCGGAGCGCGATAGACGGGCATGAACGCTCGACTGAGGCTCGTGCAACTGGAGACTGCATCTCGGATGGACCTCGACACGTGATGTCGAGTTGCAACTGAGTTGCAGTGGTTATTGCATTCAGTTGCAGTGGGTGTTGCATCCCATTGCACAAATGATTGGCGTCGGGGCGTCCGCTTCTGAGGAGCGGGCGCCCCGGTCGTCCTGCAGGCACATTGAGTTCGGCGAACGGTCGGTCGGCGATCTGAGCCTCGAGGACGAGCGACCCGCGACCCCTCGGTGAACTCGCGGCCCTGTTCCACGATGCCCTTCGGCCCGGACAGGAGGCGTGCACGGCCCATCGCTCGAGTGCGATGACGGACGCAGCGCAGACCGGGGCTATCGATGGCAGTGCCATTCTCCGATCGATGGCTCGACGTCGACCATGACCTGCTCACCGTTTCCGGAGACCTCGATGCCATGCAGGTTTTGATGTAGGAGGCCGATGAGCTCCTCCACGGACATGGTGCCGAGTTCGACCTCCATGCATTGACTGGAGAATGAGCCGTGCACCGCCATCACGCCGGGGTCCTCCGCCAGCATGCCCCGGACGGCGTCGAAGCACGACGGGCAGTTCGCGCCTCGCATCTGGATCTGTGTGTTCAATGGAGTCTCCTTCTCGTGATCGGCCGCCACGAAGGGCGCTCGGTCATTGCTAGGACGATGAGCGCGAATCGGCACCTGGGGGTTGCTTGAGCGTCAGGCCGTTTCGACGGCGGTGGATGCTCAGGTAGGTGATGCCGCGGTTCCCCGCTCGGATGGCGCGTCGGCTGCCGCGTGGGATGAGCGCGAGGTCCTCGCCTGAGAGGGGTAGCACCGCGTCGTCCCGGGTCAGCTCACCACTTCCGGATTGGACGTAGATGAGGACGTCGACCTCATCGTTGCAGTGCTCGCCGATGGCGGCGTCGGGGCCGAGGCGAACCAGGTTGGCGTCGAGGTCACCGCCGTGCGGCAGGCTCCAGACAACTCCATCCCTACCGCTGGTCGGTACTCCCCCCAGATCGGTCACTGTCATCGCCTCGGGGTGTCCATCGTCGTGCTCACTCAAACGAGTTTCGAGCTTGATCGCCGCCGGGAACAGGCGGTTGTTCTCCTTGTGGACGTGCAGATGCAGATCGGCTTCCAGCTCGGCCAACCCGTCGTAGAAGGCCCGATAGCTGGCGCACCCATCGGACGGCGTGACGTAACCGCCCGTCTGCGCGCGAAGAGCTTGGAGCAGCTCACCGGCCCGGTCATGTTCCGCGCACAACACCGCGATCGGGGTCTGCACCGACAAGGTCGGGCGCGTCCCTGGAACGGTCAGCGTCCGGATCATCGGAAAGAGCACCTGCTCCTCCCTCTGCAAGTGCGGATCGAGGTCGTCCCGCAGCTCAGTAAGGCTGGCGCGCACTTCGGTGAGTTCGGGATGGCGATCGCCATGCACGCCGACGACTTTGTCGGCCAAGGCAGCCAAGCGCGGAAGCTCACGGTGTAGATACGCGTGGTGGGTCGCCTCGATGTGCGCCGTGAGCGCCGGGAGGTCGAGGGTCACCCACTCCGAATCCGTGACGTGGTCGGTTCCGGTGTTCGCCGCAGGAAGCTTGAGGGCGGCGGGGTCGAGACCGAGCGCGGCGCACGCTTCGTCCAAGGAGCGTTCTCCGCCGCAGCAATAGTCGAGGCCAAGACCGTCGAAGGCTCTCGCCAAGTGGGGTTGCTCGGTCACCAGTTCGCCGAGCGTCTTGCTGACATCGATGTCGTTCACAGCTCCGCTCCTCGTCGTCTCGATGTATCGGTCACACGCCCAAAGCCACGCGTCCGGTCGGCGCCGCGGACCAGCGTGGCGGCGCGCACTGCGGTGTCAATCAGCCATACGAAGATCGCGGCTTTGGCGACCACAGACGCACCGAACGCCAATGCGATTGCTGCGGTGTTTGCCGCGCCGAGCGCGAGCCACGAGCGCGTGGTTCGGAAACCGGCGGTCAGTTGTTGATGACCGCCAGCGCGCAGCACGGGTCCGAGGTACGCCACCGCGGCACCCAGGATCTGCGCGTACCCACCGACCACGAGGACCCCCACCACGGTCGGCGTGAACACGGCGGGTCCGTAATCGGCCTGCCACGCGACCACGACCGTCGCACCGACCCACCACGCCACGCCTGCGCCGAGCTGCACGAGACGCGGACCGGCCCACCGCAGCTGCTTGACGCGGATCGCCGGAACGAGCGCGACCAACCCGAGGACGCCCGCGGCGTATGCGCCCAGCCCGACCGTGGCGACGACCGGCCGCGCGACCAGGAAACCGACCGTGGTCGCACCGAGCGCTCCGATCAGCCACGCGAGCACCAGGCCTTGGCCGCGTCCGCTCGCACGCGACGACATCTTCACCCGCGCCTGCGTCGCGGTGAAGAAGGGGAGTGTTCCTGCGATGACGAACCCGATGAGTCCGAGGAGGTTGAGCGCCAGGTGAGCCGACCGCACGCGGCCGTACATCGGTGCGTCGAGCCCGGTCGCCATCGCGATGCCGAGGGCACAGCCCCCGAGCCCGCCCACCAACGCCGCGAGGTACGAACGCAGCGCCATGTCGAAGCGTCGCTGCACACCTCTGGAGACAGTTCTCTGTAACGAGACGCCGAGCACGACGAGGGCGCCAATCACCAGCGCACCACCCGCGGTGACGAACCCGCTCGGCCACTGGAGCTCACGTGCGGTTGTGAGGAGTGCGACGCCGGCCGCGAGGAGCCACCGCTGGATCGCGGCCACGCGATCGGACGGGGGTGTGCCGGCAGCCCAAGTCACCGCAAATAGCTGCGTCGCCGCAGAGATTGCGAGGAGCAGCGCGCCGGTGAGGAAGAGGTGGAGCGACAGCCAGTCTCCGGTGCGGTGCGGCACCACCAGAGCCACTGTGGCCGCGACGGCGAACCCGCCCGCCAGCCCGAGCGTGACTCGCGCCTGACGCTGCACGACGGCGACCCGACCGGCCGAACCGCGAGGAGCCGCGGAGTGGCTCGCATCGCGGGTGGCCTCGACGGGAGCGGTGGCCATGGTCACCTGAGTCCGGTCCGGAGATCAACGGGCGTGTAGGTCCAGTCGGGTTGCTTACGCGACTGGGCTTCGTCGTAGAGCGCGACCCCGTCACGAATGTCGACGAGCTTGGGGATAGGGAGCGTCTCCAGCGAAGCGACGCTGATGACCTCCGGGGTGAAGTCTTCCGGGAAGCGGCGTAGGAGGCTGCTGATGACTCGTTGTTCCTCCTCGCCGAGGAAGCACCGGTTCTGATTCGTCACGTCTCGGAGGCGTTGGCCGATGATCTCGATGTCGGACGACGCCTCGTCGGTCGCTGCGAGCGCGTCGAGGTGGCGGCTGATCTCGCCGGTTCCGTACTTGCAGGCGCGACACTGACCGCACGATTCGACGTAGAGGAACCGCGAAACCATGCGGGCGACGGAGAGCATGCTGCGGGTGTCGTCGAAGACGATGAAGCCGGCCGAGCCCAGCCCGCTTCCGGCGGCTTGTAAGGCTTCGTAGCTGACGGGTGTGTCGAGATCGTCACCGGTGAGGACGGGATTCGAGACGCCGGACAGCACTGCCTTGATGGAGCGACCTGCCGCGGGGCCGCCTCCCAACCGGTCGATGACCTCGCGCAACGAGGCCCCGGGCTCGATCTCGCCGTAGCCCGCGCGCGCGACGTCGCCGACGACGGTACAGATCAGGGGACCGGACGTGTCGGCGGTCCCGATGGTTCGGTACCACTCCGCGCCGCGGGTGAGGATGAGGGGCACGTTCGCCAGCGACTCGACGTTGTTCACGAGGGTCGGGTTCGACCCGGTCGTCGCGGGATCCTCGGTCGGTCCCACGCCCGCTGACCAGCCCTCCTGAGGGGTCGTCGCGTAGAGGCCGTGCAGATACGGCGGCAGCCAGCGGGGCGTGGGCTCGTTGCCTTCGATGACCTCGAGGAGCGCTTTCTCCTCCCCGAAGAGATACTCCTCGGGGCCGCCGACGAGGCTGACCGGTGCGTCGCAGAGGAGACCGGCATCGGCCATCTCGCGCAACGCGCGTTCGAGCGCTGCGATCTCGGGCGCGAACGACGCCTTCACCGCGATGAACGCCTCTCGTGCCTGCACCACGGTCGCAGCGACCGACAGTCCTTCGAGCACGAGATACGGGTTGTGTCGCATGAGTGGGCGGTCCTTGAACGTCCCCGGCTCGCCCTCGGCTCCGTTCGCGACGACGTACCGATCGCCGAGCTCCGGGCCGCCGCCCGCGACCGATCGCCACTTCCTTGCGGTGGGAAAGCCGCCGCCTCCGCGTCCGCGCAGACCGGCGTCCTCAAGCTGGTCGAGCACCCACGCGGCTCCGCGTTCGCGTGCGACCGGAAGCGCGCGTCCCCCTCCGGCCGCGAGGTACTCGTCCAGAGACGCCATCGGTCTCGTTGGCAACAGCAAGTTGGCTTCGATGGTCATGTCCTCGGTCCGATGGTCTCGATGCACATCGGCGACTTCCGCCTGATGGAGCGACAAGTTGTGACCATACCCGAGATCTGTATATAGTTCTAGTCTCTACTAGAGATTATACGAGAGGTGAGCGACATGAGTTCAGTCCCCTTGGATGACGATGGGGCGCGCCGAAGCGGGGACTTACCGCCCTGGATGCAACCGCGGCAAGGGTCGAGACTCGGGCGGATCCGCGATGCAGGGGGAGCCGAATCATGACAGTGACGCAGACCCCGACCGAGCCCAGCACTCCGGCGCCAGTTGGTGATGGCCGGCGGCCGGTGAGGCGGGAGAAGTCGCTGGCCGAGCGGACCGATGTGCGGGTATGGACGGTGGCGATGTCCGTCGTCGGCTTCGCCGCTCTGTTG
This sequence comes from Acidimicrobiia bacterium, assembly GCA_038250905.1. Classification (GTDB taxonomy): domain Bacteria; phylum Actinomycetota; class Acidimicrobiia; order IMCC26256; family JAENVU01; genus JAENVU01. The sequence goes on from JBBSBV010000017.1 coordinate 41,575, forward strand.
GCGGCGATCGCCGCGCTCGCCACTGCCCAAGACGCGAAGAGCGCGTCGCCCAAAGGGGCGGTGACGGCTGCGGCTCCCGCGTCGTCGATCGATTTCAACGCGACGCCCGCTGCAGGCTTCCAGCCGCGCGACCCGATCGCGCCCGTCACGCCGACGGGCACGGTGCACAACATCACGATGCACATCGTCGAGAAAGTCATGACGGTCGCGCCCGGCGTCAAGCAGAAGATGTGGACCTTCGACGGCACCGTGCCCGGTCCGGTCTATCGGGGCAAGGTGGGCGACACGTTCAATATCACGATCTTGAACGACGGCTCGATCACCCACTCGCTGGACTTCCACGCCGGTATGGTCTCGCCGAGTACCGCGATGGTCCCGATTGATCCGGGAAAATCGCACGTGTACACGTTCACGGCGAACCACGCCGGGATCTTCATGTACCACTGCGGTACCGCACCCGTGCTGATGCATATTGCGATGGGCATGTACGGGGCGGTCATCATCGACCCGCCGGACCTTCCGAAGGTCGATCGCGAGTACGTCATGCTTCAGTCCGAGTTGTACGAGGGCCCGCACGGTGACGTCCCCGACATGGCCAGGATGACGGCGGAGCAGTACGACGCGGTCATGTTCAACGGCTACGCCAACCAATACAAATTTGCCCCGATCAAGATCCAGCCGGACGATCGCGTGAGGGTGTGGGTGCTCGACGATGGGCCGTCCCAGAGCAGCTCGTTCCACGTGATCGGGACGATCTTCGACACGGTCTACAAGGAAGGTGCCTACCTCCTCGGACCCACCCCCGGCGTCGGCGGCTCCCAATCACTCGACCTCATGCCGGCCCAGGGTGGCTTCGTCGAGTTCACCCCGACCGAAGCAGGCTCGTACCCCTTCGTCACCCACAAGTTCAACGATGCCTCCCAGGGCGCGCTCGGCCTGTTCCAGGTCGGCGACGCCGCCCCCATGAACCACTCGTAGGCGTTTGCGGCAGAGCGGCGCGATTCGCCGCTCTGCCGCAAGGAAACTGCCGACGTGCCAACGGAGCTGGGGAGACGGCGAACACCGGCGGGGGGTCGAGCAGATCGCTTACTCGGTCACGAGCCGTCTACCGAAGTTGCCCGCCGCGCCGGTGACGAGCCCGTGCCTGGTCCGCCGAGCGCTCCCTCAGGTTGTGCTCGTCACTCACGACGAGAACTCTCCGCGGCTTCGAGTTCCGTGACGCGCTCGCGAAGGCCGATGAGCTCCTTGCGGCGCGCGGTGTCGTCGCGCAGCACGGCCGCGATGGCCTCCGGTCGCGACTCGCCCGGTCGAGTCAGGAGCGTGACGGTGAAGGCGACCGAGAGTGTGTGGCCATCGCGGTGGAGGGCGGGCACTTCGAGCAATCGACCGCTGTACTTGGTGCGCCCGGTTTCCATGACTCGCTGGTAGCCGTCCCAGTGGCGACGGCGCAGTCGCTGCGGAATGATCAGATCCAGGGACCTGCCCACGGCGTCGTCGTCGGACCAGCCGAAGAGTGTCGCTGCCGCCGCGTTCCAGAACACGATGGTCCCGGCCGTATCGGCGATGACCACCGCATCGGCGAGTTCGTGCACCAACTGCCCGAGTGCCTGGTCCCCGAGCCCGAGGTCGAGCTCCTCATGAAGGTGTGCGAAGCACGGTGCCTCGCCCCCTTCGTCGCGAGGTTCATCGGTTGAGGAGGTCATGTCATGTCGCCCACGGATCGAGTGCCTCGGGATCGATGCGGTATCGACAGACAGCGTCGGCGACCACGTCGGGTTCCAACGCGCCCTGGAGTGCCAGGCCTGAGAGTACGGCGACGACGACATGCGCGGCATCAGTTTCGAAGTGACGCCGAAGCATCGCGCGGGTATCAGGGAGCCCGAAGCCGTCGGTACCCAGAGAGATGAACGGACGAGGCAGGCACCGTGCGACGTGGCGTAGGCGGTGCCGGCGGCAGTGAAGCTCGCCATGGAGCCGGCCTCGGTGATGCCCTCCTCGAGGATCTGACCATCCGGCGCTTCCTGGTAGCTGGACCACTACGAACGCGGCCCGGAATGGTGTGGTGGCACTAATGGGACTCTTCGCCGACGACGTCGCGCTCGCGTTGGGTATGGATGAGGCCGACTTCGCTGGTGAGGATGAATGCGACGAACGTCGCGAGCAGGGTCGTGGGCAAGAGGCGAAAGCCGGCCATCTCGCTCACAACGAGGGTCGAACCGATCGGAGTCTTCGTGACGCCCGCGTTGGCCGAGGCCATGAAGGCCGCGATCATGACCGCTTCGTTGGTGCCGGGCGCGATCAGGTGGAATGCCCGACCGAGGCAGGCGCCGATGAAGAACAGTGGGATGATGAATCCGCCGCGCCACTCGGACGAGAGGGTCACCGATGTTCCGAGGAGCTTCGCGCCGGCCGCGAGTACGAAGAACGCCACCGTGCCGCCGTGGTGAGCGAGTACCTCGTTGATTTGGGCTTCTCCGAACGTCAGCGCGTAGGTCGACGCGAGTCCGAGTGTGGCGAGAAGGAGACCCCCGACGACAGGTCTGAGCTCCGGGCGCATTTTGCGGGCGCCAAGGCGCAGCACCGTGCTGAGGTACGTGAACGCGGCGGCGACGAGGGCGCCGCCGATCCCCGCCGCGACAGCCCATGCGAGGTCTATCGGACGGAGCGCAGTCGGCGCGGCCAGATGCCAGATCGGCTGCAAGTCGGCGCCCGTGGCGACCGCGTATACGCAGTAGCCGGCGAGCGAACCGAGCACGGCGGGGAGCAATGCTTCGTAGTACTGGAGCCCGCGTCGATGCAGGATTTCGAGGGCGAAGATCGCCGAGCCGAGCGGCGCACCGAAGAGCACCGTGAATCCGGCGGCCATCCCGGCGATGGTCAGCACCCGAGACTCGCGCACCACGAGCCCGGCACGTTTCGCCGTCCAGGATGCCAGCGTGCCGGTCGTCTGCACGAGTGGGGCTTCGGGGCCCATGGCCCCGCCCGACGCGATGCACAGCCAGGAGATCGGGATCAGTGAACGCAACATTCGTACACCGCTGGCGGAACCCGAGACGTGGATGTTGTCCACCATCAGCTCGACGTCACCGGGACTGCCGGCGATCCGGGTCACGAGGCCGGCGAAGAGGCCGACCGCGCCGAGGATCGCGAAGCCGATGACACCGGTCCACTCGGTGGGCCAGAGCACGTTCTGCAGAAGGTGCAGGACGAGTAAGTACAAGGCCCCGACGATCCCGGAACCGAGACCGACGAGGACGACGAGACCGACGACTCGCGGTTCCATGCCGAGGAAGACGCCGTCGAGCAGCCGGGACATTCGGAGACGCCGCACGAAAAAATATCGTAGTACGATGGATTTCTGCATGGCCATTGCACGGGTCTCGGACTCCGACTATCGGCGGCTCCTGGCGTTCCGGACCGAGCTGCGTCGATTTGTGCATTGGAGCGAGGAACAGGCCGAGGCCATCGGCCTCACCCCGGCTCAGCATCAGCTCCTGCTCGCGGTACGCGGCGCCGATGACGGGCGCGGGCCGACGGTCGGCGATATTGCGTCGTCGCTGATGCTGCGGCACCACAGCGCGGTCGGCCTCGTCAATCGAGCCGCCGATGCGGGTCTGGTCCGGAGGGTCCAGGACCACCACGATCATCGCTGTGTGCGCCTCAGGCTCACCACCACGGGGTCACGCAAGCTGGCCCAGCTCAGTCGTCGTCACCTGGAAGAACTCGAGCGCCTGAGGACCGGCCCCCTTCTCGGGTCCTCAGCGAGGCCAGACACGGTGAAGCGCTCGGTGCCACCGAGCTCGAGGATCTCGGATTTCTGATATCCGTAGTCGGACCCGGCGTGGACGATGAGTGGCACACCGTCGGCGTGGTATTTGATCTCAAACTGTGTCGTCGACGTTGGCTCGTCCGTCGCGCTCTCTCGGGAGTTATCGGCCGCCGAAGGTGCTCATTGCGGCGAGGATGATCACCGCGACCAGCACGCCCAGCATGAGGAGCAGTGCCGGTACGGCGGGGTGGGTAGGCCGGCGCTCCTCCACTTACTTTCCGGGCTGCGGAGTGAGGCGGAGGTAAGGCTTCAGCGTGGTGAACCCCAGAGGAAATTTCTCTGAGGCCTCGTCGTCGGAGGTGGCGGGCGAGATGACCACCTGGTCGCCATCCTTCCAGTTGACGGGTGTCGAGACGTACTCGACGGCCCATGAGAGAGCGCCTTGTGCGGCTGGGCTGTGGTCGTAACCGATGATGATGCGTTCCACGTGAATCTTCCGATCGGTGAGCGGAAAGGTGTGGCCTGTTCCCGCGACTATTATCTCTAGTATATACTAGAGGTACTAACGACGAGAGGGTTCACGATGCCATTGCCCGCAGGAGTTTCGAGCTATCACACGGCCTGGGTGGCACTGGCCGGCCGTGCGGCCCACCCCGTGCGCTACGCGGTGGACGGAGAGCGGCTCGTTTGTTTCGGAGACGGCGTTCTGGCGGAGATGCCTGACCGGGCACGAGTATCCGTCTCGATTCACGAGATCGCAGGCGCCGGGGGACACCTGGTCGCCCCCTTCGGGGCGTCACTACGCCGGCTCACGCCCGCGGAAGTCGACATGAACGCCCTAGGCGAGCTCGTCGAGCATGTGGCGCTTGGCCGCTCCCTCCAAGAGGTCGAAGCCAAACTCACGCAGATGCGCGCGACGCGACGGATCGTCGAACTCGTCCCATGACGAAGTTGCGCTGTCGTAACTTCTCTGATTGGACTCGACAAAGTGACCGACCCGAAGTGACAGAGTCAGCGGTGACCGCCCGATGACCACACTCCAGGAGCAAGCCCGCGCGCTTGGCGACCCGACGCGCCACGCCATCTTCGAATATGTCGTCGACGCGTCGCAGCCAGTCGGCGTCGCGGAGCTCACGGACCACTTCGGATTCAATCACAACGCGATCCGACAGCACCTGGCCAAGCTCGTCGACGCACAGCTGGTGACCGAAAGCCAAGCGACCGGCGGCGGACGTGGACGACCAAAGCTGCAATACCAGTTGCACCCTGGCGCCGAGAGCCGCTGGGGCGTGGTAGGACCGTACGAGCGTCTGAGCGTGCTGCTGGCGGAGATGCTTCGCACCGGTGACACGGCATACGACGTCGGCAAACGGTCCGTGGGCCGCCCGCGACAGGCTCCGGGGTCCGAGGATGACCCGGTTTCGTTCGTCGTCGACTCGATGGAGCGTCAGGGATTCGAACCCGAGGTGCGCAACGCGAGGGGGCGCAAGGTTGATGTGGTGTTGCGTCACTGTCCGTTCGAATCCGCGGTGCTCGCGGATCCCGACACCATTTGTGACCTCCACCTGGGTATCGCCGCGGGTGTCGCTGAGCTCGGTGGTGATCGGCTCGTCGTCGACGAACTGATTGCCCATGACCCGGGCCGGGCCAACTGCCGGATCCGGATGCACTTCAACGCCGAGCCTGCCGAGTAGTGGCAAGGACTCCACCAGACGACCTGGAACAACACCGCCGCGGACGGCAGGCCTCGACGTCACCGTCCCGGCTACTGGCAGCGGTCGCGCTATCGAAGGAGGGAGAGCGGATGAGGGTCAGGGCGTACGCACGGAGTGGTCGTCGTGCGTGAACCGAACCGAGTCGCACTCGACCTCACGACGCGATCCGAGATCCACGATCTCGTGGTCTCCTTCTATCGGGAGGTGGCGCTCGACGACCTGCTCGGCCCGGTCTTCGGCGAGATCGCCGAGGTGGATTGGGCCATCCACATCCCGCGACTGATCGCATATTGGAGTCAGGTGCTCCTGGGGCAAGAGGGCTACGACGGCGCGATCCTCACGGCCCACCGATACCTGCACGAGCTCGAGCCCCTCCGGCTCGAGCTCTTCGAGCGGTGGTACTCACTCTTCACCGAGTCGGTCGACGAACGATGGGCCGGACCTCAGGCAGAACGGGCCAAAGCGCATGCGGCCAAGACCACTGCCACCCTCGCTCGGCGTCTGCTCGACGCCGATTGGAAGCCCACCCATCGCTCCGTTCTGTGATGGGTTCGGCGTACGTTGCTGAGAATCGGGCGCCCGACTGCGTCCCGTTGTCCCCGAACGCCGTCGACGAGGAGAGATCATGAGCGCGACGTTCGAGGAGATCGACCGACGGTCGACGCCGATGGGCGTGGTCACGGTGCGGCGGCGCCTGGAACCGACGCTGCAGATCGACGTGTACGAAGTGAAGCTCGGTGACGAGTTCCTCATGTCGAGTCTGTTCACCGTCGCCGAGATCGAACTCGCCAAGCTCGGGCTCGCCGAGCTGGCGGGAACGAACCTCGATGTGATGGTCGGCGGTCTCGGGCTGGGCTACACGGCGCGTGCCGTGTTGGAGGACCCTCGCGTGCGTTCGCTGCACGTGGTGGAAGCGTTGGACGCGGTGATCGAGTGGCATCAACAGGACCTCCTCCCGCTGGCCGGCCGGCTGACGTCGGATCCGCGCTGTCGGTTGGTCGAAGGCGATTTCTTCGCGATGGTCGCCGCAGGGTCTGTCTTCGGGCCGGATTCGCCCGACCGCTTTCACGCGGTGCTGGTCGACATCGACCACTCGCCGCGTCACCTGCTGCATCCCAGCCACGCGCCCTTCTACACGGGAGAGGGACTGCGGAATCTCGCCACCCGGATCCATCCCGGTGGCGTCTTCGGGCTGTGGTCCGACGGCGCGCCGGATGACGACTTCGTCACGATCCTGGAAGACGCGTTCGCATCGTGTGATGCACACGTCGTGACCTTCCCGAACTTCTACACGGGAGCCGAATCTGCCAGCACGGTCTACATCGCCACCGTGGGTGGCGGCTGACCGCGGCACCGCGGCGACGGGGGAACCTGAGGGCGGAGGGCGACGTCACGGGATATCGTCCGCGCCCGTCTCCCTCGAAGGATGTGGCGCGGTGAACGAGAACCTGCCGGACTCCAACGGTGCGACCCGTGTCGCCTACATCCTGGGTGTTCCCCTGGCCGAACACGTCGTGCGTCAGTGGCCACAGATGGGCGAGATCGTGCGATCGAGACAGCTCGTTGCGGACGTGGAGGGAAATTTTCCCGAGCTGACGCTCGAGGTCGGGCGGCGGCTGCGGCTCGATGATGTCGTGGTGGTCGAGTGGACCTGCAATTACGGCGACGGGCGCCTCTATCGGAATGTCACCATCGGTGAAATCGAGGCCGGCGAAGTTGTGCGTGTCACCGACTACTGGGGTGAACCGACGACGACGCCCGAGTGGCGCCGGCCGATGACCGGTCGGCTCGAGATGCCCGGTGACGGCATCTGGCCGGACGATGAACACCTCGGTCACTACTAGCGGGTCGCACGGAGTTACATGCCGAACTGGGTGCGGTGAAGCATCGCGACCGCCTCCGCTGGTCCGGTCACCTCCACCTGCGCCGCGCGCTGGCGACCGAAGACATACAGGAGGAGTTCGCCGGGCGGTCCGCTGAGCCGCGCGGTCGGCTCGCCGGGTCGGCGCTCCTGCGTGTCGAACGCAAGATCACCCATCGCCGCGAACGTAACGGCCCGCCAAGACGCGATCCAGGGACCAGGTGCCAGGCCCCGTCCACAACACGACGAGGAGGAGGAGCAGCAACGCGGGGCCGACGCCGAGATTGAAGCTCCCGCCCTCCACGCGACCGGCGGTTGCGATGGCGACGACCAGATTTGCCGCCAGCGCGGCCGCCGCCACGCGGGTGCCCAGGCCGATGATCAAGGCGAGTCCCCCGAGGAGTTCGACGACGCCGGCGACGAGGACGGCGATGGCCGGGAACGGCAGGCCGTATCGATGGAAGTCGTGAGTCTCGGCCGCGTGGTCGAAGAACTTGCCCAACGAAATGACCACGAACACGCTTCCCGCAACGCTTCGGGCCACCAGTGCAACCAAGCCCGGTGCGCGTTCTCGGAACATTGCGGGTGCCCATCGGTCCATACCTGCTCTCACAGTCTGTGGAGGAGTGCTGGCGTTACACGCCTGCGTCTCCGCGGTCGCGGGCAGCGCAGCGCGGAGAAGGTGGGCCGGACGACTCGTTGAGTGCGAAGCTGCAGGCGGTCAGAGTTGGTCGACTCGTCAAGGGGGAGGGCGTGGTGAGGGTCCGTTCGATCGTGGTCGTCCTCGCGCTCGTCTGCAGCGGGTGCTGGAGCCAGTTCCGTGGCGATGCCGCCCACAGTGGTTTTCAGCCCCTCGAGTTCTCGATCAGTTCGTCGAACGTCGGGTCGCTCACCCCCTTGTGGAAGGCGGTGTTCGGTACCGAGGCGTTGTCGCCGGTCCTGAGCGGTGGCGTCCTGTACCTCGGAGTGAACTCGTACGTGGAAGCGTTCGATGCCGCCGGCGCCGGTTGTGCGCATCAGAGCTTCTCGTGTGCACCACTCTGGGTCGGCAAGACCGGCGACACGGTGGACTCGACTCCGGCCGTCGCTTCCGGCGTGGTGTTCGCGGCGTCCCTCAACGGCAAGTTATCGGCGTTCGATGCCGCGGGAGTCAACGGCTGCGCCGGAGTACCGAAGACCTGTGATCCGCTGTGGACGGCCACGATCGCGCAACCGACGGACGAGGTGTCGTCACCGGTCGTCGCGAACGGCCGCGTCTACGTCGCGTCGTTCTCGCCGCAAGCGGTCTATGCCTTCGATGCGAGTGGTGTGACCAACTGCGGGGGAGTGCCCAAGACGTGCGCCCCGCTGTGGACCAGCTCCTTGCTCGGCCCGGGCCGGACGACGCCGGTGGTCGCGGACGGGAAACTCGCAGTGAGCTCACCGCTGGGCAACACCTTCGTCTTCGATGCCGCGGGGGTCACGAACTGCTCGGGAACGCCGAAGGTCTGTCAACCGATGTGGGTGGACATCACCAACGGAACCCCGGTGGCGCCCGCGATCGTGAACGGTGTGATGTACGTCGGGACGGCGAACGGACGTCTCCACGCCTTCGACGCGAACGGTGTGACGAACTGCGTGGGCATCCAACTCCGCAGCTGTGCACCGCTCTGGACCGCGACGACCGGGAGCGCGATCGATACATCGCCGGCGATCGCCAACGGCACCGTGTACCTCGGTGCCGGCGCGGTCGATCGCCGGCTGCTGGCGTACGACGCGTCGGGGGTGAAGAACTGTTCGGGTGTGCCGAAGGTGTGTACTCCGCTCTGGCAGTCGACCGTCGGGAACGACGCTCGTACATCTCCGATCGTCGCGAACGGCGTGGTGTACGTGGGTGACCGGATGTCCGACGTCAGTGCCTACGACGCAAACGGCGCGAAAGGCTGTACGGGAACGCCGGCCGTCTGTTCACCGCTGTGGACCGCCGCGGGTGCCAGCGAGTTCGACACCTCGCCTGCAATCGTCGCGGGATTCCTCTACGTGACCACGACCAACCGACTCACGGCATACTCACTGCCATGAAACGGAGCTCGTCGTGAAGATCGGGGTCGTCTTTCCTCAGACCGAACTGGGCGGTGACGTCGGCGCGGTGCGTGCCTACGGGCAGGCCGTCGACGAACTCGGCTACCACCACCTGCTCGCGTACGACCACGTGGTCGGCGCCGACCCGGAGATGCACGCGCCCTGGAACGGTCCGTACGACGTGACCACGACCTTCCACGAACCGCTCGTCATGTTCGGGTACCTGGCGGGCATCACCGACCTCGAGCTGGTGACCGGCATCGTCATCCTCCCGCAGCGTCAGACGGTGCTGGCCGCGAAACAGGCCGCGGAGGTCGACCTGCTCACCGGAGGCCGCTTCCGGTTCGGTGTCGGCATCGGCTGGAACGCGGTCGAGTACGAGGCGCTGGGTCAGCGGTTCGATCAACGCGGCCGACGGCTCGGCGAACAGGTCGAGCTGCTGCGCGCGTTGTGGACCAATCCCTCGATCACGTTCGACGGCGCCTTCGACCGCGTCACCGCCGCCGGCCTGGCACCCCTGCCGATCCAACGGCCGATCCCCATCTGGATCGGCGGGAACTCCGAGCCGGCGTACCGCCGGATCGGCCGGCTCGCCGACGGTTGGTTTCCCATGGTCCCGCCCGGACCGCGCCTCGACACTGCGATCGATGTCATCCGCCGCGCGGCCGAGGACGCCGGTCGTGATTTCGAAACGATCGGCATGGAAGGTCGGGTCCAATGGGATCCGGCCGATCCCGATCGGTTCGCTCGCCGGGTCGAGAAGTGGCGCACGGCCGGGGCCACCCATTTGACGGTCGACACGATGTACGTGGGACTGGGTGGCGTCGACGATCACATTGATGCCGTCGGGCGTGCCTGGTCCGCGACTGCGTAGGGAGACCGGCCTCGAGCCCTTCGGGTCGGGTGCCGTCACCGTTCGCCGTGGCTCACACGCAGAACTGGGTCCACGCGCCCACTTCGTGCGCGGTGCCGTCGTCGGCGACGAGCAGGCCGGCGACACCGTGGTCCTCGAGCAGTTCCCCGCCGGCGACGGGACCCGCGAGGAACGCGGCCTTGGCGAGCACCTCGGCCTGCCAGCCCCGTCCGGTGATCACGGTGACACCGGCGAGACCGCTCGCGGCGGGAACCCCGGTGGTCGGATCGATCAGGTGGTGGCGGGCGGTCCCGTCGGCTGCGACCCAGGCGCGCTTGGTCCGCCACGTCGACGCGATGGCGCCCCCGTCGAGTGCGACGGTGCGGATCACGTCGTCGGCGTGCGTCGGGTCGGTGACCGCGACGACCCAACCGTCACCTTCGGGTCCCACACCTTCGACCCGCAGGTCGCCACCCACGTTGACCAGGGCCCCACGCGCGCCGTCGGCGAGCATGCGCTCCACCACGAGGTCGGCGGCGAGTCCCTTGCCGATACCGCCCGGGTCGATCTGGACGTCGGCTCCGAGTGTCACGGTGCGGGCGATACGGTCGAGCGTGATCCGCTCGACGCGCGAGCCAGTCGGCGCCGGTACGGGAGCATCGATACGGGCGGCGTGCGAACCGCCGATGCCCACGAGTTCGAAGGACCGGTCGTAACCGGCGGCCCGCACCTCGCGCAGCAACGTCGGATCGAAGCGTCCGGCCGTGAGGCGCCAGCCTGCGACCGCCCGCTCGATCAGCTCGAACGTCGTCGGCGAGACCAACACCGGAACGCCGGGCCGCTCGTTGAGGCGGCTGATCTCGCTGTCGGGCCGGAACCGGCTCCACTGCGACTCCAGCGTGTCGAGGTGGGCGACTGCGTCGTCGACCATCCCCGCGGGTCCGTCGACCGCGATCACGTGTGCGGTGGTGCCCATGACTTCGATGATTCGCTCGTCGGTGCTCATGCCACCATGGAACGCCACTCGCGTGAAGCCGGCCGGACCGGTCGCATGAAGCTGCCGTGAAAGGTCACCCGGAGGGGTCGGGGTCCTCCACATGGGCCACCGGGAGGGTGAGGGTGAACACGGAGCCCGCGCCGACGCCGGGCGAGGTCGCCTCGATGTCGCCGTGATGCGCCCGGGCGAGTCCCCGGGCGATGGTGAGCCCGATGCCACTCCCGCCCGCCGGGCGCACCGCCCCTTGCACCCGGTAGAAGCGGTCGAACACGAGCTCGCAGTCCTCGGGGGAGAGCCCGACGCCGGTGTCACGTACGACGACGGTCGCGAGGCCGTGCTCCCGGCCGACCTGGACTTCGACCGTGCCCTCGGCCGGCGTGTAGGTGAGGGCGTTGCCCAGCAGGTTGGTGAGCACCTGGGTGATGCGGTCCGGGTCGGCTTCGACGGGGATCGGCGCACCGCGCTGGGTCCTGAGTGCGACGCCCTTGTCGACGAACTGGGGCCGGAGCCGCTCGGCGCACCGCGCAGTGAGTTCGTCGAGGTCGACGATCCGGAGGTGGAGTGCGACCGCACCTTCCTCGGCGCGCGAGAGCTCGGCCAGGTCGGAGGCGAGGCGCTGGAGCCGGGATGCCTCCTCGCCGACGGCGACCAGCACCTCCTCGTTCGGCTCGAACACCCCGTCGAGGATGCCCTCCACGTAGCCCTCGATCGTCGTCAACGGCGTGCGCATCTCGTGGGCGACCTCGGAGACCAGGCGGGCACGTCGCCGCTCGGTGGACTGGAGCTCGACCGCCAGCCGGTTCACGTCGCGAGCCAGTTCGGCGAGCTCGAGCTCGCCCGGCTCGACCACGCGCTCGTCGTAGTGCCCGTTCGCCAGCCGGCGGGTGGCGGCCCGCACGTCACGTACCGGGCGCAGGATGCGGCGGGCGACGAGGACCGACGCGATCGTCGCGGCGCCGACGCTCGCGGCGAGCGCGAACCAGAGACTCGAGTCCAGCGAGTTGACGTAGAGATTGTGGGACTCGTCCTTGGCGGTCGCAGTTCCCGTGATGGTCTTGACGTCGTCGTCGAAGCGGGCGGGCGCGATCACGCGCACCGTGATCGCGAAGGCGCCGAAGACGACCAGCGCGACGAGTGCATAGGAGGCGAACAGGCGCACGTCGAGTCGGCGCCAGAACTTCATTCCGGGGTCCCGAGGAACTTGTACCCGACGCCGCGCACGGTGCCGATCAACGCCGGATCGTCGGCGTTGTCACCCAACTTCTGGCGGATGCTGCGGATGTGCACGTCGACGACCCGCTCGTCGCCGAAGAAGTCGAAGCCCCAGACCTTCTCGAGGAGTTGGCGACGCGTGAGCACCCGGCCGGGTGCCTGGGCGAGGGCCACGAGGAGGTCGAACTCGAGCGTGCTGATGACCACGGGCTCGCCGTCCCGGAGGAGCTCACGCGCGCCGAGGTCGATCACGAGCCCGGCGAACGTGAGCCGGTCGGACGCGTCGAACGCGGTCGACCGGTCGGCGCGCCGCAGCACGGTCTTGATGCGGGCGACGAGCTCCCGGGGGCTGAACGGCTTCGTCACGTAGTCGTCGGCACCGACCGACAAGCCGACCAGCGTGTCGACCTCCTCGGCCCGCGCCGTGAGCAGGATCACCGGGATGTTCGAGGTCGTCCGCAGCTGCCGCAACACCTCGATGCCGTCGATCTCGGGCATCATCACGTCGAGCACGATCAGATCGGGTTGCCAGCGCTTCGCCGTCGCCAGTGCCTCGGCACCGTCTCGGGCCTCGGCCACGTCGAAGCCGTCACTCTCGAGGTAGCCCCGGATGATCTCGCGGATGCGATCCTCGTCGTCCACGACGAGGATTCGTGTGCCCATCGGCCCAGGGTAGGCCTGGCCTCGCGCTCGGCCCGGCTCCTTCACGGATACTTCACGATCGCCGCGCTCGCCGCTTCACGCCCCCAGCGTTGAATGACAGCAACCAGCCCGGCCGACCCCATCGGCGGCGGGCACCCACAATCGAGAGGAGCGCACGATGGAGCGCAAGACCGCAGTTGCCGCCGCGACCGCAGTATCGATGACGCTGCTGTCCGCGACGTTCGCCGTCGCGGCCGGTGTCGGCGCACTCGGATTCGGGTCGAACCCGCACCCTGTGGCCCAGCCGGTCGCCGCGGTGGCGGCGAGCGCCGTCACGCCGTCCGCCGCACCGGTCCGCACCGTGGCCCACGAAGGCGGCGAGCACGAAGGTCGGGACTCCGGTCCGGCACCGACCACCACGAACGCCAACCAGCGGGAAGGGAGTACCTCCCATGAATGACCTCACCCCCAACGAGTCCGACGCGGCGGAGCGAATCCGTCGCCTCCAGGAGCGCCGCGCGACATCGAGTCCCGCGGCGCGTGTCCGACCGGCGACCGCGACCCCCGCGACCGCCGGCCCGAGGAAGGCGACGCCTCCCGGCCGGACGCGCCGAACGCATCCGGCGGCGGCCACGCGTTGGCTGCTCGGCGGGCTCAGCGTCGCTTCGTTCTTCGGTATCGGCGGCGCGGTCGCGGCCACGAACCTCAACTCGGTCGCCACGGCCGCACCTTCGGGTTCGGCCGCGGCTGCGGGCGCGGTCGCGCCGACGGCAGCCGTCGCGCCCGTGACCCCGGCGACGCCCCGTGCAACGAATGCGACCAGCGTGGCGACGAAAGCACCCGTCGTTGCACACTCGACCACGCGCGGGAGCTGAGCGCGCCGGTACCCCGTAGGCTCCGCCGGTGCGTTCACATGTGTGGTGGTATACGGCGCGGGCCGGCGGGATCGTCGCGTGGGCGCTGGTCTCGTTGGCCGTGGTCGGCGGGCTCCAGCTTTCGACGCGCCTCGTCCGGAAGCCCGCGCCCAGCTGGGTCCTCGACGTCCACCGCTTCGTCGGCGGGCTCTCGGTCGCGTTCGTGGCCGTCCACCTGCTCGGGCTCGCACTCGACCCGTTCATCGGGTACGGAGTGGCGGACCTGTTCGTGCCGTTCGCGTCCGCGTTCAAGCCGCTGCCTGTCGCGCTCGGCGTGATCGGGTTCTATCTTCTGCTCGCGATCGAGATCACGTCGCTCGCGATGCGCAAGCTGCCGCGCCGTACGTGGCACGCGGTCCACCTGACGAGCTTTGTGTTGTTCGTCATCGCCACCGTGCACGGGCTCACCGCGGGGACCGATCGACACAACGCGGTGTTCCAGTGGGCGTGCCTGCTGGTCGCGGCGCTCGTGCTGATGATGACGCTGGTGCGGGTGTGGTCGCCGCGCCGAGCAGCACGCGCCCCGGCGGCGGGGACCGACCGGACCTGACGGACCCGAGCGCGCGGTTACGTCGTTCCAGATCGTCGCCGCCCGACCCCGGGTGAGATTGCGCACCTGCCGAGATGTGAGGATGCGTCGGTGACTGTGCAACCGCGCCGGCTGGACCGGGCGCTCGGCCTCTGGCAGGTGACCGCGAGCGGCGTCGGGATCATCATCGGCGCGGGGGTCTACGTCTTGATCGGCTCGGCGACGGCGCTCGCCGGTCCTCGGGTCTGGATGGCCTTCGTCGCGGCGGGACTGCTCAGCGTCTTCACGGGCATCAGCTATGCCGAACTCGCTTCGATGTTCCCGAGCGCCGGCGCCGAGTTCGAATACACCCGCCACGCGTTCCCGTCATGGGTCGCCTTCCTGGTGGGCTGGATCATGTTCGTCGGATTGATGGTGGCCGCGGCCGCGGTCGCGTTGGGATTCGGCCACTACGCGACCTATTTCGTGCCCGCCCCCGACCGCGTCTGGGCCCTGGCGTTGCTCGCGCTCGTGACGCTCGTGGCCCTCACCGGAATCCGTCGGTCGGCTCGCCTCACATTGGTGTTGAGCGTCGTCCAGGTCGGTGGCCTCCTGTACGTGATCGCGGTCGGCGCGCCCCACGTGGGTCAGGTCGACCTGCTCTCGGGTGGCGGGACCGGATACGAAGGTGTGCTCGCGGCGGCTGCGCTCGTGTTCTTCGCGTTCATCGGGTTCGACGAGGTGATCACACTCGCCGAGGAGACGCGCGATCCGACCCGTACCATTCCGCGCGCGCTCCTGCTGGCGCTCGCGATCTCCGCGCTGTTGTACGTCGGCGTCGCGATCACCGCGGTCAGCGTGGTCGGTGCGTCCAGGCTCGGGAACGCCGAACGACCGCTCGCGTTCGTGCTCGACCATGTGCTGGGTGGCCGTGGTGCTGCCGTCGTTGCGGTGATCGCGCTGATCGCGACGACGAACACGACACTCCTGTGCATCACCGCGGCCTCACGGCTGCAATACGGGATGGCCGAAGCCGGTGCCCTCCCGGCGGGGTTCAGCCGGCTCGGCGCGCGGTCACGCGCGCCCATCGTCGCAGTCGGTCTCGCGGCCGCGGTCGCGGCGGGCTTCGTCCTCGTGGGGGACTTGACACTGATTGCGAGCGTCACCGACTTCGCGGTCTATCTCGTGTTCATTGCGGTGAACCTCGCGGTGATCCTGCTCCGGTTCCAGGCCCCGGGGCGGGCTCGGCCGTTTCGGGCCGCGGGATCGGTGAGACGGGTCCCGGTCATCCCGGTGCTCGGGCTCGTGACCGTCTTCGTGATGCTCCCTGCACTGCGGTGGGAAGCCCTCGCGCTCGGTACTGCCCTCTGCGGTCTCGGTCTGGGTGCATTCGCGCTGCTCCGTCGCCGTGGGATCGGTACCGTCGGCGGGTGAGCGGACGGAAGGTGACCCCGGCGATCGAGATCGAGGTCGGCGATCGCGAGGTGCGGATCAGCAACCCGGACCGGGTGTACTTCCCGACGCGCGGCGAGACGAAGCTCGATCTCGGACACCGAGTCGCCCGACGAGTGGCGCATCGACCTCGACCCGATGCCCGACTGCGATTTCGGCCGGGTCCGACGCGTCGCCGGTGTCGTCCACGAGATTCTCGACGAACTCGGCGCGGTCGGCTGGCCCAAGACCTCGGGCGGTCGTGGTCTCCACGTGTACGTCCGGATCCGGCCCGAGCACGGGTTTGCCGACGTGACGACCGCTTGGTGGCGGCGCGACCGGGAGCCCGATCTGGTCTTCGTCGACTACAACCAGAACGCACGGGACCACACGATCGCGGCCGCTACTCCGTACGCGGCGACCCGGAGGGCGTCGTCTCCGCCCCACTGCGGTGGGAGGAGGTCGCAATGTCACCCGCTCACCACCCGACGACCGCTTGTCGACTCAGCGAGCCCCAGACGCACTGAGGCGACAAACGCTGCGCAGATCGGGAGCGCGAGGCCATCCAGGGGCGCGTCACTCGCACCGGTGCGTCCCGCGGGACGTCCCAGAATCTGGATGATCGTGGCCGCTAGACGTCGGCCAGCTTGCGCAGGTCCTGGTGGGCGGCCTCGACGGCGTGGGCGAGTGCTTCGAGGTGAGGGGTGAGTTCCCGGCAGGAGATGAATCCCCAGTCCATCCGATCGAGATAGCTCATCACCGTGACGTTCAACCCGGCACCTTCGATCGGAGGCCCGAGCGGCAGGAGCGACACCACGCGCGCACCGGCGAGGTACAACGGGAACGGCGGACCGGGGACATTCGAGATCACGAGGTTGATCGGCACCGTGCCGCGACTGGCGAGCCCCCCGAGCAGCCGGCTCGCGAGCCCGAAGCTCATGGGCCCGGCCAACTCGCCCAGTTCGAGCAGCGTGCGCGCCCCCATCGCGTGATGTTCTTCCTTGGCGCCTTTCGTCGCGTCCCGGATGTGCGCGAGCTGATCCTCGACGTCCTCCAGGTGGGTCGGCAGCGACACGAACATCGACGACACCTTGTTCGCACTGTCGATGTGGGCGGTGTCGTCGTTGCGTACCGAAACCGGACACGACGCGATCAACGGCCGATCCGGTAGGGCGTCGAGGAACTCCAGGTAGTGGCGGAGCGCGCCGGTGGCGGTCGCCAACACCACGTCGTTGACGGTGCACCCGAGGGCCGCCTTGATGGCCTTCACCTCGTCGAGCGGGACCGACGCGAACGCCACGGACCGGTGCGCGGTCAAGAGCGCGTTCCACGGCGTCAGTGGCGTGTTGAACGGCGTGCCGCCCGACGGCAGGCTCGAGTCTCGGCGCACCCGCGTGATGCCCACTGCGCTGCGGACCAGGTTCGGCATCGTCCGGGCGAACGCGTAGGGAAGCGGTCGACGCAGGCGAGAGACGACCGCGTGCTGCACCATCTCGAAATCCGACGGCGGGTGCTCGGGATGCCAGTCGTCGACGGTGGGGCTGGCCGCCGGGGTCGGCTCGAGGTCGAGGATGCTGGTGATGAGACTCGATCCGGAGACCCCGTCGATGGTCGCGTGGTGCATCCGGGCGACGGCCGCGATCGCTTCGCCGTGCGCCACTCCCTCGATGACCCAGAAGTCCCAGAGCGGTCGGGTGCGATCGAGGGGACGACCGGCGATGTCGCCGATGATGTCGGCGAGTTGCTCGGGGCTCCCTGGCGGCGGCACCGCGATGTGGTGCAGGTGGTAGTCGAGATCGAAATCCGGATCGTCGAACCACACGGGACGGTGGAGATCGAACGGCACCCGCCCGAGCCGGCGCCGGAACTCCGGCAGTGACGGCAGCCGTGACGCGAGATGGGCCTTGATCTTCTCGAACGAATAGCCACCGGGGACCGTCGACGGGTCGAGGAGCATGACGGCCTGCACGTGCATGTGCGTGGTCGGCGTCTCCAGGTACAGGAACGCAGTGTCCATTCCGCTGAGACGTTGCATGGCGACCCTCCCTCCTCGGCCTCGATTCAGCGCTGGCGGGTGCCCGTCGGCGCGGTGGGAGTGAACGACACCGGCAGCCGTTTGACCCCGCCGACCAGCGGAATCGTCATCGCCTGCAGATACGTGGGTTCGGCCGTCGGCGTGATGTCCGGCAGCCGGGTGAGGAGCTCGCGGAAGACGATGCTGAGTTCCCGGCGGGCGAGGTGCGCGCCGAGACAGAAGTGCGGACCGGCACCGCCGAAGCCGACGTGGGGCGTCGCGCCCCGGTGCACGTCGAAGCGTTCGGGATCCTCGAACACCCGGGGATCCCGGTTCGCGGCACCGTAGAAGAGGACGACCTTGTCGCCGGCCACGAACTCGTGGTCGCCGACGGTCGCGGGTCCGGTCGCGGTGCGACGCATGAAGGTCACCGGCGATGCGCACCGGACGATCTCCTCGACCGCGCTCGGCGCCAACCCGTCGAGATCGTCCTGCCACGCCCGGCGCTGATCGGGGTTCTCTCCGAGCAGGTGCATGCCGAGCGAGGTGGCGGTGCGGGTGGTGTCGTTGCCGGCGACGGCGAGCAGGATGAAGAACGGTCCGATCTCCTCGTCGGTGAGGGATTCGCCCTCCAGGTCGGCATGGACGAGCGCGGAGGTGAGGTCGTCGGTCGGGTCGGCGCGGCGGGCCTGGGCCAGTTCGGTCATCAGCCCGGTGAGCGTGATGCCGGCCTCGAGGATGGCCCCGACCGGCTCCCGGCCCTTCATCATCTCCGGGTCGCCGGCGCCGAGGATCACATTGGTCGCCTCGAGCACGGTGCCGAACTCGGATCGGGGGATGCCCATCATGTCGCAGATCACGAGCAGCGGGAACGGCGCCGAGATCGTCTCGACGAGGTCGACCTCACCCTGCTCGCAGATGTCGTCGACGAGCGCGGTACAGATCCGGGTGACGGAGTCGACGACCTGTTCGAGTCGCCGCGGGGTGAACGAGCGACCGACGATCCCGCGCAGCCGTGCGTGGCGGGGGTCGTCCATGGCGATGAACGACCCGAAGTACTCGAGCGCCGCGGCCGGCATGTCCTGGATGGAGATCGAACCCTGACCTGAGCAGAACAACTCCGGTTGCCGGCTGATCTCGACCAGCTCGGCGTGGCGGATCACCGCCTGGAAGTGGTCGACCGTCCCCATCGGGCTCGTGAGTTCGACGGGCACGAACGCGGCGTGCTCGCGCAGTGCGGCGAAGTCGACCATCCGTTCGCGGAGTGGTCGCTGCCAGAATCCGGCGTCGCCGATCGACCAGCCACTCGGTGTGGTGAAGGTCATGTCCCGCTCAGGCGTAGACGGTGCGGGTGAGCCACTCGGCGACCAGGGCCGGCTTCTCCTCGCCTTCGATCTCGATGGTGAAGTTGCGGGTGACCTCGACCATGTTGCCCTTGAGTTCCACGTTCGAGGTGACGGCCCGGGCCCGGATCCGAGCGCCGACCTTGACCGGACTCACGAAGCGCACCTTGTTGAACCCGTAGTTGATGCCCATCAGGATGCCCTCGTACTTCGCCGGGTCGGGCGGTGCAGCACTGGCGCCGGCGGCGAGGTGGGTGAGCATCGCGAGGGTCAGGAACCCGTGGGCGATGGTGCCGCCGAACGGTGTGGCGGCGGCGCGCTCGGGGTCGACGTGGATGAACTGGTGGTCGTGGGTGACGTCGGCGAACTGGTTCACCTGTTCCTGGGTGACCTCGAACCAATCGCCCGTACCCTCGTCGGTACCGATGTCGGCCTGGAACAACTGGAATGCCTTCGCGGCGGCTTCGCTCATGGCGTCGCACTCTAGAGGCGCGCCGCGGCTCCGACCGTTCCGGGCCGGGTAGCGACCGGCGGCGGTGGGCTCTAGGTGACCTTGAGGCAGTCCGAGCAGCGCCCGACCGCGCCGCTGTTCGGCCCCGCCCCGGTCCCCGGGTTCTGGACGTAGACGGTCTGGATCCCGACCCCAGCGTTCGCATTGATCTGGATCGTCGCGGTGATGCTGGTGTCGCTGTTGACGGTGGTGGAGACCGGGGCCAACACGCCCGGCTGGGCGACGACGGTCGCGCCGGCGACGAAGCCGCGGCCGGTGATCGAGATGGTGATCTGGGCGCCGCGTGCGCCGGTGGTGGGCGAGATCGCACTCGGTTGCGGAACGTCGATCGCCCGGTCGTAGAAGTCCGCGAGCGAGTTCGTGTCGTCGCTGACGTAGCCGCCCAGCGAGCGGAACGTCGCGTACCGGCCGTTGCCGGAGATCGCCGGGTTCGACGAGTTGGTCGCCAGTTGTCCGATCCACTGGTCGGTGCTGAGGAGCATCGTGCGGGCGAGGAGGCGATCGCGGACGACGACGTCGAGTACCGCACCGTTGGTGTCCGTGCCCGTCGGGTTGCCCGAGGTCGCGTAGGCCACCCGGTTCCCGTCGGCACTGATCTGCGGCGACTGGGAGTAGCCGCCGATCGGTGTGCCCGTCGGCGAGACGCTCACGCGGCTGACGGTATTGGCGACGGTGTCACGGACGAAGACGTCGGTTCCGGGGAAGGGATCGGCGACCCCGTCGATGTCGGACCCGCCGACGAACGCCACGTAGCGCCCATCGTTCGACAACGACGGGCTGTCGCCGCCGCCGTCGAGCAGGGGGTCCTTCGGCCGGCTGATGCGCGACGTCGTCTTGGCCGCGAGGTTGCGGAGATAGACGTCGTCGGAGATGTTCTGGTCGCTCGCGATGAGGTCGGTGTCGGTCGTGAACGCGACGAACAATCCGTTGCCGCTGATCGTGACGTCGGAGACACCGAAGTCGGGCTGTACCCCGTTTGCGACACTCGCCAGCACGTTGGCGTTCGTGACCCGGTCGTGCACGTACGCGTCCGTGTCCATGTTCGTGTCGGCGGCGACGATGTCGGTGCCGGCAATGAACGCCACATAGCGGCCGTCGGCGGAGAGGCTCGGCGAGGTGGTCGCGTCGGGGAGCTCGGCTCCGGTCGCGGTCACGCTGACGCGCGTGGTGGTGTTGGTGACCATGTCGCGAACGAAGACGTCGGTGACGCCGTTGTTGTCGTTCGGCACGAGGTTGTCGGCGTCCGAGGAGAACGCCACGTACCGGCCGGTGCTGTCGATCGCGGGTTCGGCGGAGCTGTTGTTCGCGGGGTCGCCCGCCGTCGAGCGGCTGACGAGCACGCGGGTGTCGAGCAGGGTGTCGTACCGGTAGATGCCGTCGGTGACGCCCGGTGCGTTGGCATCGGACCCGGCCGCATAGGCGACGTAGCGCCCGTCGGCGCTCATCGCGGTGCGGTCGCTACCGGCACCGGTGGCACCGGCCACCGGGCGGCTCACCCGCTGGATCCAGGCGCACCCGCTCGCGGCGAGGACGATGGTCGCAAAGAGCGCGATCGGGCGGATTTGTGCACGAAGCTTGCGCATAGACCGAACCCCGGACCTTTCTGGCGGATCGAGAATGATAGATCGCTCCAGACTCCCGCCGGTACGCGGCCGACCACCCCGCGTGAGGTTCTTGCGGGTCAGCGCCTCCGGGGCCGTCAGCGGGCCGGCGCGCGGACCGCATTGACGGTGAACCGCTCGACCTGACGGGTGTGCCCCCCGGTCGACGCGCTCACCATCAGCACCGGATCGTTGGGGGGGGGAGAACGTCACCGTCGCGGCCCACGGTGACGCCGTGCCGCCGGCGGGGATGCAACAGACCTCACCGAGGTACCCGTTGGCGTGTAACTGCTGGACGTGGACCTTGATGCTCTCGTCGACACCGGTGATGGTGCCGCCCACGGCGAGGGGCGAGGTGATGGTGGCGCCGTACGCGGGTTGCGTCAGCGCGAAATCGGTGTCGTCGGTACCGACGACCTCCCATGGCGCCGCGGTGCCCGCCCGGTACTTGACGAGATGGACGACCGCGGCCGTCGTGAGCGTCGTGGTGTCGGGGACGAACGACCCGACTGCGACGTGCGCGCCCGTCGCGTCGGTGTGGGTGGTGACGATCTGGTCGACCTCTGTGTATCCGAGGAAATGCGCGAATGCGAGCGCCGTCACCGCCGGGTCGCGGTAGTCGGGTTGACGGCGGCCGCTGGACTCCCAGTCCTGGACTTCCTGCTCGGTCTGGAACGGGTAGAGGGGGAGCAGCGGCGGTGCGAGGACCGCGTCGGTCGCCGGAGCAGCAGCGGTCGAGGTGGTCGACGCTTTCGCGGTCGTGGTCGTCGTCCGCTTGGTGGTGGAGGTCGAGCGGGAGTTCGAACTCGATCCGCTGCACGCGCTGATCAGGATGCCCGCGACCAGGGCGGCGAAGACGCGAGCCCACCTTGGGACAGCTACCTCTGACCGGAGCATCATGGTGACCTCCTCGATCCGATACGTGGTGTCACGCTACGCCGGTTCGACGACCGCCCGGGGATCGACCTGCGAGCCGAAGTGGCGACGGCGCATCCCGGCGATCGTGTCGCGGACGATTGCGACGTCATCGCCTTCGGATTCGGTAGCCGCGGCGAGTGCGAGACGGAGATCGTCGAGGGACTCTCCCCCCGCGGTCTGCAGGGCACAGGCCCGAATGAAGGGTCGGCGCCAGTGGTCGCCGTCGTCTCGGACCAGATCGAGGATCAGCTCGCGCCGGTCGAGGGTCGGAAGTGGGCACCAGCGGGAGAGCGCGGTCAGGCGATCGCGATCGGACAAACCGGGCTCGAGGAGGGCGACGACCGCGCGCTCGGTGCCCTGGAGCTCGAGATCCAGCCATTCGAGGGCCAGCGCGCGGGAGCGTGAATCGCGTTGCGCGAACTGGAAGACGACTCGCTGCATGCCTTCGACGCCGTGACGCATCGACAGCGCGGCCAGGACACGGGCCCGCACGAGTGCCAACTCGTCCCGCACCGCCGAGTTCTGCAAGGCGGCGTGCGGGACGTCGGCGAACGCGACGAGCGTCCGCAGCGCGCGTGTCGCGTGCTCGACGTCCTGGCGGACGATGGCCGACTCGACCGACTCCAGATCGGTGCGGGGGGTGGTATCGACCGGGTTGATGCCCGGTCGGCGGACCAGCGCCGCGAGCGCGTTCATCACCGCGAGCCCGACCTCGCGGTCGGGATGATCGACGTACTGCCGGAGTACGTCGATCGCCGCATCGCCGCCGATGCGGCGCGCGGCGCGAACGAGGCACTCGCGTTCATGACGGCCGTGGCCATCGTGACCGAGTCCCGCAGCGACGGCCGTCAGGGCCGGTGGTCCGAACCGCACCAATGCGTCGACTGCCGCACCCGACGTCTGGCGATCGCCGAGGTGACCCACAACCGCTGGGATGAGCTCGTGATCGTCGGGGAGGCGGAGCGCGGCGAGGGCGGCACCGACCACGGTCGGGTCGGCATCGTGGAGCAGCACCCGGAGACGGGAACGGTCCAGCTCGCTGCCCGGCGCGAATGCCCCCACCATGGCGCCGGCGAGTCGGCGGTCGGCGGCGGCGGCGGATCGGCTCAGCCGGGCGACCTCCTGCCCCACGATGTCGCGCGCGGGTTCGTCGCCCATGCGCGTGAGGGCGAAGGCGACCGCGACCTTGATCTCGGCCGCGTCGTCGACCGCCTGGCGCATCACCAGCGCGAGGTCCGGTGGCTCGGCCGCGGCCCCGAGCACGCGGAGGCACGCCGCCCGGACCGTGACCGAGGAGTCACCCAAGCCCTCCCGTGCAGCTGCGGCGGCCATATGTGGTGCGAGGAGCACCAGCCGCTCGAGCGCGTCGGTCCGGACGCTGACCCGGTCGTCGGTGACGAGCCGCTGGAGGCGCACCGGAAGCTGCGGATGTTGCGCGACGGTCAGGATGTCGAGGCCGAGTCGGACATCTCGTTCGTCGTCGCTCCCGACGAGCCGGTCGATGACGACCAGACTGCTCTCGTCCCCGATGGTGAGGGCGGTCGGCTCCAGCGTCCGACCTCGAAGGTTGGCGAGCAGGCTCACGCGGTACTCGCGCGCCAGCAGGATCGCGACCACGATCCAGGCCACGACGACGAGCGCCGTGAGGACGGGGAGCGTGAGACCCCGGGTGCCGCCGAGCGCCTGTATCACCAGCAGCCCGACGCCGCTCGCGCCGATGGCCACGGGCACGCCGAGCCCCTCGACGAACGCCTGGGATACGGCCCGTAACCGGTCGGGCACCGCCTGGTAGGCCGCGCTGAGCGAGGTGCGTGAGGAGCCGTCGCTGAGGGTCAGATCGGTGACGCGGGCGGCGACGATGAGCACGAACACGAGCGTCGCCCCGGCGCCGACGAACGAACCGGCGATGACGATCGCCACGAGCACGATCAAGACGCCGGCCGCATTGGCGGTGAGGCCGTACCGCAACCCGAACCGGCGCAGCAGCAGCCCGGCGACCAACAGCAGGAACAGAATGTCGGTGCCATAGGCGATCGCCGAGAACCGGCTGATGAACTGGGCGAGTTCGGTGCTGTCGTGATACCGCTGCGCGGCCCGGTCGAAGACGAGGAAGTCGAGCCATTGGCTCTCCACGGCCGAGAGCATCTGGAACGCGACGATGAGCATCACGTAGCGGTGACGGGTCAGGACGCGCACCGTCGGTCGACCGGTGTCCGCCGATGATTCGTCGGAGGCCACGACCGCGAGTTCGGGATAGCGACGGCGTGCACTGAGGACCAGCGCGAGGAAGAGCCCGGCTGCGGTCGCGGCGGCGAGGAGGAGATCCTCGGTGTGGGCGAGCAAGGCCAGGAGCAGCGGCCCGGTCAGGCCACCGGCCACGAACCCGAGTGCGAATCCTGCGACGACCCGGGCGTAGAGGGCCTTGAGCCCGCGCACGTCGAGGAGGATGCCGGCTTCGCCGACGACGAACACGAACCCCACCGGGACGAGGATCGGGACGAGGACCAACAACCCGAACGAGACCCAGCTGCCGCCGGAGATCGTGAGGAGGAGCCAACTGATCACGAGCGTGATCGACAATCCGGTCAGCAGCCGTGAGGCGACTGCGACCACCGGGTGGCGCCGGAACGACGCGCTGAGCAGCACGCTGGACAACGCGCCCGCGATCGCGGCCCCGATATAGGTGACGGGCAGGAGTTCGGGTCCGTACGCCTCGAGGAAGATGGCGCTCGCCGGGATCATCACCCACGCGGTCGTCAGGCCGAGTGCGAGCGCCTGGCCCGCCAGGAGCAACGCCCGGTGCTGCGGCGAGTCGTGGTTCGTGCGCGTCACCCGCGGGATGCCTCGGGTGCCTCGGCATCGGAGTCCATCACGGCTTGGAGCAAGCGCGCGAGCGTCGAGATCACGCCGCGCGCGATTTCGGGACGATCGTCGAGCAACTCCTCGAACGGCACGCGCCGCAAGCGGAGCAGGAGGCTCGGCTCGACTGCGGTCACCGTGGCCGACCGGGGCGCGGGCGCGAGGACCGCGAACTCACCGACGACACCGCCGGGGCCGATGGTGGCCACCGTCCGATCGCCGATATGGGCCTGGACCTGACCCTCGGCCACGACGAAGAGCCAGTCCTCGACCGCGCCCCGCTCGATGATCGTGGTGCCGGTATCGAACGACGCCTCTTCGAGCAGCCGGGCGACCGCGACGAGAGTGTGGCCGGGAACGTCGGCGAAGAACGCGACGCGTTGGAGGACCGCGACGCGTTCGATCGTCATCAACTCTTCGGCGATGGTCATCGTGCTCGCCACCTCGGTGGTCGTGGAAGTTGCGGCCGGCGCGCGCCGGCCCTCGGTTGCGGCTTGACGAACTCCGACCATTTCGGACCGGCCGGGTCTGGGCGGAATGTCACTCGGAACGCGGGTCACGCCGGTGCCGGAGCCGAGAATCCCCCGTGACATGTACCTGAGCAGTCCATGACGGACACGTGCGCGGATCCGGAGTGGTCCGTGTCGCGGGGACGGGGCCGGTACCGTCCCCGCCGTGGGTGACGGTCGACGAGAGGGACCCGGAATCCGGCCGCTCCTGAGCCGAGCGCCCCGCGTGCCGGCCGACCTCGCCCGGTTCAGCGCGAACGTCCTCTTCGGTCAGCCGGGTATCTACCCCGACGGCCCGCCGATGGCACCGGCCGCCGGGCATCGCCACTCGGATGCTTCCATCGAGCTGGCGATGGTCGAGCTGGCCGGGACGGTGGGCGAGCCCGTGCTCGACGCGTGGGTCGCAGGCACGACCCCGGTCGATCGCATCGTCTACGGCGAACCGGCGTCGCCGGGTCGGATCGTCGGCCCGCCGGCAGTCCCGGACGCGGCCGACGCGCCCGCCACCCGGGTCGTGAACCGGCGCTACCAGGCCGAGGACGCCCGCTTGCTGTTGCCGTCGATCGTGCACGACCTGCTCTGGTCGGGTCCGGGTGCCGGTCACGCCGAGGAGACCGTGCTCCACGCGCTCGGCGCTTACGTGCACGCACAGCTCCTCGCCCGGGACCCGGGCCTCGCGAGCACGGGCACCGAGCTGGCGCGCCGCCAGAACTCGATCACGATCACCCTGTTGAACTCGCGTCGACCCGGATCCGCGGTGGTGACCTTGGACGCGCCCGACGGTCCCGGGACGATTCCCGGCGGTGATCCGAAGATGCAGAGTCCCGATTTCTGGTCGGTGCCGTTCGCAGCCCGCGCCGACGACGGTGCGGTGATCCCCGACGTTGCCCGCCGCGTGTTCGGGCGGCTCGCGGGTGTCGCCGTGGATGAGGTGCCCGAGGTCTACGGGGATCCGCTCGGTGCGTGGTGTTCGCAGCGTTGGACGACGCTGCTCGCCCCGGCCGAGCAGCTCGCGGCCAACCGCGCCCTCGGCCTGCTGGCGTGAGCGACTCGCCGGTACCGCACCCGCACCCGACGAACCGGACGTCGCTCGGCTCCCTGGTGATCGTGCTGTGTGTGGTCAACGTGATCGTCGCACTCGACTTCCTCGGCGCGTCGGTGTTGCTCGACCCGATCGGTCACGATCTCCACCTCTCCACCGGCGACCTCACCTGGGTCGTCAACGGCTACCTCCTCACGCTCGCCGCGCCACTCATTGCCGCAGGCCGCGCGGCCGACCGTTACGGCGCGGTACGCCTCACCCGCCTCGGACTCGTGACCTTCGGCGGCGGTGCGCTCGTCACCGGTCTCGCCGGGAGCGCCGAACTCCTCGTCGCCGGGCGCATGGTGCAGGGACTCGGCGCATCGGTCCTCGCCGCGACCGGACTGACGCTGGTGAACGCCTCGGCCGCGCCGGCCGACCGAGGACGGGTGGTGGGGATCTGGGCGGGCGTCGGCGCGGTCGGCTCCGCCGCCGGTCCGCTCGTGGCCGGGCTGATCGAGGCGGTGAGCGTCTGGCGGGTGTTCTTCCTCATCGACGTCCCGATCGCCCTGCTCGTCGCTTGGCTCCTGCGTGCACAGCACGACGACCCGACGACGCGCTCCACCGCGCCGATCGGCCTGAGGTCGGTACTCGCGTTGACCGCCGGACTCGGCCTCGCCGTCTTCGCCGCGCTCCAGGCGCCCGAGCTGGGCTGGGCATCGGCCACGGTCGTCGTCTCGGGCATGAGCGCAGTGGCGCTCCTGGGTTGGTTCGGGTTCGAGGAGCGGAGAAGTGCGACGCCGCTCCTGCCGCCGTCACTGTTCGCGCGCGGGCGCGCCCGCGCCGCGGCGATCACCGCGTTCGTGGGGAACGCCGCCTTCGCCGTGGTCGCGTTCTTCGCGTCGCTGTATCTCCAACAGGTGCAGGACCTCAGCTCGGTCGCGGCCGGGGCGGTGTTCCTGGCGATGACGGTCCCGCTCATGGTGCTCTCGCCGGTGGCCGGCTCCGCGACCCGTCGGGCGCGGTCTGGGCTGCTCATGGCTTCGGGGCTCGCGGTGGTCGGGGTGTCGGTCGGGCTCTTCGCTGCGCTCGGCGGTGACGCCGGCACCGCGGTACTCGTGGGGGCCCTTGTCCTCTCGGGCGTCGGTCAAGCGTTCGTGTTCAACGTGTCGAACGTGGTGGCCATGAGCGCGGCGGACGCCACCGCCGGTGGACTCGCGTCCGGGGTGATCAACGAGGTGCGGCAACTCGGCGCGCTCATCGGACTGGCGGCGGTAGGCGCTGCGTTCGCCGGGATCCAGGGGTCCGCACCGGGGAGTCACGCCGCCGGGTTCGTCACCGCGCTGCGCATCCCGAGCCTCGCGTTGGCCGCGGTGTGCATCGCCGCGGCGGCCTTCGTGTTGCGATCCGATCCCGACTGATCTCAGACGGGGTCGAGTGCCCCGGGTCGGCTCCGGTCGTCGCGCGGCGCGATCGCGAACCGCTCGCGCAGTTCGGCGAGTGGCTGCGGGGCGATCTCGAAATGGTCGATCCCGAGGGCATCCACCTTGCACACGCTGCCCCGGTGCAAGGCGTCACCGAAACGGGATGCCGCGCCCGGGTCGTCGAGCGTGCCGGCCCGTGCGATCGGGACCCGCTTGCCCGCCACGTGGGTGATGGTCGCGTTCTGGAACAGCCCGAGCGTCATGACGAGTTGCACGAATCCCTTCGGGTCGAACATGGAAGACGCGATGAACGCGAAGACGTCGATCTCGCCCTCGGGGTCGGTCGGGAAGTCGGCGAGGACGTGGACGAAGTCGTGTTGTGCGCCCACCTCGCCGATGCCGCGGCGAGCCCCGGGCAGCGGGAAGTGGTGCACCCGGTAGAACTCGGCGGTCGCGCGGCCGAGCGAACCTTCGGGCATGTCGGCGAGCGCGGCCCACTTCCGTTCGATGGCCCGGCTCGCGACCACGTTGCTGTACGCCACCTTCGAGCGGAGCAGTCGCCACAGGTGCCCGCCGAGCGCGGCCCGCACGGCCTCCTCGGTGTAATACGAGTTGCGCTGGATGTCGGCGTACATGAGCGCCATCTGCCCGTCCGCCGCGCGTCGCGCGGCGGTGACCATCGGTTCGTCGACGCCGAGCTCGCGCGCGAACTTCCGCACGTGGCGCGCGAGTTGGGGCGTGGGGTCTTCGAGCAGTTCGAGCGTGACGACCGACTGCACCAGGCGGCGGCGGGCCCACGGGTCGGGGATGAGGGATGCGATCTCACCGGCGTCGAGCGGATCGATGGCGGTGACATCGAGGTCGAGCCCCATCATGTGCTGCGCGACCTGCCTGATGATCTGGCACTGCAACTTCGTCGGGTACCCGACCACCGACAGGCCACCGATCACACCCCGCACGAACAGCAGGCCCGCCTCGGGCGTCATGGTCACGCGTTCGCGCAGTTCGATCGTCATCGGGCGTCGACTGCTATCCGGCCGTGGCTTCGGGTGGGAAGGGCAGCACGATGTTGAACTCGTTGCCCTCGGGGTCGGTCATCACCCGGTGCTCCTCGCCGGGCCGGAACCGGACGATCTGCTCGAGGGTGCCGCCGAGCTCGACGATCCGCGTGGTTGCCAACTCGAGGTCCTCGACCTCGACATCGATCCGGAGTCTTCCTGGCGCGTGTGCGATCGGGTCGACGGGCTGGAACGCGATGAGCGAACCGCGCGGTCCGAATGCCAGCTGGAGCCAACCGGGATCCCGCTCGCCCAGCGCGACGCCGAGGACCTGCTGCCAGAACGCACCGAGGCGCTCGCCGTCGACGGCGTCGACGATGATCCCGCGCAGCCACCCGACCGGCGGATCGGTCGGGGCGTCGTCCGTGGGACCGATGGGATCGGTGGCGTCGTCCATGCGAGGTGTCTCGTCGTTCACGGGGCCCGAGTTGAGGGCCAGGTCGTACTGGTGGTGACGGTCTGGCCCTGGGTGGTGAGCTCGGTGACCGCGGCGAACCCATTGTGGAAGGCCGCGACGTCGGTCGGGGTGGCGGTGACGGTCGAGCGGCAGTTGGCGGGCGCGGTGGTATCGGTGGCGAGTGGCGCGGTGCGGACACCCCGGAGCTTCCCGGCAGCACACGTGGGGATGTTGAGGTTGACGAAATCGCGCGGGGGCCCTTCGTCCCCGCTCGGGAAGTGGAATGACGAGCGATGGGCGCGGACCCACTGGAGCACCAACCGGGCGCCCGCCGCGTACTGCGCGTCGACGCCGTCGACCAGGCCCTGGCTGGCGGCGATGGCGGAAATCCGCGCACTGGCGGCGGCCTTGGCGGCGCCAACGGTTCCGGATACACCGGTGATCGGCCCGAGGTTCTGCCCCGCGTTGATGCCGGAGACCACGACGTCGGGCCGCAGGTGGATCGTGTCGAGCGCGTAGCGCACGGTGTCGGCCGGGAACCCGTCGACCGCAGTCGCGGTGATCCCGCTTGCGGTCTTCCGCGGTGTCGCGGTCAACGTGCCGGCGGTGGTTTGCGACCCGGTCCCGCTCTTGTTGGTGGCGGGCGCGACCACCGTGACATTCACGTTCGGGAGCGCGCGCAGTGCCTGCGCGACGACGTCGATCCCGGGCGCGTCGAAGCCGTCGTCGTTGGTGACAAGGATCTGCAGCGGTGCGGTCGGCGTGGTCTTCGGTGGCGTCGCGGAGCCCCCGGAGCTGCTGCATCCGGTGGCAATGACGGCCGCGACGAGCACCAGCGATCGGGCTCGCATCATGGTCGTGACGCTAGGCGCCGGGTGCGGTGACGAAGTCGATCAGTTGCTCCATCGACGCGACCAGCGTCTGGTCGAGGTCACCCCAGCTCTGCACCGTGGCGAGCAACTGCTGCCAGAACCGAGGCGGATCGGCCACACCGAGCGCGGCGCAGATGCCCTCTTTCCACGGCGTACCCATCGGGATATCGGGCCAGGCTTGGATGCCTGCGGTCTTGGGCCGGATCGCGGCCCAGATGTCGACGAAGGGCGTGCCGAGGACGAGCACGTTCGGGTCGCGCACCGCGGCTGCGACGAGCGCCTCCTTGCTGTTGGGCACGAGATGGTCGACCAACACGCCGAGCCTGCGCAGGGGGCCGGGACCGAACTCGCGGATCGCGGCCTCGAGGTTGTCGACCCCGTCGAGGATCTCCACCACGATGCCCTCGATGCGGAGGTCGTCGCCCCACACCTTCTCGACCAGTTCGGCGTCGTGCT
Organism: Acidimicrobiia bacterium; assembly: GCA_038250905.1. Lineage (GTDB taxonomy): Bacteria > Actinomycetota > Acidimicrobiia > IMCC26256 > JAENVU01 > JAENVU01. The sequence continues at coordinate 72,521 of JBBSBV010000017.1, forward strand.
TGCCCTCCACGAGGATGCGGCTGGCGCGCGCCGTCCTCGCCTTCGCGCCCTCCACCTTGCGACTGCCCGACGCCGTGCGTTCGGTCTTGACCTTCCCGCCGCGCAGGTCAGGCCCGTCGGCCGCGGCCGCGACGCGTGGTGCGACGAGGTGCACGGTATGACCGTCGACGGCGAAGTCGCCCGGATGGACCGGGAACGTTTTCTCCAGGCCGGTGCTCCCGCGCAGGACGACCTGCTTGCCGTCGAACCGCACGATCCGACCCGCGAACCCCTTGGGGCGGTGGAGGACGAGCGTGCCCTCGGTCGCCTGGACCGCCGGGAACTGCGACGCCATGCGCGCGGGCCCGTCGACCGGCCCACCGAGAATGCCCCCTCCGGGGGCGAAGTGCCTCGTCATGGCCAACGAAAGTACCGGCAACGACGCTGACAACCGGTGATCTCCATCACAACCGAGCCGGAGCTTGCGGAGGCGAGCAGCCCGGGAGCGAGCCCCACGAAACGCGCACGATCAGGAGCGCGAGCGGACGGGCAGACAAGATTGTCGAATGAAGTTCGACTCGATTGCCGACCTGACCGCAGCCGTGGGGGCCGATCTCGGGACCACCGAGTGGACCACCATCGACCAGGGGCGGATCAACCAGTTCGCCGACGCCACCGGTGACCACCAGTGGATCCACGTCGACGTGGAGGCCGCAAAGGACGGGCCGTTCGGCACGACGATCGGTCACGGGTATCTCACGCTGGCGTTGTGCGCACCCTTCCTCGGCGAGTTGCTGACCGTCGGCGGGATCTCGATGGGCATCAACTACGGCATCGACAAGGCCCGCTTCATCACGCCGGTGCCGGCCGGCGGACGGGTGCGCGGCAAGGGCGAGATCATCGCCGTGTCCGAGATCGCGGGCGGCGCGCAGGTGGTGGCACGGATCACGATCGAGCTCGTTGGTGGCGACAAGCCCGCGGCCGTCGTCGACACCGTCAGCCGCTACCTCGTGTAGGAACCGATCCGAGCGCAGGGGCGCCAGGAGCCGCGGGACGTCGCGGTGGGCGGGACGGTCCCGGGGCAGGGTCAAGTGGCAACCCCGCATCGGTGACCTTCGGCCCTGGGGCGCGGCGGCAATCATCCGTACCGTCGGGGTATGGCCCTACCGCCGCCCCCGCACCGCTGGTCGATCGTCGTCGCTCGCATTGCGTCGATCGACATCCGCATCCACGCCTCGTTCCTGGTGCTGGTCGTCCTGTTCGCGGTCGCCGCGCCGGAGCCGGGCGCGGCGGGGATGGCATGGAGCCTGCTCTGGCTCGTCGCGCTGTTCGGCAGCGTGGTGCTGCACGAGCTCGCGCACAGCCTGGTGGCCCGGCGGCGCGGCGGTGAGGTGCACGAGATCCTGCTGTTCCCGCTCGGCGGCGTCTCGAAGCTCGAGCACCTCCCCGAGACGGCCGCCGACGAGTTCGCGGTGGCCATCGTCGGCCCGCTCACGAGCCTCGGCCTGGGGGTGGTGGCGCTGGGCGTGGGTGCCGCGCTCGGCGGTTCACTGGTCCCGATCGACCTGCTCGGCGGTGCGTGGCTCGTGCGACTGGGTTGGCTCAACCTCCTGCTCGGGGCCTTCAACCTGATTCCGGCGTTCCCGCTGGACGGAGGGCGGGTGCTGCGGGCACTGCTCGAACGTCGCCACGACCTGATCGGCGCGACGCGCATCGCCACCCGCGTCGGTCACGTGCTCGCGGGCGTGTTCATCGGGATCGGCCTGGTCTTCGATCTCTGGCTCGCCCTGATCGGCATGTTCGTCTACTTCGGTGCCTCCGCCGAAGAGGCCGGCACCATCGTGCACGCGCGCTTGCGCGGCCATCGGGTGCGGGAACTCGTCCTGCGGGCACCCGATCTCACCGCGGAGGCGGGCGAGACCGTCTCGATTGACGAACCGCTCGACGTCGAACTGCTCGTCCGCCTCGAACGGTCGTCGGGCTCGCTGATCGTCGTGGATCACGGCAAGCCCGTGGGGTTCCTGCTCCTCTCCGACGTCACGGACCTGTTGGAGGTCGGCGCGTCCAATCCGGCGGGGCCGGTGGGGGCATGAGCACCGCACCGGTCGCCCTCTTCGCCGACCTGACCGGTGCCGACGTCGAGATTGCGGGCGGCAAAGGCGCGAACCTCGGCGAGCTCGTCGGCGCCGGGTTCCCAGTGCCTGACGGGTTCGTCGTGACCGCGGCGGGCTACGTGGCCGCGGTCGAGGCCGGTGGCTGCCGGGCTGAACTCGGCACGCTCGTTGCCGGGCTCGCGGGCGCCGACGACACCCGAGTCACGCAGGTTGCGGCCCGGACGCGCTTGCTCGTCGAAGCCTGCCCGGTCCCCGAGTCGCTCGGGCGGGCCGTTGCCGATGCGTATCGCGCGCTGGGAGACGACGTGCGGGTCGCGGTGCGCTCGTCCGCGACGGCCGAGGACGCCGGCGACACGTCGTTCGCCGGGATGCACCGCTCGTTCACGAACGTCCGCGGGGTCAACGACGTGCTCGCACGCATTCACGACTGCTGGGTCTCGCTCTTCGGCGATCGGGCGGTCGCGTACCGAGCCGAGTGCGGACTGACCGACGAAGCGTCGATCGCGGTGGTCGTCCAGTGCATGGTCGACGCCGACACGGCGGGCGTCGCTTTTTCGGTCGATCCGACGACCGGTGCGGACACCATCGTGATCGAGGCTGCGTTCGGACTCGGCGAGGTCGTGGTCGCGGGTGACGTCGATCCCGATCGTTACGTCGTCGAACCCGCGACGCTGGCGATCATCGCGGTCGACGTGGGCACGAAGCGGGTCTCGGTGCGGCGGACGGCGGACGGGAATGAACACCGCGTCACGCTCGACGACGCGGAGGCGACGCGCCGGGTCCTCGCCGACGATGAGATCGTGGAACTCGCGACCATCGTCCGCGAAGTCGCCCGTCACTACGGGCGGCCGCAGGACCTCGAGTGGGCGCGCGTCGACGGACGGACGTTGCTCGTACAGTCACGGCCGATCACGACCATTCCTGGCCCCGGGCCGGTCGCACCAGGCCTTCCCATCGTGCAGGGTCGCGGCGCGGCGCCTGGGACCGTCGTCGGTGCGGTGCGCCGGCTGGAGCGGCCCGAGGACGGCCACCTCCTGACGTCGGGTGAGGTGCTCGTGGCCCCGATGACCACCCCCGACTGGGTGCCCGCCATGCGCAGAGCCGGTGCGCTCGTCACCGAGCGCGGCGGGGTGACCTGCCACGCGGCGATCATCAGCCGGGAGTTGCGGCTCCCGTGCGTGGTCGGGGCGACCGGGGCGATGGACCTCCTCCACGACGGGCAGGTGGTGACCGTCGACGCCGACCACGGCACCGTCTACGCGGGTGACGTGCGCGCGGCACTCGGTTCCACGCCCAGCGTCCGGACCCGACCTGCGGACGCGCCGGCACCCACTCCTGGGTTCGAGCCGCTCGGTACCCGGATCTACGTGAACCTGTCGCAGGCGGCGCGTGCGACCGAGGTCGCGGCCCTCCCGGTCGACGGCGTGGGCCTCTTGCGGGCCGAGTTCATGGTGACCGACGCCCTCGGCGGCGAGCACCCGATGCGCCTCCTGCGGGGCGGACGCGGCCCGGAGTTCGTCGACCGGATGGCGGAGTCGGTGGCGCAGATCACGCGAGCGTTCGCGCCGCGTCCCGTCGTCTACCGGACGATCGACTTCCGTTCGAACGAGTTCCGGGGGTTGACCGGCGGCGACGAGATCGAGCCGGTCGAGGCGAACCCGATGATCGGCTATCGCGGGTGCTACCGCTACGTCCGGGAGCCGGAGCTGTTCGCGCTCGAGTGCGAGGTGCTCGCCCGGGTGCGCGAGGAGACGCCGAACCTGCACGTGATGATCCCCTTCGTGCGGACCGCGTGGGAACTCGAAGCGTGCCTCGACCTGATCGATCGCAGTCCGCTCGGCCGGCAGCGGGGCCTGCACCGGTGGGTGATGGCCGAGGTGCCGTCGGTGGTCTACCGGATCCCCGACTACGTGGCGCTCGGCATCGACGGCGTGTCGATCGGTTCGAACGACCTCACGCAGCTGATGCTCGGCGTGGACCGGGACTCGGAGACCTGCGCCGAGCTGTTCGACGCCGCCGATCCGGCGGTACTCGCCGCGATCGGCGCCATCGTGCGTGCGGCTCGCGACGCCGGGATTACTGCCTCGCTCTGTGGCCAGGCGCCGTCGCGCGATCCCGAGTTCGCCGAGCACCTGGTGCGGGCGGGGATCACCTCGATCTCGGTCGATCCCTCCGCCGTCGACGCGGTCCGGTCCGTGGTCGCGTCGGCCGAGCGGCGCCTGCTGCTGGAGGCCGCACGGGGCTCGGTTTCGTCTCCCGAACCGTGACCGGCGGTCTCACCGAGGCCGAAGCGGCGGCTCGGCTCCGCCGGGACGGACCGAACGTCCTGCCCACCGCGCGCCGCCGGAGCGCGGTGCGCGAGCTCGCCGCGCAGATGGTCCACTTCTTCGCCGTGATGTTGTGGATTGCCGGCGGGCTGGCGTTCCTCGCCGGGCTGCCCGAGTTGGCGATCGCGATCTTCGTCGTGATCTTGGTGAACGGCGTCTTCGCGTTCGCGCAGGAGGCGCGTGCCGAGCGGGCTGCAGCTCGCCTGCGTGACCTGCTGCCCCGACGCGCCGTCGTGGTGCGCGACGGGATCGAGCAGGAGCTCGACGCGACGGCGCTGGTGGTCGGCGATCTCGTCGTGCTGGGTCCCGGCGACCGCGTCTCCGCCGATCTGCGCACCGTGGACGCGAACACACTCGCCGTCGACACCGCGATGCTCACCGGGGAGAGCGTGCCGAGCCATATCGATGTCGGCGGTGCCGTCGCGGCCGGGTCGTTCGTGGTGGAGGGCGACGGCCGCGCGGAAGTCACGGCGACGGGGACGAACACGCGCCTCGCGGGAATCGCGCAGATGACGACATCGGCGCGCCGGCCTCGCGGGCCACTCGCCGAAGAGCTTGATCGCGTGGTGCGGACGATCGCGACGATCGCCCTCACGGTCGGCGGCGGGTTCTTCGTGATCGCGGTGCTCGTCGGCATGTCCGCGGCGGACGGCTTCCTGTTCGCCATCGGCGTGACGGTTGCACTGGTTCCCGAGGGCCTGCTCCCGACCGTGACGCTGTCCTTGGCGATCGGCGCGCAGCGTATGGCCGCGCGACATGCGCTCGTGCGTCGGCTCGAAGCGGTCGAGACCCTCGGATCGACGACGATCATCTGCACCGACAAGACCGGCACGCTGACGAGGAACGAGATGACCGTCGTGGAGGTCTGGATGCCCTCCGGCGCGGTCTCGGTCCACGGCGCGGGGTACGGACCCGACGGCACGGTCGATGGGAGCCCGGACGCGCTCGTCGCGGCGCGCCGGGTCGCCGAGGTGGCCGCGGCGGCGTCGACCGGCGCCGCGGTCGAGGTCGACGGCGTCTGGGTCGCGCGCGGCGACCCGATGGAAGCCGCGATCGATGCGCTCACCCGGCGAGTCGGACCGCCGCGTGACCCGATCACGTCGGACGTGCGGCGCCGGCTCCCGTTCGACGCCCGGCGGCGGCGGATGTCGGTGGTCGTCGGGGACCAACTGTGTCTGAAGGGTGCCGCGGACGGAGTGCTGGAGCGGTGTCGCGACGTACCCGCGGACGCACCGGTCGTGCTCCAACGGCTCGCCCGCCGCGGGTTGCGGGTCGTCGCGGTCGCCCGCCGCGACCTGCCGCCCGGCGAGGACGTCAGGGCCTCGACGGCCGACGAGCTCGAGCAGGAACTCACCTTCCTGGGGCTCGTCGCGCTCGAGGATCCGCCACGCGAGGAGGCCGCCGCGGCGATCGCGCGCTGTCGGGGCGCCGGCATTGCCGTGGTGATGGTCACGGGTGATCATCCCGATACCGCCGCGGCCATCGCACGAGAGGTCGGGTTGGCCCAACCCGGGAGCCCGGTGCTCACGGGCGACGCCCTTCCCGATGACGACGAGGTGCTCGCGGCCATGCTCGACCACGACGGTGCCGTGGTCGCGCGCGTCGCGCCCGAGGACAAGCTTCGCATCGCCCAGTGTCTGCAGCGGCGCGGTCATGTCGTGGCGATGACCGGCGATGGCGTGAACGACGGGCCTGCGCTCCAGGCCGCCGACATCGGGATCGCCATGGGTCGCAGCGGCACCGACGTCGCCCGCGAGGCCGCGGATCTGGTGTTGCTCGATGACGACTTCGCCACCATCGTCGTCGCCATCGAGCACGGTCGGGCGACGTTCAAGAACATCCGCCGCTTCCTCACGTACCACCTGACCGACAACGTGGCCGAGCTGACCCCCTTCGTGCTGTGGGCGCTCTCGGGCGGGCGGCTGCCGCTCGCGTTGACCGTGTTGCAGGTGCTCGCGCTCGACATCGGGACCGATCTGCTGCCGGCGCTGGCGCTCGGCGGCGAACCGCCGAGTCCGTACTCGCTCGAAGGTCCGCCGTTGCGGCGCCGCCTGCTCGACCGCGGCGTGCTCACGCGCGTGTTCGGGGTTCTCGGCCCGACCGAGGCGGTCATGGAGATGTCCGCGTTTCTCGTCACGTACCTGGCAATGGGGTGGCGGCCCGGCGACACCTTCTCGCAGTCAGTGCTGGCGACCGCCTCCGGTGCCGCGTTCGCGGCCGTCGTGCTCAGCCAGATCGCCAATGCGTTCGCCTGTCGCAGCACCCGGCGCAACGTCGTGCAGGTGGGTTGGGCGTCCAACCGGTTCCTGTTGGTCGCGGTCGCGGTGGAGTTCGCGACACTCGTGGTGTTCCTGTCCGTCCCCGCGATCTCGGACCTGCTCCGTCAGGCGGTGCCGAGTGTCGCCGGCGGGGTCGTGGCCCTGAGTGCGATCCCGGCGCTGCTGATCGTGGACGGGATCGCCAAGGCTGTCCTTCGTCGACGCGCCGCGGTCGGTGGTCGCGGCGCCTTCGACGGTTCGCCGCTCAGTTCGGTGTGATCACGGCCCGACCGCGCAACGTGCCGGCGCGCATCCGGTCGTAGGCGTCGAGGGCGCGGTCGAGAGGGAAGCGCTCGACCTCGGCGCGGATGCGACCGGCGCGGGCCAGGTTGAGCACCTCGACGAGCTCCGTGATCGAGCCCCAATACGTGGTCGCGACGGCGGCCTCGTAGGGCAGGCCGAAGTAGCTGAAGGGCAGCGTGCCTCCCGCGATGCCGACGACGGTCAGGTGACCGCGCACGCGCACCACCTTGGCCGCGAGTGCGAGCGTGGCATCGGCGCCGACGAGGTCGAGGACGAGCTCGGCGCCGAGCCCATTCGTCGCGTCCCTGATGCGCGCCTCGGCGTCGTCGTCTGGCGCGATCGCGAGGTCGGCCCCGAGCTCGAGCGCCTGACGCCGTTTCTGCCCGTCGAGGTCGACCACCACGAGGCGGCTCGGTGTCAACGCGCGCACGAGCTGGATCGCGAGATGGCCGAGCCCGCCCGCGCCGATGACTACGACGGTGGTGCCGGGCACGAGTAACGGAAGTGAGCGCTTCAACGCGTGATACGGCGTGAGGGCGGCGTCGGTCAGCGGCGCCGCGTCCACCGGGTCGAGGTCGCCGAGCGGCACGGTGAGGCGGGCCGGCACGCGGACGAACTCCGCCATGCCGCCGTCGTGGCCGATGCCGGGCGCCAGCATGCGGAGCTCGGAAGCCCGGTCGCAGTAGTTCTCGGAACCCGTGCGACAGGTGGGGCAGCGTCCGCAACCCCAAGGTCCATAGACCGCGACCGCCTCGCCGGTCTGCAGTCCGTCGACGCCCGGGCCCAGCGTTTCTACGTACCCGGTGGTCTCGTGGCCGAGGACGAAGGGGGGATCGAACGGCATCGCGCCGGGCGGGAACTCCATGAGGTGGAGGTCGCTGTGGCAGGCGCCGGCCCCGGCGACCCGCAGAAGAACCTCCCCGGAGCCGGGTTCGGGCACCGGAACGTCACGAAGTTCGGGCGGGGCGAGCCAGGCAGGGAGCACGAGTGCGCGCATACGTCCATCAGAACGCACGGAGGGGCCGCGCCGACAGGGCCGAAGGTCACGGGCCGGCCGGCCGCGCCGGTCAGAGCCCGGTCGGGTAAGTCTCCGGGGGCTCGCCGCGGATCCAGTGCTCGGTCGGCTCGAGTGGCTGCACCGCGTGGGTCTCGTCGATGTGGACCACGATGTCGAACTGCTCGGCGATACGTGCCGGGAAGTAGTGACTCTGTCGTTCCGTCTCCGGGCGGTAGATGACGCCGATGGCCCGCTCGAGCCGAGTCGACGACAGCGCGTCACGCATGGCCGGGTCGGCGCAGTCGACCCACCACTTGGCCGAGCCCACCTCGTGGAAGAGAGCCTCGAAGCTGTCGAACCGCGCGGGCCGAACCGTGCGTCGCTCGGCTCGCGCGCCCCAGTCGCGCGCCGCGGTCACCTCACCGGCGAAGGTGGTGAACCCGACGAGCACGCTCGACTGTCCGTAGCGCTGCCGGACCAGTTGACCGACGTTGAGTTCGCCACGCGCCGACATCCCGGTGGCGCGGGCGTCGCCGACGTGTGAGTTGTGCTCCCAGATCGCGATCGCCGGGCGATGGTGGTGATGACCGAGATGCTCCAACAGCGCGTCGGCCGTATTGGCCATGTGCCGGTCACGCAGATTCCACGAGGAGGCCTCGGCTCGGTACATCTGCTGGTAGTACTCCTCGGCGTCCCGCACAACGACTGCGTTCTGCTCCGCGAAGAACGCCTCGTCGAAGGCGTCCATGCCGTCACGCCGGACGTAGTCCGCCGTCTTCGCACGCAGTTCGATCAGCTGACTGACGACCTCGTCCTGGCAGGGTGGTGCGCCTTGATACGCGAGCGCGTATCCGTACGATTGTCCTTCCGGACTGCCGAAGCGATCGAAGCAGCCGTACCGCGCCCGCGCCCGCACCGCCTCCTGGGGATCGACGGACTCCAGGTACGCGACGACCGCCTCCATCGATGCTCCGAGGCTGTACAGGTCGAGCCCGTAGAACCGGACGCGCGCCGCGGGCGGCCGGCGCGCATTGTGGTCGTGCAGCCATTCGACGAACGCGAGCACGTCCCGATTGCGCCACATCCAGGTCGGAAACCGCTGGAAGCCGCGCAGGGCGTGCTCGGCATCCTGGTCGAGGGACTGCCCGAGGACGTATCGGTTGACGCGGTAGGCATCGGGCCAGTCGCCCTCGACTGCCACCGCCTGCACGTCGCCCGCCTCGATGAGCCGACGCGTCAGCTCCGCCCGCTCGGCGTAGAACTCGTGGGTGCCGTGCGAGGCCTCGCCGAAGAGCACGAGCTGATGACCTCGCAGTCGCCGGATGAGCCGCTCGTCGTGCGCACACATCCCGGTGAGCGTGTGGGCGCGGCTCCGGATCGTCGCGACCGGAGTAGTGGTCCGCATTACGCCGGCGCCTTCGGTCATCTCGCCCACCCCGCCCGTCACCAGGTACTCGTCGGCAGCGGCCGTGCACCGACTGTCGACGTCGCCAGGAAGCGGTCGAACCATTGGGTGGCGAGACGGGCGACGCGCTCGAGCGCGCCGGGTTCCTCGAACAGGTGCCCCGCACCGGGGACGATCTCGATCACGTGGAGCGCGCGGAGTTGGGCACTCGCGAACTCGTTGGCCGCGAACGTCGGCCCGTCGGCGCCGCCGACGATCATCAGGATCGGGCACCGAAGGGAGTTCAGGGCATCCGCCGCGAGATCCGGACGGCCGCCCCGGGAGACCAGCGCCTCGATCGGCGAGTCCGGCATGGCCGCGACCGTGATCGCGGCGGCGGCCCCGGTGCTGGCGCCGAAGAGCCCGATCGCCGCCTGCCGGGTCTCCGGCCGATCCCTGACCCAGTCCACGGCGCGGCGGAGCCGGGCGGCCAGCAGCGGAATGTCGAAGACCAGTCGCCGATCGCCGGACTCGGCGTCGGTGAGCAGGTCGAACAGGAGCGTCGCGAACCCGTGCGAGTTGAGCGCGGCCGCGACCGCCTGGTTGCGGCGGCTGTGCCGGCTGCTGCCGCTGCCGTGCGCGAACACGATGACGCCCCGTGGCTCCAGCGGGACGTCGAACCAGCCGTCGAGCGTCACCTCGCCCGCGGGGATCCGCACCGCGTTTCTCACGACAGGCCCCGCGGTGGGCAACCGGCCGTCGCCCGGGATCGCCGACCGGAGTGCCTGCTCCACCTCCTCGTCGGACGTGGGACCGAAGTGCTCGTACCAGGTGCCGACCGCGTGGAAGTCGGGAGGTGTCATGACCGCGATGACTCCGTCGACCTCGAGGCGTGCCGGATCGAGCGAGTCGGGCGCGCCGACCGGCACGGCAAGGATCACCCGTGACGCGTTGCGAGCACGTGCGCATCGAGCGGCGGCGTGGGCGGTAGAGCCGGTCGCGAGTCCGTCGTCGACGATGACCGCGGTTCGGCCGTCGAGGGAGACCGGCGGACGGCCTTGCCGGTAGCGGGCGGCCTGACGGGTGAGCTCTCTCCGCTCACGAACCTCGATGGCCTGCACCGCATCGTCGGAGACCCGGAACCGTTCGGTGATCTCGTGGTCCACGACCCGCACGCCGCCCTCGGCGATCGCGCCCATCGCGAACTCCGGGTGACCGGGCAACCCGAGCTTGCGTACGCAGATGACATCGAGGGGCGCGCCCAGCACGCGCGCCACCTGGGCGGCGACCGGGACGCCGCCACGGGGGAGACCGAGGACGACGACGTCGTCCCGGATCTCCTCCCGCACGGCCCCGGCAAGCCGGCGCCCGGCGTCCTCGCGATCGATGAACCTCATAGCCGCAGGATGCGTCGCTCGAACTCGACATAACAGTGCCGGAGGTCCCAACTTGGCGCGTGCGGCAGCCGGCAGCACCTGACATTCGGCCGGGAGGTGCTTGCTCGACCGAACGAACTCAGGTTCGGCGCTCCGCTCGAAACTCGTCGCGGAGTTTGTGTTTGGCGACCTTGCCGTTGTCCTGGCGGGGGAGCCGCTCGACGAACGCGACCTGACGCGGGCACTTGAACGTGGCGAGCCGGGCACGGCAGAACTCGATGAGTTCGGCCGCGAGCGCGTCGCTCGACTTGACTCCGGCCGCGACCTCGACGACAGCGAGTACCGACTCTCCCCACTCGTCGTCGGGGACGCCGATGGTGGCCGCGTCGCCCACGGCCGGATGTTCGAGCAGCACCGCGTCGACCTCGGCGGGATAGATGTTCACGCCGCCCGACACGATGAGGTGTGCGCTGCGGTCGGTGAGGAACAGGTAGCCGTCGTCGTCGAGGTAGCCGACGTCGCCGAGGGTGAAGTACTCACCGCGGTACGCGCCTTCGGTCTTCGCCGGGTCGCCGTGGTACACGAAGCGTTCGGCCGGGTTCGACTTGATCCATACGCTGCCGGCCGTTCCGGTGGGAAGCGGGACGGCATCGTCGTCACCCACGATCACATGGTCCGCGGGCTCCGGCTTCCCGACGGTGCCGGGCTTGCGGAGCCACGTCCTCGGATCGACGAGAGTGGCCGCGCCTTCCGTGGCCCCGTAGTACTCCCACACCACCGGACCGAGCCAGTCCAGCAATCGTTGCTTCACGTGGACCGGACACGGTGCGGCGCCGTGGATCACCGCGAGCAGCGTCGACGTGTCGGCCGCGTCGCGCACGGCCGCGGGCAGCGCGAGGAGCCGGTGGAACATCGTCGGCACCATGTGGGTGTGGGTCACGCGGTGTTCGCCGATGAGCCGGAGCGCCTCGGTCGCGTCCCATTGGTCCATCAGTACGAGGGTCGCCCCTCCGTGGAGCGGAGTGTTCAGCGACAGCATCAGCGGCGCGGTGTGGTACATCGGGCCGGTCACCAGATGGACCGCGCCGGGGAGATAGCCCGAGAACTTGGCTTCGGTCAGGGTGGTGACGCCATCGGTGCGGGGCCGGGAGACGCCCTTGGGCCGACCGGTCGTGCCCGAGGTGTAGAGCATGATCGTGCCGCGGACCGGCTCGTCGATCGGGTCGCCGGCGTGCTCGGCGATGGCCGCCTCGTAGTCGACCCATCCGGCGATCGAAGGTCCGACGGCCAGGCGCACCGGCACGGCCGCGGCGGCGGGTGCGAGGTCTGGGAGGGAGCCGTGGAGCACCACGGCCCAGGCCCCGCAGTCTTCGATGATGTAGCGCGCTTCGTCGAGTCCGAGATGCCAGTTGACCGGGGTGATCCGCAGCCCGGCCCGTTGCGCGGCGGCGTACACCTCGACCCACTCGGCGGAGTTCGGCGCCACGATCGCGATCGCGTCGTCGACCGCGAGACCCTCGGCGCGGAGGTACCGCACCAATCGATTCACCCGGGCATCGAGCTCGGCGTAGGTGAGGGTCATCGGTGCCGATACGACGGCGAGCCGGTCGGGCTCGGTGGCCGCGAACCACGAGATCACCCGGCCTTCGGCGGCCGCGGATTCGAGGCTGGACGGGGGAGCAGGCACGGTCGCGGACGCTACCGATCCCGGTCAGGCAGTGCACGTGGCGAGGAACTCGGCCACGACCTCGGGGTCGACGACGCGCCGCATCGGCGGGAGTGCGTCGAGCAGCGCGTTGCGGTAGCCCGCAGTCGCGAGGCGCCGGTCGAGCACCGCGACCACACCCCGATCGGCGCGGCTGCGGATGAGACGGCCCGCACCCTGGGCGAGGACGAGCGCGGCGGCGGGCAGATCGACGTCGCCGAACCCCGATCCACCGTGGCGCTCGGCCTGCTCCCGACGGGCCTGCGCGAGGGGATCGTCGGGGCGGGCGAACGGGAGCCGGTCGAGGACCACGAGCACGCAACTCGGTCCCGGGATGTCGACGCCGGTCCAGAAGCTGCGCGTCGCAACCAGACACGAGTGCTCGTCCTCGGCGAACCGGGCGAGGAGTACCCCCTTGGCGCTCTCACCCTGGACGAGCACCGGATGATCGGTCTCGGACCGCAGGGCGGCCGCCATGCGGTCGACCGCGGCGCGGGACGTGCAGAGCACCAGCGCCCGGCCACCCGCGGCATCGGCCAGCCGGGCCGTCTCGGCGGTGGCGGCCTCCGCCCATTTCGGGTCCTTCGGCTCGGGAAGGTGGCGGGGGACGTAGAGCATCGCCTGCTCGCGGAAGTCGAACGGCGACTCCACCTCGAGGTCCACGTACCCGAGACCCGGGCGTTCGACCTCCTCGTCGTCCTCGACGGTGATGATCGGACCGAGTTCGGCGGTGGCGTCCAGGCCGAGTCGGCGCGTCAGCGCCAGGAACCGGGTCCCGCCACCGAGGGTCGCCGACGTGAGGATCGTCGGCATGCGCGCGAACAGGCGGGCGGCGAGAATCTTCGAGACGTCGACCGGCGCGAGGTGCAGCGTGGAGCGGTCCGCCCACACGACCTCGTCGGGGTCGGGCGCACGGAGGCGGCGCAGGGCGTCGAGTCGGGAGGCCGCGAGTTGTGTCGTCTGGGCCGCTGCGTTGGGGTCGCCACTCGCATCGATCGACGGGATCGCGCCGGCGAGCCGTTCGGCCGCGCTGCCCAACGCGTCGGCGACGGCCCCGATCGTCGGGTCGAGCCGCCCGTCGGCCCGTTCGAGCGCGCCCTCGAGCGCGTCGGCCGCCGCGGCGAGGGGGTCGGCGTCGTGGCGGCTGACCCCGACGCCCGTGAGGCGGCTCGCGAGTTGGCGCAGACCGCCGGGGGCCAGGTCGATCCCGAAGGCCGTGGTGGCGACATCCGCGAGTCCGTGCGCCTCGTCGAAGATCACCAGGTCGTGTTCCGGCAGCACCGCCCCACTCGACGCCAGATGCGCGCAGTACAACGCGTGGTTGACGATGAGGATGTCGGCACTGCCCGCGCGCTTGCGGGCGTGTTCGGCGAAACAGTGGTCGCCGTCGTCGCACTTCGCGGCACCGGGGCATTCACGCGGTGCGCAACTCGCGGCCCGGCGGGACGCGTCGGCGACGTCGACCTCGGCGAAGTCGCCGGTGGCCGACGACGCGGCGAACTTCACCAGGCGTTGGATGTCGCGGTCGAGGGTGGGTCCGGGCCGCTCGTCGAGCAGCGCCTCGCCGGCACCCGCGCGGGTGAGCTTGGACCGGCAGACGTACTGACCGCGACCCTTGAGGAGCGCGGCGGTGAACTCCACCCCGCCGTGTTCGCGCAGGTGGGGGACGTCCTTGGACCACAGCTGGTCCTGCAGGGTGAGCGTTGCGGTGGCGACGACCACCTTGGCGCCGGACGCCACCGCCGGGGCGAGGTAGGCGAGGCTCTTGCCGGATCCGGTGGGGGCTTCGGCGACGAGGTGGTGGGTACCGGCGATGGCATCGGCAACGGCGGCAGCCAGGGTGCGCTGGCCGGGGCGGTCGTCACCCCCGAGGCCTGCGACCCCGCGTTCCAACACCTCGTCCCACGTCACCGCCACCCGGTGACTCTGGCACCGATTGCTCGGCCGCGGCCGGACCGGGCCCGCGAGTCGGGTCAGCCGCCGTTCGCGCCCGGTGCCTCCTGGGTCCCGGTGTTGTTCTCGCGAGTCTCGTTCGCCATCTTCGGTTGCCAGACCGCCTTGGCCCCGGTGTGCCCGATGCGCTGGACCCAGTACACCGACACGCCCGCGAAGAGCAGGGTCGCGGCGAAGGTCCCGATGAGGATCGGGTTGCGCATCGAGACCGGGCCGCCCGTCTCGCTGCTCGCGCGCTGGCGGCGTTCGAAGTACAGGAAGGCCGCGAGCGCGATGAAGAACAACAGCAGGAACGGACGGATGTTCTCCGCGATGCTGGTGTGCGCACGGAGCAGCGCCGTGCTCTCGAGTTGACCCTTGAGCGTCTGGCCGGTGCTGATCGCGAGTTGCGTCGAGATGCCCGCGACGATCAGCACGACGGCGGTCGCGATGCCGAACCGGCGCCGCCACGGTTCCCACCACAGCCCGAGTGCGCCGAACACCGCGAGCGGGATGAGCACGATCGGGATGTGCACGAGGAGGACGTGCGCGGGCAGGCCGAAGATGGTCTTGATGTCCATGGGCGGTCACCGTAGGAAAGGCGTGCCAAACCGCTTGGTTTTGTTGAGGAAAGATCCGGTCAACTCGGCGATGGCCTCTCGGGTGGCTCTCAGAATCGCCCAAACTCCCCGATACCGGCCACGCGACTGCGCTATCTCGGCAAAAGTGCCTGGAAATCCACCGTTTCTGCGGAGTGCCATGCCAGGCTGACCGGATCGTACAAGCCGCAACTGGAGGAGTAGTCAGTTGAACCGCAGAGAGCTGGTCGCCGCGCTCGCAGAGCGCACGGGTACCGAGAAGAAGGCCACGGACGCATTCCTGGCCGCGTTCACCGATGTCGTGACCGAGACCGTTGCGTCGGGCGAGCCCGTCGCGATCTCCGGATTCGCGAAGTTCGCTCGCGTGGAGCGCGCCGCCCGCATGGGTCGCAACCCGGCCACGGGCGAGGCGATCAAGATCGCCGCGTCGAAGAAAGCGCGCATCACGCCGTTGAAGGCGTTCAAGGATGCGGTGCTCGCCGGCAAGTAGCACTACCGAACGACGTACCACCGAAATGACGTAGACGGGGGAGGCTCAGGCCTCCCCCGTCTCACGTCCTCGATCGATAGGCCTCGGTCGGGCGGCGTCGTCGTTTCGTAGGATCCGGCGATGGGGCTTCTCGACGGTCAGCGTTCGGTCATCACCGGTGGGGCATCGGGCATCGGCGCGGCGACCGCGCGCCGGATGCACGAGGAGGGTGCGCGCATCGCCATCGTCGACATCGACGCTGATGCGGCGGCGGCGGTTGCCGCATCGGTCGGCGGTGTCGCGTTCGTCGCCGACGTCGCCGATCCCGAAGCGTGTACCGGGGCGATCGTGGCCGCGGCCGACGCGCTCGGTGGGCTCGACGTGTTGTTCAACAACGCCGGGGTGGGTGCGGCCCGCCCGCTGCACGACTACTCCGATCGGGCGTGGGCCAAGCTGATCGGGGTCAACCTGGCCGGGACCTTCTACGGGATCCGCGCCGCGGTACCACTCATGCAGGAAGCCGGCGGCTGCATCGTCAACCACGCTTCGGTGTCGGGCGTGCGGCCCACCCGCTTCGAAGGGCCGTACTCGGCGGCCAAGGCCGGAGTCATCTCGCTCACGATGGACGCGGCCCTCGAGTACGCGCCGGCGATCCGGGTGAACTGCGTTTCACCGGGTCTGGTCGAGACGCCGCTCACGGCCGGGGTGCTCGGCGACCCGAAGCTGCGCGCCGCGGTGGAGCGCGCCACTCCGATGCGGCGGGTGGGAACGGCCGACGACGTCGCCAACGTGGTGGTGTTCCTCGCGTCACCGCTCGCGGCCTACGTCACCGGGCAGAACATCGTGGTCGACGGCGGATCGTGCCTCCCGAACTCCCAGGCCGATGCCATCCTCGAACAGTTCGGCATCTGATGGAAGCGAGGAGACTCGGACCGTTGGGTGAGGTGTCGGTGCTCGCGCTCGGCGGCGGCGGACTGGGCCAGGTCTGGGGTGAGACCTCGCGCGCCGAAGCGGTGGCGACGGTGCGCGCCGCGATCGACGCCGGCATCACGCTGCTCGACGTGGCACCGATGTACGGACGGGGCGAAGCCGAACGGGTCGTCGGCGAGGCGTTCGCCGGGAAACTCCCGTCCGCTGTGCGGATCGGCACCAAGGTGATGGTGGGCGACCCCGGCCCGGGCGCGGTGTGGGAACGGGTCGAACGGTCGGTGCAACGGTCGCTCGACACCATGGAACTCGAACGCGTCGACGTGGTCTACCTCCACTCGAACATCGTCCCCGACGACTATCGGCAACCCCGCCACCAGGAGTTCGCAGCCCGGCTGGCCACCCCGTGGACCCGGTACGTCGACGAGGTCCGGCCTGCGTTCGCCCGGTTGGTGGCCGACGGCCGCATCGGCACGTGGGGGATCACCGGCGTCGGGCTGCCACGCACCATTCGGGCCGCGATCGCCGACGATCCCGCGCCCGGAGTGGTGCAGTGCGTCACGAACCTGCTCGATTCCGTGGGCAGTATCTACGTGCACGACTTAACCACTCGAGCCCAGAACCGTGATCGAGGCCGCCGCCGCCCGCGGGTGTGGGGTGCTCGGGATCCGGGCGGTGCAGGCGGGCGCACTGACCGACGCGATGGACCGGCCGCTGCCGCCCGACGACCTCGACCGGCAGGACTTCGACCGTGCCGCGCCGTTCCGGGTGCTCGCCCGCGAGTTGGGTGAGTCACCCGCCGCGCTCGCCCACCGGTACGCACTGTCGATGCCGCACGTCGGGTCGGTGGTGCTCGGGGTCAAGAACCGCTCCGAACTCGCAGAGTGTGTGGCCGCGGCCGCGGCCGGACCGCTTCCGTCGACGGTGATTGCGCGTATCGAGGCGTCGGTCGCGTCCTGAGCCGGCCGCGACATTGCGAGCGCGCCGGTGCCACAATCGGTGTCCATGGCTGCACAACTCACCGAGATCATCATCGACGCCGCCGATCCGGCGAAGCTCGCCCGGTTCTGGGGCCAGGTGCTCGGATGGCCCGTCGTGGACGACGAGCGCGGTCCGAGCTGGATCTCCGCCTCCGGCGATCACACGGCCCGGCCGATGGTGGTCTTCGTCCCGGTCCCCGAACCCAAGACCGTGAAGAACCGCGTCCACCTCGACGTCAACCCGGCCGGGGCCGACCAGGCCGAGGAACTCGAACGCCTCCTCGCACTCGGTGCGACCCGCGTCGATGTGGGTCAATCCGACGACGTGCCGTGGATCGTGCTCGCGGATCCCGAGGGCAACGAGTTCTGCCTGCTCAACCGGCGCGTCGACTGACTCGCCGACCGTTCTAGGGTGCGCGCCATGCTCACCGACCAACGCATCCTCATCACCGGACCGACCGGCCAGGTCGCCCGGCCCGTCACCCTGGCGCTCGCGGCGCACAACGAGGTCATCGGCCTGGCGCGATTCAGCGACCCGGCCGCCCGCGCGCAGCTCGAGGCGGCCGGCGTGACCTGCATCGAGACCAACCTCGCAGCCGGTGAGTTCTCGGCCGTGCCCGCCGACGTCGACTACGTGCTGAACCTCGCGGTCGTGAAGAGCAACCGTTGGGACGTCGACCTCGCGGCCAACGCGGAGGCCGTCGGCCTCCTGATGGCGCACTGCCGCACCGCGAAGGCGGTGTTGCACTGTTCCTCGACCGGGGTGTACCAGCCGGCCGGGCGCCACCAGCTCGCGGAGACCGACGCGCTCGGCGACAACCATCGGGTGATGATGGAGACGTATTCCATCGCGAAGATCGCCGCCGAAGCCGTCGTGCGCACGACCGCCCGCATGCTCGACCTGCCGACCACGATCGCGCGACTCAACGTCCCCTACGGCGACAACGGGGGCTGGCCCGCGTTCCACCTGATGATGATCGAGGCGGGCCATGCGGTCCCGGTCCACCCCGATCGCCCCAATCGCTTCAACCCCATCCACGAGGACGACATCATCCGCATGATCCCGGCGCTGCTCGACGCCGCGAGCGTCCCGGCGACGATCGTCAACTGGGGTGGGGTGGAGGCCGTCGACCTCGAGGAGTGGTGCGAGTTCCTCGCGGATCTGGTCGGTACGGAGGCGACATTCGTGGAGACCGACTCCACCATCGGCGGCGTCACCATCGACACCACCAAGATGCTGGAGTTGGTCGGCCCGACCGAGGTCGACTGGCGGGACGGAATGCGCCGGATGGTCGCCGCGCGCGGGTGACGCCCGGCGGGAGCGGTCAGCGGCCGGCGTGGCCGTCGATGAGTTCGCGCAGGATGTCGGCGTGGCCGGCGTGGCGGGCCGTCTCCTCCAGCAGGTGCACCAGGACCCAGCGCAGGTTCACCGGCGGTTCGTCCGGCAGGTTGGCGCACTCGGTCTCGAGGTCGGCGGCCGCGGCCACCGCATCGACCCGGTGCCAGGTGGCGCGGTAGTCGGCGATGGCGTCGGCGACGGTGTCGGCGGCGGTGACCTGGTCGGAGACC
>JBBSBV010000018.1:0-89230 GCA_038250905.1 Acidimicrobiia bacterium
GCACATCAAGTCTTCGTTCAACAACACGATCATCACGATCTCGGACCAGCAGGGCAACACCCTCGCCTGGGCGTCGTCGGGCAACGTCGGGTTCAAGGGCTCGCGCAAGAGCACGCCGTTCGCGGCGCAGCTCGCGGCCGAGACCGCAGCCCGTCGGGCCATGGAGCACGGTGTGCGTCGCGTCGACGTCGTCGTGACGGGCCCCGGCTCCGGTCGTGAGACCGCCATCCGATCGATTCAGAACACCGGCATCGAGGTCCTCGGTATCAAGGACGTCACGCCGATTCCGCACAACGGTTGCCGCCCTCCGAAGCGGCGGAGGGTCTAACTCGTGGCAAGGTACACAGGTCCCGTTTGCCGACTCTGTCGGCGCGAGCGCATGAAGCTGTTCCTCAAGGGCGCCAAGTGCGACACGATGAAGTGCCCGATCGAGCGTCGGCCCTACCCGCCGGGCATCCACGGTCGCGGTCGCATCCGTGAGAGCGAGTACATGCTCCAGCTCCGCGAGAAGCAGAAGGCGCGTCGCATCTACGGCGTGCTCGAGAAGCAGTTCCGCAACCTCTACGCCGAAGCCGCCCGCCAGAAGGGCATCACCGGCGAGAACCTGCTGCGGATGCTCGAGCAGCGCCTCGACAACGTGGTCTTCCGGGCCGGGTTCGCCTCGAGCCGCAACCAGTCGCGCCAGTGGGTCCGCCACGGCCACGTGCTGGTCAACGGCAAGCGCGTCACGATCCCTTCGTACATGGTGCGCAAGGAAGACGTGATCGAGTTCAAGGCCAAGTCCCAGGACATGATCGTGTTGCGGCACAACCTCGACACGATCGACCGGACCGTCCCGATGTGGCTCGAAGTCACCGAGGGCAAGGCCACGGTGCGCGATCTCCCGCTCCGGGAACAGATCGACATTCCGGTGCGCGAACAGCTCATCGTCGAGCTCTACTCCAAGTAACCCCCGACTTCGGGCGCTCGTACGCCCGATTGTGAGGAAGCGTCATGCTCATTATTCAGCGTCCCGAGATCGAGGCCGAAGAGGCTGAGGGGAACACGCAGCGGTTCATCATCTCGCCGCTCGAGCCCGGATTCGGTCACACCCTCGGCAACAGCCTGCGGCGCACGCTGCTGTCGTCGATCCCCGGCGGTGCCGTCACCCAGGTGCGGTTCGACGATGCCCTCCACGAGTTCGACACGATCGCGGGCGTCAAGGAAGACGTCACCGATCTGATCCTGAACCTGAAGGACCTCGTCCTCCAGTGCCTGTCCGAGGAGCCGGTCACCCTGCGCCTCGACGTGCGCGGACCGGCCGACGTGACTGCCGCCGCGATCCAGGTCACCTCCGATGTCGAGATCCTCAACCCGGAACTCCACATCGCCACGCTCACCGAGAAGGGTCGCCTCGCGATCGACATCACGGTCGAGCAGGGTCGGGGCTACGCCTCGGCCGAGAAGACCAAGCGGGCCGGCGCGCCGATCGGCGTCATCCCGGTGGACGCGATCTTCTCGCCCGTGCGGCGCGTGAGCTTCGACATCGAGCCCACCCGGGTCGAGCAGGCCACCAACTACGACAAGCTCGGGGTCGAGATCGAGACCGACGGCTCCATCTCGCCGCGGGACGCGTTGGCCTCGGCCGGTGCCACCCTGCGCAACCTGGTGGGCCTGGTCGCCGACATGTCCGAGGAGCAGGCCGGCCTGGAGCTGGGCGAGGTCTCGCCGACGCTTGCCACCTCGCCCGACCTCGAGCTCGCGATCGAAGAGCTCGACCTCTCGGAGCGCCCGCGCAACTGTCTCAAGCGGGCCCGCGTCGACACCATCGGCCAGCTCGTGCTGAAGACCGAGGACGACCTCCTCGCGATCACGAACTTCGGCCAGAAGTCGCTCGACGAAGTGATCGTGAAGCTCGACGAGCGCGGCCTCTCGCTGCGGATGAAGGACTGATCACCGATGCCTCGCCCCAAGAAGGGTCCGCGTCTCGGCGGTGACCCGCATCACCAGCGTCTGCTCATGGCGAACCTCGCGATCGCGTTGTTCGAGCACGGTGGCATCACCACCACGGTCGCGCGCGCCAAGGCCCTCCGGCCCTACGCCGAGAAGCTCATCACCAAGGGCAAGAAGGGCGGCCTCCACCGTCAGCGTCAGGTCGTGGCCACGCTGCACGACCAGGCCATCGCCCACGAGCTGTTCGAGAACATCGCGCCGAAGTACCAGGATCGCAACGGTGGCTACACCCGCATCCTGAAGCTCGGCCCGCGCCCAGGGGACCAAGCCCCGATGGCGCGTATCGAACTCGTCTGAGTCGACTCGTTTGAGTTTCGGGCCGGCGCCGGCATGACGCGATGACGCTCTTCGATGCGTCAAGCGCGGCTGCCGAGCCTGCGACCGTTCACGACGCACCCGATGTCCAGGAGTCGGCCACGTGCCGGCTCCTCGTCGCGTACGACGGCACCGATTTCCACGGGTTCGCGGCCCAGCGCGATCAACGCACAGTGGCCGGTGAGCTGCACGCGGCGCTGACCAAGGTCCTGCGCACCGACGCGGTGGAGCTGGCGTGCGCGGGCCGGACCGATGCCGGTGTGCACGCGTGGGGCCAGGTGGTGTCGTTCGCGGCGCCACCCGGCACCGACCTCGACCGCTTGCGGACGAGTCTCAACGGCATGCTCGGGCCCGAGATCGTCGTGCGCGCCGCCCGGTTGGTCGCGGCCGGCTTCGACGCCCGGCACTCGGCGCGGTGGCGGTCGTACCGGTACACGATCGTGAACCGCCCCGACCCCGACCCGTTCCGGGCGCGGTACGCATGGCACGTGCCCACCCCGCTCGACCTTCCGGCGCTCCGCCTCGGCGCCGACCCGTTCGTGGGCGAACACGACTTCTCGTCGTTCTGTCGCAAGGGTCCCGCCGGCTCCACGACCATGCGGCGGGTCACCCATTCGAGTTGGCACGACCTCGGTGACGGCATCCTCCGCTACGACATCCGGGCCAACGCGTTCTGCTGGCAGATGGTGCGGTCGGTGGTGGGCACCCTGGTCGAGGTGGGCGCAGGCAAGAAGCGGCCCGGCGACATCCTCGCCATCATGCGCGCCGGCGACCGGGCGGCCGCGGGCGCGGTGGCACCCGCGCACGGTCTGGTGTTGTGGGAAGTGGGCTACCCCGACGCGTGACCCCGTGGGGTGTGAGGCCGCGTCAGGCCGCGCTGGTGACCACGAGCGTGAAGAGCTTGCCGGTCCCGGTGCCGGTGGCCGCGACCCGGTAGCCGTTCCCGGACGCGCTCAGGTTCTCGACGGTCGCGCTGCCGCTCCCGAACGAGGCACTGTTGGAGACGGTGAACCCGGCATCCTCGAGTTGGGACTTGTAGTCGGCCGCCGCGGCCTGGGGTGACTTCGAGCCGAGGTCGTAGCCGATCGTGAAGAACTGCTTGCCGCCCTGGCTGCCACCGGCCGACGTCTTGAGCTTGAGGCCCTTGGGTAACGGCACCGCACCCGGGAACCCGTCGGGCACCTTCGTACCGCCGAACGTGGCCTGCGCGCCGTTCTCACCTTCGATGGTGACCGACTTCCCGTCCTTGTTCACCGTGACCTTGCCGTCCTTGGTCTCGACCACCTTGGCGCCGCTACTCCCGCAGGCGACGAGGCCGATCGCGCCGAACGCGACGAACGCGCCGACGAGTGCTCGGCGCGATGCCTGCACCCCCGGTACGCGGATCCCCGGTACCCGATTCATCGTGTGGTCTCCTCGTCGCGGTCAGTCGACGCCAAGGTAGAGGAAGCCGTAGGCCTCGTCCCGGAACGTCAGGCCGCTGGCCTTGAGCGGTACGTCCCAGTCGCCCTGTACCGCGGGGTCGTTCTCCTCCATGCCGTGGTCGGCCACGAGGACGAAGGCGGTGTCGTCGAATGCCCCGGCGCGCTCGACCGCGGCGATGACCTCGCCGATACGCGCGTCGGAGTCGCGGATCGACGCGGCTGCGATCTCGGAGTGGGGGCCGCCCTCGTGCATCGCGGAGTCGGTGAGGGTGAAGTTGACCCACATGAACTTCGGGAGCGGGTACGAGGTGTCGCGGTAGTTGCCGCTCAGGATCCCGACGGCCTGCTCCACACACATGTGATCGATGATCGTGGACCACGAGTAGTCCTTCGACGGTCGCACGAACCGTTCGGTGGAGTGCGGCAGCCCGATGGGGTCGTTCGGGATCGGCGGGACCTCGCCGCGGCGGAAGAAGTCGAACGTGGAGTAGTTCGCGTCGACGTCGCACGGTTCGTTACAGGAGGCGGTGAACGCGTCGGCCCACGTGCGGTGGACCGCGGTGTGGATCGATTCGGTGCCGGGCACCAGCGTCTCCATCGCCTGGGGCCAGGTGGCGCTCGAGTTGGTGATGATCTGCTTGCCCTGGGCGCGGTCGTACCAGGCGTTGTTGAGGATGCCGTGATGGCCGGGGTGGCGACCGGTGATGATCGACGTGTGGTTGGCCAGCGTGATCGTCGGGAGGCTGGCCATCGCACCGTGTCGGTACGCGGTGCCCATGGCGATGAGCCGCGCGACGTTGGGCGCCTCGCCGCGCGCGGCCATGTCGTAGAGGACGTTCGGGTTGGTGCCGTCGAAGAGGAAGCCGATCACGTGCTTCGGTCGTCCGCCTTCGATGTCGAGTACGTCGTAGCGGACCTCGCCGTCCTGGCCCCGGAGGTAGGTGCCGTCGTCGTGCGGTGCGGCGCCGAGCAGGTGCAGGATCGTCGGCGCAACATCGACGAGCCGTCCGCTGCGCGTCACCAGTCCGTCGTTGCGCACTCCCTTGCCCGCGATCACGAACGGCGCCCGGGCCTGCACGATGCCCAATGACCCGTGCTCACCGCGGTGGCCGCCCTGGTCCTCCCAGTTGTGGGACGCGGAGTGGATGACGCAGAGGTCGGGCGCGGCCGGGTGGTCGAAGAGCTGGGCGATGGTGTCGTACGCGTACGGGTAGGCGTTGTCCGATCGGTGCGGGTACGCATTGGCCCGCTCGTCGTCGAGCGGGGCGAACTTCTCGGTCGACTGGTCGGCCAGCGGGTCGGTGCCGTCGGTCCCGACGCGTTCGTATTCGCCGGCCTCGGTGCGGCGGAACGAGACGCCACCGTCGGCGGTGCGCGCCTCGTAGTGGTCGCCGTGGCTCATGAGGACCATGTCCACGATCGGCTCGAGGGACGAGTCGAGGAGGATGTCGAGCGCGTGCTCGGCGTCGGCCTCGTGCTCGGGTGCGATCTGGTGGGTGGCGGTGGTGGGAGTCACCGTTGCAGCGTACCGATCTGCGCTCGGCTGCCGACCGGCAACCGCAAACTGTCGACGGGCCTGCGCGGCGCGTCAGGGCAGCTTGGCCAGGGCGCGTTCGGAGCGCTTGCCGATGCGGCGTCCGACGCGACCCACCAGCCGGGCCGCAGCGACCTCGAGCGCGTACTTCCGGTGTTGGAACGCTGAGCCCGCCCAACGGTGGTCGGGCTCGTAGCCGAGTTCGATCAGGAGGTCACCGGCCACGGCATCCACGAGCAGTCGGTCCGCGGTGCTCCATTCGTTGCGCCACCCGCCGACGGTCCCGCGCCCGAAGAACCCCGAGGGCTCGACCCGCTCCGCCCCGACGTTCGTGGCGCCACCGGTCGCACCGCCATCCGTCCCGCCACCCGGCCCCCCACCCATTGCGCCACCGACTGCGATGGGGCTCTTGGCCGCGCCCGATGCCATGCGGTCGAGGGAGTAATCGGCGAGGAGTTCCCGGCACCGGTCGGCGGGGACGGTCTGTCCGCAGAGCGCGAACGCCTGCTGGAGTGGTTCGACCTCGCCGGCGTGGAGTTGTTCGTACCGCACCTCCAGGTACCGGCCCGACGTGGCGGCCCCGCGTGCCGCGGTGACGTTGGTCTTCCACGCGGTGGCCGCACCCTTCAGCGTGCGCGGGGCCCAGTAGCTGCCCCACCCGGCCGATGCGGCCTGCAGCGACGCCATCACGTCCCGCCCGTCGCGGATCAGGTGGATGAACGCGGCGTCGGGCAGGAAATCGGAGATGAGATCGGTGTGCCGGCTGTGCGAGGGGCTCTTCTCGACGATCACGGAGGCGCCGGGCTTGAGCGCGCGGATGGCGTCGAGGACCTGGTCGATGCAGCCGCGCAGCATGGCGTTGAACTGCTGGTCGTCGAGGACCGCCGGGAGGCCCTTGTTGCGCCGGGCGCGCTGCTGGTCGTCGGTTCGGGCCAGCTCCCGGTCCCACCACGACTGCAGCGGGCTGACCAGGGTGGAGAAGAGGTCGGTTTCCTGGGGAGTGACGATCTCGGGGTGCGCACCGAGCAGCGATTGGAGCCAGGTCGTCCCGCTCCGGGGCGCGCCGACGAGGAAGACGACGGTCGGTGGCGGCGGGGAGCGGGGGTCGAGCGCCATGGCGGGATCCGGCCGGGGTCGGGTAACAGGGCCCGGGAAGACTACCGGGGCGCCCCGGAGCGCCCGTCCGGGCCCGACCCCGGGCCGGCGGGCGACGATCGGATGCCACGCTTGGCCAGATCTCGGTGTCGCGGCTATCCTCACGCCCCTTGTGCACGGCCTGGTCGGGTCGCGCGCGCCCGGACATCTCCGGGTGACATCGAAGAGAGTGGATCTGTGCGCACCTTCCATCCCAAAGAGTCGGATATTCACCACGCCTGGCACGTCATCGATGCCGAGGGCATCAGGCTCGGTCGCCTGGCGACCGAGATCGCGCCGCTGCTGCGCGGCAAGCACAAGCCGACGTTCGCACCCAACGTCGACGGTGGCGACCACGTGATCGTGGTGAACGCGTCGAAGATCGACATCTCGCTGCGCAAGTCCGAGGACAAGCTGTACTACCGCCACTCGGGGTACCCGGGCGGTATCCGTTCCGAGTCCCTCGGCCAGTTGCTCGGCCGCAACCCCGAGCGGGTCATCAAGCTCGCGGTTCGGGGCATGCTCCCCAAGACCCGCCTCGGCCGGTCGCAGTTGAAGAACCTGCGGGTCTACTCCGGACCCACCCACCCGCACGCGGCGCAGATGCCGCAGACCCGCGTCATCACGACGTCGAGGGAAGCATCATGACCAAGCCTCTCATCCAGACCACCGGTCGGCGCAAGGAGGCGGTCGCACGCGTGCGGCTGCGGCCCGGCACCGGCAAGATCGTGGTCAACGGTCGTGACATCGAGGCCTACTTCCACATCGCCACCCACCGCACCGCCTCCACCGAGAGCCTGCGGATCACCCAGACCGCCGACGTGTACGACGTCGACGCCACCATCCGGGGCGGCGGCATCGCCGGCCAGGCCGGTGCACTCGGTCTCGGCATCGCCCGCGCGCTGATCGCGCTCGACCCCGAAGCCCGCCCGGCGCTGAAGAAGGCCGGTCTCCTCACCCGCGACGCGCGTGAGAAGGAGCGGCGCAAGTACGGCCTCAAGAAGGCCCGCAAGGCGCCCCAGTACTCCAAGCGGTAATCGGCCGGTCGGCGGGCGCGCGCCATGGCGCCGCGTTTCGGTACTGACGGCATCCGCGGGGTCGCGGGGACCGAAATCACTGCCCATCTGTCCTTCTGCCTCGGCGCGGCCGCAGTGCGGGCGCTGGGTGCGGACGCGCCGTTCCTGATCGCCCGGGACACCCGTGAGTCGGGCCCGATGTTGGAAGCGGCCCTCGTCGCCGGCATCGTCGGCGCCGGTGGCACTGCTCGCCTCCTCGGCGTCCTGCCCACCCCCGGCCTGGCCTCGCGGTGCGCCGCGTCCGACTCGCCGGGGGTGATGATCTCCGCGAGCCACAACCGCTTCTCGGACAACGGGCTCAAACTCTTCGAACGCGGTGGCCGGAAGCTGCGTGACGAGACCGAGGCGGCGGTGGAGGCTGCGCTCGTCGAGTTGTTCGCGCGGCCGGAGGCCGCGCCCGGGTCCGACAGCGCCGGCGTACCCGCGGCAGTAGCGGTACCCGACGCCGCCGACGAGTACGTGGCGCACCTGATCGCCGCGGCCGGTGAGGGCACGCCCTTTGCCGGGCTCCGCGTGGTGCTCGATTGCGCGAACGGCGCCGCTGCGGTGGTTGCCCCGGCTGCGTTCGCCGCGCTCGGTGCGTCGGTCGAGGTGATCCACGCCGACCCCGACGGCAGGAACATCAACGCGGGGTGCGGCTCCACGTATCCCGAGGTGGTGGCGGCCGCCGTCGTCGCCGGGAGTGCCGACCTCGGGTTCGCCTTCGACGGTGACGCCGACCGGGTCGTCGCGGTCGACGCGGCCGGTGCCATCGTCGACGGCGACCACATCCTGGCGATCCTCGCCCTCGACCTCGACGCGCGCGGCCGGCTGCGGAACCGGGCGATCGCCACGACGGTCATGGCGAATCTCGGACTGACTCGCGCGCTCGAACCGCACGGCATCACGGTGGTGACCACTCCGGTCGGCGACCGCCATGTGATCGCGGCGATGGAGGAGCACGATCTCGTGCTCGGCGGTGAGCAGTCGGGCCACATCATCGATTCGGAGTTCGCGGCCACGGGCGATGGTCCGCTCACCGCCATCCTGATCCTGGGGGCCATGACCCGCGCCGACGCGCCGCTGGCCGCACTGGCGGCGGTGGTCACGAAGTACCCGCAGGTCCTGCGCAACGTGACGGTCTCCGACCGCGCCGGTCTCGACGCGGCCGCGGGCTTCTGGGCCGCGGTGACCGGGGCCGAAGCCGAACTCGGATCCGAGGGCCGGGTGCTCGTGCGTCCGAGCGGTACCGAACCCGTGGTCCGCGTGATGGTGGAAGCGGCCGATGCCGCCACCGCCGAACGGATCGCCGTCACGCTGTCCACCGCGCTCGTCGCCGCGCTCGGAAAGGGATAAACCGGACTCCGGCCGGTCCCGTACCGCAGGCCGGTAGGCTTCTCGGCCTCATGTGCGGCATCGTGGCGGTCCTCCGTCGCCCCTCCGACCGGCCCCTCCCCGACCTCGCCGGACTCGCCGATCTCCTCGCCGCGGCGACCGCGGCCCTGACCCGCGGCGCGGCCGACGAGACCGGCCCGATCGAGGAGTTTCGCCAGGCCGGCGCCCACCTCGGCACCGTCGATGCCGCCCTCCGCGGGAGTGCCGGGGTCCGGGCCCTCCTCGCCGACGGTCCCGGCCGGGCCCGCCTCGGTCACGAACTCGATCGCCAGAACGCACTCGTGCGTGACTTCGAGGCCGGCCTCGACGCCGCCCTCCACACCGAACCCGCGCACGTGGAAGCCCTGAACCTCGCGCTCCTCGAGGTGAAGGACCGCCTGTGGGCGATCCGCCGGGATCGGTTCGGCACTGCAGACGCGGTCGCGGCCCTGGCCGGCCCATCGCCCACCGTCGCCGCGATCGACGGGTACCTCTCCATCCAGGTCGCGCTGGCCGCGATCGACCGTCTCGAAGTGCGGGGGCGCGATTCCGCCGGGGTCGAGATCGTGGTCCGCCACGGCGCCCTCGATCTCGACGACACGCGGTTGGCGGAGCTGTGTGCGCGGCGCGCCGATCCGCTCCACCGCGACCGCTCGGTCCGCGCGGTCGATGGCGCGGTGTGCTTCGTCTACAAAGCGGCGGCCGAGATCGGCGAACTCGGCGACAACGTTGCGATGCTGCGCGCCGCGATCACCCACGACGATCTGCTGCACCTCGCGCTCGCGAACGAAACCGCGAGTGTGATGGTCCTGAGCCACACCCGATGGGCGAGCGTCGGGATCATCTCCGAGGCGAACGCGCACCCGCTCGACCAGGCCGAGGTCGGTCGGTCCGGTGCCGTCTACGCCGCCGCCGCCCTCAACGGTGACGTCGACAACTACGCGGAGTTGGTCGGACTCCACCACCTCGACATCGCGCCCGAGATCACGACCGATGCCAAGGTCATCCCCGCGCTCATGGCGCGCGGGATCGACGGTGGCCTCGCGCCCATCGACGCCTTCCGTGACGCGGTGGCGAGCTTCGAGGGTTCGGTCGCCATCGGCGCGCACACGAGTGCCGCGCCCGGTCGGGTCTTCCTCGCGCTGCGCGGGAGCGGTCAGGGTCTCTACGTCGGGCTCGCCGACGACGCGTACGTCGTGGCCAGCGAGCCGTACGGACTGGTGGAGGAGACGCACCGCTACCTCCGGCTCGACGGTGAGACGCCGGCGAATCCCGATAACCCGAGCGGGAGCCGCGGGCAGATCGTCGTCCTCGACACCGTCGACGCGGGGACCGTTGCCGGCGTGCAGCGGCTGGCGTACGACGGCACGCCGATGCCGGTCTCCGAGGCCGAGTTGGCCCGCGCCGAGATCACCACGCGTGACATCGACCGCGGTGAGTTCCCGCACTACCTGCTCAAGGAGATCACCGAGGCACCGTCGTCGTTCCTCAAGACGTTGCGCGGCAAGATCGTCGAACACGACGGCCGGCTGCGCGTGGAACTGCCGCCGGAGACGATCGGTCCGGAACTCGCGGCACGCGTCGCGAGCGGAGGGATCACCCGGGTCATCGCCATCGGCCAGGGGACCGCGGCAGTCGCGGCCCAGAGTCTCGCCGCGGCGCTGACCGATGCCGTCGGACCGTCCCATCCGATGCGCGTGAGTGCGATGCTCGCCACCGAACTCTCGGGGTTCGGCCTCTCGGCCGACATGCACGACACGCTCATCGTCGCGATCTCCCAGAGTGGGACGACGACCGACACCAACACCACCGTCGACCTCGCGCGCGCCCGGGGCGCGGCGGTGGTCGCGATCGTGAACCGGCGCAACAGCGACCTCGTCGACCGTTCCGACGGCGTCCTCTACACGTCCGACGGACGCGACGTGGAGATGAGCGTCGCATCGACCAAGGCGTTCTACGCGCAGGTGGCCGCGGGGTTCCTGCTCGCCGAGGCCCTGGCCGACGCGCTCGGAGTTCCGGCCGCCGACGACACCCTGCTGCGCGGCCTGCGGGCGCTGCCCGACGCGATGCGGGCCGTCATCGGTCGGCGCGAGGAGATCGGGCGCGCCGCGTGGCAGTACGCGCCGTCCCGTCGGTACTGGGCGATCGTCGGCAACGGCGCCAATCGGATCGCCGCGCACGAGATCCGGATCAAGCTCTCGGAGCTCTGTTACAAGTCGATCGCGTGTGATAGCACCGAGGACAAGAAGCACATCGACCTGTCGTCCGAACCGATGATCTTCGTCTGTGCTGCGGGACTCACCGGGTCCACCGCGGACGACGTCGCCAAGGAGTTGGCGATCTACCGCGCGCACAAGGCCGTGGCGATCGCCGTGGTGTCCGAGGACGATGACCGGTACGGCGCCGCGATGGAACTCGTGCGGGTGCCCCGGGTCCACCATCGCCTCGGGTTCGTGCTCAGCGCGCTGGCCGGACATCTCTTCGGCTACGAAGCCGCGCTCGCGATCGACGCGTCGGCGCGCCCGTTGCGAGAGGCTCGCGCGCTCGTCGAGTCGACCGCGGTGGAGAAGGACCTCGCGCCGCTGGTCGACGCGATCACTCCGCTCGCGGCTCGGTACTTCGACGGCTTGCGGGCCGGTGAGTACGACGGTTCGCTCGAGGCGGGGACCGCGGTCCACCTCGCGTCGGTCATGCGGTATGCGGCCGGCATCGTGCCGCTCGAGACCTACAGCGCCGAGCACGGCACCCTCGGGACGCCGGGCGTGGTCGTGGCCGACCTCACCGTCGCGCTGACCGAGGCGATCGAGCAGCTGACCCGGCCCGTCGACGCGATCAAGCACCAGGCGAAGACCGTGACCGTGGGCATCTCGCGCTCGGACGAGACCCTGCTGCACGTCCCGCTCGTCCAGGCGGTGCTCGACACCGGGATCCCGCGCGACGGCCTCACCTACAAGATCCTGCGGACGCTCGTCGATCTCGACGCCGCGGTGGCGGGCGTCATCGGGTTCACTCGGTATCGCGTCGAGGGTGACCCCGAATCCGACGACGCCACCATCGCACTGCTCGACAAGGGTGGCGTGGCCGAAGCGCTCCGCTCCCGCACCGAGTCCGACCCGCGGTTGCGAGGCACGAAGCAGACGGTGGCGTCAGAGCGGCAGGTCTTCGTGACCCGCGGTCGGATCGACGACCGTATCGTGGCGATCGTTCCGGAGGTGAAGGGGACGACGACCGTCGGCCTCGTGCTCCTCCACCTCGACCTGGCCCCGACCTTGACGGCCGAGGTCGCGCGTGGGGTGCTCTCCGGGTACCGGCACCGGTACACCGCGCTGCGTGGCGCCGTGACCGAGACCGAGCCCGAGTTCGACGACGCGCGATTGAGCGCCGTCCCCGTCGTCGACCTGCTCACGCTGCCGATCGCCTCGCTCGCCGATCAGTGGCGGTCGTGAGCGCTCCGGTGTGCCGTCCCGTCTCGTGAACGCGCGGCTCGACGGTGTCGACTCCGTCTACGGGATCGGTTCCGACCTGGTGGAGATCCCGCGGTTCCGGTTGGCGCTCGAGCGGCGACCCACGCTCGCGGCGCGCATCTTCTCCGAGGCCGAGCGCGAGTACGCGGCCCGGTTCGTGGAACCGGCACCCCGCCTCGCGGCGCGCTTCGGCGCGAAGGAAGCGGTGATGAAGGCGCTCGGGGTCGGGCTCTGGAAGTTCGCCCTCCGCGACGTCGAAGTCGTCCGGCTCGCCTCCGGTCAACCCGAACTGGCCCTGCACGGCGGCGCCGCGTCCCTCGCGGAGGAACGCGGGGTCACCGGCTGGCGGCTCACGCTCACCCACTCCGACTTCATGGCCATGGCCGTCGCGATCGCGCTGGTGGAGCGGTGATCCCGATCGTCACGCCGGCCGAGATGCAGGCCGCCGACCGCCGCACGATCGCCGCCGGCACGCCCGAGCCGACGCTCATGGAACGCGCCGGGCGGGCGGTGGCGTGGGAGGTGCGACGGTGCCTCGGCGGCAGCTACGGCCGACGGGTGGTCATCGTGTGCGGCAAGGGGAACAACGGCGGTGACGGTCGGATCGCGGCGCACGTGTTGCGCGGCTGGGGGATGCGCGTCGACGTCGTGGATCTCGGGAACGCCGACGCAGCCGCCGGGAGTGACGTCGATCGTCGGATCCGGCGGGCCGACTGCGTGGTCGACGCGATGTTCGGCACCGGCTTCCGCGGCGCGCTCGACGGCGCGGCCGCGCAGATCGTGGCACTGATCGCCGGTTCGGCCGCGCGGGTGGTCGCGGTCGACATCCCATCCGGCGTCGACGGATCGACCGGCGCCACCGCGGGACCGGCGGTCACCGCCGATCGCACCGTCACGTTCGCGGCGCCGAAGCCCGGCCTCTGGTTCTTCCCCGGCCGGGCGCACGCGGGCCTCGTCACCGTCGCCGACATCGGCATCGATCTCGGCTCCGGTCTCGACCGGGCCGGCGTGGTGGAGGAACTCGACGTCGCCGGGTGGATCCGTCCCCGCCCCGACGTGACCCACAAGTGGGAATCCGCCGTCCTCGTGGTCGGCGGGAGCGGTGGGATGACGGGCGCGCCGATGCTCACGTCGCGAGCCGCGATGCGCGCGGGCGCTGGCATGGTCTGGGCCGCGATGCCCGGTGATGCCGCGCGGCGCGCATCGGGTTCGGAGGTGATCACGCGCGCCCTCGCCGACGGCGGAACGGGCGTGCTGACGGTCGATGCCGCATCCGATGTGCTCGCGCTCGTCGAGGACGACTCGCGGTTCCGGGCGATCGTCGTCGGTCCGGGACTCGGACGGGCCGACTCGACGGCCACCGCGATCCGCGCGCTGGTCGCCGGCGCCGCGGTACCGCTCGTGCTCGACGCCGACGGACTGAGCGCGGTCGCCGACGATCTGGACGTGCTGACGAAACGGGTCGCGCCCACGGTGTTGACCCCCCACGACGGTGAGTTCGCCCGGCTGCGCGGCGCGCCCGGCGGCGACGACCGGGTGGCTGCGGCCCGGGCGCTCGCGGCCCGTACCGGCAGTGTGCTGTTGCTCAAAGGCCCGACCACGGTCACCGCCCATCCCGACGGCCGCGTCCTGCTCAACCCGACCGGGACCCCGGCCCTCGCGACCGCGGGGACGGGCGACGTCCTGAGCGGGATCATCGGGGCATTCCTCGCAGAAGGGATGAATGCCTTCCATGCGGCCGCGGCCGGGGCGTTCGTCCATGGCCGGGCAGCGGGGCCCGGCGGGCATACTGGAATCCTCGCCGGTGACCTGCCGGAAGCTGTGGCCCTGGTGCTGCAGGAGATCGTCGAACTCCGCGGGGCCTGCACGGTCGGGTCCCCTGGCTTGGAGGCCTGAATGGCAGCGTCCGTCCCATTGTCGTCGGTGATGTCGGCGCCCGCGGTGGTGCTGACCTCGGGCCAGACCCTCGCCGAGGCGGCCGACGTGCTCGCCGAGCACGGGTTCGGCGCGGCGCCGGTCGTCGACGATGCGGGAATCGTGGTCGGACTCCTCCGGGACGAGGATCTCCTCGCGACCGAGGCCCGGTTGCACGTGCCGACCACCATCGCGATCCTCGGTGTCGACTTCACGCTCCCGAGCCAGGTGCGCCGGTACGACGAGGAGCTGCGTCGGGCCGTGGCGTCGACCGTCGGCGAGGTGATGGAGACCGAGTTCCCGCATCTCGATGAGGCGGCCTCGCTCGAGGACGCGGCGACCCTGATGCACGAAGCCGACGTGACGCACGTGGTGATCGTCGACGGCGCGGGCAAGCCTGCCGGTGTCGTCGCCCGGGGCGACCTGGTCCGGTTCCTCGCCCGGACCACGTGACCCGCGGCGACGCATGAGTACGTACCGCCCGACGTGGGTCGAGATCGATCTCGACGCGATCGGTCACAACGTCGGAGTGCTCGCGGCGCTGGTCGCGCCGGCTGCGCTGATGGCGGTGGTGAAGGCCGACGCCTACGGGCACGGTGCGGTGCCGGTCGCGCAGGCGGCCCTCGACGCCGGCGCGAGCGCGCTCGGCGTGGCATTGGTGGAAGAGGGTGTGGCCCTGCGCGACGCAGGCATCGATGCCCCCATCCTCGTGCTGTCCGAACCGGCGGCGGAGGCCGCGCCCGAGGTGGTGGCCCGGCGCCTCACGCCCGCTGTGTACACCGACGCCGGGGTCGACGCCCTTGCCAAGGCCGTGGCCGACTGCGGCGCCGAACCCCTCGGCGTCCACCTGAAGATCGACACCGGGATGCATCGCGTCGGCGCGCCCCGCGAGGCCGCCGTCGCGCTGGCGAGCCGGATCTCCGGGTTCCCGGAGTTGGTCCTCGAAGGTGTGTGCACCCACCTCGCGGTGGCCGACGAGCCCGAGTCGGGGTACACCGAACAGCAACTCGCCGGGTTTCGGGGTGCCTGCGCGGACCTCACCGCGGTCGGCATCGACTGGCGGGTCACCCACGCCGCGAACTCGGCCGGTGCCATCAACTTCCCGGACGCCCGGCTCGACGTCGTGCGCTTGGGCATCGCGGTCTACGGCGTGCTGCCGGCGCCCGGCGTCGGCGCCGACCTCGGGTTGCGACCCGCGCTGTCGTTGCGGTCGCGCGTCTCACACGTGAAGCGGGTCGCGGCCGGCGAGCGGATCTCCTACGGACTCCGGTACGAACTGACCCGTGATGCCACCATCGCCACCGTGCCCATCGGATACGCCGACGGCGTGCCGCGCAACCTCGGTGCGACCGGCGCCGAGGCGCTGGTCCGCGGCCGTCGGGTGTCCATCGCCGGCACGGTGACGATGGACCAACTCATGCTCGACGTCGGTGACCTCGCGGTCGAACCGGGTGACGTGGTGACCCTGATCGGTGACGACGGCGACGAGCACGTGACCGCCGAGGAGTGGGCGCAGCGCATGGGAACGATCGGGTACGAGATCGTCTGCGGCATCGGACCGCGGGTACCCCGGGAGTACCGACCGTGAGCCGGTGGAAGGTTGCCGGAGTCGTCGGCGGACTGCTCGGTGCTGCGATCGGTGCCGGCTTCGCCGCCGAGCGCGTCGCGGCGAGCCGATTGCGCGCCGCGCCCGATCCGGATGCCGACGGCGAGTTGCGGCTCGAGTTCGACAAGTTCTGGCGGATCCCGAGTCACGACGGCGGCGAGACCTACGTGGTGGAGCGCGGGACCGGGCCGGTCATCCTCCTCTCCCACGGGGTCACCCTCTCGGTCCGCACCTGGGCGAAGCAGTTCCACACCCTGGTCGACGCCGGATTCCGCGTCGTCGCCTTCGACCACCGCGGGCACGGCGAATCCAAGCTCGGCGCGTCCGGCCACGCGATCGAGAACCTGGCCGCCGATGTCCGCACCGTGCTCGAAGGGCTCGACCTCCACGACGTGGTGATCGTCGGACACTCGATGGGTGGCATCGCCACGCAGTCGTTCTGTCTCCACCATCCCGAGGTCGCCCACGAGCGCGTCGCGGGCATCGTGTTGCTGTCGAGCCTGGCGCGCAGTCCGCTCGCGGGCCGGCCTGGTGTCGCCGGCGCGAGCGTCTGGGTCGCCGACCACCTTCCCGACGGTGCTGCGGCGTTGCGCGCTCACAACCTCGGCCTGGTGCTCGCGCGGGTCGGGTTCGGCCAGCACCCGGCGGCCAGCCACATCGAGGCCACCCGGCAGATGATCCTCGAGACGAGTGCCGAGACGCGTCGGGACGCGGTGGCGGCACTCGCCGGGCTCGACCTCTCGGATCGCCTGGGCGAGATCGACCTTCCCACCCTGATCATCTGCGGCACCTCGGACCTCATCACGCCGATCGCGGAGTCGCGCCGCATGGCCCGGCGGATCCGCGGCGCGGAGCTCGTCGAGGTTCCCGGCGGTGGCCACATGCTCATGTTCGAGCGCACCGCGGTGATCGATGCCGCGATCGTGGCGTTCGCCCACCGCGTGCAGGGCTCCACGCGGGTGACTTCCTGAACGCCTCCGCCAGAGGAGAAATCGTCCGATCGCTCCGAAACGCTCGGTTCCGTGGGCGATCGGTCCCGGCGGATCGGTAGCCTCCGGCGTGTCTTCCGAGTCGGCCGCCGCCGGGTTCGCATCCTTTTCCGCACTGCGTGACCAAGCGCGGGGCTGTACCCGCTGCGCGCTGGCGGAGACCCGCACCCAGGTCGTCTTCGGGGTGGGCGACGAGCACGCGGACCTGATGTTCATCGGCGAGGGTCCGGGCGCCGACGAGGATCGGCAGGGGTAACCGTTCGTGGGCCGGGCCGGCAAGCTCCTCACGTCGCTCATCGAGGACATCGGGCTGACCCGGGCCGAGGTCTACATCGCGAACGTCGTGAAGTGCCGGCCACCTGGGAACCGAGATCCACTCCCCGCGGAGATCGAGGCGTGCCACCCGTATCTCGACGCGCAACTGGCGTTCATCGAGCCGAAGGTGGTCGTGACGCTCGGGAACTTCGCCACGAAACTGATCCTCGAGACCAAGACCGGCATCACGAAACTGCGCGGCCAGGTGCTCCCGTACCGCGACGGTGCGGTGGTGGTCCCGGTCCTGCATCCGTCGGCGGTCCTGCGCAACGGCGGTGTCGCGCTCGCGCAGGCGCGCGCCGACTTCGTCACCATCCGGCGCACGCTCGCGGGGAACTGATGGAGCTGACCACGACCAGCGCCGAGATGACCCGCGCCGTCGGTTCGCGCGTCGCGACGGTGCTCCGGCCGAACGACGTGATCGTGCTCGTCGGTGATCTGGGAACCGGCAAGACGGTGCTCGCCCAGGGCATCGCCCGTGGGCTCGGCATCGTCGAGCCGGTCGTGAGTCCGACGTTCACCATCGCGCAGGAATACGTCGGCCGGCTCCGGCTCAACCATCTCGACGTCTACCGACTCGACCGCGTACAGGAGGCGATCGATCTCGGCCTCGACGAACTGTTCGAGGACGCGGTCACGCTCATCGAATGGGGCGACGGGGTGCGGGACCTGCTGCCGCGCGACCGACTCGAGATCACGCTCGCGCTGCTGCCACCCGACGTCGCCGACGACGACACCCGGGTCGTCTCGCTCGAACCGTTCGGCACGTGGCGCGACCGCGATCTCGGCGTCGTCCTCGACGACACGCAGACGGAGTCACGAACATGAATCGCACACGAGCCGGAGCGCAGCGGAGTCGAGCAGGCCGGGAGCGTCGCGTGCTGGTGCGCGCGTTCGAACGCCGAGCGGACGGCCGATCAAGATGATGCTGCTCGCGATCGACACGGCGACGAGCCAGGTGGGTGTCGCGTTCGGTCGCGACGGACGCGTGCTCGGCGAGGTGCGGATCGACGGCGGGCGCCGCCACGCGGAGCAACTGGCGCCGGCGATCGAGTACCTGCGCGGCGAACTCGGGATCGATCTCGGACACCTCGCGGGCATCGCCGTCGGCATCGGGCCTGGTCTCTACACCGGCCTGCGCGTCGGCGTGACGACGGCCCGCACCCTGGCCCAGGCCCTGGGTGTGCCGGTGGTCGGGATCCCGAGCCTCGACCTCGTGGCCTACCCGTGGCGGGTCACCCACCGGAAGATCGTCGCGGTGCTCGATGCGCGGCGCAAGGAAGTCTTCTCGGCGGCGTACTGGCCGGTGCCGGGCGGGTTGCAGCGCGACGGTGAGTACACCGTCGGACCGCCGGAGGCGGTGGCGGCCGACATCGTGGCGAGCGGCGCCGAGGTGCTGCTGGTGGGCGACGGCGTGGCCGCGTATCCGGACGCGTTCGCCGGGTTGGATCGCACCGAGTGCATCGGTCCTGCGGGCGCGGCGCCGAGCGTGACCGCGCTGATGGAACTCGCCGCGGCACGGTTCGTACGTGAGGAGTTCACGACGGTGGAGTCGCTCCTGCCCCTCTATCTCCGTCACAGCGACGCCGCGATCGCGTGGGACGCGAAGTGATCGCCGGACCGGAACCGGTCGCCGCGCCCGCGGTGGCGATCACCCCGATGCGGCGTCGTCACCTGCGGTCGGTGATGACGATCGAGACGTCGGTGTACCCGAAGCCGTGGACGTCGTCGCTGTTCCTCTCGGAACTCGCGCTGCCCGCGTCACGGTGTTACCTCGTGGCGCGTGCGCACCGAACCGTCGTCGGATACGCGGGGATCATGTTCGCGCCCGACGAGGCCCACGTGACCACCATCGCGGTCGACCCGCGGTGGCAGCGCCGCCACGTGGCGACCCGGTTGTTGTTGCGTCTCGCGCGCGAAGCGATCGACCGGAACTACGCCGCGCTCACGCTCGAGGTCCGCCTCAGCGCGCGAGGTGCACAGGACCTCTACCGCCGGTTCGGGTTCACGGCCGAGGGTGCGCGCAAGGACTACTACGCCGGACCGACCGAGGACGCGATCGTCATGTGGGTCCGGGGGATCGACACGCCGGACTACGCCGACCTGCTCGCGGGGCTGGAACGCCGGGCTGATGCCGGGACGTCGTCGTGATCATCCTCGGCATCGAGACCAGTTGCGACGAGACCGCGGCCGCCGTCGTGGTCGACGGCACGGAGATCCGGTCGAGCGTGATCTCGAGCCAGGTGGAGCTCCACGCGCAGTACGGCGGGGTGGTCCCCGAGATCGCGAGCCGCGCGCACCTCGAGGTCGTGAACCAGGTGATCGGTGACGCGTTGGTGGAAGCGGGCATGACCTTCGCCGATCTCGACGCGGTCGCCGCGACGCGCGGGCCCGGCCTCGCCGGCGCGCTGCTGGTGGGCGTGAGCGCGGCCAAGGCGGTCGCGGTCGCACGCGGCATCCCGTACATCGGCGTCAACCACCTCGAAGGGCATCTGCACGCGGCGTGGCTCCAGGACCCCGGGGTCGAGTTGCCGCTTGCGGTCCTGTTGGTGTCGGGGGGTCACACGATGTTGGTGGCGGTGTACGGCGACGCGCAGTACGAGGTGCTCGGCCGGACCGTCGACGACGCCGCGGGCGAGGCCTTCGACAAGGTGGCGCGGCTCCTCGGCCTCGGGTACCCCGGCGGTCCGGCGATCGACCGCATCGCACGCGACGGCGATCCCACTGCGATCCGGTTCCCGCGTCCGATGCTCGGTGACGGTCTCGACTTCTCGTTCTCGGGGCTCAAGACCGCGGTGCTCCACCAGGTGCGTCGGAACCCCGACGGCGCCGCGGCCGACGTCGCCGCGTCGTTCCAGGCCGCGGTCGTCGACGTGTTGGTTCGCAAGCTCGATGCGGCCGCCGACGCGATCGGCGCCCGGACGCTCGTCGTCGGTGGGGGCGTCGCCGCGAACTCGGGTCTGCGGGCCGCGCTGGCGGTGCTCGGTGCCGAGACCGGCCGGACCGCGCTCGTCCCGCCGCCGGAGCTGTGTACGGACAACGCGGCGATGATCGCGGCGACCGCCTGGTGGCGGTGGCGATCCGACGGTCCCAGTGACCTGGCCGACGGGGCGTTCCCCGGGCTGAAGCTGCCGACCGCGTGACGAGCCGCAGGCGAGCAGCCCGGGAGTGAACCCCACGTCACCGGCACTGATCAGGAGGGCCAGCGTACGGGCCGAAAAGTTGCAGTCGCAGAGCCCGAGTGCTACCTTGCTTTAGCAGTCCCATACCCCGAGTGCTAACGCCCGGCGGTCATCACGCCGTCGGAGTCACCCCCGGGGACCCCCGAAATGTCGACACACCCCCGGCCCGAGGGCCGGTCGAGGAGGCCACCGATGAAACTCGTACCGTTGGAGGATCGCATCGTCGTCCGTACCGCCGAGGCGGAGGAGACCACCGTCAGTGGGTTGGTCATCCCGGACACTGCGAAGGAAAAGCCCCAGCAGGGCGAAGTGCTGGCGGTCGGCCCGGGCCGTCGCTCGGACACGTCGGGCGAGATCATCCCGCTCGACATCGCCGCGGGCGACACCGTCGTCTACTCGAAGTACGGCGGCACCGAGATCACGATCGACGGTGAGGACCTCCTGATCCTCGCCGGCCGGGACATCCTCGCCAAGATCGAGTCGGCCCCGACGAAGAAGAAGAAGTAGCACCAATACCTACGGTTTTCTGACGAAGCGGCGCGTCGGCCCCACGGGGTCGGCTGCGTCGCTTCGTCGCGTCCGAGCGCGTCCCGACCTCCACCGGCCCCCGGCCTCCCTGAGGACCGTCTCACGGTTCGTGGTCGGCCATCTGGCGGAATGGGTCGTTCGGACCGTACGCTGCGCAGGCGATTTGTGACGTTCGGTCGTTCGGCCGATCGTTGGGCCGGGTGGAGGGAAAGACCGTGGGCTTATTGAAGTCACGGAAAGACGGCTCGGAAGAGCCCAAGCGATTTGTCGACGCGTCTGCGCACGCGCCCCGTTTCGACGACGTCAGCGAGGAGGAGTTCCTCGACTCCGACGGGGTTCACGCCCAGGTGTCCATGTCGATCGAGGCGCTCCAGGCGCAGGTCGCGGCGCGCAACGCCCGCCTGAACGCGGCCATGGCCGTCGCCGCCACCACGGGCCAACCCGACGCGGACGCCGCGGCACGGGGCCAGCACGCCCGGATGCTGGGCGAGTTGCTGGTGGGCCAGGGTGCGCTCGCGGCGGAGCAACTCGTGGCCGCGCTCGAGGGGCAGGCGGCCACTGGGCAGCGCCTCGGCGAGTTCCTCGTCACCAAGCGGATGCTCACCGAACGGGACCTGGCGGGGGTGCTCGCCGAACAGTTCGGGCTCGAGGTCGTCGACCTCCGCCACGAGTTCCCCGACCCGGCCTCGGTCGGCGCGCTGCCCGAGAGCCACGCGCGGGCCTGGGGTGCCCTGGTGCTGCGCCGGACCCAGTTCGGCTTCGACGTCGTCGTCAGCGACCCGAGCGACCCGTCCATCGCCGACCGCCTGCGGGAGACGCTCCTGCAGCCCGCCAAGCTGTTCGTCGGCGGCACCGGCGAGATCCAGCGGGCGATCGACGTGGCGTACCGGACCACCGCAAACGTCGACGAGCACGTCCGCGTGTTCCAGGCCCGGGAGGAACAGCGCCGGGCCGGCCAGGGTGACACCGGTGCGGCGCAGGTCGACGAGAAGGCCCCCATCGTCCAGGTGGTGAACCTGCTCCTCTCACAGGCGGTGGCCGAGCGCGCCTCCGACGTCCACATCGAGCCGATGCCCGACCGCGTGCGGATCCGGAACCGGATCGACGGTGCGCTGCACGAGGTGCTGAACCTGCCGCCCGGCATGGGTCCGGCGTTGATCAGCCGTATCAAGGTCATGGCCAACATGAACATCGTCGAGCGCCGCCGCCCGCAGGACGGCCAGATCGAGGCCGACGTCGACGGCGTACCGCTCGACGTCCGGGTCTCCACCACGTCGACGGTCAACGGCGAGAAGTGCGTGCTCCGAATCCTCGACAAGCGCCGCGCGCTCTTCGGTCTGCGCGACCTCGGCATGCCGGCCGACACGCTCACCGTCTACGAGGGCATGACCCGGTCGCCCTACGGCATGGTGCTGTGCGCCGGTCCGACCGGTTCCGGCAAGACCACCACGCTCTACGCGACCCTCACGCAGATCAACCGTGAAGAGATCAACGTGATGACGGTGGAGGATCCGGTCGAGTACATCTTTCCCACGGTCAACCAGATCCAGATCAACGAGCAGGCGGGCATCACGTTCGCCGGTGGTCTGCGGTCGATCCTGCGTCAGGACCCCGATGCCATCCTCGTCGGCGAGA
The DNA here is from genome assembly GCA_038250905.1 of Acidimicrobiia bacterium. Classification (GTDB taxonomy): domain Bacteria; phylum Actinomycetota; class Acidimicrobiia; order IMCC26256; family JAENVU01; genus JAENVU01. The sequence continues at coordinate 22,462 of JBBSBV010000018.1, forward strand.
TCCGCGACGTCGAGACCGCGCGCATCGCGGTGCAGTCGGCGCTCACCGGCCACCTCGTGCTCTCCTCGCTCCACGCCACCGACTCCGTTGCCGCGCTGCACCGCTTCCTCGACATGGGCATCGAGTCGTTCCTGATCTCGTCCTCGGTGCTCGGCGTGGTGGGGCAACGGCTCGTGCGTCGCCTCTGCCCCGAGTGCAAGATCCGCTACGAGCCGACTCCGGATGAACTCGCGATGTGGGACAAGGCCGGGATGGCGCCGAAGCGGGAGTTCTTCCACGGCGAGGGCTGTGTCTTCTGCGCCGAGACCGGCTACCAGGGCCGTATCGGTGTCTACGAGCTGCTGCGGGTGAGCGACGCCATGAAGCAGCTCGTGGTGAACCAACCCACCTACCAGGAGCTGCGCGACCTCGCGGTGTCCGAGGGGATGGTCCCGCTCCAGACCCAGGCGCTCAAGCTCGTCGAGGACGACGTGACCACGTTGGCCGAAGTCCTCCGCACCCTCTACGTGGCCTGAGCGGAGGACTGATGCCGGGCTTCAGATACGTCGCGGTCGCGCCCGACGGTGCCAAGGTCCGCGCCAAGGCCGACGCGGTCAACATCGACAGTCTGCGCAACGAGTTGCTCGCGCGGGAGCTCGACGTCAAGAAGATCCGGCGCCGGCGCAAGTTCACCGAGATCGAAGTCACCAAGCGCAAGGTGCCCCGTACCGATCTCATGCACTTCTCGCGCCAGGTGGCCGCGTTCGTGCGCGCGGGTATCCCGCTGGTGGAGGCGCTCGAGATCGTGCGCGAGTCGGCCTCGAACGCGCGACTCCAGGAGATCCTCACCGAGACCATGGAACTCATCCAGGTGGGCGTGCCGTTCTCCGACGCGCTCGACCGCCACCGCGACGTCTTCCCGCCGTATTACATCGGGATCCTGCGCTCGGCCGAGATCACCGGCCGCCTCGACTCCGTGCTCGACCAGTTGTCGAACTACATCGAGCGGGACGCCGAGGCCCGCCAGAAGGTCCGTTCCGCGCTCACGTACCCGCTCGTGATCTTCGTCATGTCGATCGTCACGGTGGTCGTCCTCGTCGCGTACGTGTTGCCGAAGTTCACCGCCTTCTTCAAGGAGTTCGACGCCGAACTCCCCACCATCACCAAGGTGCTGCTCGATGCCGCCAACTTCTTCGAGACGTGGTGGTGGGCGCTCGCACTCGGGTTCGTGGTGATCGTCCTGCTCCTCGTGCAGGCCAACCGCAGTCCCGCCGGCCGGTTGAAACGCGACCAGCTGATGCTGCGCATGCCGGTGATCGGCGAGGTGGCGCGCTACACCGTCATCGAACGGTTCTGCCGAATCATCGCCGCCATGATGCAGGCCGGTGTCTCGCTGCCGGAGGCGATGCAGGCCGCGATCGAAGGGTCGAACAACGGTGTCTACGCCGCCGCGCTGGCCGACGTGCGCGACGCCATGCTCGAGGGCGAGGGCATGGCGCAACCGATCACCGCGACCGGCCTGTTCCCGCCCGCGGCCACCCAGATGATGCGCGTGGGCGAGGAGACCGGCACGCTCGACCTCCAGCTCAACTCAGCGGCCGACTTCTTCGCCAAGGAACTCGACTACAAGCTCGCCCGGCTCACCGCGCTCGCGGAACCGGCCGTCATCATCGTGATGGGCGTGATCGTCGGCTTCGTCGCCGTCGCCCTCGTCTCCGCGATGTACGGCATCTTCCAGGGCAACAGCACGCTCCGCGGCTGACGCGTCGGGCCCCCCGATCAGCGGAGCCCCAACTGATCGTCAGGCGGAGCCCCAACTGGTCGTCAGGCGGAGCCCCAACTGCTCGTCAGGCGGAGCCCCAACTGGTCGTCAGGCGGAGCCCCAACTGGGGGGCTTGAGTTCCCGGGGGTGGAGGCTGCGGTCGACGGCGTCGTCGTAGCTCACGATCCCCGCTTCGATCAGCCCGTTCATCGCCGCTTCCATCGTCTGCATGCCGTCGCGCATGTTGGTGGCGACGATGTTGCGGATCTGGTGGGTCTTGCCGTCGCGGATGAGGTTGCGGATCGGGTTGGTGGCCACGATCACCTCGAACGCGGCGATCATCCCGCCGCCGACGCGCGGGATGAGGCGCTGGCTCACCACCCCCGCGAGGGCGGCGGCGAGCTGGACGCGGATCTGGCCCTGGCGGTCGGCCGGGAACACGTCGACGATGCGGTCGAGGGCGGTGGCGGCGTCGTTGGTGTGCAGGGTGGCGAAGACGAGGTGGCCGGTCTCCGCGATGGTGAGCGCGAACTGCATCGTTTCGGCGTCGCGCATCTCACCCACGAGCATCACGTCGGGGTCCTCGCGCAGCGCCGAGCGCAACGCCCGTTCGAACGAGTCGGTGTCGATGCCGACCTCGCGCTGGTTGACCGCGGAGCGGTGGTGGCGGTGCACGTATTCGATCGGGTCCTCGATGGTGAGGATGTGGCACTCGCGGTTGCGGTTGATGAAGTCGATCACCGACGCCTGGGTGGTGCTCTTCCCGGAGCCGGTCGGACCGGTCACGAGCAGCAGCCCCTGCGGGAGTCCGGCGAAGTACTCCATGATCGGCGGGAGGCCGAGTTCCTCGAACGACGGGATCTCGAAGGGGATGGCGCGCAGTGCGAGCGCGATCGTGCCCTGCTGGTGGAACACGTTGGCGCGGAAGCGGATCTCCTCGCGCCACGAGAAGGAGAAGTCGATCTCCTTCTCCTGGTGCAGGCGTTCGGCCATCTCCGGATCGAGGATCCCGAAGATCAACGCCGCGACCTCGTCGGCCGAGAGCGGGGGCTGGTCGATCGGGGTGAGCTTGCCGTCGATGCGCAGCAGCGGCGGGGCGCCGGCGGTGAGATGGAGGTCGGTGGCGTTGTGGAGTGCCAGCACCGTGAGGTACTGCTCGATGCCGGCGATGTCGACCGGAGCGGTGGTCATGGGGGCCATTCTCGCTCAGCGGCCACGGGGCGCGCGGCTTCGCGCGCAGGGTGGCGAAATCGGTGGGTCGGCCGACTCAATTCCGTCGAATCGGGGCATCCGCCCTACCCAACGTCGGGGAGATCCCTATAGCTTCACGCCCGCGTCCGGTGCTTGCCGGTCTGCTGGGAGCGCTCCTCGGAGCCAGGAATCAAGGACATCGATACCCGTGCTCAAGCACCTTCGTTCGCGTACCGCCGACCAGAACCTGCTCCAGAAGGGTTTCACCCTCGTCGAGCTGCTGGTCGTGATCGTCATCCTCGGCATCCTCGCCGCGGTCGTCGTCTTCGCCGTGGGTGGGACGACCAAGGACGCCGCAGTGAAGGCGTGCCTCACCGAGCGCAGCACGGTCGAGGCCGCGGTCGAGGCGTACCGCTCCGTGAAGAACGGTGCCGACCCCGGAACGGCTGATCTGGTGATCCCGGCTGACGGAGGAACCCTTCGGCACACGCCGACCTACTGGACCGTTGGCGGGGGAACGCTTGCACGGAGGACCGACGGCGCGGCCGCGAACGTCAGCACTGGGGATTGCAGCAACAACACGTAACCAATCTCAGCTGACGCGTTCCACCGCGATCGCCTTGGCCCACGCGTAGTCGGCCTTGCCGTTGGGGCCCCGCTTGATCTCGTCGATGACGAGCACGTGGCGCGGGGCCTTGAACCGGGAGATGTTGGCCCGCACGGTCTCGATGATCTCGTCGGGGGTCGCGTCGGCACCGGTGCGGAACGACACGAGCGCGGTGATCGCCTCGCCGAACTTCTCGTCCGGCACGCCGACGACGATCGCATCCTGGACGGAGGGATGCAGCTTGACGGCCTCTTCCACTTCTTCGGGGAAGATCTTCTCGCCCCCCGAGTTGATGGAGACGCTGCCGCGGCCGAGCAACTCGATGGTGCCGTCGGCGGCGACGGTCGCCCAGTCGCCCGGGATCGAGTAGCGCTTGCCGTCGAACTCGCGGAAGGTCGCGGCCGACTTCTCCGGGTCCTTGTAGTACCCGAGCGGGATCGGGCCGCCGAGGGCGAGCAGGCCCCGCTCGCCCGAACCCGGTTCGACCGCGCGGCCGTCCTCGGTGAGCACCTTCGCGAACTCGCCGATCTGGAACTTGGCGGTGGTGGCGGTGGATCCCGGCATCGAGATCTGCGACGCGAAGCCCACGCCCTCGCTCGAGCCGAGGGAGTCGAGGCAGAAGAACGCACCCCGCGCCATCAGGGCTTCCTTCACCTCGGCGGTCCACATCACGCCGGAACTGATCATCAGTCCGAGCGAGGAGAGGTCGTACGGCGCGTTGTCGATCTCGGCCTCTTCGAGCGCCCGGACCATCGGCTTGCCGAACGCGTCACCGACGATCGCCATCTGGGTCACGTGCTCGGTCTCGACCGCCTTCCACAACTCGTGGGCGTCGAAGGTGCGCGACTCCAGGGTGACGATCGCGCCCCCCGACGTGAGGGCCTGGAGCGACGACATGAAGCCGGTGCCGTGCATGAGCGGCGACGCCGGGAGGTGCACCGGGGTGCGGCCGGCCTCGGCGACGGCGGCAGCCACGGCCGGCACGTCGTCGGGGCTGTCACCGCTCTGGCCGAGGAGGCCCCAGACCGACGGCACGAGCGTGTTGAACAGGTCCTCGTTGCGCCACATGACGCCCTTGGGCATGCCGGTGGTGCCACCCGTGTAGAGGATGTAGAGGTCGTCGCCCGACTTCTCGACGCGGGCCGCCGGCTCGTGGTTCGCGATCAGATCCTCGTAGCGGTGCGCGCCGTCCACGAGCGGGTGGCCGTCGTCGACCTGCACGATGGCCTTCAGCGTCGGGATGTCACGCCAGACCTTCGCCACCTGGTCGCCGAGGACCCCGTGGAAGAGGAGGATGTCGGTGTCGGAGTTCTCGAGGAGGTAGCGGAGTTCGACCTCCATGTACCGGTAGTTCACGTTGACCGGAGCGCTGCGGCACTTCCAGGTGGCGAAGACGCCCTCCATGTACTCGATGGAGTTGTAGAGGTAGCTGGACACCTTGCCGCCGGGCTCGAGGCCGAGGTCGGTGAACGCCGCGGCCAGACGGGCGGAGCGGTCGTCCCACTCGGCCCAGGTGCGGTGCCGGTCCCCCTGGGCGAGCGCGAGCCGGTCGGGTTGCGCGTCGGCGAGGGCTTCCCAGCAGGTGGCGAAGTTCCAGTCGGTCATGTCGTCTCCCAATATCCGTGGCGGCCGGAAGTATGCCGCGTCGTTCCCGCTCTTGTTCACTTCGTTCACGGGCCGGCCGGGCCACGGGCGAGCGGCGATTGCGGCCGCGGTTCGTGGATTCCCGCCCGCCCTCTCGTCCCCGTTTCTTGCGCCGAACGTGCACGCCAGCGCGTGCAGTTCGCGTACGAGAACGGGTCGATGCCCTGACTCCTGCACACGGTCTGCAACTTGGGCGGAAATGCTTGTAGTGATCGAACGCGATCGTCAGACTCCTGGCCGTGCGGGCAGACCGCCCGCGGCTAGGGGGGCACATGAGCAAGGTATTCACGCGCGTACGCGCACTGGCGGTGACGGGCGCACTGGTTGCATCCGGTGTCATCGCCGCCGCACCAGGAACCGCCCATGCGGACGGACCCGGGGCGGGTTCACCATGGATCGTCTCGGTCGGCGACTCCGCGATCTCCGGTGAAGCCGGCCGTTGGGCCGGCAACACGAACAACGGCTCGTCGCTGATCGACGCCGGGGGACCGAACGCCTACAGCGACAACGCCACGCACACCGCCGAGCAGATCCCGGGCTGTCACCGCTCGACCGCGGCGATGGTGCACATCGGCGGGGGCGTGAACTCGCTCAACCTTGCGTGCTCCGGTGCGCGGACCTACACGCAGACGCCGGGCTCGGGTGACTTCAAGCCCGGACTCGACTTCTACAACTCCGGTGGGTACAAGGGTCAGGCCCAGATGCTCCAGGAGTTCGCGGCCACGCACAATGTGAAAGCGATCCCGCTCCTCATCGGGGCGAACAACTACGGCTTCGCCGACATCGTGCAGCAGTGCGTGACCGACTGGTTGCTGTCACCCTCGTGGTGGAAGAACTACTGCTACGACGACTCGAGCGTGAGTTCGAAGTTCACCGCCTCGTCCGTCGCCGCGCGTACCTCCGAGGTCGCCGGGGCCATCGCCAACATCCATCAGGCGATGACCAACGCCGGGTACAACGACACGCAGTACAAGATCATGATCCAGACCTACGTGTCGCCGATCCCGCTCGGTGCGGGCTTCCGGTACAGCGAGAGTGGGTACACGCGCCAGAGCACCGGGGGATGCGGGGTGTGGAACAAGGATGCCGATTGGGCCAACAACACCGCGGTGGCGAAGATGAACCAGGCCCTCACCAACGGCGCCGCCCAGTCCGGGGTGACCAACCTGGTGATCCAGAACGATGCCGGCGCGTTCAACGGGCGCCGACTCTGCGAGAAGACGGTCGGCCTGCTCGAGGAGAAGGGTGTCGCGAACTGGACCCAGTCCAACGCGCCGGACCTCACCGAGTGGCAGAACCAGATCCGGACGGTGAGCACCCTGATCGGGCCGTACCAACTGCAGGAGAGCATCCACCCCAACTACTGGGGTCAGCTCGCGCTGCGGAACTGCCTGCGCCAGGCGTACAACGGCGGGAACATCCGCGGCGGTACGTGTACGCACGGCACGGGGAAGAACTCGCTCGGCGAACCGAACATGACGCTCGGGTAACCGACGTCCGGTTGCGTTCCGGCGAGGGGCGGGTACTGCATTGCGCAGTGCCCGCCCCTCGTGACGTTTGCCACGCTCGACTTCGGCACCGAAGCCGATGCTCGGGCGTGGGTTCCGGTGCAAAAGTCGGGGGGTCGGTAGGGTCGGGCGATGGTGGAGCGGGGCGGTGCGCAGCGGATTCCGCGCCCGCCGGGTACCCGGCCCGGAGGTCCCCCACCGTGGGCGGGACTCGAGATCGACCGGGACGCGCTCGGCCTCGTCTCGGTGCGGTCCCGGCTCGCACTCATGGCGCCGGCGCTCCAGGTGGTGGAGCAGTACGAGTCACGTGAGGCGGCGGTGCTCGTCGCGCTCTACGAGGACGCGGGCGAGACCAACGTGGTGCTCACGAAGCGCCCGGAGACGATGCCGTCCCACCAGGGCGAGATCGCCTTCCCCGGCGGCAAGCGCGAACCGAGCGACGCCACGCTCGCGGCCGCGGCGCTCCGGGAAGCGCACGAGGAGGTCGGGCTGGCCACCGAGACCGTCGAGGTGGTCGCCGAACTCGACACGATCTCCACGGTGGCGACCGCCTTCACCATCACGCCGGTGGTGGGGTTGCTCGGCGCGAAACCTGTGCTCCGACCCCATCCGGTCGAGGTCGTGGCCGCGTTCGGCGTCCCGCTGACCGAACTCCTCGCGCCCGAGACCTATCGCGAGGAGTTGTGGGACCTCTGGGGCGAGTACCGCTCGATGACCTTCTTCGAGCTTCCCGGCGAGACCGTCTGGGGGGCCACCGCCCGCATCCTGACCCGCCTCCTCACCGTGTTGACCGCACCCCCGGGACCCGACCCGCAAACAGAGGCGAACCGGCCACTAGGCTGAACGTTTCGGCGGAGTAGGAACGACGGGAGCCAACTGGTGGAAGTCGAAATCGGGATCGGAAAGTCCGGACGGCGAGCGTACGGGTTCGACGACATCGCGATCGTGCCGAGTCGGCGCACGCGCGACCCCGAGGATGTCGACATCAGCTGGGACATCGACGCCTTCAAGTTCGAGCTGCCGCTCATCGCGTCGGCCATGGACGGGGTCGTCTCGCCCAAGACCGCGATCGAGATCGGTCGCCTCGGCGGCCTGGGTTGTCTCAACCTCGAGGGCCTCTGGACCCGGTACGAGGACACCGACGCGGTGTTCGACGAGATCGCCGAGCTCGATCCGGAGAAGGCCACCCGCCGGATGCAGGAGCTGTACCAGGAGCCGATCAAGGAAGAGCTCATCGGCGTACGGATCCGTCAGATCAAGGATGCCGGCGTCCGCGCCTGTGCGTCGCTCACCCCGCAGCGGGTCGAGCAGTTCTCCAAGCACGTGCTCGATGCCGAACTCGACCTGCTCGTGGTCCAGGGCACCGTGGTCTCCGCCGAGCACGTCTCGAAGGACCCGGCCCGCCAGCCGCTGAACCTCAAGAAGTTCATCCGGGAGTACGAGATCCCGGTCATCGTCGGCGGCTGTGCTTCCTACAGCACCGCGCTCCACCTGATGCGCACCGGCGCCGTCGGCGTGCTCGTCGGGGTCGGTCCGGGTCACGCGTGCACGTCACGCGGGGTACTCGGCATCGGCGTCCCGCAGGCCACGGCCATCGCCGACGCCGCGGGCGCGCGGATCCGTCACCTCGACGAGACCGGCGTCTACGTGCACGTGATCGCCGACGGTGGCATGCGGACCGGTGGCGACGTCGCCAAGGCGATCGCCTGCGGCGCCGACTCGGTCATGATCGGTTCGCCGCTCGCCAGCGCGTACGAAGCGCCGGGCCGCGGGTACCACTGGGGCATGGCCACCTTCCACCCGACGCTGCCACGCGGCGCCCGGGTGTACGCGGGCCAGAAGGGGACGATGGAGGAGATCCTCGTCGGTCCCGCGCACGAGAACGACGGCACGCTGAACCTCTTCGGTGCGCTGCGCACCTCGATGGCCACCACCGGGTACGAGACGGTCAAGGAATTCCAGAAGGCCGAAGTGATGGTGGCGCCCTCGCTGCAGACGGAGGGCAAGAGCCTCCAGCGCGCGCAGGGCATCGGCATGGGTCGGTAGTTCCGTGGAGGACCACGACCGCGACCTGGTGTTGGTGGTCGACCTCGGGGCCCAGTACGCGCAGCTGATCGCGCGCCGGGTGCGCGAGGCGCACGTGTACTCCGAGATCGTGCCGCGCACGATGTCGTTCGCGGAGATGCTCGCCAAGAATCCGAAGGCGATCATCCTCTCGGGCGGCCCGGCTTCGGTCCACGTGGAGGGCGCGCCGTCGGTCGACCCCGCGCTCTACGAGGGCGGCGTCCCGATCTTCGGGATCTGTTACGGCGCGCAACTCCTCGCGCGTGACATGGGTGGCACCGTCGCCAAGACCGGTCGTGGCGAATACGGCCGCACCGAGTTGTCCGTCACCGGTGCCGCACCCCTCTTCCGGGACCAGCCCGTCGGCCAAGCGGTGTGGATGAGTCACTTCGACACCATCACCCTCGCGCCCGCGGGTGCCAAGGTGCTCGCCTCCACGGGTGACACGCCGGCGGCGGCCTTCGGCGACAGCGAGCGGCGCATCTACGGCGTGCAGTTCCACCCCGAGGTCGCCCACACCGAGCACGGCCAGGACATCCTGAAGTCGTTCCTGTTCGACGTTGCGGGGTGCCGGCCCACGTGGACGAACGTGTCGATCATCGAGGAGGCCGTCGCCGAGATCCGCGCCCAGGTGGGAACCGAGCGGGTGCTGTGCGGGCTCTCGGGTGGGGTCGACTCGGCCGTCGCTGCGGCGCTCGTCCATAAGGCCGTCGGTGATCAACTCACCTGTGTCTTCGTGGACACCGGTCTCTCGCGCAAGGGCGAGGCCGAGCAGGTGGAGGAGACGTTCCGCCGGCAGTTCCAGATCGACCTCGTGCACGTGAAGGCGGGCGACCGGTTCCTCGACGCGCTCGACGACATCGTGGACCCGGAACGCAAGCGCAAGATCATCGGCGAACTCTTCATCCGGGTGTTCGAGGAGGTCGCGCTCGACCACAACGCGGCGGGGTTCCTCGTGCAGGGCACGCTGTATCCCGACATCGTGGAATCAGGTGGTGGCGAGAACGCGGTGATCAAGAGTCACCACAACGTGGGCGGTCTGCCCGACGACATGGAGTTCGCGCTGGTCGAACCGCTGCGGCACCTGTTCAAGGACGAGGTGCGCGCGGTCGGCGAGGAGTTGGGCCTGCCGGAGGAGATCGTCTGGCGTCAGCCCTTCCCCGGTCCGGGCCTCGGTGTCCGCATCATCGGTGCGATCACCCCGGAGCGGGTGGCGATCCTCCAGGACGCCGACGCGATCGTCACCGAGGAGATCCGGCGCGCCGGTCTCTACCGCGAGATCTGGCAGAGCTTCGCGGTGTTGCCCGTGGTCCGGACCGTCGGGGTGCAGGGCGACGACCGCACCTACGCCTACCCGATCGTTCTCCGGGCGGTCACGAGCGACGACGCGATGACCGCCGACTGGGCACGGATCCCGTACGACGTCCTCGAGCGGATCTCCTCGCGCATCATCAACGAGGTCCCCGGCGTCAACCGCGTGGCGTACGACATCACCTCCAAGCCCCCGGGGACCATCGAGTGGGAGTGAACTCGCCGGTGCTTGCACCGGGAGAGTGAACGGACACTCCATCGAGGGCGAGTGGGAGTGAACCCGCGCGGCGGAGCCCACCAGGCGAGCGAGCGCTCCATCGGGTCCGAGTGGGAGTGAACCCGCCGGTTCAGCCCAAGGCGTTACCGAGGTCTTCGAGCGCCGGCACGAAGTAGTACGCGCCGCTGACGGGTCGGGTGAAATCGGTGAGGCGGTCGTGGTGACCGTCGCCCGATTGACCGAACATCCGGCGGAGCATCTTGTCGAATCGACTCAGCTCCGCACTGAACGCCACGAAGTACAAGCCGTGCTCCGCCACGTCGCCGTAGGGCGTGCTGCGCCGGTAGATCTCGAGCTCGGCGCCGCCTTCCTCGATCACGACGCGCGCGATGTGCGCAGTCTCGGGCTTCACGTCGTCGGCGAGCTCGACACTGTCGATCTTGCGCCGCCCGATGACGCGTTCCTGGTCGTCCACGGGTAGCGCATCGAAGGATGCGAGGTCGTGGATCCACCGTTGGGTGATCGCGAAGCTGCCACCGGCTCCCGGTTGGCCGTCGGGGATGGTCGCCACTTCGTACGCCTGCTCGACCGGCGGATTCTCGGTTCCGTCGATGAACCCCGTGAGGTCGCGACTGTCGCGGTACACGAACGCGCTGGTGTCGGCAACGAGTTCCGCGACCGGCGCGAGCAAGGCGGTAACCGCACGCCCGACGTCGAGGAGCACGTCGTCACCGGTGCCGTGGATCCATATCCAGACGTCGTGGGGAGTCCGAGCCACGCCGTCCACGCCCGGTGCGTCGGTGAGTCCGTCGGGGATCGATGCCGGCGCGAGGCCCCGCCAGAGTGCGGCGCCGAAACCGACGACGATGTTCGCACCTCCTGCCGTCACCGAGGGTTGGCGCAGCCCATCGAGGGCACGGCTCACGGCGGCCGCGGACGTTGCCGGGCGCAGGTCGAACTCCAGGTGACGATGCGAGCGGGTCCCCTGAGCGAAGATTCCCGGTTGCGGAGTGGTCACGCTCCTCCCTCCTGTGTGGATCGGTCCGCATCCTCGCCGACGTCGGTGGGAGATGTGTGTTTCCAGGAGCGCGGTCGGCACGAAGCGGGCGAAAAGGGTAGGATTGTCCGGTTCGCTGGGAACGGGATGGGGCACATGGGACGGATTCGAGGTTTTGGCGCGGTCGTGGCGGTCGTGGTCGCCACGGCCGGGTGTTCCTGGGTCGGTCGGGTGGGAGTGTCGAACACCGGCGCCCAACCGACTGGCGGTACCACGACCGGGACCGACGTGTCGCCGACCGGACGGTTCGTCGTCTTTTCGTCCGACGCGGCGGACCTGGTCCCGAACGACACCAACAACGCGGTCGACGTCTTCCTCCGCGACAACCAGGCCGGCACGACCGAACGGATCTCGATCAGCGACAGCGAAAAGCAGGCGTCGCTCGGCGGGTACGGCGGGCTCGTCTCGTCCGACGGGCGCTACGTGGCGTTCGCGAGCGACTCCGAGGACCTGCTCTCCACGGCTGACACCAACCAGTCGACCGACGTCTTCCTGCGCGACCGCACGCTGGGCACCACGACGCGCGTGAGCGTGCGCAACGGCGGCACCCAGGCCGATGGCCCGTCCTACCTGCAGTCGATGACGCCGGACGCGGGCATCATCGTGTTCGCGTCCGATGCCGAGAACCTGATCGGCACGACCGACCAGAACTACAGCACCGACATCTACATCCGCGACCGCGTGGCAGCCAAGACCCAGCGCGTGAGCGTCGCCACCGACGGCTCGGAGGGTGACCTCGATTCCTCCGTCGCGTCGATCAGTGACAACGGCCGGTACATCGCCTTCGTTTCGAACGCCTCCAACTTCGACATCAACGACTCGGGCGTCTTCGCCGACGTCTTCGTGCGGGACCGCACGCTCTCGACCACGACCCGGTTGACCGGTCTGCCGGACGGCGACGAGGCCGACGGCGATTCCTACAACGTGGCGATCAGCGGCGACGGTTCGACCGTCGTGTTCGACACCGACGCGACCAATCTGGTTGCGGCAGGCGACGGCAACGATACGACCGACGTGTACGCGGTCACCGTGGCGACCGGAGCCTTCGACCGCATCAGTGTCGCCGCCGACGGTGGCGACTCCGACGACTTCAACTTCCTTGCCGGGGTCAGCGACAACGGGCGCTACGTGGTGTTCCAGAGCGGTGCGAAGAATCTCGTCGGCAGCCCGCTGCTGGGTTTGTCGAACTCCTTCCTGCGCGACCGCGTGACCGGCACCACGACCCTGGCCGGCAACACCCAGACCCAGAGCGAACCCTCCAACCCGGATTCGACCCTCGCGGGCTCGTCCCCGAACGGCATCAGCGGTGACGGCCGGTACGTGATGTTCACGTCGTCGGCCACCGACGTCATGACCGGCGCGGACACCAACGGCATCGCGTCGGACGTCTTCCTGCGCTCGAATCCCGTCCCGTTCATCTTCGCAACCTCGTCGCCGACCCTCACCCGCGGTACGACGACGACCGTCACCTTCACGGGGAAGAACCTGCACGCGGGTTCCGTGGTGCTCATGGGTCAGGGCGTGACCGTCAACTCGGCCAACGTGACGAGCGACTCGCAGATCGTCATCAACGTCACCGTGGCCGCGGACGCGGATCTCGGACCCCGGACCCCGCTCGTGATCGATCCGGGAACCGGCGGCGGCGCGTTGAGTGGGGGACTCGCGTTCTTCCCCGCGCTCTACTCGGTCGCCTGAGTACGCCGCGACGCGCGGTCGGACTCGCTAGCGTCGCTCCATGCGCGCCCTGGTGCAACGAGTGACGCGCGCGTCGGTGCGGGTGGACACGGAGTTGGTCGGGGCGATCGACGCGGGACTCCTGGTGCTGGTCGGCGTGACCCACACCGACACCGAAGCCACCGCCGGGAAGCTCGCGGCCAAGGTGGCCCACCTGCGCGTGTTCGACGACGACGACGGTGTGATGAACCGGTCCCTGGTGGATTCGGGCGGGTCCGCGCTCGTGATTTCCCAGTTCACCTTGTACGGCGACACCCGTCGGGGTCGACGACCTTCGTGGGGCGCGGCCGCGCCGCCCGAGCAGGCAGAACCGCTGGTCAACGCATTCGTCGCCGCGCTCCGCGGTCATGCCCTCACGGTCGAGACCGGGCGGTTCCGGGCGGACATGGCGGTCGAACTCGTGAACGACGGGCCCGTGACCCTTGCGATCGAGGCGTGACCCGGTAGTTTCAGCGGCCTCGTGGAACGGATCGAGTCTGCTCACAGCACGTGGCTCTTCGACCAGGAACGTCGTCGATTTCGCCGCCTCCCGCCTGACGTCGATCCCGACGCGCCCGCGCTCGACTCGGACTGGGAGCCGTACTGGTCGCTCGACATCGACGACGCGACCGGTGCGTTCACCGTGACCCTCAACGAGGACGGCACGCGGTTGCTGCGCGCCTTCCGCACGCCGGTCGCGGACGACGCGACCCAGGAAGTCAGCCTGCAACCGAAACCGGGCCCGGAATCCTGACCCGAACATCTGTACGCTGTTCCCCATGAGTGGAGTAGCGGAGCTCCTCGACGGTCTCAATCCCGTCCAACGTGACGCGGTCACCGCGCCCGACGGTCCCGTGTTGGTGATCGCGGGCGCCGGGTCGGGCAAGACGCGCCTGCTCACGCATCGCGTGTCGTACCTGATCGCCGAGCGCGACGTCTCGCCGTTCGAGATCCTCGCGATCACGTTCACCAACAAGGCCGCGGGTGAGATGAAGGAGCGGGTCGCCGAACTGGTCGGGCCGGTCGCCCGCAAGATGTGGGTGTCGACGTTCCACTCGGCCTGTTCGCGGATCCTGCGGCGCGAGATCGGGCTGCTCGGCTACCGCACGTCGTTCTCGATCTACGACGAATCCGACGCCGTGCGACTCACCGATTACGTGCGCCGCGATCTCAACCTCGACCCGAAGCGGTTCCCCCCGCGCCGGCTGCATCACTCGATCTCCGCCTTGAAGAACGAGTTGGTCAGCGCGGAGGAGGCGACGGCCAAGGCACTCACGCCGCCCGAGGCGAAAGTGGCCGAGGTGTACACGGAGTACCAACGGCGGCTGGCCGAGGCGTCGGCCGTCGACTTCGACGACCTCCTGCTGCTCGTCGTCCGCCTCTTCCGCGAGCACCCGGACGCGCTCGCCCGGTGGCGCCACCGGTTCAAGCACGTGCTGGTCGACGAGTTCCAGGACACCAACGGCGCGCAGTGGGAGATCGTCCGCCTGCTCGCCCTCGAACACCGCAACGTGATGGTCGTGGGAGATAGCGATCAGAGTGTCTACAAGTTCCGCGGTGCTGATCATCGGAACCTGATGCGGTTCGAGGAGGAGTTCCCCGAGTCGTCGGTGATCGTGCTCGACCAGAACTATCGGTCGACCCAGACGATTCTCGACGCGGCCAACGCGGTGATCGCCAACAACGCGGCGCGCCGACCGAAACACCTCTGGACCGAGCAGGCGGGCGGCGAACTCATCACCCGGTACCACGCCGAGGACGAGCACGACGAGGCGCAGTTCATCGTCTCGGAGATCGACCGGCTCGTCGACGTCGAGCACATCCGGTACTCGGACGTCGCGGTCTTCTACCGCACCAACGCACAGAGCCGGGTGGTGGAGGAGTCGTTCGTGCGGTCGGGGATCCCGTACCGCATCGTCGGCGGTACGAAGTTCTACGACCGGCGTGAGATCAAGGACGCGCTCGCCTATCTGCGCGCGCTCTCGAATCCCGATGACGAGGTCGGCTGGAAGCGCATCGTGAACGTTCCCAAGCGCGGCGTCGGCGACACGTCGGTGCGCAAGGTGGAGGCGTACGCACAGGGTGCCAACATCGTGTTCCGGGATGCCTTGCGAGAGGCGGCCGTCGCGGGGGTCACCGGCCGCGCCCTCGGCGGCATCAAGGACCTCATGGAGGTCATGACGGGACTCGAGGGATCGGCCGAGGAGCTGGGCGTCGGCGGGGTCATCGAAGCGATGCTGGACCAGACGGGATACCTGGCCGAGCTGGAAGTCGAGCGCAGCATCGAGGCGCAGGGTCGGATCGAGAACCTCGGTGAACTCGTCGGGGTCGCGCGCGAGTTCGACGGGCAGCTCGACGGCGGGGACCTCTCCGGCCTGGCCGGCATCGCGGGCGTCGAGGATCTCACCGCACCGCCCACCGGGCTGCTGCGGGTCCAGGCGTTCCTCGAAGCGATCTCGCTCGTCACCGACCTCGACGAGGCCAGCGGTGAGGAATCGCTGGTCACGCTGATGACGCTGCACACCGCGAAGGGCCTCGAGTTCCCGGTCGTGTTCCTGACCGGCCTCGAGGACGGCATCTTCCCGCACATGCGCTCGCTCGGTGATCCCGACGAACTCGAGGAGGAGCGGCGGCTCTGTTACGTGGGGATCACCCGCGCCGAGAAGCGGCTGTATCTCACCCACGCGTGGAGCCGGATGTTGTTCGGCTCCACCGACTACTACCCGCCGAGCAGATTTCTCGCCGAGATCCCCGAGGTGTTGGTGCGGGCTCAGGGACGCGCACCGTCACGCGGCGGCGGAATCTCCGAACACCGCAGTGCCGTCGCGGATGCCGCGATGCGGGTGGACCGCAACCCCACCGGCGCACGCGGCGCCGAGCAGATCGGTCTGCGCATCGGCGACGACGTCGGTCACGAGAAGTTCGGTGAAGGCGTGATCGTGAACATGCGCGGGGACGGCGACAAGGCCGAGGCCACCGTGCGCTTCCGCGACGTCGGCGAGAAGACCCTCCTCTTGGCATGGGCTCCGTTGACGAAACTCTGACTTCTCGTCGACTCGTCCGCTCGCGCTCCTGACGGAGCCGGTTCGTGGGGCTCGCTCCCGAGTTGTTCGCCTCCGCAAGCTCCGGCTCAGGAGCGGGCTCGTCCAGGCGGACAAGGAGTCAGCGGTTCAGCCAGCGAGCAGTCAAGGCGCGGGGAGGATCTCGCGTAGGGCCACCATGTAGAAACCCTTGGCCGGACCGGTCTGCTTGGTGAAGCTGCGGTAACGGGCCATCTCGGTGCTCTTCACGGGCCGGTCGTCGCAGGTGAAGGTGTTCTTCGAACCGCGCCAGCGCAGCGTGCACGCGCCGGGCTTCGGCTGGTGGACGAGCAGGGCGACCAGGTGGTGATGTTCGACCGCCACCCAGAAGCCGTCGTCGCCGCTGAGGCCCGCAATGTTCACCGGCCCGCCGTCGTGGACCTGTTGGTGGATTGCCGACTCGAGCCCGAACGGTTGCGGGACCTTCACGTTCGGGATCTTGCCTCGGGCGGTGATGGCAAGGATCGCGGCGGCCACGAGGATGCCGCCGACGAGGAGGGCGATGCCTGCGCCGATCAGGAGGCGGAGATCGGAACGACGCTGAGATGCGCGGGCGGCCACCGACAGGGTGTACTCACGGATCGGGGACGGAGTCCAGCCGGGCGCTCGAATGCTGCCGACCGGTGAGGAAGGCCCGCATTGGTCGACCGCCTCCGTTGGCCGGGCTGACAGCCCGATCACTAGGGTTCCGCCCGCATGCAGCGCCGGTATCGAGTGGTCATCGCCAAGCCCGGGCTCGACGGACACGACCGTGGAGCCAAGGTCATCGCCCGCGCCCTGCGCGACGGTGGGTTCGAGGTGATCTACACCGGATTGCACCAGACGCCGGAACAGATCGCGGAGACCGCGCTCCAGGAGGATGCCGACGCGGTCGGGCTTTCGCTCCTGTCCGGCGCGCACATGACGTTGTTCCCACGGGTGCTCGAGTTGCTGCGGGAGCGGGGCCTCGACGAGGTCGTCGTCTTCGGTGGCGGCATCATCCCCGACGCCGACATCCCGAAGCTCAAGGAGCTGGGAGTCGCCGAGCTGTTCACACCCGGTGCGACGCTCGCCTCGATCCACGAATGGCTCGAGGAAGCGCTCGACGCGCGGGAGGCCCAACCGGCCGGTTGATACATCGTCCGGCGCCGCGCCGGACGTCGCACGTCCTTCGAGGAGTCCAGTGGATCTGTTCGAATACCAAGGCAAGCAGTTCTTCGCGCGGTACGGGATCCCCGTATCGGACGGGGAAGCCGTCACCAACGTCGACGACGCGGTCGCGGCCGCGGACCGGGTCGGCTACCCGGTGGTGGTCAAGGCGCAGGTCCAGGTGGGCGGTCGCGGCAAGGCCGGCGGCATCAAGTTGGCATCGAATGCCGACGAGGCCCGCGAGTACGCGACCGCCATCATCGGCATGGACATCAAGGGCCACACCGTCGAGGTCGTGTGGATCGAGCACGCGAGCGACATCGCCGAGGAGTACTACGCGTCGTTCACCCTCGACCGCTCGGCGAAGCAGTACCTCGGCATGCTCTCGGCCCAGGGTGGCGTCGAGATCGAAGAGGTCGCGGTGACCGACCCCGACGCGATCGCCAAGATCCACATCGACCCGGCCGAGGGACTCACGGAGGCGGCGTGCCGCGCGTGGGTCGAGGCCGCGAAGCTGAACCCGGCGGCGACCGACGGTGCGGTCGACATCCTGATGAAGCTGTACACGGCCTATACCGAAGGCGACGCGGATCTGGTGGAGATCAACCCGTTGATCCTCACGCCCGACGGTCGCGTGCACGCGCTCGACGCCAAGGTGAGCCTCGACGACAACTCGGTGTTCCGCCACGCCGACTACGAGGCCTACGACGCGACCCAGGTGCGTGACGCACGCGAGCAGGCGGCGCACGACAAGGGTCTGCAGTACATCGGCCTCGACGGCTCGGTGGGCATCATCGCCAACGGTGCCGGACTCGCGATGAGCACCGTCGACATCGTCACCCAGGTGGGTGGAACGCCGGCGAACTTCCTCGACATCGGCGGCGGTGCGAATGCCGACGTGATGGCCGGCGCGATGGAAGTGATCAACAACGACCCCAATGTCCGGTCGATCTTCATCAACATCTTCGGTGGGATCACCAAGGGCGACGAGGTGGCCAACGGCATCGTGCAGGCGCTGGCCAAGGTGAAGATCGACGCTCCGATCGTCATCCGCCTCGACGGCACGAACGCCGACGAAGGGCGCGCGATCCTGGCGCCGATCGTCTCGGAGCGGTTTCAGATCGAACCCACGATGCTCGACGCGGCGCGTCGGGTGGTGGCCCTTGCGGAGGCGAAATCATGAGCATTTTCGTGGACGAGAACACCAAGGTCGTCTACCAGGGCCTGACCGGTTCGCAGGGTCGCTTCTACGGTCTGCTGAACCGTGACTACGGCACCCAGGTGGTGGCCGGGACCAACCCGAAGAAGGCGGGCACGGATGTGGACGGCATCCCGATCTTCGCCAACGTCGCGGAGGCAGTCGCGGCGACCGGCGCCACCGCGTCGTGTGTGTTCATCCCGGCGCCCGGTGTGCGTGACGCCGTGATGGACGCGGCCGAGGGTGGCATCGAGTTCATCGTCGTGATCACCGAGGGTGTGCCCGCGCACGACGAGGCGTGGTTCTACAACACGCTCCAGCGCGACTACCCCAACGTGCAACTGCTCGGCCCGAACTGCCCGGGGATCATCAGCCCGGGCAAGGCCAACATCGGGATCACCGCGGGCCACATCGCGAAGGAGGGCGGTCCGGTCGGCATCGTGAGCCGCTCCGGCACGCTCACCTACCAGGCGCTCTACGAGTTGAAGCAGCAGGACATCGGCGTGACGACGTGCGTCGGCATCGGCGGCGACCCGGTGCCCGGGACGAGCTTCATCGACTGCCTGCAGGCGTTCGAGGCCGACCCCGAGACCAAGGCCGTCATGATGATCGGCGAGATCGGTGGTTCGGCAGAGGAAGAGGCCGCCGCCTTCATCAAGTCGTCGATGAGCAAGCCGGTGGTGGCCTACGTGGCGGGAGTGACCGCGCCTCCGGGCAAGAAGATGGGTCATGCCGGGGCGATCGTCTCCGGGGGCAAGGGCACGGCGGCCGCCAAGATGGAAGCGCTGCGCGACGCGGGCGTCCAGGTGGGGCTGAACCCGACCGAGGCCGGCGACCTCATGACCCGCGTCGTCGCCGGCTTCTGACCCACGCCACCTCGAACTTGCGTCGCAAACCCGCGATAGTCGCGGGTCTGCGACGCAAATTGGCGGGACGGGGTGGTCAGGCGAGGCCGCGGGGGCCGGAAGGCTCGTTATTCAACATGACCGCACCGGCGATCAACGCGCCGGTGGCGACGAGCATCCCCCAGAATCCGATCCCGAAATCGGCCGCGCCCTTGTCGAGGATCAGGTAGCCCGCCATGATCAGGCCGGCGAAGATCGCGAGCAGCAGATGGACCTGCAACCAGCTGAAGCCGCCCACGCTCGACGAGAAGTGGATCCCCGCGAACCGGCGGAGCGCCACCACCCCACCCGAGATCACGCCGGCGAGCGCCGGATACGTCGCGATGGGGAAGAGGCCGGTGTCCCACGCGTTGAAGCTGAGATCGCCGACCGGCGCTTGGTAGAACGCGAAGAGCGAGAAGACGAGGGCGGCGGCGCCGCCGGCCATCAGCACGATCTCGGCCGTTGTCGGTTTTGACTTCACGGGTCCTCCAGCGTCGGTCGAACGGTGTCACTTTCCCACTTGCCGGGGGGGCACGCGCGGCAACCGGAGGCGGGCAATCGACCCGGGGCCCGGCGGGTGACAACGGGTAGGTTGGCGGGCAATGCGGATAGGGGTGTTGGCGTCGGGTAGTGGGACGATTCTCCAGGCGTTCCTGGACGCGAACCTGCCCGTCGTGGTCGTGATCGTCGATCGTCCGTGCACCGCCACCGAGCGGGCCGAGGCCGCGGGCGTCCCGGCCGAGATCGTGCTCCGGGCGAGCTACGGAGCCGACTTCGACCGGGTCGCCTATACCCACGAGGTGGTGGACGTCCTCGCCCGGTACGGCGTGGATCTGGTGGCCATGGCCGGGTTCGGCACGATCCTGGAGAAGCCGATCCACGACGCCTACCCGGACCGGATCGTCAACACCCATCCCGCGCTGCTGCCCGCCTTCAAGGGCTGGCATGCAGTGGAGGAGGCGTTCGCCGCCGGGGTCAAGGTCACCGGGTGCACCGTGCACTACGCGCGGCTCGACGTGGACGACGGCCCGATCCTGGCCCAGGAGGCCGTCCCCGTTCTGGCCGACGACACCGTGGCGACCCTGCACGAACGAATCAAGGACGTGGAGCGGCGGCTGTATCCGTCGGTGCTCCGACAACTCATCGAAGAGGAATGCTGATGCGCGCGCTGTTGTCCGTCTACGACAAGACCGGGATCGTGGAGTTTGCCCGCGAGCTCCACGCACTCGACGTGGCGTTGGTGTCGAGCGGCGGCACCGCCAAGGCGATCGCGGAGGCCGGGATCCCGGTCACCGACGTGGCCGACATCACCGGCGTCCCGGCCATCCTCGATCACCGCGTGGTCACGCTGCACCCGAAGATCCACGGCGGCCTGCTCGCGGATCCCACCAACGAGGCGCACCGCGCCGACATGGCCGAGTACGGGATCGAGCCGTTCGATCTCGTCGTCTCCAACCTCTACCCGTTCGCGAGTGACCCGTCGATCGAACTCATCGACATCGGTGGCCCGGCGATGGTGCGCGCGTCGGCGAAGAACCACGCCCACGTGGGGATCGTCACCAGCCCCGACCAGTACGAGGCGGTGCTCGCCGAGCTGCGCGCCGACGGCGCGTTGTCCGACGGGTTGCGACGCGAGTTGGCGCTGGCGGCGTTTGCCCGGACTGCGGCGTACGACGCGGCCATCGTGGAGTGGCTACAGGCGGGCGAGACCCTGCCGCGTCACCTCGTGCTGGCACTGGACCGGACCGACGAGACCCTGCGGTACGGCGAGAACCCGCACCAGCACGGCGCGCGGTACCGCGAAGTCGGGACGTCGAGCTGGTGGGACGGCATGGTCCAACACGGCGGACTCGCGCTCAGCTATCTCAACCTGTACGACACCGAGGCGGCGTGGAAGCTGGCCCACGATCTCGGTGATCGCGCCGTCTGCGCCATCATCAAACACGCCAATCCGTGTGGGGTCGCGGTGGCCGACGACCTGGTGACCGCCTACGGGCGAGCATTGGCATGTGACGAGCGCTCGGCCTTCGGCGGCATCGTGGCCTTCAACCGGCCGATCGACGACGAGACCGCGGCGGCGATGGCGGCCGGGCCGCAGGCCGACGTCGTGATCGCGCCCGGCTATTCGCCCGGCGCGCTCGACGCCCTGCGGGCGAAGCGGAAGAACACCCGGCTGCTCGAGGCGCCGGCACCGACGGGTGCGGTGCGCGAGTTCCGCCAGATCAGCGGCGGGTTCCTGGTGCAGGACGCCGCCCACTTCGCGGCGGGCCGCGACGACTGGAAGGTGGCCACCAAGGTCGCGCCGACAGCCGAACAGTGGGTCGACGCCGAAATGGCGTGGCGCATCTGCGGCCACGTGAAGTCGAACGCGATCGTGCTCGTCAAGGACGGACAGGCCGTCGGCATCGGCGCGGGTCAGCAGAACCGCGTGGAGTCCGGCGAGATCGCGGCGAAGAAGGCCGCGGGCCGCGCGGTGGGCGGTGCATCCGCGTCCGACGCCTTCTATCCCTTCCCCGACGGCGTCGAAGCCGCGGCGGCCGCGGGCGTGGCGGTGGTGTTGCAACCGGGCGGCTCGGTGAGTGACGAGAAAGTCATCACGCGCGCCGACGAACTCGGCCTCGCCATGGTGCTCACGGGCGAACGCCACTTCCTCCACTAGAAGGGACTCACCCCATGAATGACGGGAGGCGATTGACGTGACCCACATGATGCCCGGCGGACCGGTGGCCGACGCGGTGTTCGCCGACCTCGGACCGCGCATCGCGGCACTGATCGCGGCCGGACACACGCCGGGACTCGCGACCCTGCTCGTCGGCGCCGACGACGCCAGCGCGCGGTACGTGGGGATGAAGCACGCCAAGGCCGCGGAGCTCGGGTGTCATTCGGTCGACATGCACCTGGACGCGGATGCGACCCAGGCCGAGGTCCTGGACGCGGTCCAGGCGTTGAACGACGACGAGTCCGTCGACGCGGTGTTGTTCCAGTACCCGCCGCCTGCACACATCGATTTCGAAGCGGCGCTGTTCACGCTGGACCCCGACAAGGACGTCGACGGCATCCATCCGCTCAACCTCGGTCGGCTCGCGCTGTCGATGCCGTGCCCGGTCCCGTGCACGCCGGCGGGGATCGAGGCCCTGCTCGCGTTCTACGAAGTTCCGGTCGCAGGCCGTGAGGTGTGCATCCTCGGTCGTGGCGCCACCCTCGGTCGGCCGCTGGCCCTCCTCCTGTCGCAGAAACGACCGACCGCGAACGCGGCGGTGACCGTGGTCCACACCGGCGTCCCCGACTGGCCCGAGTACACCAAGCGGGCCGACGTGGTCATCGCCGCCGCCGGTGTCCCCGGCATCCTCCAACCCGAGCACATCACGCCCGGCTGCGTCGTGGTCGGCGGCGGGGTCCGGTACGAGGGTCGCAAACTCCTGCCCGATGTCGACGTCGCGTGTGAAGCGGTGGCCGGCTGGATCACGCCCCGGGTGGGCGGTGTCGGCCCGACGACGATCGCGATGCTCTTTCGCAACCTGGTCGAGATCGCCGAACGCAACGCCGGAATCGACGTATGAGCGAGAGCGGAGCGGGGCTACGGCTTCCTGACAGCCTTCGCATCAGCGGAGCGTGGCCCGTCCGGCCGGCTCCGAAGGAGCAAGCGGACAGATGATGCCCTGTCTGCAGTGCGGGTATCAGAAGTCGCCCGACGACCGCTGCCCCGAATGCGGGCTCACCGCCGAGTTCGGCCCGGATCGCCCGAACCCGTTCCCGGGTGCGACGATCTACGCAATGATCGGAGCGGTCGTCCTGGTCTTCGCCCTCACGCTGCTCATCGTTGGCCTCACGGCCTGACGGCGGGACCGACTCCCCGCTCCACCCCTGAACCGACTCCCGAATCAAAAGGAATCCGATGCCCGAGAAGATCACGCAGAACGCCGACGGATCGCTCAACGTGCCCGACGAGCCGATCATCCCGTTCATCGAGGGTGACGGTACCGGGGTCGACATCTGGCCGGCGGCGCAACTGGTGATGGACGCCGCGGCGGCCAAGCACGGCAAGCGCATCGGCTGGACCGAGGTGCTCGCGGGGCAGAAGGCATTCGACCAGACCGGCGACTGGCTGCCCGAAGCCACGGTGGACGCGTTCCGTGACCTCCTCATCGGCATCAAGGGTCCGTTGACGACGCCGATCGGTGGCGGGATCCGTTCGCTCAACGTTGCGCTGCGCCAGATCCTCGACCTCTACGTCTGCCTGCGGCCGGTGCGATGGTTCACCGGAGTCCCCTCGCCGGTGAAGCACCCCGAGAAGGTCGACATGGTGATCTTCCGCGAGAACACCGAGGACATCTACGCCGGCCTCGAGGTGGAGGAAGGTACGCCCGAGGCGAAGCGCCTCATCGAGATGCTGCACGACACGCTCGGCTGGGACATCCGGGCCGACTCGGGGGTGGGGATCAAGCCCATCTCCGAAACCGGTTCGAAGCGGCTCATCCGCGCGTCGATCGAATACGCGGTGCGCAAGAACCGCAAGAGCGTGACCATCGTGCACAAGGGCAACATCCAGAAGTTCACCGAAGGCGCGTTCATGAAGTGGGGCTACGAACTCACGCGCGACGAGTTCGCCGATGTGGCGGTCGGCTGGGACGACTGTGGTGGCGACCCGGGCGACAAGCTCCTCGTGAAGGACGCGATCGCCGACATCACCTTGCAGCAGGTGCTGACCCGCCCCGACGAGTTCGACGTGATCGCCACCACCAACCTGAACGGCGATTACCTCAGTGACGCGCTGGCCGCGCAGGTCGGCGGCATCGGTATCGCGCCGGGCGGCAACATCAACTACGTCACCGGGCACGGGATCTTCGAGGCCACCCACGGAACGGCCCCGAAGTACGCCGGCCAGGACAAGGTGAACCCGGGTTCGGTCCTGCTCTCAGGCGTGATGATGTTCGAACACCTCGGTTGGCAAGGTGCGGCCGACGACATCGTGCGGGCCCTCGAAGCCACCATCGGCGACAAGGTCGTCACCTACGACTTCGCCCGCCAGATGGACGGCGCCACCGAGGTCAAGTGCTCGGAGTTCGCCCAGGCGATCGTGGACCGTCTGTAACCAACGCCACGTTCGGCATCCGGGCTCCCGCACCGCGCCGAACTGTTCCACGGAGGTACGCGGACGGTGATCCTGGCCGAGATGGTGGTGCGGCACACGCGCAAGCACATGCCCACGCGTCGCGTCGCGCTCGGGGATCTCTACCTGCCCATGACCGGGCCCGCTCACGGCGCCGGGTTGCTGGCCGCCGTGGTCGCCGAGAACATCGGTTGGTTCGACGACGATCAACTCGACGAGCTGCCGCGCCTTCTCCACGACATCGGTCGCAACGGCATCTCGGTGCCGCGCATCGCGTTGCGACACCGGCTCCAGACCGACGTCCACGGGCTCGACCGTTCCCGGCACCGCCTCCTCGAGGAGGACGGCCGGTTCATCGTGGAACTCGACGTGCACGGGGCACCCGGGCCCCAGGTCGTGGGCGCGGTGATGGCGGCGGGGGTGATGGGGTCGAGTGTGCGCCGGCGCGCCATCCGCGCGATCGAGGCCGCGATCGCGCAGCCCGGCGTGATCCCGGAGCCGTTCATGGTGCGCCGCCTCGCCGAGGGCCTGCCGATCATGCGTCCGCCGACCGCCGGGATGGGCCCGATCGAGGATGCGTACAGCGAGACCGAAACCGGCTCCTGGGTGGGCGTGCCGGCCGAGCGCCGGTGGGCCATGGAGGTCCTCGGTCTCCGCGCCGAGATGGGACTCGATCGGATCGACATCCAGCAGCGGTTCCGGCGCCTCCTGCGGGTCGCACATCCCGACCAGGGCGGTGCGGCCGATGCCGCCGCCGAGCGGATCGCCGAGCTGCGCGAAGCCCGTGAAGTGCTCCTCTCCGATGCGCCCGACTCGGCGACCCCGCCCGCCCGGTAGGTAGGGTCAGCCATGGCCAAGACTCCAGTTCACGTCACCGTCACGGGCGCCGCCGGTCAGATCGGCTACGCGATCTTGTTCCGCATCGCATCGGGTCAGCTGCTCGGTCCGGATCAGCCGGTCGTGCTCCGGTTGCTCGAGATCGAGCCCGCGATGAAGGCCCTCGGCGGTGTCGCGATGGAGTTGGACGACTGTGCCTTCCCGCTCCTCGCGGGGATCGAGACCACCTCCGACCTGAAGAACGCGTTCGACGGTACGAGCTGGGCACTGCTCGTCGGTTCCATCCCGCGCAAGGCGGGAATGGAGCGGGGTGACCTGCTCAACGTGAACGGCGGCATCTTCAAGCCCCAGGGCCAGGCCATCAACGCCCACGCCGCGTCGGACGTGCGCGTGCTCGTCGTCGGGAACCCGTGCAACACCAACTGCCTGATCGCGCGGAGCAACGCCCCCGACGTCCCGGCCGACCGGTGGTTCGCGATGACCCGCCTCGACGAGAACCGCGCCCAGACCCAGCTCGCGCAGAAGGCCGGCGTGCCGGTGGCGCAGGTCAGCAACGTCACGATCTGGGGCAACCACTCGGCCACCCAGTACCCCGACTTCGCCAACGCCCGCATCGGCGGCAAGCCGGCCACCGAGGTGATCACCGACACCGCGTGGCTGCAAGGCCCGTTCATCGAGACGGTGCAGAAGCGCGGTGCCGCGATCATCGAGGCCCGCGGGTTGTCGTCGGCCGCCTCGGCCGCCAACGCCGCGATCGACTCGGTGAACAGCATCCACACCGCGCCGCCCGCCGGTGATTGGGCGAGCCTCGCGGTGGTCAGCCGCGGCGAGTACGGCACCCCCGAAGGCCTGCAGTTCGGCTTCCCGGTCGCGGCCGACGGCCAAGGTGGATGGAGCGTCGTCGAAGGTCTGGCGCACGACGAGTTCGCGCAGGGCAAGCTCGCCATCACCACCGAAGAGCTCGAGTCGGAGCGGGCCGAGATCACGTCGCTCGGCTTGATCTGAGCCACCCCGCGTCGTGTCGCGTTGGTGGCGCCAGGCCATCCCCTGGGGTGACATCGTCGTTGAGGTCGGCCCACGCGGCATCACCCGCATCTCCCTCCCGCAGTCACCCGTCGACGAGCAGGTGGACGCCCCTCGGCGCGACGCCAGGATCGCAGCCCAGCTCGATGCGTACTTCGCGGGCCGGCGACGCGCGTTCGACGTCGAGGTCGAGTTGCCGGACTCGCTGTCCGGTTTCCAGCGCCGGGTGTTGCTGAGCCTGCGCGAAGAAGTCGGTTACGGCGAGACCGTCACCTACGGCGAGTTGGCCGAGATCGCCGGGCGTCCCGGTGCCGCTCGCGCCGTCGGGTCGACCATGGCCCGCAACCCGGTGCCCTTCGTGATCCCGTGCCATCGGGTCGTCGCCGCGACCGGCATCGGTGGTTACGGCGGCGGGTACGGCGACGGTGTGGCGCTCAAGCGCGCGCTGTTGGCGCTCGAGTCGGGCGTCAGCCCCCGGTAGTACGGGTCCCGGGCTGCACCCGGTCGATCCAGTTGGCGACGAGTTCGACGAACCGTGCGGGGGCCTCGAGCTGCGGTGCGTGGCCGACGCCGGCGAGTTCGACGTAGTGAAAACCGGGCTGGCGTTGCGCGACGGCTCGGGCGAACGTGACCGAGACGAGCCGGTCGAGGCGGCCGTGCACGACCATCGTGGGCACCGTGATCGCGGCGAGGTCGGCGCGCATCTTGGTCACGATGTAGCGGAACAGGGTCCCGCCACTCTGGGCGTAGGCACCGGCGGCTTCGGGATATCGGTTGCGCTCGGTCGCCAGCTCCACCAGTCGGGCCCGGAGTGCCGGGTCGAGCTGGTCGGGTTCGGCCAGGACGAATCGCAGGGTGGAGTCGACCACCCGTTCCGAGCCGAGCCGGCGGGCGCGGGCGTTCACGATCGGGGTCGCCACGCGCGGCAACGTGAGCATGGCGAACTTCGCCGTGCGGGCGAGCTGTTCGACGTTTCCGTTCGGCCGGGGGTACGCGGCATTGACGAGGACCAGTCCACGGACCAGCTCGGGGTGGCGCGCCGCCAGCGACACCGAGATCGAACCGCCCATCGAGTTGCCGGCGAGCACCGCGGGCCCTCGGTCGTGGAGGAGCCGCTTGACCACGTGACGGTGCGCCTCGAAGGTCGCGGCGCGGTCGACGGCGCGCGTGCGGCCGAAGCCGGGTAGGTCGAGTGCGCTCACCGGGGCGCCGAGGCGATTGCTCAGCGCGGCGCCGACCAACTCCCAGTTGACAGTGCTGCCGCCGAGGCCGTGGACGAGCACGAGCGGGGTGGCGTCGGGATCGGGTGTCTCGGGCTGCCACTCCACGGTGTGCACCCAGGTGCCGTCGGCATCGAACCAGCGTTGTTGCATCAGGATCCTTCGACCGGTTCGGTGCCGCGCTCGATCCCCAGCGCGACGAGCAGGTGCTCGTGCAGTTCCATCCAGACCGTGTGGTAGGAGTCGATCCGCGGGGAGGTGAACCAGTCCCGGTCGCCGTCCTCCACCCGGGTCCGGGCGGCGCGGAGGCGGGGTCGGTACCCCCCGAAGGCCGCGAGATCCCGTCCGAGTCGGCGCACCACCGGGCCGGTGCGGTCGTCGACCGCCGCGAGTCGGTCGATCACGCTCCAGTCGTACGTGGTGTCGGCGTGGTCGTTCGCCACGTTGCCGGGACGGACCTGCCAGTCGTGACAGATCTGGATCAGCTCCACGTTGCGGGGGAGGAAGTGCTCGTAGGCGTTTATCACCGCGGCCCGCTCGTCGTCCGCGGCGCGGAACTCCAGGTCGGCCGCCACGCGCCCCGCGGGGGAGAGCACGATGCGGTCGCCGCGCTCGGTGGCATGACCGCTCGCGACGAGACGCGCGCGCGTGTCGGGGTCCGCGCCGGTGAGGCGGCCGACGAGGCGCAGGCGCAGGAGGAGGGGCCGTTCGTCCACGACCGGGGAATCTACCGGCCCCGATTTCGCGTCCGTCCCGTCGACCGGCGTGCGGCGAGGCTCCACCGTCGGCCGCAAGAGTGCGCGCGGGTAGGGTCCGCCCGCATGAGTGAGGTTCTGGGGACCGGGGTCACAGTGTTCACGGCGGATGCGGTCGAGGGGGTCTGGCGGATGCTGCATTCGCCCGACGACGTCCTCGCCCTGATGGACAGCGGAGCCGACGGCGTGATCGCGGGGGTCCAGGATGCCGGGGCCACGTTCCTCGCCCCGATCTTCGACGAACTCACCGCGGTCGTGTGCATGTCGGGCACGCCCTCGAGCCATATCGGCATCGTCAGCCGCGAATACCAGGTGCCGTGCATCATGGCGACGGAGCTCACGGGCGCGACGCCGGACGACGGCACGACCGTGGTGCTCGACTGTCGCGAGTCTGCCGGCGTCCTGAGCGTTGCGGGCTGACGCGTGGACAAGCGCGAGGTCAACGACTGGTTGCAGTTCCACGGGCGGATCTCGGGAGCGATGACGGCTGAGCGCACCGCGCTCGAATCGGCGCTGATCCCGGTGACGGCGTACATCCTGGTCTCGTGCGTGGAGGCGTACCGCCGCTATCCCGACATGATGCGCACGATCGCGGCGGCCCGGCCACCGGCCGAGCTGGGCGCCCTCGGGCGTCGACCCGGGAACCAGATCGACGCGGTGCACCTCTGGTCGATCGCCAACCTCCCCCTCGTGATCCGACAGGCGCTGGATCCGTTCGGGATGATCGATCCGGCCGACGACCTCGAACGGTTGGGCACCATCTTCGACTTCTGGGCACCGGCCGCGCTCGCGTTCCGGGGCGACGGCGAGTACCAGGCGTACGACGCCGGACCGTCGGTGCCCCGGTACGGGCCCGAGGTGATCGACGAGCTGGTCGCGGGCGCGGTGCCGGTGACCGACGATGCGACCCGGCGTCAGATCGCCAAGACCAACGCGCTGCTCACGTCGTACCTGTTCCTCCTGTACTTCGACACCCGCGCCGGATATCAGGACACCGGTCCGTACCGCCTGGCCGACGGTCGTACCGTGCTCGTGCGCGACTTCAACGAGTTCGGCGTCGGCTACTTCCCCTGGAGTGCAGCCGTGGGTGCCGACTTGCCGCACTCGAACCTCTGTTGCGCGTTCATCCTCGACGACGTGCTGGTGACGGCGAACGACTGGGGTACCTCGACGACCGATCCGGTCGACTACTTTTCGCGGCTCGTGGGTTTCGCGATGTTCGACAGCACCGGTGGCGAACTGACTCCGGTTCCCATCTCGGAGCTGGCCGATCTGGCGGCGGCGGTCAAGCGGGCGCAGTCGGCGCTCTACCGGCTCATCGCGGGGATGACGCGGGCCGAGAAGATCGACGCCGGCGCGTTCGTGTACTTCACGTTCCTCCGGCCCTTCGCGCTTGCGGCCGGGGTGGTCGACGACCTCGATTGGACCGTGCCCCGCGACAGCCTCGATCTCTACGCCGCGTTCTCGCTGGTGGAGGGCGTCCCCGACGCACCGCCGTACGACCCGAGCGTCCCGTACTACGCGTTGATCCCGTGATCCACCGCCTCGAATTCGCGGCCGACGCGATCGAGGGCGTCGTCGTGCTCGAGGTGCCCGCCGACGGGTTGGTCCGGTTCGACGCTCGGTTCCAGGGATCGGCCGTCGGCCCGGGTCTGGTCATGGTGCGTGACGCCGAGGTGCCGCGGGCACGGGGGACGGTGCTCGAGTTCCGGGCGGACGGGCTGTGGGTGGAGTTCGTGTGCGAGACGCCGAAGGAGCACTGGTCCTTCGGTCTGGAGGCCTTCGGCCTGCGGGTCGACGATCCGGCCGAGGAGATCGGTGAACGCATTCCCGTCGGCTTCGACCTGGAATGGGAGACCCCCGATTCAGTGCACGGCGAAGTGCTCGTCGGCCGTACCGCCATCGCCGTCCGCACCACCGGATCCTTCACTGTGCGTCAATAATCCACCTCCAGGGTGGAGAATTGACGCAAGGTGTCAGAAGTCGACGGCGGAGAGGTCGGACAGCCAGTTGGCGGCGCGGGAGACGGCTTCGGCCCACTGCGCCCGGTCGGTGGGGTCACCCGGTTCATAGCGGGCCATCGGCGACCACGTGGCCGCGAGGGCGTCGAGGTCGGGCCAGGCGCCGACCGCGAGGCCGGCCATGAACCCGGCGCCGAGGGTGGTGGCCTCGCACACCGGTGAGATCTCGACCGGCTTCTGCGCGGCGTCCGACAACGCCTGCACGAACGTGGGGTTGCGGGACATACCGCCGTCGACACGCAGGACGTCGATCGTGGTGTGGGCGTCGGTCTCGGCGGACTCGACGAGGTCGGCACCGCGTGCGGCGATCCCTTCGAGCACGGCCCGCACGATCTGGGGCCGACCGCTCCCGCGGGTGAGTCCGAGGAGGGTGCCGCGCGCGCCGTAATCCCAACGCGGCGTGCCGAGCCCCATCAGCGCGGGGACGTACATCACTCCGCCGGTGTCGGTGCACTGTTGCGCCACCTCGTGGCTCTGCTCCGACGACGACAGGATTCCGAGGTCGTCGCGCAACCACTCCACGTTGGTGCCGGCCGAGAGCATGATCGCCTCGAGGCCCCAGGTGTCGATACCGGCCTGGCGCATGGTGATGATCGGGAAGGTGCCGCCGCCGCCCCGGGTTTCGAACGCCGGTCGGGTCGGTCCGACGACCAGGTCGAGCATCCCACCGGTGCCGAACGTGATCTTGGCCGGCCCGGGCATCACGCAGCCCTGGCCGACGAGTGAGGCCTGCTGGTCACCGATGAGGGCGGCGATCGGCGGCGCGCCCGGAAGTGCGGTGGCGGTACCGATGATCCCGCTCGTGTCGACGACGGTCGGCAGCATCCGTTCCGGGATCCGCAGCGCGTCGAGTGCAGGTTGGTACCAGCCGGTGCCGTCCGCCTCGAGGATCGACGTCACCGCCGCGTTGCTCGCGTCGATCACGTGCAGCGCACCCTCGGAGAGCGTCCAGGCAATCCACGAGTCGACGGTGCCGAAGCAGAGGTCACGGCTCCGGTCGGGATCGAAGGTGTCGAGGATGTTCTCGATCTTGGTGGCCGCCGCGTTGGGTGCGAAGCGGAACCCGGCGGCGCGATGCGTGAGGCAGTTGATGATCGTACGGAGGTCCTGCCAGCCCAGGGCCGGACCGACCGGCTCGCCCGTGGCCCGGTCCCACACCACCGTCGAGCCGCGCTGGTTGGTGATGCCGACCGCCGCGACCGGACCGCCATTGAGCGCGAGCGCGGCGCTCGCGGCCTCGAGCACGACCCGGGCCATCGCGGCCGCGTCGAACTCGACCATCCCCGGCGCCGGCGAATCGGGCAGGCACTCGCGGTGCTGTTCGTGGTGCACGGTCGCGTCCTCGCGCACGATCGCGGCGCGGATCGACGACGTGCCGATGTCGATGACGAGCAGGTCCATCCGAGGCTCCGAGGTGAAGGTCAGTCGGGCCAGACCGGACCGCTGGCGGACCAGGGGTCCGGCAGGCCGAGCTTGCCGGGATTGAGAATGCCGTTGGGGTCGAGCGCCGCCTTGGTCGCCGCGAGGACGTCGAATGCGGGTCCGAGCGCTTCGCGCACGAACCGGGAGCGGTTGAGGCCGACGCCGTGATGGTGGCTGAGCGCGCCCCCGTGCTCGAGTACCGCCCGCGTTCCGGCTTCCCACGCGCGGCGGTAGTAGTCCTCCCGCTCGCCGACCGGTGGCTGACCCGCGAACGTGAAGTAGATGCACGCGCCGTCCATGTAGGAATGACTCTGGTGCGCGCTCGCGGCCAACGTGCCGGGGACCGCGGTGATGGCCGCGATGGCCGCCTCGTAGATCGCAGTGCAGCAGGACCACGGCGCCGAGATCTCCATCGTGTCGACCACGTAGTCGCGGCTGATGAGTGCCTCGAGCGCGCTGACGTCGTTGCGGTGTTCGAGCCATCGGCCCACGAAGTCGATGTCGGCGAGCGCGGCTTCTTTGCACTCCTCGGCGATCACGCTCATCGTGGCGTCCACGATCGTCGGGTCGCCCTCGTCGAGCACGAGGAGCAGGTGGGTGTCGGGGCCGGTCTGGTACGACCGGTCGGACTCGATGGCGTCGTACACCCGCAGCACGGCGGGGGTGGCGCCCCGGTGCATGATCCGCCGGCACGCGTCGTTCGCCGCCGCGAAGCTCGGGAACCCGTACGCGGCGCGGCGCTCGCTCGGCGCTTTCGGGTGGAGCCGCAGCCGGGCGCCGGTGATCACCCCGAGCGTGCCTTCCGAGCCCACGAACAGCTGCGTGAGTTCGGGCCCGACGGCCGCGCGCGGTGCACCGCCGGTGGAGATCATCCGACCGTCGGCGAGCACGACGTCGAGACCGATCACGATGTCTTCGATCTTGCCGTAGCGCGTGCTCATCTGGCCGGCGCCGCGACACGCCAGCCAGCCGCCGACGGTCGACAGGTCGATCGACTGCGGCCAGTGACCGATGGTCATGCCGTGCTCGGTCTGGAGTGTCTCCTCGAGCCACGTCCCGAAGGTGCCGGGCAGGACGTCGAGCACCATCGACTCGCGGTCGATGCCCACGATCCCCGACATCGCGGTGAGGTCGAGGACGACCCCGCCGTGGACCGGCACGCTCGCACCACACACGCCACTGCGGCCGGCGGCCGGAGTCACCGGGATCTGCGCGCCGTTGCACACCGCAAGGACCGCGCTCACCTGGGCCGCGTCGGCGGGCCGGACCACGGCCGCGGCCTGGACCGGCACCTGGCCGTCGCGGGCCCAGATCATGGCCAGCGGCCACCAGTCACGGCTCGCCTCGGACGTGGCCGCCGGATCGACCAGGACCTCGGCCCCGGTTGCCTCGAGCGCGGCGAGCAGCGCTGCATCGAGCGATACGGAGGTGGCCGAGATGCGGCTCGTCACCGCATCCGGTTCGGCACCGAGCGCGATGGGAGGGGTCGGAGCTCCGGAGAAGGTCACGGTCCGGACACTACGTGAGACCAGCGCCCGCGCTTCCGAGCCGGAGCTTGCGGAGGCGAGCCGCGAGGCAGCGAGCCCCACGAACCGGCTCCGTCAGGAGCGCGAGCGAACGAGCAATCAGGACGCGCCGTCGAGGGCGGTCTCGGGGAGCCCCGCGGCGGTGCGTTCGTGTTCGAGTGCGGCGCGGAAGGTGTCGACCTCGGTGCGGATCCGGTCCTCGTCCCAGCCGAGCTCGGGGGCGATCAGGCGGGCGACGTCCTCCGCCGCGGCGGCAGTCGCGTCGCGGGCGAGCAGGCGGGCGCGGGTGCGGCGGCTCAGCACGTCGTCGAGGGTCGTGGCCATCTCCTCGCGGATCGCGTAGATGGCCTCGGCACGGCGGTACGGCAGACCCTCGACGAGGGGTGCGTCGAGGTCGCCGGTTCCGGAGAGCGCGAGGATGTCTTTCGCCATGCTCCCGTACCGACGGGCGAGGTGCTCGTCGTCGGGTGCAGGCCCGTCGGCGCCGAGCAGGGCCATCCGCTTCGTACGGCACGCGAGCTTGCGACCGAGCGTCTTGACCACCGCGTCGGTGGTGTCCTCGGCCATCTTGCGGTAGGTGGTGAGCTTGCCGCCGGTCACGGTGACCACACCGCTCGCCGAGGTGGCGACCTTGTGCCGGCGGGAGAGGTCGGCGGTCTTCTGCCCGACGGTCCCACCGGTGACGAGCGGACGCAGCCCGGCCCACGTGCCCACGACGTCGTCGACGGTCAACGGCTCGGCCATCGCCATGTTCATCGCGTCGAGGAGGTACTTCACGTCCTCGGGTGTGCACTGCGGATCGTCGATCGGACCGTCGTAGTCGGTGTCGGTCGTACCGATGTACGTGAAGTCGCCCCACGGCACGACGAAGATCGAGCGCCGGTCCTTGGGGACCGGGACGATGGCGGCGATGTCGTTGCGCACCTTCTCCCACGGCACCGTGATGTGGATGCCCTTCGCAGGCCGGATCGAGTGGGGGTGGAGGCCCTCGTCCATCTCGCGGACGTCGTCGGAGAACACGCCGGCCGCGTTCACCACGACCCGGGCCGAGATCTCGAACGTGCGGCCGTCGGCGGTCACGGTGGCACCGTCGACCTGGCCGTCGGTGCCCTTGCGCAGTCCGGTGGCCGCGCAGTGGTTGGCGAGCACCGCGCCGTGACCGGCGGCGGTGCGGGCGAGGGTCAGCGTGTACCGCGCGTCGTCGGTCTGCGCGTCGTAGTACAGGTAGGCCGCGGCCACGTTGGGGGCGCGCAGCGTGGGCATGTGGGCGAGCGCCTGGGTCTTGTCGATCCGCTGGTGCAGCTTTCCGATACGGGCACCACCGGTGATGTCGTAGAGCCACATCGCGTACCCGAGCGCGCGGGCGATCTTCGGGTTGATGAGCCCGTCCTTACTCAGGACCGGGATCAGGAACGGGAGGATCCGCACGAGGTGGGGCGCGTTCTTCAAGGCCCGCTGGCGTTCGTGGAGTGCGTCGTAGACGAGGCGGATCTCGCGCTGTTGGAGGTAGCGCAGGCCCCCGTGCACGAGCTTCGACGACTTCGAGGACGTGCCGCTGGCGAAGTCGTCCCGTTCCACGAGGGCCGTGCGCAACCCGCGGCTGGCCGCGTCGAGCGCGACGCCGCAGCCGGTGATTCCGCCGCCGACGATGAGGACGTCGAACTCCTCGGATTCGAGACGAGCGAGCGCGTCGGCACGGGCGAACGAAGGCATCGGACCAGGTTACCGGTCGATTCTCGGCCCGCTCGGCCCGCTCGGCTCGATCGGATCAGGCGTCGGGGACCAACGCGGCGCGGGATTCGACCACCGGATACGGACGCGTCGCGGTCCGGGTGACGGGATCGAGCGCCTGCCACGCGCCACCGTTCACCCGCCACCGGACCGCCAGCACGATGAGGCCTCGCACGGTGAACCTCGGCCGGGACCGGTGTTCGAACCGGTGGGAGACCGTCGAGGGTCCGGGCGGAGGGGTCCCGATCCCGAGGCCCCTTGCGGTGGTGCCGTCACCGAAGTCCCAGCTCACCGAATCCACGCCGGCCTCGACGTCGACCGTCAGTCCGAACGCGGTCACGGTGTCCCGGATCGGCGCGCCGTCGTAGCCCGTCAACCAGAACCACGAGTCCAAGCCGGTGAGCCCACGCGTCGCGGGCACCGCGCCCACCGACGCGGTCGGGTAGGGAAGGTCGCGCACGAGGCGCGCCGCGACGTCGCGCGGGTCGACCCCGAACTGCTGCGGCCGCAGCCAGACCGTACCGACGTAGTCGGCATCGCACCACACCTGGTACGGCGTGTACTCGGGACCGGGCCGCGGTGCCGTCAGCGGGACCTGCCGGTAATCACCGGCGGGCGTCCGGCGCAGTTCGAACTCCCCCGACGGGATCCATCGGCGCCGGCATCCGGTGGCCGTTCCGCCGCCGTGCGGACGGACCTCCACCCACGAGTCGTGCGCGTCGAGTTCGACGTGCGCGCCGGTGGGGTCGGTGCTCGCGCCGGCATCCGCGGCGGCGCCGGCGACCGCCGAACCGCTCACCATCGGTGTCATGGTGACGATGGTCGCGGTCACGAGCGTGGCCAGAACGAGCGCGAGGCGGGAACAGTGCACAGGACCACCTTCCTTGGTGTATGGCGCCCTTCCGTGTGAGCAGTTGCCCGAGTGCCCCCCGTGCACCACCCCCGCCCCGGGCTCGGGACCAATGTAAGGAACGGTGTCCGGTTTGTCCCCGCGGGTGGAGTCAATTCCCCACTCTTGGGGAGGCCGGCGGTCAGATGACCTGGCCGAGCGCGCCGTCCTCGCGGACGACGCTGAGGCCGAACGCCTCCCACGCCTTCATCCCGCCTTCGAGGTTGATGACGTCGAGTCCGCGGTCGTTGAGGAACGCGGTGGCCCGGGCCGATCGGCCGCCGACGCGACAGATGCACAGGATCGTGCGGTCGGTCGGGAGAGCGACGACCGAGTCGGGGAGCGAGTTCAGCGGGATCCACACGACGTCGGGCGCGTGGCCGGCCGCGTACTCGTCGGCCTCACGCACGTCGAGCAGGAACGGATCGGTCAACTCGTCGACGTCGCCGACGGTGATGGAGGGAATCGCGTCGCTCATCGGCCGCTTCGCCGCCGGGGCGCGGGAGTGGTGGGCGCCTTCTTTGCCGCGGCCTTCTTGGCGGCCGGTCTGGCCACCGCCTTCTTGGCGACGGCCTTCTTGGCGACGGCCTTTTTCGCGACGGCCTTTTTCGCGACGGCCTTTTTCGCGACGGCCTTTTTCGCGACGGTCTTCTTCGCGACTGCTTTCTGCGGCCCGGGCTGCTTCGTCACGGGCTTCGGCGGCTGCTTGGCCGTCCGCTTGGCCGGAGCCTTCGCCGCCGTGCCCTTGGCCGGGGCGACCTGCTTGGTCACCGACTTCTTCACGACGGCCTGCTTCGCCGCGGTCTTCTTGGTGGGCACGGTCGGCTTCGCCGCCACCTTCTTCGCCGCCACCTTCTTCGCCCCGGTCTTCTTGGCCGGTTTCGCGGCCGACTTCGCCGGTGTCGGACCGTTCGCCGTCCCGGCTCGGCGCGGCCGCGGGGGTGCGGGGATCGGGCCCGGCTCGAACGTACCGGGTCCGCCGGACGCGGTCGCCTTCTTGGCCGGCGCGGTGGTCTTCGCCGGTCGGGTCGCGGGGCGGCCCGGGCGGGTCGACGCCCGGCGTGGCCGACTCGTCTTCACGTCCGCCTCGACCGTCTCGTCGCTCGGGGTGCCCGCGATCTTCTCGAATCCGGGCAGAGCCAACTCGATCCCGCGCCGGGGCGCGTCGACTGCCTGTACCACGAAGGTTCGGGCCTCACCCCGAGTGAGCACGTCACGCGCCTTCGACGGACGCGGCTCGCCCATCGCGGCGATCGGCACGTAGCAACGCACGTCGCCGACGATCACGAACGCGCCGTGGGACGAGAACGCGTCGACGATGCCCTCGACCTGTGAGCCGAGGCGGTGGTCGATCACGAACTGCAGGAACGGCGCCGGCTGGTTCACGGCTTCGGGTTCGGAGTTCGGGGTGGTCTCGGTGGACCCGTTGCGACCGCCTCGCCGCCGCCGCCGACCGGTGGTGCTGCTCATCACGTCGGCGGTCGCCTCGGCGATGGCATCGCGCACCTGGTCCTCGTCGCGCGCTTCCTTCTTGGCGCGTTGCGTGGTCTTGCGGCTCACGATCCCGCGCACCGGCCGCCGCAGCGAGAAGATCCACCCCACGCCCGGAACCGGCTTCCCGCCGATGAGCCGGCCCGGCTCGAACAGCCACGTGTACTCGGCGTGGAACTCTTGGAAGGAGTCGTTCGACACGACGGTCGCGTTGGTGCGGTTCGCGATCTGGAGCAGGAATCCGTCGCCGCGGCCCACGGCGCCCGCCGGGGGCGAGACGACCTCGGTCGCGATCTCGGCCTTGGCGAACGCGGCCCGTTCCGACGGGTCGATACGGTGCTCGAAGCTCGCGTCGACCACCACCGTCACGGTCGTGCCGGGGTGCTCGCCGCGGAACGCGTCGACCGCCTCGCGCAGCTGCGTCAGGCTCGGTTCGGTCCGCCCCTCGGTGGCCAGGTTCGAGCCGTCGATGACGAAGTGGTCGGCCATCATCGAGGGCTCCAGTGGTTCGGTCGTCGCGGGGTCTTCACGCTTGCATCTCCAGACGGTCCGCAGCCATGGCGCGGAGCAGCTTGTAGTCGGCTTTGCCATTCGGCGCGCGGTGCATCGTCTCGAGCACCACGACGCGCTTCGGTGTCTTGTACCCCGCAAGGCCCTCGGACTTGCAGTGGGCGCGCACGGCCTTCTCGTCCACGGCGTCGCGGGTGACCACCATCGCCACCACCATCTCGCCGAACCGAGGGTCGGGGAGACCGACCACGACGCAGTCGTCGACCGCGGCGTGACGGCGGATCACCAACTCGACCTCTTCGGGGTACACCTTCTCACCGCCGGTGTTGACGGTGGCGGACCCGCGCCCCAGGAGGCGGATCGTGCCGTCGGGATCGACGGTCGCGTAGTCACCCGGGATGGAGTACCGCACCCCGTTCACGGTGCGGAATGTCTTCGCAGTCTTCTCGGGGTCCTTGTAGTAGCCGAGCGGGATACGGCCACCGACGCCGACCATACCGACCTCGGTGCTGCCGGGCTCGACCTCGCGGCCGTCGTCGGTGAGGACCCGGACCCGCTCGTTCACCGCGAATCGCGCCGCGGCGATCTCCTTGTCCTCGGCGCGGGCGGCCGAGCGCGACATGAGGCCCTCGGACGCGCCGAGTGAGTCGAGCAACGTGATGGTCGCGAGGTGCCCGAGCAGGGCGCGCTTGACCTCCGGGCTCCAGGTGACCCCGCTCGACGTGATGGCGCGCAGCGATTCGAGTGACCACCGCCCGCGCTCGGCGTCGAGGGCGTCGAGCAGCGGCCGGGCGAACGCGTCTCCCACGATCGTGAGTACCGCGACCGCGTTGCGGTCGACCTCGTCCCAGATCCGCACGGGATCGAGGCCCATCTCGTCGATGAGCACGACGGTCCCCCCGCCCGCCAACGTCGAGAGGGTGATGAACAACCCGGTGCCGTGCATCAGGGGGCAGGCCGGCAGGGTGGTGGCCGCGCGCTTGCCGGCCCGGACCGCGAGGAGCGGATCGGGCGGCTCGGTCCCGGGCCGGCCCATCTGCCAGAGCGCCACGTAGAGATCGTCGTTGCGCCACATGACGCCCTTGGGCATGCCGGTGGTACCGCCGGTGTACAGGAAGATCAGGTCGTCGCCGTTGGGCCGATGCGCGGATTCGATCCGAGGCCCGGCGACGGCCGCGTCGTAGTCGGCGCCGAGTTCGAGGATCGCGGGACGGGGCCCGTCGAGCCGCGCGACCGCGGCCCGGACCGTCTCGGCGAACCGGGCCTCGGTGACGACGGACAACGCGTCAGCGTCGGCCAGGAGGTAGCGGGTCTCCTCCACGCCGTAGCGGAAGTTGACGTTGACCGGGATCGCGCCGAGCTTCAGCGCGGCGTAGAAGGTCTCGAGGTACTCGCAGGAGTTCACGAGATCGATGGCCACCGTGGTCCCGGGCGTGACGCCGGCCGAGGCCAGATGGCCGGCGAGCCGGGCGGCCCGATCCTCGAGGTCGGCGTACGTGCGGATCTGGTCACTGCAGACGACGGCGATGCGGTCCGGCGCCTCCTCGGCGACCGAGTCCCACACCGTGGCGAAGTTCCATCCGGACATTCGGCGCAGGCTACAGGTGCCTGTCGGCGACCCCGCATGCCGACCCGGTCCTGCGCGCCCTTCCTCGGGCCGGAATCGGGGAGGTAAGTTCGGCCCATGAGCACCGAGTTCGACGAACGTGCCGCGGCCTGGACCGCGCTGGTCCAACCGGTCGAGGGTCGCCCGCCGTCCACCGCGAGGGGCGTGCACCACGCCGCGTTCATCTGCTCCGACGTCGGGCGGACGATCGCCTTCTACCAGGATCTCCTCGGTTTCCCGCTCGTCGAACTCTTCGAGAACCGCGATTATCCGGCCAGCGCCCATCTCTTCTTCGACATCGGGAACGGCAACCTGCTCGCCTTCTTCGACTTCCCTGGTCACGAGCACCCCGAGTTCCACGAGACGCTCGGCGGCGTGCAGCACCTGGCGATCTCGATGGCCCCCGAGAACTTCGCGAGGCTCAAGGTCCATCTCGTGGCCGAGGGGATCGAGTTCCGCGGGCCCGACCTCGGCGTCGAGAACTCGGTCTACCTGCGCGATCCCGACGGCCTCCAGATCGAGATCTGCACCGCCCCGCTGATGAACACCGAGTTTGATTGAGTAGCCCCAGCCAGCCCAGCCCAGCCCGGCGCGCGCCCGAGCCGGGAGCTTGCGGAGGCGAGCAGCACCCGAAATGCCGGGGTATTGCTCCCGTTCGCGGCAGTCGGTAGCCTCCGGGCAGGCAGAAGGGGTCTGGGAATGAAATCAATACGTATTCGCGGCTTTGTCGCCGTGCTCAGTGCTGTGTCCGCCTTGGGCGGAATGGCGGCGTTCGATGCGGTACCGGCAGGGGCGGCGTCGATCACGAGTCCGGGACCGCTCACCGAGGTGGGCGTGGGCACGACGCTGAACTGCTCGGCCAACCATGCCGGCGACACGGCCGGGGAGTTCTACGGGGGTACCTCCTGTGGCACGTTCCTCAGCGTCGACGGAACGCTGTTCGGCCCCTTCCTCGGCACCGGCTACACGCCAGTGAGTCAGACCGGCCCGACCGGCACCGGCACCAATGCGGACCCGTTCAAGATCGTGACCGTGGTCGACGCCGGCACCTCCGGGATCCGACTCACCCAGACCGACACCTACACCACGGGACTCGAGTCGTTCCGTACCGATGTGGAGGTGGCGAACTCGTCGGGGACCGCCAAGGCGGTTCGGCTCTACCGGGCCGCTGACTGTTACCTCCAGAACTCCGACTCCGGGTATGGCGCGGTCGA
Source organism: Acidimicrobiia bacterium (assembly GCA_038250905.1). Taxonomy (GTDB): domain Bacteria; phylum Actinomycetota; class Acidimicrobiia; order IMCC26256; family JAENVU01; genus JAENVU01. Next base: position 63,163 of record JBBSBV010000018.1, read on the forward strand.
CGCCACCAGCGGCGCCGTGGCCTGCACCACCGGCACCGAGTCGGGCGCGCGCATCGAGCAGTGGTTCCCGATCACGTCGGGGAGCCACTACTACGAGAGCTTCTACAACTCCATCTACAGCCAGGTCACCGCGCAGGCCGCCTTCCCTGACACGTGTGACTGCGGCACCCTGCAGGACAACGGCGCCGGACTGAGCTGGGACGCGACGGTCGGCAGCGCGTCGACCAAGACGTTCTCGTCCTTCATCACCTTCAGCCCACTCGGCATCCTCCCGCTCTCGATGTCGATCGCACCCGACGCGGCGAGCGTCGCGTCCGGTGGATCCGCCGGGTACACGATTTCGGTGCAGAACCCGAACGCCACTGCGGTCTCGCTGTCGTCGCTCTCGGACGTGCTGCCGGCGACGTTCTCGTACAACTCGGGTTCGTCGACCGGGCTCACGACCGCGAACCCGACCGTCGGGAGCGGGAACACCCTGACCTGGGCCGGGCCACTGTCGGTTCCGGGTGCCGGTTCGGCGACATTGCACTTCACCGCGAACGTGGGGACCACCACGGGCACCTTCACGAGTTCGGCCAGTGCCACCAACGACGGTGGTTACACGATCGCCCCCACCGGTCCGGATGCCCCAGTCATGGTCACCGGCACCACGATCTTCCCGATCGTCGCGAACCTGGCCCCGGTGTCGGGGAACGCGACCGTCGGCACCGACCAGAACTTCACCGTCACCGGGACTCGGAACGCGGTCCCGACCGCCGGGCTGTCGGTCCTCTTCGTCGTCCTCTCGGGTCCGGACGCCGGCTTCGTGGCCGGGGGCACCACGAACGGTTCGGGGCAGGCGACGTTCACCGTGCACGGCGCCGCCGCCGGTACCGACGTCGCCCGGGCCGGGGTGGCCGACGGGTCGACCTCGACCGCCACCAACGACTCCACGATCACGTGGCAGCCGGTGGCCACCCCGGGGCTCCAGGTCTCGGGGGTGGCCGTTCCTGCCGTGATCACGGCCGGGAGCGCGGGGCTGGTCCACTTCGACATCACCAACACCGGCCCGGCCACGGTCCACGGTGTCTTCGCCGGGGTGACCGGCCCGGCGGGCGCGACACCGATCTCCATCAAGCCGACCCGGGGAGGCTGCAGCGGGTTCTCCGGCACCTCGAGCATCTGCCTGTTCGGCGACCTCGTGAGCGGGGGGGTGATCGGCCTCGACGTCACGATGCAGAGTCCCACGGGCGCGTCGGGTGCGTTCGCCACCTCGATCGTGGTCCTGTCCGACAGTGCCGCACCGGTGAACGACCAGTCCGGCCCGAGCGTGGCGGCCGCGGCTCCGGGCACGGCCGCCGGCTACGTCCCGCCGGGCGGCACGATCTCCACGGGAACCACCGCGACGCCCTCCGACCCCACGGTCGCCTCGCTGCGGCTGCCCAACTCCGGCGCCGGCGCCCCCATCGAACTGCGGGCCGAGACCACTGGTGTCACCACCTTCTGTGCAGGCCAACCGTGCTCGGGGAAGATCCTGTTCCTGTCGCCGTTCACGGGGTACACGAACCCGCGCTCGCCGGCCCGGCTCACGATCACGTGGGACAAGACCGTCGCCGGCAACGGCACCCGGTCGAAGCTCTACGTGCAGAAGCAGGTCGACGGGCCGATCGTCGAGGTCCCGATGTGCAACAACACCTCGAAGCACATCGCCATCCCGTCGCCGTGCATCCACGAGAAGGAAACGATCTCCGGCGGCGACGTCCGGTTCGAGATCGTGTTGCTGTCCGGCGACCCGAGGTTCGCCCGCCGGTAATCGGAGTCGCGGATCGTTGGTACTCGGAGTCGGCTATCGGCGGGCGCCGAATGGCGTGACGATCACCCCGAGGCGGTCGAAGATCTCCTCGGCGGCGAGGCGGTGTTCTGCGGCGACGACCTCGTTGCCGGCGCGCTGTTCGACCTCGGCGAGCACGACCAGGGACCGCGCGATCTCGAACGACGCGTCGCGGGCGTGGGCGTCGTCGAGCGCACCGGTGACCGCCTGACGGGCCCCCTCGTCGTCACCCGCCGCGAGCAGGGCCTCGGCCCGGATCCGCAGCAAGGGCCCGTGGTCGACGACGCTGCCGAGCGCGAGGTCGCGCCGCAACGCCGAACTCGCGGATTCCATGGCCGCGGCCGGTTGGCCGGCGAGCAGCAGGCATTCGGCCGTTCGGATCTCGACCTCGACCGCGTCCGAGTCGGCCCCGATCGCGTCGAGTTCGGCGGCCGCCCGCTCGAACGTCGCGAGGGCATCGTCGAACCGACCGCGCGCGGCCGCGACCCGGCCGAGGTACATCTGGGCGACGGGCGCGCCGCTGCGGTAGTCGGCCGCCCGCCACGCCCGACTGACCTCGAGGAAGTGCTGCTCCGCCTCGTCGATGTGTCCCTGGTCGATCAGCACCTCGCCGATGTTGAGGGTCCCCATGGCGGCGTCGACCGCGTTCCCGGTGAGCACCCGGAGGGACCGGGCGCGTTCGTACAGATCGACCGCTTCACTCCAGCGGCCGTCGTAGTAGGCGAAGCCCCCGAGGTTGTTCAGCACCTGTGCCTGACCGGAGAGATCGCCCAGTTCGGTGTAGAGCGCGAGCGCCCGCTCGGAGTGGACCGCGAGGTCGCCGCGGCCGACCGAGACGTACGCCCAGTCGAGGGTCGAGCGGGCCTGGGCCTCGGTGGCGGCATCGCCGATCGCGACGGCCGCCGCGATCGCCGCGAGACACTCGGTGACCGCCTCCGCCGACCGGCCCTGGGCCTGGCGCACGGTCGCGTACCAGGCGCGCAGTTGCACCCGGATGCGTTGGGCTGCGGTCGTCTCGTCGGCCTCCAGCACCTTGAGCCCACGCCGCACCGCGCGGACCGCTTCGGAGGCGCGGCCGACCCGGTCGGCGATCCAAGCCTCCTTGAGCAGGATCTGTGCGATCCGGGCGTGGTCCTCGCCGCGCAGCCGCCGGCTGGTCCGGTACGCACGCCGCGCTTCGTCGTAGACGCCCGCCCGTTCGCGGACGTCACCGAGTTGCTCCCACACCTCGGCCAGGTCGGCGGCGTACACGTCGGCGCCGCGTCGCGCGGCATTGATCGCGCGCTCGAGGAGTTCGGCTGCCTCGGAGTTCGCGTACTTCGCGATGGCGCGGTTCGACGCGACCCGCGCGAACCGCCACGCGTCGTCGAACCGTTGGGCGTGCAGGTAGTGGAGCGAGAGCAGTTCGGCCTCCGCCTCGGCGCCGTCGCCGAGCGGACCGGCGATCGCGTCGCCCGCACGCGCGTGCAACTCGCGACGGCGGCGATAGGGGAGCTCCTGGTACGCGGCGTCTCGTACCAGCGCGTGGCGGAACCGGAGTGCGCCCGGGCCGGTGAACGTCAGGATGCCCTTCAGCTCCTCCCAGACGTCGTGTTCGGGCGGGGGAAGCTCGTCGGCGATCAGCGCGGCGAGTTCGTCGAGGAGGAAGCTCTGTCCGAGCACCGAGGCCACCCGCACGAGCGTGCGGAGCTCCGGATGGAGCCGGTCGATCTGGGCCGTGACCAGCGCGTCGACCGTATCGGGGAGGGTCGCGACGTCGCCGCCGGCCCGCAGGGTCTCGAGGAGCTCCTCGAGGAACAGTGGATTACCCGCGGCGCGGTCGGCGAGCAGCGCGATGTCGTCGGCGCGGAGTGGGGCCGAGTCGGTGGCGGCGATGAGGGCGTTCACGGCATCGGCAGTGGTGAGCGGGGTGAGGGTGAGCGACCGGGTGTGGTCGCGGTCGACGAGGTGGTACCCGGTGTCGTCGGCGCGGCGGGTCGTGCAGACGAGCGCGGAACGTTCGGGGATGGCGCGGATGATGCGGTCGAGAACCGCGATCGACGCGTCGTCCATCCAGTGCGCGTCCTCGAAGACCACCATCACCGATTCGGGCAGCGCGGCGTTCAGGAACGTCGCGGTCAGCTCCCGAACCTTGTCGGGGATGAACTCGGGCGCGATCGCCTCCACCTCGGGGGTGGGCGGGAGGTCGAGGTCGAGGGGCACACCGAGGAGCGGGATCCACGGTTCCAGCTCGGGGCAGTGCCACGCCACCGCGGCTCGGAGGGCGGTGGCAACCGCGGCGCGATCGGCGGTCGGCGGCTGGGCGAGCACGTCGTGCAGCAGCCACCAGAATGTCGCGTACGGGGTCGTCGCCTCGTAGGGGTCGCACATCACCGTGAGCTGCGGGAGGTCGTGTCCGCGCGTGCGGAGTTCCTCGGTGAGCCGGCTCTTGCCCATCCCGGCCGGACCGACGAGTTCGATCGCCCGCCCGGCACCGCCCCGGACGGCGGCCAGGCACTCGTCGAAGACGGCGAGTTCGGTGTCGCGGCCGACGAGGGGGAGCGTGACAGCAGTACGGGTCTCACGCCGATGGGTCGATCCGAGGGTCGACGCGACCACGGGTGCGCGCTTGCCCTTGACCATGAAGGGTTCGAGCGGGGTGGTGAAGAACTGGGTGCGGGCCGGGTTGAGGATCTCCGGACTCGCGACGATCTCACCCGGCGCGGCCTTCGCCATGAGCCGCGCGGTCAGGTTGACGGTGTCGCCCATGATCGTGAACGTCCGACGGTATGGAGGCCCGACTTCTCCGGCGAAGACCGGACCGCGGTGCACCCCGATGCGCAACGGCAGGGCGAGGGGGGTATCTGCGATTCGGCGTACGGCGCCGAGCAGCGCGTCGACGTCCTGCCCGGTCGATGCCGGTACGCCCGACGCGAGGATGATCTTCCCGCCGTCGTGGTCGACATCCGAGGCGAGGAACGTGATCCCGGCCCGGTCGACCTCGGTCTGGACGGTGGTGACCAGGTCGTGCAGTGCGCGGGCCACCGCGTCGGGGCCTTCGGCGGCCATGAGTTCGTCGGTGCCGTCGAAATGACAGAACGCGATGCACACCAGGCGGTGTTCGGGCTCACCGCCGCCGGCGGTGAGATGGGCCCGGATCGCCGACGGCACGAAGAGGGTGAGGTCGAGATGCTCGGCGTCCCGGGTCCTCGGCGCCGGGTCCTCGGGGATACGGACCGCGATCCGCCGCAGGCGGATACCCGGCCCGAGCGGGGGCCCGACGAGGCGAGGATCGAGCGCCGCCGCAGTCGCGGCGCTGGCGACGATCTGGCCCGCGCTGGCCGCGCCCTCCATGGCCACGACGGTGCTCACGTCCTCGCCGGCGAGGATCAACTCGCGATGCGACGTGCCGACCAGGAAGCAGCCGAACGTGCCGGAGTGCACGCCGCCGGACATCCGGAGCTTGACGCGGCCGGCGCTCGTGTCGATCTCGCCGACGTGACCGAGCCGTTCCTGCATCGCGATGCCCGAGGTCGCCGCGCGCATCTCGTGGTCGGGCCCGGTGAACAGGATCAGGAGCGCGTCGCCGCCGAACTTGAGCAGGCTCCCGCCGGCCGCGTACGCGAGTGCGAGCAGCGCGCCGAAGCAGGCCTCGACGGCGTCGGTGACCTCTTCCGCGCCGAGCCGCCCGTGACGCGCGAGTCGTTCTGACATCTTGGTGAAGCCGGAGATGTCGACGAAGAGCAACGAACCGTCGATGAGTTGCCACGGACGCTCGTCCCGTCCGCGTGCCCACTCGATGGTGAGCCGGGGCAGGAACGGCAGGAGGGATCGGGAGTCGGGCCGGCTGACGACCATCGGCGAACGGCTCCCAGTCAGGCGGTGTCGCGTCGGCGCCGGGTGCGCGAGCCGTGGTGCATGGACGAAGGCTAGGACGCACTCGGCCATGTCGTCATGTCGGTCGTCTCGTCGGTCAAGGCCGTCAGCGGTCCGTCAGCCCCTCGACCCGGAACCGTTCCTCCCGGGCAATGCCGACGGAACGGCACGGTGTGATGGTGTTCCTGTCAACGGCGACGCAACCTGAACTTCCCAAGAACGAAGGAGGCGTGATGCAAGCACTTGGTGGCGGTGCCCACGGAGTCGCAGTGGCGACCCCGTGGTCACGGGAGGTGATGGCCCATCGAGCGCGGCCGGCGATGCGGCATCCGCAACCCTAGAGATCAGTCGTTGTACCTCCCGTCCGCGTGACGCTGGCCGAGCGCCGACGAGAGGTGCAGTGCTCCACCGCCGAGTTGGCCGACCCTCGAGTCCCCCCAGCCGAAGGGGTCGGCCAACTTCCGGCGTTCGCTCTAACTTCCTCCGCATGGATCTGCATGCGGCTCTCACGACCACCGGCGCGATCAGGGACTTCACCGACGAGCCCGTGGACGATGCGACGGTGGCTCGCATTCTCGATGTCGCCCGGTTCGCGCCGAGCGGCGGGAACCGCCAGGGCTGGCGTGTCCTCGTGATCAAGGACCCGGCGCTCCGGATCGGGCTCCGCGATCTCTATCTCACCGGGTGGTACGAGTACCTCGCGATGCGCGCCGCAGGGTTGACGCCGTGGTCGCCGCTCGCCGACCGGTCCGTCGAAGCCGCCGCCACGACCGCGGCCGCCGACATCGCGGCGGCCGCGTCGCCCGACGGATTCGCCGAGCGACTCGACCGGGTACCGGTGCTGCTCGCCGTCGTGGTCGACCTGGGCGAACTCGCGGCCGTCGACCGGGATCTCGACCGCTACACGTTCGCCGGCGCCGCGTCGGTGTACCCGTTCGCGTGGAGTGTCCTGCTCGCGGCGCGCGACGTCGGTCTGGGCGGGGTGCTCACGACCATGGTGATCCGCGAGGAGCCCGCCGCGAGCGAGTTGCTCGGGGTGCCCGATGGCCATGCCATCGCCGCGCTGATCGCGCTCGGTCACCCGACGCGAACGTTCTCCAAGCTCACCCGGGCCGAGGTGGACTCGTTCACGACCGTGGACCGGTTCGACGGCGCCCCGTTCGACCCCATTCTTTCCGACACCGGCCGATGATCGAGATCACTGACGCCGCCACGTTGCGGACGCGGCTCGACGCGGACGAGTCGATGGTGGACGTGGTCGTCCAGAACGTGGACGTCGACGGTGCGGTCGACCGGTTGCTCGTCCACCCGTTGGACCGGAGCTACTTCTTCGGCTGTACCGGTCGTCCCGGCCAGCTCGAACAGTTGATGATGGCCGGCGCGCTGGTGTTCCCGCGGCTGCAGGGACTCCCGTTCGACACGTACCGCACCGAGCTGTACCGGCCGGACGAACTCTTCGCCGGCTTCGTGCCCAGCGACCCGTGCTCCTACTGCGACACGCCCGACGCCGCGATCTACGACTACTGGTCCGCGACGGGCGGACCGGTCGCCGACTCCATGGTGCACGCGCTGGTCCGGCGACTCCACGACCACGCCATCACCGACGCACTCACCGCGTTCCTGGCTGACGACGGGCGAAGCCGGCGCGCCGTCGCGGTCATGGGCGGCCACGACCTCGCGCGCGCGGCCGACGGTCCGTTCGCCGAAATCGCCCGGCTCGCCCGGACGCTGACGCGTGACGGGTTCCTGCTGGTGAGCGGGGGTGGACCGGGGGCGATGGAGGCGACCCATCTCGGTGCGTGGTTCGCCAGCGCACCCGACGAACGGCTCGACGCCGCGCTGGCGACCCTGGCGCTCGCCCCGCGGTTCGACGACTTCGATTTCGTGACCCAGGCGTTCGCCGTGGTGCAGGAGAACTCCGATGTCGTCCCGGCCCCGAGTCTCGGCATTCCGACCTGGCTGTACGGACACGAACCCCCGACCATCTTCGCCACCCACATCGCGAAGTACTTCGACAACAGCCTGCGCGAGGACGGACTCGTCTCGGTCGCCCGGCGCGGGATCGTGTTCGCCCCCGGCGGCCCCGGCACGGTGCAGGAGATGTTCCAGGACGCGGCACAGAACAGCTATTTCGCTCTGGGCGAAGCGAGCCCGATGGTGCTCCTCGGCATCGACTTCTGGACGAACGCGGTGCCCGCGGTGAGCCTGCTCCGCGCCATCGACCCGTCGTCGCCGTGGCACGACATCGTCTCGGTCGTCGACACCGGCGCCGAGGCGGCCGCCGTGCTGCAGGCACAGCGGCCGATCGGGCGGCCTGCGGAACCGTGGTCGTTCTGTAAGGCGCATTGCCAGCCGGCACCGGTGTCGGGCTGACTCGAGGCCGACCCGGCGGGTCGCCGGCGGGCGCCTCTCGCCGACCGCGTGTGAAACTGCTCCGCGATGCGATTCGACCCTGCCCCGTTGCCGATCACCGAGACCGACGCCGAGATCCTGACCGCGTTGGCCGACGTCGAGACGCCGCCGCTCCTGGCCGCCGTCGCGGCGCTCACCGGTGACTTTTCGTTGCTGCGACCCGATCTCGCACCCCAGGCATCCCAGTCGTTCGACCCGACCGGCGGCGTCTCCCCCGAGCAGGCCACCGCGGCACGGGAACTGGCGGCCGCGGCGCTGGGTCGGTACCGCGATGCCGGCTGCGTCCCGGCCGGCCCGCCCGATCCCGCCTCGATCCGAGCCGCGCTCGAGTTCCTGGCGGGGGCGAGCGTCGAGTCCGACTACATCGAGCTCATGACCGAGGAGTTGGCGATCGACGGGGTCGACCGGCGCGCGCCGGGGTGGGATCTCGCGTCGATGACCCCCGACCGCGATCTGCGCGTGGTGATCATCGGCGCGGGAATGTCGGGCATCGTGGCCGCGCACCGCCTGGGCCAGGCCGGCATCCCCTACGTGATCCTGGAGAAGAACTCCGACGTCGGTGGCACCTGGTTGGAGAACCGGTACCCGGGGTGTCGCGTCGACGTGCCGAACCACTTCTACAGCTACTCGTTCGCGCAGACGAGCGAGTGGCCGCAGTACTTCTCCACCCAGGGCGTGCTGCTCGACTACTTCCGTGCGTGCGCCGACGAACTCGACATCCGTCCCCACGTCGAGTTCGACACGGAGGTGGTCGACGCCACATGGAGCGATGACGATTCGGCGTGGAACGTGACCGTCCGGCGCGCCGACGGCAGCACCGAGGTCGTCGTCGGCCACGCACTCGTGAGCGCCGTAGGCCAGCTCAACCGACCCAACTTCCCCGCCATCCCCGGCATCGACCGGTTCGAGGGGTCCTCGTTCCACTCGGCGCGTTGGGATTCGTCGGTCGACCTGACGGGCAAGCGGGTCGCGATCATCGGGACCGGTGCGAGCGCGGCGCAGTTCATCCCCGCGGTCGCACAGGTCGCCGGACATCTGACCGTGTTCCAGCGCACGCCCCCGTGGTTGATCGAGACGCCGAACTATCACGACGACCTGCCCGCCGGCGCGCGCTGGCTCCTCGACCACGTGCCCGGGTTCGCCCACTGGGATCGGGTCTGGGTGTTCTGGCGCTCGCACGAGGTGCTCGTGCCGATGGCGGCGGTCGACGAGAGCTGGGAATCCGAGGAATCCGTCAGCCTCATGAACGATCTCGTGCGGCAGGTCTTCACCGAGTACTACCGGGCGCAGTTCCCCGACCCCGAGATGTTCGAGAAGGTCCTGCCGAAGTACCCGCCGTTCTCGAAGCGGTTCGTGCGGGACAACGGCATCTGGGCCCGCACGTTTGCGCGCGACGACGTCGAGCTCGACGTCGGTGCCATCGGCGCGATCACCGAGTCCGGCATCGCGATGGCCGACGGAACGCGGCACGACTTCGACGTGATCATCTACGGCACCGGGTTCCAGGCGTCGAGTTTCCTGACGCCGATGACGGTGCACGGGACCGGCGGGAAGGATCTGCACTCGTCGTGGGACGGTGAGGCGCGTGCGTACCTCGGACTCACCATCCCCGACTTCCCGAACTTCTTCCTGATGTACGGGCCGAACACCAACATCGTCATCAACGGCAGCATCATCTACTTCTCCGAACTCGAGGCGCGGTACATCGTCGAGAGTCTCCGGATGCTGCTCGAACACGGGGCGGCTTCCATGAGCGTGAGTGTCGACGTGCACGACGCGTACAACGCGACCGTGGATGCCGCCAACGCCCGCATGGCGTGGGGCGCGGCCCACGTGAACACCTGGTACAAGAACGCGAGTGGCCGTGTCACCCAGAACTGGCCGTTCTCGCTGCTCGAGTTCTGGCAGCGGACCCGCCATCCGAACCCCGACGACTACGTGCTCCGATAGCCGAGGGCGAGTCCGGTCGTCCCGGACGCGTATGGTGCCCGGCGTCGTCGACCGATCGAGAAGGAACCGGCATGAGTCAGAGCGGGAGTGAGTTCGTCGCCTACGACGTACGCGACGGTGTCGCCTGGGCCCGGATCGGGCACGGCAAGGCCAACGCGCTGTCGTCCGAGGTCCTGACCGCGCTCGGGCAGTGCCTCACCCTCGCCGAGGGCGACGCCGAGGTGGGCGCGCTCTGCATCACGGGCAAGCCCGGCTTCCTCACCGGCGGGTTCGATCTCTCGGTGATGAAGTCCGGTGATGCGAAGGCGATGGTCGCGCTCGTGTCCGACGGAGGAGCGCTGTTCACGCGCCTCTTCGCCTCCGGTCTGCCGGTCGTGGTGGCGTGCCCGGGTCACGCAGTGGCGGCCGGCGCGTTGCTCTGTCTCGCCGCCGACGAGCGCATCGGTGCCGACGGTTCCTTCCAGATCGGGCTCATCGAGACCCAGATCGGCATGGTGCTCCCGCGCTGGGCGATCGAGTTCGCCGAGGAACGGTTGAGCCGCCGGCACTTCCAGACCGCGGTGGTGGGTGCGCGCATGTACGCACCTGCGGGGGCGCGGGACGCCGGCTACTTCGACGCGGTGGTCGCACCCGACGAGTTGGACGACGCGGCGCAGGCGGCGGCGAAGGCGTGGGCCGCGTTGCCCGCGGCCACGTACGCGGGCCAGGTCACCCAGGTGCGGGGCGCGCGCATCGAGAGGCTCGAGGCCGCGATCGCGGCCGACCGCGCCGCCGCGGGGCGCTGAGTCGCCGAGCCCGAACCACCACCCGGCGAGGTCGCCGGGTCGGTCAGTAGGTGATGACGAGCTGCGGCTGGTTGGCCGATTCGCGGCTCGCGAAGGTCACCATGTCGGTGGTCGGGTTGGTGGACGCGAAGGTGAAGGTGCCGTTGCCCGAGATCTGCGCGGTGACGTCGATCTCGACCCATTGGCCGACCGGGACCGCCCCGACGGTCGTGAACGGCGACCCGGTGAGCGCAGGGGCGTTGTTCCAGTTGAGCGTCGTCTCGGTCCAACTCCCGGAGGGGGAGAACCAGTTCCCGCCGCTGGTCCCGGCGTTGGTGACGAAGAGCCGCAGCTTGGCCGACGCCGGGGCACCGCCGAGGCCCGAGACGTTGAACTGGAAGTACGGGTGGTACTCGTAGGTCCCGTTGAACCCCAACATCTTGAGGTCCGTGTACGTGGCGTAGTTCTTGGTAGGCGACGACTTGCTCACGTATGAGTCGGCCACCGGGTTCAGGGTGGTCGTCGCGGCGGTCGCACTCACGACGACGCTCTTGGTGATCGAGTCGGTCCCGGAACCGTTGGAGACCGTCAGGGTCACCGGGTAGCTCGCGGCACCGGCGAACGTGTGGGAGGGGTTCGCCCCCGTGCTGTCGACCGTGCCGTTGTTGTCGAAGTCCCACGCCCAACTGGTGGGCGGTCCGGTCGAGGTGTCGGTGAAGTTGACGGTGAACGGTGGGCTCGCGGCGGCCGTGGACGAGAAGTTCGCGACCGGCGACGCGGGCGGGGCCGGTGGGTTCACGTGCACCGACTGGGTCACCGGCAGGCTGTTCCCGCCGGCGTTCGACGCGGTGTGTTTGACCGTGAAGTCACCGGAACCCGAGAAGGTGAACGACGGGTTCTTCGCGGTGCTGTCGACGGTGCCGTTGTTGTCGAAGTCCCAGGTCCATCCGGTCGGTGAGTTGGTCGAGGTGTCGGTGAACTGGATCGTGTAGTCAGGACTGGCGGACTGCGCGGTGGTGAACGACGCGACCGGGGCCGGGCCGGAACCGCAACACACGTCGAACACGAACACCGCGTAACGCAACGGATCGTTCGTCTGGCGACCGTCGTACCCGTCGCCGACGTAGAACTGGTCGTTGATGAGTTCGACCGAACGGCTGTCCTTCATGCCGAAGGGTGAGAGGTTGATGTCCCAACCGGTGAACAGCTTCTTCGCGTTCCAGTCGATTCGCAGCAGGTGGACCTTGCTGTTGACGACGTACAACTCGGATCCGTCGGTGGAGAATCCCATGCCGTAGATGCCGGAGACGCCGCTGATGCTGAACGTGGATCCGGCGACGTTGGTCCTGTAGTCGTAGGTGCGGATGTTCGAGCCGACGCCGACGTAGAGCTTGTTGTCCTGGGGACTCCAGTCCGATGCCGTGAAGTCGGAGCCGGCGGCGAGTGGCTGGTACGACTCCGGGTGGAAGGTGTGGTCGGCGCCGCGTCGGAGCCGGTAGGCCGTCGGCAGGACCGAACTCTTGCAGCACTTGCCGGAGAACACGTAGATCGTGTCGGTTGAACGGTCGTACGACGCGGACTCGATGTCGGGGTCGCGGTTCGCCCCCGCGGTGGCACCCGTTCCGCTGTCGGTCGACGCGTTGTATTGCTTCGTCGCCTGCCACGTCGCATCGCGGATGCTCGACTTGAGCGCGCCGGTGTACGGGTCGATCTCCCACGCGGCCCGGCCGTTGTCCTCGACCAGCCAGAGCGAGTCGGTACCGCCGATGTTCGGATGCGCAGGATCGTTCGGCACGAGGGTCGAGCCTTCGCTGTCGCGCATCAACGAACTCGTTCCGGCGAACGGTGTGGTCCGGATGGTGTGGTTCAACGTGAGACTCGGCGTGGTCGTGTTGGGCAACGCCCCGGCCGTGGCCTCACCCACGACGGGGAGCGCGGCTCCGACCAATCCGAGGGTCAGCGCGACGCGTACGACGACCGACCGAAAACTTGCCCGTGACATTGTCCGTCCTCCCGTGCAGCCGCCCGACTGCGCGGTCGAACCTTCCCACGGATCGACAAACGCGGCAAGTACCAGGAACCGGCTGATTGCCCTTTTGGGTCATGCGCCCTAGCTTCCCCGCCATGAGCCGAGGAGCCCTTCGTCGCCGGTCGCTGATCGGGATCGCCGCGGTCGTGGCGCTGGTGGCCACCGCCTGCGTCCCCCGACCCGACTTCCGCCCGCCCGTCGGGCCGCGTGCCGAGTTGAGCCACACCGGTCGGTGGTTCACCGATCACTACGGGCGCGTGATCACGCTCCGCGGCGTGAACTTCGTGAAGAAGTTCCCGCCCATCTCACCGGCCGCGGCCGGCTTCGGTGCCGACGACGCCCGGTTCCTGCACGACGAGGGCTTCAACGCGGTGCGCCTCGGCGTCGTGTTCGGCGCGGTGATGCCCCAACCCGGGGTCATCGACCAGGCCTACGTCGATTCGATTGCCGAGACCGTACGGGTGCTCGCGAACGAGCAGATCTTCACGCAGCTCGACTTCCACCAGGACGGCTTCGGACCGCTGGTCCACGGCAACGGCTTCCCCGAATGGGCCACGCTCACCGACGGTCTGCCGAACCCGAACGACCCGTTTCCCACGTACTACGTGACGAACCCGGCGATGCAGCGCGCCTTCGACAACTTCTGGGCCAACGCGCCCGGGCCGGACGGCGTCGGCCTCCAACAGCACTACGCGGAAGCGGTGCATGCCGTGGCGGCGGCGGTCGCGCGGGAGCCCTACGTGCTCGGGTACGACCTCATGAACGAGCCGTGGCCGGGCACGGATTGGTCGGCCTGTCTCACCGGATGCCCCGACCTCGAGGCGTCGCTCACGGGACCGTTCGCCCGCCGGATGACCGACGCGATCCGCAGCGTCGATCGTGAGCACTTCGTCTTCACCGAGCCGTTCGTGCTGTTCAACTTCGGTGGTGCCGACACGTCGATCGCAGGCTTCGGCGCACCGCGGAGTGCGCTCTCGTACCACGTGTACGCGACCACGCCGGCGGCCGACGAAGCGGTCATGGACCACGCGATCACGGCCTCGGCGCACGGCGATGCCCTGTTGTCGACCGAGTTCGGCGCGACCACCGATACCACCACGATCCGGCGGCTGACGGATGCGTTCGACCGTCGCTCGCTGTCGTGGTTGTTCTGGTCGTACGACGAGAACCTGGTGCGGGACCTGAACGCGAACCCCGTCGGAGACAACGTGCAGGCGTCGACCATCGCCGCGCTGGTGCGTCCGAGCCCGATGGCGGTCAACGGCACGCCGACGAGCGCGTCGTTCGACCCGGCCACCGGTGCGTACGACTTCACCTACTCGACGACGCGCCCCGACGGGCAGCGCGCGGATCCGAAGTACCGGACGAGCCTGTTGCTCCCACACCGTGTCTATCCCGACGGGTACACGGTGACGGTGAACGGCGCCGTGGTGCACGCGTGTTCCACGACCCTGGTGCTCAAGAACCTCCCGACCGCGACCAACGTCTCGGTCCACGTCACCCGGGATGGAGCGTGCGCCAAACCGTCATCCCCGCGGCAATAGTGACGTCCTGTGGGTTGGCTCCAGTGGCAATGGGCGTTCGTGCTGGCCGGGATCGGTCTGGTCGTGGGAGTGGCCTGGCGGCGCGCGCCGCGTGGATGGCAGCGGGCGGTCGCTGCGTTCGGGCTGGAGGCGGCGCTGGTCCTCACCCTCTACGCGATCTGGCAGTTGGCCGGGCGGTTGAGTGTCGCGAAGGTCGACCAGGGGCTGGCCAACGGACGGTGGGTGCACCGGACCCAGGAGTCGTTGGGGTTTCCGAGCGAGACCGTGTTGCAGAACTGGATCATCGACCATCCCTGGGCGGCGCGGTTCACGAACGGTTACTACGCGATCGTCCATGCCCCGGCGATGATGATCACGCTGTTGTGGTTGTTCGTCGCGCACCGCGACCGGCACGCGCGGTGGCGCACCGCGCTCGCACTCACCACGTTCGCGTGCCTGCTCATCCAGTTCGTACCGGTGGCGCCGCCCCGCATGTTCCCGCAGTACGGGTTCGTCGACGTCGCCCGGCTGTTCGACCAGTCGGTGTACGGACCGATCGGCCAGGGGATCGCCGACCAGCTCTCCGCGATGCCTTCGGTGCACGTGGCGTGGTCGGTGTGGGTGGCCGCGGTCGTGGTCGACGCCGGCACGAGTCGGTGGCAGTGGCTGATCCTGCTGCACCCGGCGGCGACGATCTTCGCGGTGAGTGCTACCGCCAACCACTGGTGGCTCGACGGCATCGTCGCGGCGGCACTGCTCGCGATCTCGGTGCTCGTCGAGCGGTCGTTCGCACGCGCGAAGGCGGGCGTGGCTCAGAGGTTGGTGACGCCCGCGTTCTCGGCGAGCGGCGTGGCGCCAGCGGCGAACGATCCGCTCGACGTGTCCCTGCCCATCAGTACGTCGAGCGGGTCGCGCAGGTCGTCGACGTAGCCGAGCGCATACGCGCCCAGCGAGTACCCGAGGAGTCGTTGGAGTCGTTCGGGCAACTCGCGGGCGATCTCGGGCGGGACGGTGAGGAACTGGTTCTCCTCCTGCCGGAGCCACCCGACGCTGTAGGTGATGTTCACGCCCACGCGTGCTGAATCGGAAGTGTTCGCTCCGCCGCCGTGGTACAGCGAACCGACGTAGAGGAGGACCGAACCCTTCTCCATCTCGGCGGGTTCGGTGTCGGCGAGTTCGTAGCGGAGCTTGTCGGCGGCGAGGTGACTGCCGGGCACGACGCGCGTCGCGCCGTTGGCTTCGGTGAAATCGGTCGCGGCCCAGATCGTGTTGCACTGCACCTGGTAGCCGGTGGGGAACGTGAAGAAGTCGAACGCCCATTGGTCGCGGTGCACGACCTGGGCGGGTCCGCCCGGCTCGATCCGGATCAGCTGGGTGAGGTGCAGTTGGTAGTTGTTCACGTGCGCGAGCACCTGGTCGACGGTGCCGAGCACCAGTGGGTCGAGTACGAGATCCCGGGCGGCCGCCGACCGCGCCACCAGGCCGCCGGTCCGGCGGGTACGCGGGCCCGCGAAGTCGTCGGTGCCGTACGGCGTGCGATCGACGTGGCCGGCCATCTCGGCCTCGATGCGGTCGAGCAGCTCGGGCGACGCGAGGCGGTCGATCACCACACACCCGTCGGCGGCGATCGCCGCGGCGACCTCGTCGGGTGACGCGGCGGCGGGCAGGTGTCGGATCGTCATGACCGAACTGTACGGTCGAGCAGCCGGCGGGCGGTCCCGCCGAGGAACTGCGCCATCGCGTCGGGGTCGAGCGGCAGCGCCCGGGCCTCGGCGAGCGACCGGCGCATCGGGAACCACGGTTCGTCGCTGCCCCACAGCACCCGCCCGCGATAGGTGGAGCTGTTCATGAACGTCACGAGGTTCGGGTCCATGTACCGGGGCGCGTAGGCGGTGCACGAGAGGTAGAGGTTCGGCCACTTCCGCATGTAGTTCATGAGGAGTTCCTCGTAGGGGTGGCCCATGTGGGCACCGATCACGACGAGGTCGGGGAAGTCGATGAGCACGTCCTCGAGCAGTTCGGGATGCTGCACGCGCGACCGGACTCGCGGCCCCGGTACGCCGACGTTGATGCCCGTCGGGATGCCCAGCTCCTCACACACGGAGAACACGGGGTAGTGGCGGGGGTCCGTGATGGGGACCTGGTTCGCGAGCGGCATCACCCGGACCATCGAGAACCGGGGGTGTTCGGCGAGGGTGCGGACCCGGCGCGCGTTGCGCGTCGGGTGCTCGGCGGCGGTGAGCCCCGCGGCGACCAGGAAGCGACCGGGATATGCGTCGGCGATCTCGAGTGCCTGTTCGGCCGTGCGGTCGAGTCCGGTGCAGAAGATCCCGGTCGCCACCCCCGTCTCGTCCATGACCGCGAGGAGTCCGTCGACCCCGATGCCGTCGGTGGTGCTGGAGCCGAGATAGCCGGGGATGTTGGCGAACTGTTCCTGGCCCAGGAACTCCTGGGCGCCCTGACCGGTGACCAGGTTGACCCAGATGTCGATGATGTCCTCGGGGCTTGGCATGGGGCCTCATTCGGGGTGATGGCGGGCAGCTCCCGGGTCGCATCGCCGGGAGGGAGAAACTGACGGTAGCGTCAGGTTTCCGCGACCGGCAACGGCGCACCGTCGATGATGACGCCGGCGCCACGAGGAGGATCCCATGACCGCAGCGACCGATGAGCGGTACACCATCATCTCGGCCGACTGTCATGCCGGTGGTTCGCACGAGCAGTACCGCGAATACCTCTCGGCCGAGTGGCAGGCGGAGTTCGACGCGTGGCGCGGCGAGTACTCCAATCCGTTCCGTGATCTCCAGGACGACGGTCGGTCCCGAAACTGGGACGACGAGCGTCGGATCGCCGACCTCGAGAAGGACGGCATCGTTGCCGAGGTGACGTTCCCGAACACGGTGCCGCCGTTCTTCCCGACCGGTGTGGTCATCGCCCGCGCACCGCAGGACGCCGAGGACTACCGCCGCCGCTGGGAAGGGTTGCGCGCGCACAACCGCTGGCTCGTGGACTGGTGCTCCCGCTTCCCCGAGCGTCGGGCGGGAATCGGCCAGATCTTCCTCGACGATGTCGACGTCGCGATCCAGGAAGTCGAGTGGATCCACGACCACGGGCTCCGGGGCGGCGTCCTGATCCCCGGTATCCCGGACGACGCGCACATGCCGCCCTACTACTCCGACCACTACGACCGCCTCTGGGCCGTGTGCGAGGAGCGGGGCATCATCATCAACCACCACACGACCGGCACCGGCCTGCCCGACTACGGCAAGTACCCGAGCTCCACGATCCAGTGGATGATCGAGACCGCCTGGTACGCGCACCGGCCGTTGTGGCAACTGCTCATGAGCGGGACCTTCGAACGGTTCCCGAACCTCAAGCTCGTGCTCACCGAGCAGGGCTGCGACTGGATCCCACCGCTGCTGATGCAACTCGACGCGTTCCACATGCAGATGCAGAGCGGCCGAATCGGCGAGATGAACCTCAAGAACGATGCGGTGCTCCCGATGACGCCGAGCGAGTACTTCGAGCGCAACGTGTGGGTCGGTGTGAGCTTCCCCGGGGTACGCGAGGCCAAGGCGCTGCGCCGGTTGGGGCTTCACAAGGTGATGTGGGGCGCCGACTACCCGCACAACGAGGGAACGTCACCACACTCCCGGGCCAGCCTGCGGCGCACGTTCCACGACTGGACCCCCGAGGATCTGCGCCAGGTGCTCTCGGGCACCGCGGCCGAGGTCTACGACTTCGACCTGGCGGTACTCGATCCGATCGCAGCCGACGGCGTGGGCCCCACGGTCGGTGACGTGGCGACGCCGCTCGACGAGATCCCCAAGAACGCGTTCAGCCCCGCTTTCTACCGCTGAGCGGTCATCGCGGCGACGACGCGCGGCCGGCCACGTCGCAGGCCGTTTGGTCCGTGACGACGATCTCAGGGTCGGACGCGCGCACCATGGGGTACTGCAACAACCATGACGGGGAGTGTTTTGGAACGGATCACGCGCTGGCTCGAGCGGATCAACGCGCTCGCTCGAACGTGGGTCGCGCGTGCGTGGGCCACCGCCCGGGACCCGCTGCGGGTCCTGCCGGTTCTCGCGGTCGTGGCGTTGGTGCTGATCGGGATCCCCTACACCGCGACCGGTGTTTCCCGGGTGGCTCGCGCCGGTTTGCACTGGCGGGCCGAGTCGGGGGTGCAGTGGCACCGGACCGTCGGCACCGTGACCGGCGTCCGGGAGAACGACGGCATGGTGGTCCGGGTGCAGTTCCGAGACGACCAGGGTCACGGGCACGTGGCCAAGACGTATCTCGCCGACCCGTCGAAGCGGTGGCTCACCATGCAGGTCCCGATGCGATTCGACCCGCACCACCTGAACCGGATCGAACTCATCGGCTACTCGTACCGCGGGCCGGTCGCGGCGCTGCTCATCGCGGGCGCGCCGCTCGGCGCGGGGGTCGCGTCGCTGGTGCTCGCAGTCGGACTGTGGCGACGCCGGCGGCTGGTGGCGGTGAGTGCCAGACCGATCGCGGTGTTGCGCCGCCCCATCACCGTCGCACTCGCGATCCTCGCGACGGGGATCGGAGCGTGGGCCGCGGGCACCGTGATCGAACGCGGGTGGCGCGCCATCGCGTCGTCGACCGGCCACCTGGTGAGCACAATCTTCGGTGACCTCCTAGGCGTGCTCGTCCCCGTGGTGGCGTTCGCGCTCGGCGCGCTCGTGACCGCGTGGCTGGCGCGCCACCGCAACCACGAGCAACACCACGGGCTGCTCTCGAGGGCCCACGGTCTCATCGACCGTGCCGCCGAGATGGTGCCGTCACCCGAGGACCTCGCGCCGCAGGAGGACGTCGAGCTTCCCTCCGGTCGGTAGCTCCGGTCAGCCGCAGCTACTCGTGGTGACGGCGCCGGGGTCGCACTCCTGCCAGTCGGTGATGTCGAGGGTCGCGGTGCCGAATCCGACGATCTGCTCCAGGCGGGAGTCGTACGCCACGTTCATGTTGTTCTTGACCTGAATGTTGTTGGCGTACACGGCACCGTGGAAGTCGGTGTTGTTCTTGAACGCGACGGGCCCGTTCGGGGCGTAGAGCAGCACGGCGGTGTTACTGCCGCCCGACAGGCTCGATGTCATCGAGAAGTTGTTCTTGAAGCCGATGGCGCAGTCGGACGGGTTCCCGCCCGTGGTCGTGCAACTCGAGGCCGGTGCGGCGTAGAGGGATGCCAGGACGATGACCTTGTCGGTGGCTCCGGTGGAGCCCATCCCTCCGCTGGTCATGTCGATCGGTGATGTGTCGGCGTACACGGTGAGGTCACCGCTGACCGTCGTTCCGTTGAGGTCGACGGGGTAGGACGCGCCACCACCGGTGATGTAGAAGGTCCCGGAGAGGTTCGACTTGTTCGCGGCGATGTAGGTGTTGAACGCGGCGTAATCGGTGGGGAACGCGTACTGGTGAACCGTGCCGGCCGGGTAGTTGCCGGTGTTGAACGTGAACGGAGGGATGGTCTTGGTCCCGGGGGCCGCGGTGCAGGTGTTGGTTGTCTTCGTGCCGGTGACCGACGACGCGATGGTTCCCCACGCGGTGGCGGTGCCGGCGATCGAGCCCCCGCCGATCTTGTACTTCGCGTGCGATGGATCGTCGGCGCAGGACGGCGTCGACGAGGACGCCTTCGCGTTCCCGCCGACGGTGGCGCCGTTGCTCATGCTGATGCCGTAGCCGCTCGAGTCGTAGCCGCCCGACCATGCATCACCCTCCACGGTGGAGTTGTTGCTCATCGAGATGTACGACGTCGCCGCCGCGACGTTCCCGCTGCCGAGCGTTCCACCGGCGGGGCAACTCGGGTTGGTGCTCGAGAGCACGGAGTCACCGTTGTAGACCTCCACGTACGTGTTGGCCCAGATGTCACCGCACACGACGTTGTTGTTCTTGGTGGTCACGTCGGAGAGCGAGAAGAGGGCGTACTTGAACGAGATCGGCGGTGCCATCGTGACGCGCAACCGCCGGGTCGCCTGGGTGGCGCCCGCGGTGCCCACCGTCCCGACCGCGTCGATCTGGTAGTGGTTCCGGGCCTGGGCCACGACCCGGTATTGGTAGGTGCCTTCTTCGGTCGTGCCGGTCTGGGTGGTGGCGGGCACCACGCCGCTGCTGTTCTGGAGGTACGCGATCGCCTGGTGCACGCCGGATTCGGCGACGTGGAGCGCCTGACCCCACGACCGGTTCTTCGCCGAGCTGGTCTGGTTGTGGAAGGCCACGTACATCATCGAGGAGATGAACAGCGTGGCGATGAAGCCCACCATGATGGCGGTGACGAGGGCGACGCCCTGTTCGTCGCGGTGGCGGATGAGCCGATTCATGATGCTCCCGTGAGGCTGGCGGTGCGGTTGCGGAGGTTCACTTCGGACTTGAGTTCGAGGGTCGTGGTGGGCCGGCGGGCCGGATTCACGCTGAGATCGATCTCGACCCACTGCACACCGGTCACGTCGGTGGCCCGGGTACGCGTGAACAACGTCGCGGTCGCGCCCGGGTTCAGGTTCTGGAGGACCGTGAAGGCCGCCGCGGTTCCGACCTTCCGCGTGAGCGACGTGCCGGACGCCGCGTAGGTGATGGACGTGGCGGTGCCGTTGATCGCGGTCGTGTAGGTGAGCGACGACGACGTGACCGTCGTCGCGGTCGGATCGGTGATCTCCTCCACCGCGGTCGCCTGCCGGATCTCCCTGGTCATCTTGTTGAGCACGTTGCGCATGTCGTCGAGGTTCTTCGTGCGGTCGGCCTGGTAGGCCTGCACTCCGGACACGGAATCGAGCGCGTTGAAGACCGTCAGCAGCACGATGAGCAGGAGCGCGGAGGTGATCACCAGTTCGATGATCGTCACGCCCGACTCCCCGTGCCGGCGCTCAGCTGCACTGGTTCTTGGAAAGGGCAATCTTCGAGGTCGCACTGGATTCGTTTCCGGCCGCGTCATAGGCCTTCACTCGGTAGTAGGTGGTACTGACCTTGCTGCTCGTGGTCGACTTCGTGAGCGCGCTGGTGCTCGACTGCAGCACCCAGACAGTGCCGTCGGAGCTGGTGTAGACGTGGTAACCGACGAGGTAGAGGTCGGTCGCGGCGCTCCACGTGAGGTTGGTCGTGCGGTTGCTGCCCGAGCAGGACACGGTGCGCGTGAAGGTCGCCGGGGTCGTGGGTGGCGTCGTGTCGAGGATGATCGACTGGTTCACGAGGCTGGTCCACGAGCCGGAGGAGCCGTTGCGCACGCGGCCGGAGATGGTCTTGGTGCCGTCACCGGTCGCCAGGGTCCACGCCAGGTTTGGGCTGGTGTTCGAGTACGCGACGTCGGAACTCCAGGTGGAGCCGCCGTTGTTGGAGAAGCCGGCGAGCACCGTGCCCGGACAGCCGGTGAGGGCCATGGTGATGGTCACGGTGGTGCTCGAGGTGTACCCAACGGTCGCGCCGCTGCTGCCGGCGATGCTGAAGCTCCCACAGAGCCCGGAGGGGGTCGTCGTGGTCGTCGTGCTGCTGCTCGTGGTCGTCGTTGTGGACGACGACGTCGTCGTGCTGCCGTTGTCGGGCAGGTTCACCGTGCCGTTCGTCAGGACCACCGACTCGCGGAGCAGACGACTGCCACCGACGGTCGGGAGGGTTGCGTACTTCACCACCACGCTCAGGCGCTTCAGGTTCTGGGTCCCCGGAATGGAGGGATCGTCCACCCACGTGACGTACTGGTACACGCTCACGATCGTGGTCCCGACCGTCACCGGGGTCTCGATGTGGGTGATCGGACCTGTGCCCGACGCGACGATGAGCGCCTCGTTCTGGCCGGTGCCGGTCACGTCGTAGTTCGCGCCGTTGGCGCTCACGTAGTAGTCGGGATCGGTGGGGTCGGTGCTGTGGACCGGCGCGGAGTCGAGCGCCATGGTCGAGTAGTCGACGTCGCGCAATTGTTCGAGCCGCTGGTTGGCGACGTTCTCCGCCACTTGGCGGGAGCGGGCGAGCTGGATGGCCTTGTAGTCGACCCCGACCGAGAGTGCGATTCCGCTCAGGATGAGCGCGACCAGCGAGATCGCGACCATCAACTCGACGAGGGTCATGCCGACCTCGCCGCGACGAGCGCGGTGCGCCAGGCGTACGAGGACGCGCGGCCGGAGGTGCCCGCGGCCGGCGTCAGCCGGACGCACCGTTCCTCCTCGTTTCCAGCGCGCCGTCATGTGGATTCCCGGGACTCGGCCGAGGTTCTTGGATGAACCTTGGATCTCTCCTGTCCATCGGCACCCGATCCGAGTCAGCTGTAGGGGCTTCTGGACGCCGCGAGGCAGAAATATGGCCGCAGTACTGGGCCTTTCGGCCCACCGGACCATCGGGGTCGGTGCCGGCCGGAACCGCGTTGGGGGTGGATCCCGGTCGCCGCGGGATACGCGCGCGCGGGTAAAGCTGTTTGCTACGAAGGTACCGAGGAATATGCGGAAGACCGGAATGACCGGAGAGGGAACGATGGTGCAGACCCTGGGAAATCCCGGATTGGTCCGAGAAGCGGTAAAGGACAACCGCCCCCTTCCTCACCTCCACCACACTCACGGCATGCGCATCCTGCTGGTGGAGGACGATGCCGCCCTGGCTGCGAATGTGAAGGCGGCGCTGACCTCCAACTCCCATTCGGTACAGATCGCTCCGAATGGCCGGTCTGCACTCGCCGCGTCCGATTACGACCTCGTGCTCCTCGATCTCCACCTGCCCGACCTCGACGGGCGCGAGGTGTGCCGCGAGCTGCGGCGCCGCGACGAGGATGTGCCGATCATGATGGTCACCGCCGCCGGCGAAGAACTCGATCGCGTCCTCGGGTTCGAACTCGGCGCGGACGACTACCTCGTGAAGCCGTACAGCCTGCGCGAGCTCCTGGCTCGGATTCGGGTGATCGGCCGCCGCTCATTGCCGCGGCGTGAGTCGGAGCACACCCTGGACGTCGGCCGCCACGTGCGGATCGACCGCCGCACCCGGCGCGTGTACCTCGACGTCACGGAGGTGCACCTCACGCCGAAGGAGTTCGACGTCCTCACCTACCTCTGTGAGGACGCGGGCGCCGCCTGCCGGCGGGACGAGATCATCGAACACGTGTGGGGGGCCCACTGGTTCGGGCCCACGAAGACGCTCGACGCGCACGTCGCCGCGATCCGACGCAAGCTCGACGGCGGGCTGCGGATCGTGGCGTTGCGCGGGGTTGGCTTCCGCGTCGAACCCGTGGCGTGACGCGCCGACTCTTCGCCGCCCTGCTCGCGGTCTCGGTGGCCGTGCTCGTCGTCTTCGACGTGTTCGTCCAGGACACCGCGCGGGTTGCCGCCGAACGTCGGGCCGTGATCGACATCGAGCGGAACGCGTTCGAGATGGCGATCCTCGTGCAGGACAACCTCGAGGACCCGCCGGGTCCGGCGGCGCGGCGGCGCATCGCCGATTGGACGACGACCGCGGCGCGGCGGGCGAGCTCGACCATCGCGGTCACGGATCGCACCGGGTCGTTGGTCGCGGTCGCCCCGGCTTCACGCCCGCGGGGACTCCGGCAGGTGCTCGAACGCCAGGCGATTCCGGGGCTGGGTCAGTCGGGTGGCAACGCGAGTGCACGCACGATTCGGGTCGCCGACCACGACTACGAGGTCATCCGGGTTCCCATCAAGTCGAACCGCGGGATCGTCGGTGTGGTCGTCATCGCGAAACGGAGCTCGGTGTTGTCGGCGGCCGCGGCTGCCCAGGCGAAGTACTTCACGCCGGTCCTGTTGCTGGCGATCGGTTTGTCGGCGCTGCTCGCCCTCATCGTGGCGCGGGCCGTCGTGCGGCCGCTCGGCCAACTGGTGCGCGCGACCCGGTCGATCGCCAGCGAGGACTCCGCGCCGATCGTGGAGGTCAGCGGCCCGAAGGAGATCCGCGAGCTGGCCGAGGCCTTCAACGCGATGAGCGCGCGGGTCCAGACGACCCTCGACCGCCAGGCGCAGTTCGCGAGCGACGTCTCGCACCAACTGCGGACCCCCCTCACCACGATCGGCACGGGGATGGAGTTCATCCGCCACCGCTACCTTGTCGGCGACGTGGATTCCTCGTTGGACACGTTCGTCCGCGTGCGGGACGAGGTGGGGCGCATGAAGCGGCTCGTGGAGGGCCTCCTCGTGCTGTCGCGGGTGGTCGACGGTGAGGCCGAACGGGAACCGGCCGACGTCGGTTCGATCGCGCGGGCGCGCGCGGACGCGTGGCGCGACCTCGCGCACGAGGAGCACATCGAGATCGAGTTCGACGCGCCGGTGCCGGTGCGAGCGCTGGTCGTCGAAGGCGCGGTCGAGCAGATCCTCGACAATCTCATCGAGAACGCGGTCGAAGCCGCCCCGAGGGACTCGACCATCGGGATCGTGGTCGCGGCGGCCGGCCCCGACGTGATCGTGACGGTCAGCGATACCGGACCCGGCCTCCCGGTGGAGGACCGGGAGCGGGCGTTCGATCGGTTCTGGCGGGGGGCCGCGTCGCACGGGGAGGGCCTCGGCATCGGCCTGACCATCGTGCGCGACCTGGCCCGAGCCTGCGGCGGAGACGTGCGACTGGAGCCGGGCCGGCACGGGGGAGTCACCGCGGTCGTGCGGCTCGAGTCGGCGCTGGACCCGGACGGTCCTCCGGACGACGGTACGAAACCGAGCGGCGTCGGGTCTGGGACCGCGATGCGTCTGAGCCGTTACCTCCGGCTCCGAGCGCCGGGATCGGCCCGTACCGTCGAGCACGAGGTCTGGCGCGAGATGGGGGAGCCGCTGCCGTCGGCGCCCGTAGACGAGCACGCCATGGACCTGCTCGCGTACGGGACGGCCCGGCGCGTGACCGCCCAGCTACCGCCGGACGAACATCTCGACGACCTCACCGACATCGAGCGTGCCTTCGCCGCGCTGCCGCCGGCCGAGGCCGACGTGCTCGCGTTGACTGTGGCCGCCGGACTGCATCCGAACGAGACAGCACAGGTCGTCGGTACCTCGATCGGGCGGGTGCGGTACCTCGGCTGGCGGGGTCGGTCGCGGCTGAGGCATGCGACGTCACGATCCGAAGTCGACGAGTTCTTGCGCCGCCACGCCGATCGTGAGGAGACCACCGTCGGGGGGCGGACGACCGGGGACGAGCGGGGCGCGGTCCCCGTCGCGTTCGGGGTCCCGTCGTGGGCCCGCCATGCGCCACGGTCTCGCCGCACTGTGTTCGCGGTTTCGCTCGTGGGGCTCGGCTCGTTGGCGCTGGCTTCGGTCGCGGCCGCGAGCGGTTCGCTCCCGGACCCGGTGCAGCACGCGATGGCGCGTGCTGTCTCGCATCTCGGCATTTCGTTGCCGGACCCCGAACCACCGAGCAGGCCCGCGCCACACGGATCCGGCTCGGGACGGGGGCCGGGTTCGCACCGCGAGCCGATCGCCGGGAACACCGATCGCAATCGGGGCCGGTCCGAGTCGGGCACCGCCTCCGCCTCCGCCTCCGCCTCGACCTCGGTTCCGGTTGGGTCGACGTCGCCCATCACGAGTGTGTCCGGCTCGTCCCCCACCACCGCGCCCGGCAACGGTGCGGCGAACGGCAACGGGAACGGGAACGGTGCGGCGAACGGCAACGGCAAGGCGAACGGGGTCGGGAACGGCAACGGTGCGGCGAACGGCAACGGCAAGGCGAACGGGGTCGGGAACGGCAACGGTGCGGCGAACGGCAACGGCAAGGCGAACGGGGTCGGGAACGGCAACGGTGCGGCGAA